>JAQWVA010000055.1:0-17720 GCA_029250205.1 Tateyamaria sp.
CCGTAATCGGCCTTGTTGCACAAATTGGTTGAAGGGTAGACTTCCCCTTTCCCCGGGCGGACTTATCCTACGGGCGCTGTGACGGGTATGCCAAGAACTGTGTCGCGATTGAGCGCCGCGATCCGCGGCATAGAGCTCAGCAACGTATCGGTTGAAGTCTCGGGCCATGACGCCATGGCCAAGGAGTTTGAGCAGTTCATTTTTGTCTCTGCACGGCTTTGGCGGTGATTTCCGCTCAACTTTTGACACAAAGCTCGCCCAAGATATTTGCAGGCTCTCACGGCTTTGTTTCGCGCAATAGCCCCCGCCGTGGTTGGCTTCCAAAGCTGAGCATTTTTACGCGGCGGGATGATGGCTGCGGCACCCCGATTGGCAATTACATTATGGCATCTGCGCGTGTCATAAGCCTCATCAGCAGTGACCTTAGCAATTTCTTGGCCGGGCGGGATCTTGTTCCAGCAGGTCGGACAGCATAGGCGCGTCTCCAACATTGCTTGTCGTGACACTTACCGCGCGAATCTCCAGTGTTTCCTCCTCCATTCCGAGGTGAAGTTTGCGCCGCAGGCGTTTCTTGTTTTCACTAGGCATCTCCGCTTTCCATTCTCCTTCACCCGCAGCTCTGATCCCATTTGCGTCAATCAGCAGAGGCAATGGGCCAGTTCCACCACGGTATGGGAAGGAGACTTTGAACGTCTTTTGGCGACGGCAAAGGGTACTGAAGTCCGGTACTTTCCAGTCGAGCCCTGTCCGAACTTGCAAAAGTACGTCAATTAGCGCTGCTCCCCACAGAAACACAGCGGAGAGTCGCGCGCTCAATTTATGCGTCTGCTCTAACTTACGTCAATGCAACTGTCAGGCGGATTAAGCATCCGTTGCATTAAGATAAGGTCAAGCCACTGATCAAACTTGTGAGCAACCTGCGGCATCCGCCCGACTTCGACGAAACCAAGGGCGGAATGAAACTTAACTGCGGTATGATTGGCACTGCTGACACCAGCGACCATCACATGTTTTCGATGCTCGCGGGCGTGCTGTATTACCAATGTCATCAGCGCACGCCCAAGGCCAGTGCCGCGCACGCTAGGTGCAATCATTACGCTATGCTCAACGGTCGCTGCGTAACCCGGCCCCGCGCGAAACGGGCCATAGGTGGCAAAGCCACGCTGGTTCGTAGCAACTAAAACGGTGCCCGTTTCAATCTTTGCGATGATCTCGTTGCGGGTCTTGGGGGTAGTGGTAAAGGTAATCAGCGTATCGGCGATCACACCGTTCCACAGATCCATGATCCAAACGGCATCGCGGGCTGTTGCCTTTCGTATCACAGCGTCCGTTCTCCGTGCGGTGTGGCAAAGGTGGCCTGCATCGCGATGGGACCGGTCTCGACTGCAAGTCGGTCATCCTTAATGTGCCCGGCCAGCGCCTTTGCCAGCAGGTCGCCTTGCGGGTGTACCAAAGTAAAGCGCACCAAACGGATTCCTGTGGGCGCCAATTGTCCTGCCGGGTGCATACCGATTGGCCATTCAATCAACGCAGGCCAGAGGTTGTCAAAGGGGGTTGTTCCCGCCGCCGAAACAGCCATGGACCATGACAGTGTGCCCCGGCTGACCGCAACAGGAACACCGCAACCAGATGGCATAGTCGCCAGCGCCGCATCCATTTCCGAAACAGCCGCTGCCCAGTTGGACAGACGCGCAGGCCCCTTGAAGCGGTCCAGGTCGTACCACCGCGACCGGGCAGGCGTGGGCGCATCAGGGTTAGGTGCAATCGCTTCGAGGTAGATGCCATCGTTGAGACCAAGCAAAGCATTATGGGTGTGAAACACTGCATGGGCGCCGCCGGGCTGCATCGCCATGCCAAGCGACTGCTCGACCTGTGCCTGAGCCGCGGCCAAGGTCGTTGCCCCCAACACCAGATGATCAAGTATCATGACTCTGCTCCCGGCTTTTGCATCTGCACCTGCTTATTGCAGGCCAATACTTTAAAAAGAAGAGGCCGACAGCATTTTACAAAAAGTTGTTCCCCCATAAATACTCAAGATAATGCATTTTAATATCTTAGATGATACAAAATGTTCCCTATGTTTAAGCTGCGCTGTAGTCGCAATAGCAAGCACACGGGCAACTGTCGGATCGGTTTGAAAAGTATTGCCGGCACTGAGCCGCACCAAGATGAAGTTCAAAGCAACCGTTCCCCAAACCCCCAGAAAAGGCGCTTAAGTGGGCGTCCTATGCCGGATAATCGCATACTGTTCAGAGCGTCAATTTCCCCCGCGCGTATCGCGAATAATATTCAAGATGTCTTGTGCTGCGTCCGGAATGTTCGTGCCTGGCCCAAAGATCGCCTTGACCCCCGCATCATAGAGAAACTGATAATCTTGTTGCGGGATTACGCCGCCGCAGATGACGATGATATCTTCAGCGCCCGCGTCCCTGAGCGCCTGAACCAGTTGCGGCGCAAGGGTTTTGTGCCCCGCTGCCTGACTTGAGATGCCAATGACATGTACGTCATTGTCAACCGCGTCTTGTGCGGCTTCGGCCGGGGTTTGAAACAATGGGCCCACATCAACATCAAACCCGATATCAGCAAAAGCCGTTGCAATTACTTTAGCCCCGCGGTCATGGCCGTCCTGACCCATCTTGACCACCAGCATCCGCGGGCGACGGCCATCGGATTTTGCGAAATCTTCGACCGAGGCCTGAATGGCGGCAAAACCTGCGTCGCCTTCGTATGCGGCCCCATAGACACCGGCGAGTGTCTTAACCTCAGCACGATGACGCCCGAAAACTTTTTCCATAGCCATGCTGATTTCTCCTACTGTAGCGCGGGCGCGGGCGGCCTCAACCGCAAGTTCAAGAAGATTACTAGTGCCAGCAGCACCTTCACCCAATGCAGCTAGGGCAGCGCTGCACGCAGCCTCGTCCCGGCCAGCGCGGATACGGGTGAGCCGCTCAATCTGGCTCGCGCGGACAGCAGCATTGTCGATGTCCAAAATATCAATCGGCTCTTCCTTGTCGCGGCGGTACTTGTTCACACCAACAATCACTTCATCGCCTTTGTCGATCATCGCCTGACGTGTCGCTGCAGCCTCTTCTATGCGTAGTTTGGGCATGCCTGAGGCCACGGCCTTGGTCATGCCGCCCATGTCCTCGACTTCCTGAATGAGCGTCCATGCGGCTTCGGCCAGATCATGGGTCAATTTTTCCACATAGTAGCTGCCTGCCAACGGATCGACCACATTCGTGACGCCGGTTTCTTCCTGCAGGATCAATTGCGTGTTGCGTGCGATGCGCGCAGAATGGTCAGTGGGCAGGCCAATCGCCTCATCCAAAGAATTCGTGTGCAGGCTTTGTGTGCCGCCAAGAACAGCCGACATTGCCTCATAAGCCGTGCGCACGACGTTGTTATATGGGTCTTGCTCGGCCAGGCTAACACCGGAAGTCTGGCAATGTGTGCGCAACATCGACGATTTGGGGTTCTTAGGCTCAAATTCGGACATGATGCGATGCCAGAGCAAACGTGCTGCGCGCAGTTTCGCCGCCTCCATGAAAAAATTCATGCCAATCGCGAAAAAGAATGACAAACGGCCGGCGAACTTGTCCACATCCATCCCATTTGCAATGGCAGTGCGCACATATTCGCGACCGTCAGCCAGGGTGAAAGCCAACTCTTGCACGAGGTTCGCGCCAGCCTCTTGTATGTGATAGCCTGAGATCGAGATCGAGTTGAACTTGGGCATATCCGTTGATGTGTACTGGATAATATCTGCCACAATCCGCATCGACGGCTCGGGCGGATAGATATAGGTGTTTCGAACCATAAATTCCTTGAGAATATCATTTTGAATGGTGCCCGACAGGGCCGCGCGATCAACGCCCTGCTCTTCGCCCGCCACAATGAAACTTGCCAAGATCGGGATCACAGCCCCATTCATCGTCATCGACACTGAGACCTTATCGAGCGGGATCCCGTCAAAAAGGATTTTCATATCCTCAACGGAATCAATGGCAACACCCGCCTTGCCCACATCGCCCATGACCCGTTCGTGATCGCTGTCATAGCCACGGTGCGTCGCCAGATCAAAGGCCACCGACACACCTTGCTGACCTGCGGCCAAACCACGACGATAAAAGGCGTTAGATTCTTCGGCTGTCGAAAAGCCTGCATATTGTCGGATCGTCCATGGGCGACCCGCATACATCGTCGCCTTGACCCCACGCGTAAAAGGGGCGTCGCCAGGAATAGTGCCTAAATGCGACAGCCCCTGAAGATCGTCCTCGGTATACAACGGTTGGACGTCGATACCTTCCAGCGTGTTCCACTTCAGATCGTCCAGAGAGCGGCCCCGCAGCTCTTTCTCAGCCAGGCTTCGCCATGCGTTTTTCTTCGATGTCATTTCGATGTCCTCTGTTTCGGGGCTCATTTGGCAGGGTTTTCCCTGCGCGCTTCGCGTTCCAATCTTCTGTCAATAAAGCCAAACGATCTGCGCCACAGACCAGCCAATGCATATCATCTGCATAGGCTTCGCGCAGAGCAGCAGTTTGATATTCATCAAACGGGTTCCACCAGGTTTTATCTTCATGCAAAGCTGATACGTCAGAGCCACGGTCGATTAGGCATTTGCGCAACTCAGCAGCATCTGGCCTGCGATTAAGCCAGCGCGGGCCTGTATCAATCGGCGGAACATTTTGGGCAATTGCTGCAAGAAATCGGGCCGGATGTCCTACAAAACGCTCAAATGGAAGTACCTCAACAGAGGCTAAAGGCGCAGCAAACGCAACATCCGTAATCACGTCGCGCCAACTCCGTCGATCGTTCGCAATCATAGCAAGCTGAGCGCGCGTCGGCACGCTGCGGCCGCGTTGCACGCAGAAGGCTGCCGTCGATGACCAGAACTGATCTTGCGCACGGACTGAAATTACCACTTTGTCTATTCGATTTTCAAACGCTTCAACATAATACTCAAGCCGTTCATCGACATCCGGGTACAGGCTGCGTTTGCGTAAATTCAGCGTGCACGAGCCCATTATGTTTTCATCGCTGACCACTAAGGTATGCACACCGGCATTCTGGGCCCTTTTAAGCTGCAACAGGATACGCCCTCGTGCGCGGCGGGCCGCATCAGCACTGAGCGCAGGCGTGGGCAGAATTCCCGAGAAAAGCCCGCGACGGGTTCGCATCGGCCCCCAAAAGCCAATGCCGGCCTGCGCAAGCGTATTTTCACTGCGTCGCATATAACCCTGAAAGCTGGTGGTGGCGGTGCGATGTGCACCGATGTGAAGAATTATTTTCATACCATACAAGTCCATACTTCGCGCGCATGGGTGGCGACTTGCCACACGCATGGACACAAAAGCATATGACGAAGGGTACCTTACGAGCCTGTTAACGCCGGAATTCATCACGAGTTCCGTCGCAATTGGCAAAAAAACCTCTATGTTAAGGCGTATAGGAGGACTTATGAAACAGCTTTTACTCATTGTTTTGGTGGGATTTTTAGGACCAGCAGCACACGCTATGGACGAATTCGTACCTAATGGTTCATTCCTCAATACAACCTTAGGTATAGAAAACTTGAAGCAATTTATCTGGAGAAATCGACCCATAATCGTGTTTGCAGACAGCCCAAATGACCCAAACTTTGTCCAGCAAATGAAATATTTGCATGCGCGAGTCGATGACCTGATTGAACGCGACGTTGTCGTTCTGGTTGACACAGATCCTACTGCGATGGGGCCACTGCGCGAAAATTTGCGGCCGCGCGGGTTCATGCTGGTGCTGATCGGAAAGGACGGCAGCGTTAAATTGCGAAAGCCTTTTCCCTGGAGCGTGCGCGAGCTGTCCCGCACAATTGATAAAATGCCGGTGCGGCAGCGTGAACTTCGCAACCGAAGGCTTGAGGCCGACGGATAACGGATCACGGCGTTCCGCCTGTCAGAAACGCGAGCGCCAGTTATCTCAGCCTTACAGATCACTCGAATTCCATGATCACAGTGTCGACGGCGAGGCTGTCGCCAGCGCCAGCATTGATCTTAGACACTACACCCTTTTTCTCTGCACGCAGGATGTTTTCCATTTTCATCGCCTCGATGGTGCACAGGGCCTGACCCTCTTGCACGTGATCCCCTTCAGACACGTCAATTTTGACAACAAGGCCGGGCATTGGGCACAGCAGCATCTTAGATGTATCTTGCGCCACCTTTTCGGGCATCAAACGTGCCAGTTCTGCCTGACGCGGAGTGCGGACATGTACGCGCAGATCCGCACCACGCGTACGAATGCGGAATCCTCCCGAAATTTTGCCGACTTTCAATACAAGCGGAGCGCCGTCCACCGTCATGAACGCCAATTGGTCGCCCGGCGTCCAGTCGCCAGACACCCGCAACGCAGCGCCATCGATAAACGTGACGGTGGATCCATCGTGGTCAGCGCTGATCTTAACATCAAATGAACGGCCCTGCACCGCGACGTTCCAGTCGATGCCGACCTTGCGTTCGTGATTGTCCATCCGACCAGATACCCGGGTGCGGCGGATTTCGGCCACCCGGTGCATGGCACTGCACGCAGCCGCAATACGGCGAATATCGTTATCGGCCAAAGTGACACCTTCGAACCCGTCGGGGTACTCCTCGGCGATAAAGGCTGTTGTCATATTACCGCTAGTGAACTTGGGATGATCCATCACAGCGCTGAGAAATGGAAGGTTATGCCCAATGCCTTCCACCTCGAAACTGTCCAGTGCCACGCGCATCGCCTCGATTGCGGTGGCCCGGTCCGGCCCCCAAGTGCACAGCTTGGCGATCATCGGATCGTAATACATACTGATCTCGCCACCCTCGTACACGCCGGTATCATTACGCACAGCGGTCGCTCCTGACGGGGCGTCGCCCTGCCATTTATCCGCCTCAAGCAGCGGGCCAGAGGCCACTTCGGCTGGTGGACGGTAGCGAGTCAAACGTCCAATTGATGGCAGGAAGCCGCGATAGGGATCTTCGGCATATAGGCGGTTTTCGATGGCCCAGCCATTCAGGGTCACGTCTGATTGGCGGATTGAAAGCTTTTCACCGGCAGCAACTCGGATCATCTGTTCGACAAGGTCGACACCCGTAATCAGCTCGGTCACAGGGTGTTCCACCTGCAAACGAGTGTTCATTTCCAAGAAGTAGAAGTTTTTGTCACTGTCCACGATGAATTCGACGGTGCCCGCACTGGCATAGTCTACCGCTTGTGCCAAAGCGACAGCCTGTTCGCCCATTGCGCGGCGGGTTGCCTCGTCCAGAAATGGGCTGGGTGCCTCTTCGACAACCTTTTGGTTGCGGCGTTGGATCGAACACTCACGCTCACCCAGATAGATGCCATTGCCATGGCTGTCGCACAGCACCTGAATTTCAATGTGGCGGGGTTGGGTTACAAATTTTTCGACAAAGATACGATCATCGCCGAAACTGCTAGCCGCTTCATTTTTGGACGATTGAAACCCTTCGCGCGCTTCTTCATCGTTCCACGCAATCCGCATGCCCTTGCCGCCACCGCCGGCAGACGCCTTAAGCATCACCGGATAACCAATTTCGTTTGAGATCTTAACAGCTTCGTCGGCATCTTCGATCAGGCCCATGTAGCCAGGCACTGTGCTCACGCCTGCCTCTTGCGCGATTTTTTTTGAGGTGATTTTGTCACCCATCTTTTCGATGGCCCCGACGGGCGGTCCGACAAAAGCAACACCTATTGCATCTAATGCTTGGGCGAACTTGCTGTTCTCGCTCAGAAAGCCGTACCCCGGGTGCACAGCTTGCGCGCCAGATGCGGCAATCGCCTCCATAACTTTATCGATGACGATATAGGACTGATTGGCAGGGGGCGGGCCGATGTGAATCGCTTCGTCTGCCATCTGAACATGCAATGCCTGAGCATCCGCATCCGAATAGATCGCAACGGTCGAGATGCCCATCTTACGGGCTGTCTTAATGACGCGGCAGGCAATTTCGCCACGATTGGCGATTAACAGCTTTTTGAACATGGGGCCTCTCTTTTTGAGCTCGGGATTGGTCGCAATACACGCAAAGAACCCCAATTCAGGTTTGCAGCGCGGTTGTAACGCATGAGATTGAGCGGCAAGCGCACCGCGCGCGATAGATCGTCTGCAGCGGTGCGGTCAGGCCTGCCGGAGGTTAACATTGCCTGAGGGGTCGTGTACCGGACATGCACAGACAAATGCGCGCCAATCTTCGAAGGATTGATCACGACTGTTGCCCCTCAAACGCATCCGGAAAAGACGCACGCGCCACGCGTTCGTCTACCCTAAGCAACGCCTCGTAGTCAGCAGCATCAAATGGGTCGGTGGCCGCCACAATCTCGCGGCCAAAAAGCCACGAAAGGCGGCCCGCATCCAAGTTTCCGCGTTCAAACGGCTCATCGCCAAAATGTTCCCAGATCGCCGCCAAAAATGCCACATCGGCGCGTCGGTCAGCGGGTCTGCGATCAGAATACCGCTCGCGGCGCGCGATCATGGTCACCCCTTTGGGGTTCGGTCTGCGGATGATGAATTGAAAGTCAGTGCCGGACAGTCGGCCCGGAAAACCACGGTGTTTCAGCATGGGCTGACCCGCGCGGAAAAAGAGTGTGCCAGGGCGGACTTAAGAGCCCGCCCCGCAAAATTACTTGTATTTGCCCGTGTGGACAGGTTCGACGCTGATCGGCTCAGGCTCGACAACCACAAATTCTTCTTGGTTGTTGCTGCACGCAGCGACGAGAACCATAAGGCTGACCACGCCCAAGACTTTGATGCTTTTCGACATCTGTATCTCCTGTAGTAAATAAATATGCGCACAAAAATGAACGCCGGATGTGAATTAAAGGGGCTTTGATGACCCTGTGTTGGATTTATAGACCATAAAGAAAGTAAAGGATATGGGCCATTGAGTGCTTGAATGGCTAACAGCGCCAAAAAAGCAAAGGTGCGGGCTGAAATTTCATTCACATTGCGCATCAAAATATGTCCATTTCACAGCTGTCTTCCTTGATCCGGAACGCCTCAAAGAATTGGGTGGCGTTGGGATCGGACGTTCCAAAAACGACAGGCCGATCCATCATAGAGATAACGATCACATCAGCGCTCAAGCTTTGATCGATCAGATAGGGCCGCGCAACATTTTCGCATAGGTAAACAAAGTCGTCGGACGCCTCGTTATAGCTCACATCATCCGAGCCCCGCGCGATCTGTGGCGCAAGAAAGCGGAAGCGCAGCCAGTTTTCGCCACCAACTGTATCGATCAAAACTGCATCCAACATCACCGACTGCCCCGAAGGTAACGCACTGATCTGAGCGGTAACAGACGTTGCGCACATCGTGAGATACAAAAAGCAGCCCCGAAACCATGGCCATTTCTGGTGTCCGGCTCCTCCCTTCGGGGCTGCTGCACGCGCGGAATACCGGCGCACTGTTTCTTGGCTTGGTTCTGTACCACGTTGCTTCACGATGGATCAACGTTTTGATGCGTTGAAAATTCTGCCGGGGATGTGATCTCGATTAATTCCAGATCATCCGAATGACGCAGCTCACGGTGTTCGATGCCCGGCGGCTGCAGCACGCAAGACCCAGCGCATAGCATATGTTCGCCCTGCCCTTCGTATTCAAAGACAACCCATCCTTGGGTGACATAGACCATCTGGAAATCCAGCTCGTGGGTATGCCACGTGGCAGGGCTTTCCATGCCTGGCACAGCGCGGATCACATGCGCGCCATAAGCACCATCCGTTGCCTCGGAGATACCCAGCTGGCGGTATTCAAAGAAGGGGCGCAGGCCTGCTCCGGCAAACTTGCCATCATCTGCATGAGAAATGGTAAAGGCCTGATTTTTCCAAAGCGTCATGATGAGTTTCCTGCATGGCGCATCCAGCGCAACCGATTTCTTGAGTCTGTAAGAACCGTCGTGGCCCGCGCCATATCTGCCGCAGCCAGCCTGCCTGTCAGACGCCCCCCTGCGGTCACCAGCCACCCATCTGGAACAGGCTCCAGACGGATAACCGGCGAAAAGCCGCGAACGCGCCGAAGGGCCCGCCAGAGATCCTGCCGGATTTGATGGGCCAGACGACGCGGTCGCCCACGCGGCAATACTGTTTGGACAGCAAAATCAAAGCGTGGCGGCAGATGCCTGCAATGGGTCACACCAACCTTTGCGTGCGCAATATCGTGCCAGCGCGCGCTCATGCGGGCCGCCTTGCGATACAGTCGACTTCAACCAAAGCGCCCACTGCCAGAGCTGTGACCCCAACGGTGGTGCGTGCCGGCCGGCGATCAGCTGGAAAGTACGATTGGTAGGTATCATTAAAGACTTTGTAGTCCCGTTCGAAGGCTGTCAAAAAACAGCGGCATTGCATCACATGGGTCAGGTCAAGGCCCAGACCGGCGAGTATAAGCGCCAGATTATCCATCACCCGCCGCGTCTGCGCTTCGATGCCTTCGGGCAACAGCGCATCCGGTGCCTTGGGGTCGGTCGGCATCTGCCCAGTCAGGATCACCCAACCATCGTTCTCAACCGCGTGAGAAAACGGGGCGACGGGACGCGGGCCGCCCGAAATCATATGAAAGACAGGATCAGTCACGGGGTTTAGGCCTCACAATGGAATGTTGTCGTGCTTTTTCCACGGGTTTTGCAGCGACTTACCACGCAGAGCGGCAAAGGCACGACTGACCCGTTTGCGCGTCGATCTGGGCTGAATCACCTCGTCGATGAAACCTTTTTCTGCCGCCACGAAAGGATTGGCAAAGCGATCTTCGTAGTCTTTCGTGTGGGCAGCGATCTTGTCTGCATCGCCCAAGTCAGCACGGTGGATGATTTCGGTAGCACCCTTGGCCCCCATTACTGCGATCTCGGCGGTGGGCCAAGCATAGTTGAAATCGCCGCGCAAATGCTTCGAGGCCATTACATCGTAAGCGCCGCCATAGGCCTTGCGCGTGATCACGGTCACCTTTGGCACCGTCGCCTCTCCGTAAGCGAACAGCAGCTTTGCGCCATGTTTGATCACACCACCGTATTCCTGGCTTGTACCGGGCAGGAATCCGGGAACGTCCACAAGCGTCAAAATTGGGATCTCGAACGCATCACAGAAGCGAACAAAGCGTGCCGCCTTGCGACTACTGTCAATGTCCAGACAGCCAGCCAAAACCATCGGCTGGTTGGCCACAACGCCCACGGTCTGACCCTCAAGACGTATGAAACCGGTGATAATGTTCTTGGCAAAGTCTTCCTGAATTTCATAAAAATCAGCTTCGTCCGCAACTTTCAGGATCAGCTCTTTCATGTCGTAAGGGCTGTTGGGATTATTTGGCACCAAGGTATCCAGCGACGCTTCAATGCGGCCCGGTTCGTCAAAGAATGGGCGCTTGGGCGGTTTCTGGCGGTTATTAAGCGGCAAGAAATCCACAAGACGGCGCACCTCGGCCAAGGCTTCTACGTCATTTTCAAACGCTCCATCAGCAACCGAGGATTTTTTGGTATGGGTGCTTGCGCCACCCAATTCTTCGGCGGTAACGACCTCGTTGGTTACAGTTTTAACGACATCAGGGCCGGTCACGAACATGTAAGAGGTATCTTTGACCATAAAGATAAAATCGGTCATCGCGGGACTATAGACCGCGCCACCGGCACAGGGCCCCATGATTACAGAGATTTGCGGCACCACGCCCGAGGCCATGATGTTGCGCTGAAACACTTCGGCGTAGCCTGCAAGCGAGGCAACGCCCTCTTGGATACGCGCACCACCGGAATCGTTAATCCCGATCAACGGCGCACCATTTCGCATGGCCATGTCCTGGATCTTGCAGATTTTCTGAGCGTGTGCTTCGGAAAGCGACCCACCAAAGACGGTGAAATCCTGACTGAACACATAGATCATCCTGCCGTTAATCGTGCCCCATCCCGTGACAACACCATCCCCCGCGGGCTTTTGCGACTCCATTCCAAAATCGGTGCAGGTGTGGGTGACGAACATGTCAAACTCTTCGAACGAATCTTCGTCCAGCAGCAGATCGATACGTTCGCGCGCGGTCAGCTTGCCACGCCCGTGTTGAGCATCAATGCGCTTTTGCCCCCCACCAAGACGGGCATTGGCGCGGCGCGATCCGAGCTCTTTCAGAATATCTTGCATGGTGTCCCCGTCTTTCGTTTCGGGTGACCATACATGGCTCAAAGCGCCACGGAAACGACGTTTTGGAATATTTGCAAATATTATTCAGTATATATAATGCAAAGTGCAAACTTGCGAATTTTGAGACACTGATACAATACTGCTCTGGACAGGTATAGATCCGAGCAATACTTCTTCGTGATGAAAACATCCCCAAACGTCCGCTTCCTTGATCGGACAACTCCGCCTCATATCGCGACTTTAATCCTGCTTGCGGGCGTGTCAGCGATGGTCATGAATATGTTTTTGCCCAGTCTGCCCAACATGACGCTGTATTTTGAGACTGAATACAGGCTTATTCAACTTTCCGTGGCGCTGTACCTTGCCATGTCAGCTGTCATGCAGACAATAATCGGCCCGGTTTCGGACAATTTGGGCCGCCGCAAGGTGCTGCTGTGGGGCATAGGGTTTTTCATGCTGGCGACACTGGGATGCATCCATTCGCCAAACGCAGAAGTATTTTTGTTTTTTCGAATGTGCCAAGCAATAATAGCTGTTGCCATGGTGCTGAGCCGCGCGATCATCCGAGATCTTTATGATCAGGATCAATCCGCATCAATGATCGGCTATGTGACCATGGGCATGGCAATTGTTCCAATGATCTCTCCGGGTTTGGGCGGGTTGCTTGACCAAGCATTTGGATGGAAATCTGTGTTTTGGTTGTTTTTTGTGTGTGGTGGCCTGCTGTTCTGGCTTGTGTACGCCGACGTGGGGGAGACGGCGCGCCCCTCGTCCAAATCACTGACTGAGCAGTTTCGAGAGTACCCTGAGTTGCTGCGTTCACCCCGGTTTTGGGGCTATTCACTGGCCTTGGCATTCTGTTCTGGCTCATTCTTTGCCTATCTGGGAGGCGCACCCTTTGTCGGCACCGAAGTTTTTGACATGTCGCCCGCAATGCTTGGGTTCTTTTTTGGAGCACCCGCCATCGGTTATTTCCTTGGTAATTTCCTCAGCGGGCGCTTTGCTACGACCTTTGGCGTAAACCGCATGGTTCTGTGGGGCGCGCTATGCAACGGCTTTGGAACATTAGTATCGTTGGCAATCTTTACGTCTGGTCTTGGCTCGCCAGTATCATTCTTTGGCATGATGACATTCGTAGGGCTAGGCAATGGTCTTGTGATCCCCAATGCAACCGCGGGCGCGCTGTCTGTTCGCCCGCATCTGGCCGGTACCGCATCCGGACTGAGCGGCGCTATCATGATAGGTGGCGGCGCCGCGCTGTCGGCATTGGCAGGCTTTCTGTTGACGCCGGAAACAGGTGCATACCCGTTATTGTTCATAATGGCGGCAACCGGTATCTGCGCCCTGCTGGCAATCTGGGCTGTCTATTATCGCGAACGGCGCCTTGGGATTGCTTAACAGTTGCGCAGTTGGCTTTGCAAACATAGCATAATACAACTGCGAACCTGCAAAGTGAGAACCCAATGGCTGCGCCTAAAATCTACGCCGGAGCAAAATTGCGCGAAGTCCGCACCCGTATCGGCCTGACCCAGAAAGATTTCGCCGCCAAGCTCGGCGTTTCCCTTCCCTACCTTAACCAAATGGAAAATAACAATCGGCCTGTAAGCACCTCTGTAGTGCTGAGTTTAGCGCAAGAATTTGGGCTGGACGTGACCGAGTTAAGTTCGGGTGATGGCGCACGGCTGGTGTCGGACATGCGCGAGGCGCTTGCCGATCCGGTCTTTTCCGGGGATATGCCCCCCCTGGCAGACCTCAGGCTGGCAGCATCCAACGCACCTGCCCTTGCACGGGCATTTCTTGATCTGCATCGCAGCTACCGGCAAACGCACGAACGGCTGGCATCCCTAGACGAGGCCCTTGGCCGGGAAGACGCCCGATCCCGGCCAAGCCCATGGGAAGAAGTGCGTGATTTCTTTCACTATTGCGACAATTATATTGATGCTGTCGACCATGCCGCCGAACGCTTTGCGACCACCGACAGCAGTCATGCAAATATCCGTGCAACCGCCGTTGCGGCCCTGTCCCATACCGGGGTGAAAGTGATGTTTGACGATACCGACATCATACGTCGCTACGATCCAGACACGCGTATTCTGCACATATCCACCCGCGCGACCCATGAAAGCCAAACATTTCAAATACTGCTCCAAGTTGCACTAATCCGTCAAAATGCTCTTTTGGAAGCAACGCTCGACCTTGCAAGGTTTCAGACCGACGAGGCCCGCGCCATCGCAAAAATCGGACTGGCCAATTATTTCGCCGGAGCTGCGATGATGCCATACGGCACGTTTCAGACAGCTGCGCAAGACACGCGGCACGACCTCGAGCGTCTGGCCACCAGCTTTGGTGCCTCGATCGAACAGGTATGTCACAGGTTGTCGACGCTTCAGCGCCCCGGCGCCAAGGGCATTCCATTTTTCTTTGTGCGGGTCGACCAGGCTGGCACCATCACCAAACGCCATTCTGCAACCCGCCTTCAATTTGCGCGGTTTGGTGGCGCATGCCCGCTGTGGAACGTACATCGCGCGTTCGAACAACCGGGACAGTTCCTAAGGCAATTGGCCGAAACGCCGGACGGTATTCGTTATATCAGCCTCGCACGGGATGTGTCGAAAACTGGGGGGCGTTTTGGCGCGCCGGTACGCCGCTATGCGATTGCCTTAGGCTGCGAGGTCAAACATACGCTTAACTTGGTCTATGCGGATGGATTGGACGTTGGCCGTTCAGAGGCTTTCGAACCCATCGGGATTTCGTGCAGGATCTGTGAACGCAAGACCTGTCACCAACGCTCTGTTCCGCCGCTAGAGCGGCAGCTGTCAGTTGATCCAGACACTCGGGATGTGCTGCCATATGCTGTAAATTAAACCCTGCTGCAGACCAGATAGGGCACGACCCAAAGATGCGGGGCCGACGTGTACCGAACCACCAGACTGTAGCGTCTTACAAAACACCTGGAACATCGGCCATAACCTTGTGTGTCGAGATCTTCGATTTCAGGCAGCTTTAAATGATGTCGGTTTTCCACATAACGCTTTATAGCGTGTTGCGCTTTATTGGATTCGAGATGAAACAAAAAACGCGTTCGACCTGAGGGAAAGGCAGCGTTCTTTTGTTACAGATTACACGCAACACGCTTTAGCGTCGCGCTGCGCGCCAACCGTTTTTCTGTGCGTCCGATACGGAACAGAACCACCTCTCGCCCTGCGCCTCGTTGATGCGCGTTCGGCGATAGAAATGCTGCCCCCGAACATGAAATACCTTTCCGTTTGGGGAAATGTTGCCCTTGATTGAGCATCTGGGATCAGCAGGAAACAAACCCTTGTCCCGGACCATACGATGTTGTGCTGGCGTCACCATGCGCACCCCGTGCAGCCCGCGTGCTGTGATAAGCGCCGCTTTTTCTACAAGGTCATAGTCCATCCCGTAGCGGCGAAAAGCCAAGGCCCAGCCCTCGGAAACAATGACCCAACCCATATCTTCGCCAGCGACACGGCATTGCGCAACAATCCGGCCATATCGATCAACATCAAGAGGATCGCAGGTTGCCACGCGACCTTGGAATCGTTCATGCACCTGCGTGCGTGCCCATATCCCACAGGCAAACAGGTTCCCGTTTCTAGTTTCGCATGTCTGATCAATTTCCGGCGCATCAATGGCGTGCAGTCTGATCCTGTCCGTTCCGACATCGATTGTATCACCATCAATGACACGAACAGTGCCAACAATGTCACAACAGGCCAGTGTGGGTACAAACGAAAGTACAGCTAAGATACAAAGCATGAACATAATCTTAACGTGCGCCAGAGGCGTTAAGAACTCAAACTCAAACGACAGACAGGCTTAACGCTGCGCAGTTTCCCAGTCGGGATGTACCCAAGGGATGTCATTGCTGCGGGCCAGCGGATCTCGGCCAAGAATATGATCGCTCATCTTTTCGCCAGTCATGATGGACGGCCCGTTGAGATTACCATTTGTGATGCGTGGAAAAACCGAGCTGTCGACAACGCGCAACGCCTCTACCCCGATGACCCGTCCCTGTGGGTCAACCACCGCGTGTTTGTCATCTGCGCGCCCCATCCGGCAGGTGCCACAGGGGTGATAGGCGCTTTCGGCATGTTCGCGAATGGCCTCATCCAAGGCGTCATCGCTTTGCACACCTGCGCCGGGCTGGATTTCATGTTTCATATAAGGCGCAAAGGCTGGCTGAGCAAAAATCTCGCGGGTTAGACGAATGCACCGGCGAAAATCAATCCAATCCTGCTCCGTACTCATATAGTTAAAGCGGATCACCGGTGTGTCGTTGGGGTTGGCAGAACGCAGTGTGACCGCCCCGCGCGACGGCGAGCGCATCGGCCCGGTATGTGCCTGAAATCCATGCCCCTCGGCCGAAGCCTTGCCGTCATAGCGCACCGCAATGGGCAAAAAATGATACTGGATATCGGGATAAGGCACGCCTGCCCGACTACGGATGAACGCACAGCTTTCGAATTGGTTTGATGCACCAAGGCCGGTGCCCGTCAACATCCACTGCGCGCCGATCAGCGCCTTTGAGACGATGTTCCAGTGTTTATAGAGCGTGATTGGCAGTTTTGAGGCCACCTGAACATACATTTCCAGATGATCCTGTAAATTGCCACCTACACCGGGGCGGTCGGCCACGACGTCGATGCCGTGCTGCGCCAGATGCGCACCCGGGCCGATGCCCGACAACATGAGGATCTTTGGCGAATTGATGGACGACGCCGCAAGTATCACCTCGCGCCGCGCACGAATGACAGTGCCACCCGCCAGTGCCACGCCCACGGCGCGGCCGTCTTCGATTACGACACGCTCGACCAACCCGCGGATCATGTCGCAGTTCGGGCGCTTGAGTGCAGGCCGCAGATAAGCGTTTGCCGCTGACCACCGACGCCCCTTGTGAACGGTTTGCTCGAACGGGCCAAAGCCCTCTTGTTGATGGCCATTATAATCGTTGGTGACTTGATAGCCCGCTTGACGCCCCGCCTCGACAAAGGCGTGGAACAGGGGATTGGTGCGTGGCCCACGCGTCACATGCAAGGGTCCATCTGTACCGCGCCAGGACGGATCACCGCCATGACCTGCTGCATCCCAATTTTCCATCCGTTTGAAATACGGCAACACATCCGAATACGACCAACCGTCGGCACCAGCCTCGCTCCAGTGATCATAATCCATCGCGTGACCGCGCACATAGACCATGCCGTTGATGGACGAAGATCCACCGATGACCTTGCCACGCGGACAGGCCAATTGACGCCCGCCAAGATGCGGCTCAGGTTCTGAAACATAGCCCCAGTCATATCGCTTCATGTTCATGGGATAGCTCAGAGCGGCTGGCATCTGGATGAAGGGGCCGGCATCCGTGCCGCCATGCTCGATCACAAGCACCGATTGCCCGGCCTCGGCCAATCTGTACGCCACGGCACAACCTGCTGAACCTGCGCCGATAATAACAAAATCTGCTTCCATGTTTTACCTTTTACACAGAGAAAAACGAGCGTAGCCAAACACAGCACGACGTCGATAACTGCCAGCAAGATCGCGTATGTCCAGCA
>JAQWVA010000029.1:0-10215 GCA_029250205.1 Tateyamaria sp.
AGCCACGTGGCCAACACCGATAGCAGCGGCACCCGAGCCGATGGCTGCCAGGCCTGCGCCGATGAATTGACCCATTTGTGCGATATCGCCTTCCATGTCTTTTCTCCTTACGATGGAATGATTGATTTCTTTTATGCCGAACTTTCGGCTTAGTGATGCGGATGCAGCGCGTCTTTCAGGTACACGCATGTCAATATGGTAAAGACGTAGGCTTGGATAAACGATACCAGCACTTCAAGGGCAAAAACCGCCACAACGCCAAGAATAGACACAGGCACAATCAAAATAGCCATGCCACCCGAAACCTGTGCAAAGCCGGCAAATACTTTCAGAACCGCGTGGCCTGCCATCATGTTACCGGCCAAACGAATTGAGTGACTTACCGGGCGCACAAAATACGAGATAAGCTCGATCAGTGCCAAAATCGGTCGCAGCGCCAAAGGCGCGCTCGATACCCAGAAAAGCGCTAGAAACGAAGCACCATTTTTTACAAATCCCAACACAGTGACTGCAATAAACACACCAAACCCCATCACCGATGTCACAGCGATGTGCGACGTTGTGGTGAAGGACATGGGAAGCAAGCCGAGGAAATTTGCGCACAAAATGAACATAAACAACGTCATGATGTACGGAAAATACTTTATCCCGTCTTTGCCGGTGACGTCTTCTACCATTTTGTACACAAAGCCGTATGTCAGCTCTGCCACAGACTGACCGCGCGATGGCACAACCGACTGCTTGGACGTCGTCAGCACAAGCAGGCCAATCACCGCCAGGATTGCCAGCGCCAACCACAGCGTCACGTTGGTGACTGTGTACACAGCAACAGGATCACCAGCTTGCCCAAAAAGCGGCTTCACGATGAATTGGTCCATCGGATGGAATTCAAGGCCACCACCACTTTTTACTTCGTCTGCCATCAGGCTCTCTCCGTATCGTCTTACCCTTGCGGGCTGTCATTACTGTCGGCCAACGCGGCCTCTTGTCGGCTTTGGATCTCGGCGGCGCTGCGCATCATTGTTTTGATACCGGCAGCAAAGCCCAGAAGCACGAATATAATCATGAGCCACGGCGTTGTGCCCAAGAGGACATCAAGGCCAAAACCCATACCAAACCCGATCCCAAGACCGGCCACCAGTTCAATCACCATGCGCCAGGCCAACTGTGCCTGTGAGTGATGGTCCGGCGCGGAAGGTTTGGGTTCGTGGACCTCTTTGACAGCAGCAATCCGTTCGCTCAGCGCGTCCAGCTTTTGCCTGTCATCGGGGTCGGTCACGTGCCTTGGCCCTGCCGTTAGGATGAGTAGGGTGTTAATTCGCACAGCAGCGCGAGTCAACGCGCTCTGGGCGATGCCCGAAAACAGTTTAAAATACTGTTTTTTATATATTTTTTTATTTTTCTTTGTCGCGGCGATCACATCGCACCAGTCTAAGATGAAATTTTGCTGCTTTGTCATATTCAACCTTTCGGTTGATCTTGTCCTTACCCAGCAGCTTTTGGCCTGCACGCGCAGCTGCACCCGCGCTTGCCCCTTGCTTTTGTGCAGCCCAACCTGTCTGCTGATTGGCAAGCAAGATGCGCCAATCGTCAACAGTGATGGTCACAGCCTCACAATTGGGCGCAATCCCATTTCACGGAGCACATATCGACGAGTTTGGCAGTCGCAAAGCATCCACAATTGCTATTTCTGAGCACTTTTCTCTAGGGCACAGAGTTGCTAAACCAAAAATATGACCAATCCTGTCGACATTGTCTTTTCCGCGCTGGCAGACCCAACGCGCCGAGCCATCATGACGATGCTGTTAGAAGACGACATGGCCGTCACTGATGTTGCCGCACCCTTTGAGATGTCACTAGCTGCTATTTCAAAGCACCTGACGATCCTGACGCGTGCGGGTCTGATAAGTCAGGAAAAACGCGGACGCGTAAAGTGGTGTAAGTTGCAACCAGATGCGATGCGCGCAACTTCGGTCTGGATGCAGGGCTTTGGCCAGTTCGAGCCAGTGAACCTAGATGCTTTCGAGCGGTTCCTCGCCGCTGAACTACCCAACACACACGATTAGTCTGGCCGCTCTTCATCGCGCAGCAGCAGTGCCAGCGCGACAATTGTCAGAGATACCCCGATCCAGATCAGCCCAGTTGGCACCCCACGCCCCAAAGCGATTTCCCACCCAACGACCCAGCTGGGTGTAAGATAGGTATAGGCCATTACCTTGGCCGACGGCAGCCGCATCGTTGCGAATTGCAGCAGCACAAAAGTCGCAGCACTGGCAAACAACGCCACATAGATCAACGTGATCCAGACAATATTGGGCAACGCGGCCCATTGGGTGTCCATAATATCGCCCCACCCATAAATCGTCAGCAACACAGCACCCGCGACAAGCATTCCAAAGGTAAAGACCAGCGCAGGTTCGCCACGGTTTAGCTTTCGCACCATCGGCGTATAAAGCGCGTGGCAGGCGCAGCCTATGAAATAAACCATCTCTCCGCGTCCGACTTCGAATGCCACAAATGCTTGCCAGTCAGCACGAAAGATCACCCAAAGCGCCCCAACCCCGGCAATTGCGAGCGCCAGCGCCATGCGCGGCGTTGTGATCTGGCGCAAAAGCAGCCACCCGAAAAAGCCCGCCATCAGCGGCGTAAGGGTAAAGACAGCCGCAGCACTGACCGGTGCAGCCGTTTTCAGTCCTTCAAACATAAGCACGAAATAGACACTGAACAGCCCGCCCAACACCGCGTAACGCCACGGCGCGCGCAAGGCAGACCGAGGCAATCCGCCAGTGACCAAAACTGCCACCCCAATCACAGCCGACGCAATCCAGAACCGCATTGCGTTTAACGCGGCCGGTTCGATTTCGTTTGCCGCCAGTGCACCCAGCGAAAACGACCCTGCAACCAGCGCTGAAAAGCACAACATTGACAGATGGCCCTTGAGTGCGGGCGTCACAAGACCTTCCACTCCTTGGCGCGATCCTTGAGGAAGCTCAGGAAAGCCTGGACCTTGTTGGTTCGGTGCAAGTCCATATGGGTAACAAGCCACAATGATGTCGACCAGTCTTCGCGGGGGGGTATAACCTCGACCAAATCAGGATTAGCGCGGGCCTCGATCAAGGGATAAAACCCGATACCGGCCCCAGCTAGCACCGCAAGTTCCATCGCGCGCGCATCCGTAGAGCGAAATGTGATATCGTCTTCATCCACCTGCGACCTCAGCCACTTGTGGAACGGTGCCCTATTGTCGGTTGCATCATGGCAGATAAATCTGTGGCCCTTGGCCGTTGCAATATCTTTGGGATGGCCATGACTGGCAATGTACTTCTGTGTCGCAAAGAGGCCGACAGAGGTGGGCACAAAAGGTTGCACCACATTGTCCGGCTGATCCGGAGCACTGCCAGCCCGGATAGCCACATGTGCCTCGCCGTATTCCAGCCTGAACAGGCGATCACCGGTCAAATAGCGGATCACCAAATCCGGGTGGGCATTTTGAAAATCAGTCAACACTGGCACCATAAGCGTAGCCAGCGACACCAGCGACGTTACAACCAGTTCGCCCGACACCTCGGCACCACGTCCCTTGATCCTGCCAGACAGTTGGTTGAACTGATCATCCGTTGCCTGAGCCACACGAAACAGATCGTCACCGGCTTCGGTCGGAGAGTAGCCGCGCGCATGCCGCTGAAACAGCTTGACGCCAAGCGCTGCCTCCAGCGCGTCGATATGGCGGATTACAGTGGCGTGGTGCACGCCCAGCACATCTGCTGCGCCGCTAACGGTGCCCATTCGGGCCACCTGGTACGCAGTCTTGATCTCGTCCCAATTGTCCAACTGTAATCCTAATGTGCAGTTTCAAACATATACTGTGGAATTTCGGTAATTGCGTTTAATTTTGCAAGAGTCAAATTGGTCAAGCATACGCAAGCTACTTAGGACGACCAAACAATGACCATTTTGCACATCGACAGCTCAGCCCAGCTTGAGGGTTCAACCACCCGCGCGCTTTCCGCGGAGATCGTCGCCAAGCTGAGAAGCGAAGTGATCCGCCGGAATCTGGCCGAAGCGCTTCCTCTGATCAATCATACTTGGATCGGCGCGAACTTTACTCCCGCAGATCAACGGGACCAGGTGCAAACCGAAACGCTGGCTCTGTCTGACACGCTGATCGCGGAACTCAAGGCTGCCGATACCATCGTCATCGGCGCGCCAATATATAACTTTGGCATACCCGCAGTGCTGAAAGCGTGGATTGACCTTATCGCTCGCGCTGGCGTCACCTTTAGCTATACGGAAAGCGGCCCCAAGGGCTTGCTGGACGGCAAGCGCTCGATTATCGCAGTCGCCTCTGGTGGAACACCAGTGGGCAGCGACATGGACTTTGCCAGTGGATATTTGAAGCATGTCATGAGTTTTATCGGCATCCAAGACGTTGAAATCATCGCTGCTGATCAGCTTGTGGCCCAACCCGACAAGGCGATCGCCAGCGCGCGGGCGCACATCGACACCCTCGCAGCTTAAACGCACCCATTACCAACGCCCCCTCCCCCTCTTGGCATCTTTCGGCCAAGGGGGTATTTTTGTGTTAATGCAGGCGCTGTCCGGTGAAAAAAGCGCGCTGACCTATTTGCTGACCTAGTCATTTTGCGTAAAGTTGCTGACTGCTTTGCATAAGTCTGGCTTAATCGAAAAACTTTGTAATTTGTGTGGGATGGAATGTGCTGGTTTGCGCCTATCCCCAGACCGTTGCGCCCTTGACACAAGGCACCCAGCCGCCTATCCGCTAACATAATACCCGGAAGCACAAGCCTTCCGGTCCCTTGGGGTATGCCTGGGATCGCCCTCCGTCAGCGCGTTGCGCCCACGGAGGTGGTTTTCGTTTGCATGTTAAAGCCTTGGGGTTTTCACCGCTCGGTCTTACATCGAGCATGTTTGTTAACGGCTCTGAAAGGATGATCGCGCCTTGTTTGAAAATCTTTCCGAACGCCTTTCTGGTGTATTTGACCGGCTGACAAAACAGGGGGCCTTGTCCGAAGAGGACGTGAAAACCGCTCTGCGTGAAGTGCGCGTGGCACTGCTTGAGGCAGATGTGTCGCTGCCCGTGGCTCGCGATTTCGTCAAGGCGGTGCAGGATCAAGCAACAGGCAAGGCAGTTACTAAATCCGTGACGCCCGGCCAGCAGGTCGTCAAGATCGTACACGATGCGCTGATCGACACCTTGCGCGGCGAGGGCGAGCCCGGCGCGCTGAAAATCGACAGCCCCCCCGCGCCCATTCTAATGGTCGGGCTGCAGGGTGGCGGCAAGACGACAACAACAGCCAAGCTGGCGAAACGACTAACAGAACGCGATGGCAAGCGAGTTTTGATGGCTTCGCTCGACGTGAACCGACCTGCAGCCATGGAGCAGCTGGCGATCCTTGGGGCACAGATCGGTGTCGACACCCTGCCCATCGTCAAGGGCGAGAACCCCGTTCAAATCGCCAAGCGCGCCAAGACACAGGCCAGCATGGGTGGCTATGACGTCTATATGCTCGACACCGCCGGCCGGCTTTCGATCGATGACGAGCTAATGGCTCAAGTCGAAGCCGTCCGCGATGTCTCCAACCCGCGCGAGACACTGCTGGTCGTTGATGGGTTAACCGGTCAGGACGCGGTTCATACAGCCCAAAACTTTGACGACCGTATCGGAATTTCCGGCGTAGTGCTGACCCGTATGGATGGCGACGGGCGTGGCGGCGCAGCTTTGTCAATGCGTGCAGTCACAGGCAAGCCGATCAAATTCGTGGGCCTTGGCGAAAAGCTTGATGCGCTCGAAACCTTTGAGCCCGAGCGTATCGCAGGCCGCATTCTTGGTATGGGCGATATCGTATCGCTTGTTGAAAAAGCTCAGGAAACCATCGAGGCCGAACAAGCCGAGCGCATGATGCGCCGCATGACCAAGGGTCAGTTCAACATGAACGACCTGCGCATGCAGCTTGAGCAGATGGTCAAAATGGGTGGTATGGAAGGAATGATGGGCATGATGCCCGGCATGGGCAAGATGGCTAAACAGGTCCAGGATGCAGGCTTAGACGACAAGGTCCTGAAACAGCAGATCGCCATGATCCAGTCCATGACCAAAAAAGAGCGCGCCGCGCCTCAAATTTTGCAGGCCAGCCGCAAAAAACGGATTGCGGCAGGATCGGGGATGCAAGTCAGTGACCTTAACAAACTGCTCAAAATGCACCGCCAGATGTCAGACATGATGAAAAAGCTCGGCAAAGGCAAAGGCGGCATGCTGAAACAGGCGATGAAGGGGATGTTTGGCAAGGGTGGCATGCCGGATATGGCAGGCATGGACCCCAAGCAGCTTGAGGCTGCGGCCAAGCAGATGGGCGGCAAGCTGCCCGGTGGCATGCCTGGTCTTGGCGGCGGCGGGATGCCCCTGCCCCCAGGTCTGTCAGGCTTTGGAAAAAAGAAATGATCCAGATGCCCGCCATCCCTACGCTTGAGACAGAGCGACTGACGCTGCGGGCGCCCGGCGCAAGAGACCTTGGGGCATTTGCCACATTCTACGCCTCTGACGCGTCAAGATTTGTTGGTGGCCCAATCAGCACCGAAGAAACCTGGCGTTATTTGGCGCAAGTGATCGGGCACTGGTCTTTGCGCGGATATGGCCGCTGGATGGTCACTGCAAAAGGGAACGATACGGCGATTGGTATCGTCGGCTTACACAATCCACATGGCTGGCCCGAACCCGAAGTGGGCTGGTACATATGGTCCGGCACTGGCAAGGGCTTTGCATCCGAAGCAGGGCGCGCCGCACGCGCATATGCCTACGCAACGCTGGGCTGGCGCACTGTGATCAGCATGATAATGCCTAACAATGACAACTCGGTTCGCGTGGCCAAAGCAATGGGTGCAACGCGCGAACAGAACTTTACCCATGCTGTGCATGGCCAGATGATGGTCTACCGCCACCCAGGTCCGGAGGCGCTGAAATGACGTCTTCATTGCTGCCAAAATACGCAATCACAGCGTGGCAAATCCTGACAGAAGTCACCGGACGCAAAGTGTCAGAAACAAGGCCGATGCAATATTTGATCCAAAAGTACAAAGGCCTGCTAGCGCATTCTGGCCTCACGCCATCCAATGCCGTTTCAACGTCCATTCAAACGCCCCAAATCGGAGACCACGCATGACTGACGCTATAACCCGCGCCGCCGCCGTGCTCAAAGAGCACAGAAGCAGCATCGACAGGCTCGATGCGATCCTTGTGTATACGCTGGGCGAGCGTTTCAAACACACCAAGGCCGTGGGAAAACTCAAGGCTGAACACGACCTTCCGCCCTCAGATCCTGCACGCGAAGCCGCACAGATCGCACGGCTCGAAGATTTGGCGAACGAGGCAGACCTCGATCCCGAATTTGCCAAGAAGTTCTTGAACTTCGTCATCGCTGAAGTCATTCAGCATCATAAGAAACACCAATCATAAGGCGGGAAAACCCTCGCCAAATATCTGACCCAAAAGGAAAAATACCTATGTCCATGAAAATTCGCTTGGCCCGTGGCGGCTCAAAAAAGCGCCCCTTTTACCGCATCGTCGCCGCTGACAGCCGCATGCCTCGCGATGGCCGCTACATCGAAAAGCTGGGTACATATAACCCGCTGCTACCCAAAGACAGCGAAGAACGCGTGAAAATGAATATGGAGCGTATCCAGTACTGGATTGGCCAAGGTGCACAGCCCACCGACCGGATCAGCCGCATGCTAGAAGCCGCAGGCGTGATTGAGAAAAAAGAGCGCGCCAACCTCAAGAAAGGCGAACCCGGCAAAAAAGCAAAAGAGCGCGCCGAAGAGAAAGCCGCCAAGGCCGCTGCTGCGGCTGAAGCTGCCAATGCGCCCACAGAAGAAGCACCAGCCGAGGCAGCCGAAGCGACTGAGTAATCAGCCCTGCTTTGATACCATTACGCCCGCTCGGCATTGTACTGCGGCGGGCGTTTTTCTAACCGATTGATGCAGCATCAGATCAGCTTGTGCCAAAGCGCGGCCCATGTCCGGGGCTAGACAAACCCGGTGCACGTGCCGAAACTGCACTCAGCCGTAACGCTGACAAAAGGACCATCAATGTTTGGACTGATCCGCACCGCCATACTTGTCACGATTGCCTTTGTGTTTGGGCTTTTTTTTGAACGAAATCAGGCAGCTGACGCCTGCATTGCCGCGGGTGGAATTGCACGCACAGGAGTTTGCTGGAATGAGTGAGGCGATGATCTGCGTCGGTACAATCAGCGGTGCTTACGGTGTCAATGGAGAGTTGCGCATAAAGTCTTTTTGCGCCGTGCCTGAAGATATCGAGGGCTACAGCCCCCTAACCACTGAGGACGGTAGCCACAGTTTCGCGCTGGCCCTGATAAGGCCGATGAAGAATGGATTTGTGGCGCGCATCGCGGACGTCTCGACCAAGGAACAGGCGGACGCGCTGCGCGGAACCCAGCTGTTCGCGCGTCGTGATCAGCTGCCTTCGTTGCCAGACGATGAATACTACTACAGTGACCTAGTCGGGCTTGAGGTTTTTGACACAGGCGGCACGTTACTCGGCCGCGTTAAAACGGTCCTCAATCACGGTGCTGCGGATCTTTTGGAAGTTTTAGCGCCCGGAGCGGCAGCGACAGTTTTGGTGCCATTTACTCACGCCGTGGTGCCGACCATTAATCTGGAAGCAGGCCGGATTGTTGCTGACCCACCAGAGGGGTTATTCTGAGCCATCCCTCTTTGGATCATCTTCTTACCACTACCCCAAGAAACTGGCGCCAAGGGCCTCAGTCACGCAATAACGCCACCCCAATTGAGTCGTGCGCTGCCGTGTTGCTTGATCTTTTGGCCTGAAATCGCGCATATCCTGAACAAGCTGCAAACTCGGCGGCCAAATCGGCGATCCTCGCCAGGGCAGGCATATGAATCCTCCGACTAAATCACATGGCCGCAAGGCGATTCGTCCAACACTGAAACCGTCTTCGCTCATGGACGAGGCCCCCGACCTTGTTGGTGTTTGGCAGGCCCGTGTCGCAACACTTTTTCCCGAAACATTCCCCGGCGTTCTGGGGGCGTCATTGACTGGTAAGGCCTTGCAAGAGGGAAAGTGGCAGCTTCACACCCATGATTTGCGCCGACACGGAATCGGCAAACATCGCAACGTCGACGACACGCCCGCAGGAGGGGGGGCCGGTATGGTGCTGCGCGCAGATGTGGTCAGCGCAGCACTGGCAGAGGCCCAAACACATGCGCGCGGGCGCTGGCCGATCCTTTACATGTCGCCGCGAGGGCGCCGCTTTGATCAGGCCATGGCAAGTGATCTTGCCCGATGTGCGGGCGTTACCATGCTTTGCGGTCGGTTTGAGGGTGTTGACGAGCGCGTTCTTGAACATTTTGGGGTGACCGAAGTGTCTCTGGGCGACTTTGTAATGACTGGCGGTGAAATCGCAGCACAGGCAATGCTGGATGCAACTGTTAGGTTGCTGCCGGGCGTGCTGGGCAACACAGAAAGCACCATAGATGAAAGCCACTCAGCCGGGCTTTTAGAACATCCGCAATATACCCGTCCTGCAACGTGGGAAGGGCGCGATATCCCGCCAATTCTGATGTCAGGCAATCACGGTAAAATCGCAGAGTGGCGGCAAGACATGTCCAAGAAACTGACGCAAGAGCGTCGCCCAGACCTGTGGGCCGCCCATAAGTCCAAAACCGATAACACTAAGTGCTAGGATCAACACAGATACGTCGCTCACGCCGTGCCAATAAAGACTACCACTGGCAGTCGCCAAGGGTTTGGAGCTTTGCGATACAGATGGCCAGACAGGCCACAGGCATTTGGCCCTTATCTTTAACGGGTGCGCGCCGTCAAACCCATGCCGTTACAAGACGGCTTGATCGCAGACATCTTGCCCCCTATACACCCGTTATTCCGACTCGGGTTCTCCCGGTGCGGGGCTTGTTGCGTTGGCGCATCTTCTTCGATGTATCTGGTCAACGCACAGGCAGTACACAAGGAATGATGACCTAACCTCTGGCGGGCGCTTCTGGCGGACCCGGTGAAGACCAAGAGCTCTGAGGCGCGCAAAACTTCGTGGAAAAACCACGAGTCTAAATGGAGTGATGGTCTATGGACGTGATCGCACAGATTGAGGCGGAACAAATCGCCGCCCTTGGGGCAGATATCCCCGATTTCAAAGCCGGTGA
>JAQWVA010000051.1:0-70885 GCA_029250205.1 Tateyamaria sp.
TCCGGGACTGCGGTGGATGAAGTGGATGGCCCGATGATGTGCCCGCCCGTAGGACTTTTCGGACAGGATCCGATCGGGGTCTGCAGTAAAGCCCCGATAGGCGAAAAACATCGCTTCGATCCCTTGGCGCAGCTGCTCATCGGTCAAAAAAAGTAGATTTTCACCACTAATGGCGGCGGTTGAGCGTCCATCTGCCATTTCGTCCCCGCGGATCGTTGTTTGACTGATGACACTTTATGTCAGCCTTGTTGACATTCCAAGGGTGAAGGACTATCGAATCACAACTTTTGCGCAACTTTATGACCGAACCGGACCTAAGAGCGCAATTTATGCAAAGAAAGGGTCTGATATGGCTGGATATGATGATCACGACGGGCAAATCTGGATGGACGGTCAGATGGTCGATTGGCGCAGCGCAAATGTGCATGTTCTGACCCATGCCATGCATTACGCCAGTTCGGTCTTTGAGGGAGAGCGCGCTTACAACAGCAAGATTTTCTTGAGCCGTAAGCATTCTGAACGACTGCACTATTCCGCGGGTGAACTGGATTTCCAGATCCCTTACACTGTCGATGAAATTGAAGCTGCCAAGCAGCAGGTGTTGACCGCAAACGGTTTGACCGATGCGTATGTGCGGGCGGTTGCCTGGCGTGGCGCTGGCGAAGATATGGGCGTTGCCTCGGCGCGCAACCCGGTCCATCTGGCCGTCGCAGCTTGGGAGTGGGGCAACTATTATGGTGACGCCAAGTTCAAGGGCGCAAAGATTGACATCGCCAAATGGAAACGTCCCTCGCCTGAAACTGCGCCCGTGCATGCCAAGGCGGCGGGTCTTTATATGATCTGTACCACGTCAAAGCACGCAGCCGAAGCCAAGGGGTGCTCGGACGCCCTTTTCATGGATTACAGGGGCTACGTTGCCGAATGCACAGGCGCTAACATCTTTTTCGTCAAGGATGGAGAAGTGCACACCCCCAAGGCGGATGTGTTCCTGAATGGCCTAACACGTCAAACTGTCATTGGTATGCTCAAAGATCGAAATATCACCGTGCATGAGCGCGTGATAATGCCTGACGAGCTAGAAGGTTTTGAACAGTGCTGGTTGACTGGCACCGCAGCTGAGGTCACGCCCGTGGGTGAAATTGCGGATTACACCTTTGAAGTTGGCGCAATCACCCGTGACATTTCCGAGGGTTACGAAAAGATGGTCCGGGCATAACTTTTGGATGTCAACGCCTTTGCGGAAGACTGGGAAGCTGCGTGGAATTCCCATAATCTTGACCGCATTCTGGCACATTACAGCCCAAATGTTGTGTTTCGGTCGCAAAAAGCAATGCGGCTGGTGGGGCATGGCGAATTGCATGGAAAGATAGCGCTGCGAGACTATTGGCATCGGGCATTGGCCGCTCAGCCGGACCTTTCTTTTGTGGTTGTTGATGTGCTGCGCGGTCATGGGATGATGGTGATCACCTATCGCAATCAGCGGGATGTTCTGGCCGCAGAAACACTGCGCTTTGGCTCTGATGGGCTCGTGATCGAAGCGTCGGCCTGTCACCGCCCTTGAACCATGCGCAAGAGGTTATCTTTGGGCTTGACCTTGCCCCTGCTGGATACATCAAACTGCGATCATGAAATATTTGACCCTTTTCGTTGTCGTCTCCATTTTGCTACTTCCACCAATTGCACGCGCGCACTCAGTCCTTGGGGCCAGTGACCCAGCGCAGAATGCCATCCTAACCGATGCGCCCGAAACGATAACGCTTAGGTTCCAAAAGGGATTGCGGCTGACAGCGATCAGACTTGATGGCAGCAAATTGAAGCTGCCAAAACAGAGGGGCTTTGGTCGAGAAATCGTTGTAGACTTGCCCCAGATGACGCCTGGCGCGTATGAAGTCGAATGGCGCGGGCTGAGCGAAGATGGCCACAGCGTCAAAGGGACGATTGGTTTCGTGGTCAACTGAAGATGATTGAACTTCTGGCGGTATTCTTCCGAATTGTGCTGTTGCTTGGCGCTTTGTTGTCTGGTGGCTTGGTGATTGTCTCAGTTCTGCACCGGTTGCGCGTTGATTGGACGATGCCCGTTGGCTTAGCCCTTATTGGCGCATTTGGGGGATATGCAACGCAAGCCGCGATGCTGGTCGGCGATGTCTCTGGCATGTGGGATACTGCCATTCTGGGCCTGTTGTGGGTCACGCCGCAAGGCAATGCGTTTGCATTGCAAATCACGGGCGCAATCTTGATGCTCGCGGCACGGATATGGGCGCGCCGCCCACTTGCTATAGCCGGGGCTTTGGTCATGCTGTCGGGTTTTAGCGCCGTGGGTCACGTGGCGGATCAGGATGGATTTGTTCTGCACACGGTTCTGTTTCTGCATCTTTGTCTTGCGTCTTATTGGGTTGGTATTCTGGGGCCACTTCACGCTTTGGCGCATTCAAACCGGACCGAAACGAAACGCGTTGCCCAAGAATTTGGCCAATATGCGATGGTTTCGATTCCGGTGCTGATCGCGCTCGGGGGGATCATGGCCGTCACGCTGCTGGAAAATTTAAGCGACTTATGGACCAGTACTTATGGGATAACACTCATGCTCAAGCTGGCGGGCGTTGCTGCAATGTTGGGCCTGGGTGCAGCGAACAAGGTGCGCCACGTCCCTATTCTGGCCAAAGATTATGCCGGTGCGGCGGATGCTTTACGCCGCAGTCTGCGTTGGGAAAGTTTTGCCGCCATAACCGTCATCGTCGCGACGGCTGCATTTTCGACGGTTGCTGGCCTGTCTTAACCTTTGGGGTCGGTCACAGAACGTGCCTTGCGCCTGTCCATGCCCAGTTGACGTTCGCGCCAGATGATCAGGATGCCGCCCAGCACCACCAGCGCCGCGCCAATGACGGTGGGCGCAGTTGGTATTTCTGCAAAAATAACGTAGCCAATGATTGCCGCAAAAATGAGTGATGCGTAGTCGAACGGGGCCAGCATGGATGCGGCGCCAAAACGGTAGCTGGATGTGACCATGATCTGAGCGACCCCGCCGATAAGCCCTGCGCCGATCAACAGGCTCGCATCAGTCAGACTGGGCCATACCCAACCAAATGGCAGGCTCAAAAGGCTGAGAACCGTTGCGGTAAGCGAAAAGTAAAAGACGATGGCAGCGGTGTGTTCGGTCCTTACCAGCGTGCGAATGTGGATCTGTACCAAGGCGCGCAAAAGCGACGCGCCCAGTACCATTAAGGCGCCCAATGTGCCCGCTGTAGACAACGTGTCGGCATCAAGGCTCAGTCTCGGCCACATGACGATCATCACGCCGATCAATCCCAGCCCAACAGCGCTGATCCGAAAAATCCGTACCTTTTCGCCAAGCATAAGGGCAGCAAGTATGACGGTGAATATCGGTGTGGCATAGCCAATGGCCGTCACCTCTGGCAGTGGCAAAAGCGCCAGCCCTGCAAAGGTGAGCGCCATAGCCGAAGTGCCAAAAACGCCGCGCCAGACGTGGCCCATCAGATTGTTTGGCACAAGCGCCTCCCGCAGATCACCCTTTTGCCAGATCCAACCGACGATGATCGGCATGGCAAACAGGGACCGAAAGAATACCGCTTGCCCGGGCGGGACATCATGCGTTGCGGCCTTGATCATCGCCGCCATCACTATGAACAGGAAAACCGCCAACAGTTTGAGCGCAATTGCTGTTCCAGGTCGATGCTGTGTTGAGGGCTGTTGCATAATAAAGCGACCCTTGGCGCTTTGTCGCTGCAATGACAAGTGGCAGCGTAATCTCGCACCAACTTTGGCACAGGGGTAAATTGCTGACGTCGTGCACATGTGTTCTGTTGTGCCAGAAAAAATTACCAAGGATGCTGATCAGTGGTTCAAGGCCTGAGTCATATAACATTCGTTGTACGCGATCTCGGCAAAATGGAAGAGATGCTGACACAGGTTTTGGACGCAAACAAAATTTATGACAGCGGAGACAAGACTTTTTCGCTGTTCAGGGAACGGTTCTTTGATATTGCGGGTACGTGGGTCGCAATAATGGAGGGCGAACCATTGCCCACAAAAACTACAATCATGTGGCATTTAAAATTTTACCTGCCGAATATCGCGACAGGTTTCGGCGCATAAACGCGCTTGGACTTAAAGTTCGCGAGGGTCGCACACGTGTAGAAGGCGAAGGCCAATCGATTTACTTTTATGACTACGACAACCACATGTTTGAACTGCACAGTGGCACTTTGGAACAGCGGCTAGAGCGCTACTCGGCGTACTGAACAGATATCTTTCGTATTCAAATAAATTCGCAATTTGGGTGAACAGAAGCGGACGTGTACGGTGAGAAAACGCGCCCTTTCTCCACCTAGCCTATCGCGCCACGCGCGCCGCCGGTCTGACCGCGGTCAAGCAGCAAGTGATCCAGGATCACGCAGGCCATCATTGCCTCGCCTACAGGCACTGCGCGAATTCCCACGCATGGATCGTGACGGCCCTTGGTAATGATTTCGGCTGCTGCGCCCGACTTGGTGATAGTACGGCGGGTTTGCAGGATGCTTGATGTCGGTTTCACGGCAAAGCGCACGACGACATCCTGCCCGGTCGAGATGCCGCCGAGTATGCCGCCCGCATGGTTGGACGAGAACTCCGGCCCGGCAGGCCCCATCGTGATCTCATCAGCATTCAGCTCACCGGTGAGCATTGCCGCTGACATGCCTTCGCCGATCTCGACCCCTTTGACCGCATTGATCGACATCATCGCCGCAGCCAGATCGGTATCCAATTTGCCATAGATCGGTGCGCCCAGGCCGGCAGGCACACCACGCGCCACCACTTCGATGACGGCACCGACGCTGCTGCCGGATTTGCGCAGCCCGTCAAGATAGGTCGCCCAGGTTGTCGCTGCGTCCGCATCTGGCACCCAGAATGGGTTTTGGTCAATCTGGTCCCAATCGAACTGGTTTCGGTCAATTTCATGCATGCCCATGCGGGTCATATATCCCTTGATCTCGATGCCCGGCGCAAGCTTGCCCAGAGCAGCGCGAGCCAGACCGCCCGCAGCCACGCGGCTTGCCGTTTCGCGGGCAGAAGACCGACCGCCGCCGCGATAGTCGCGGATGCCGTATTTCTGCCAGTAGGTGATATCGGCGTGACCTGGTCGGAATTTTTCGGCAATATCACCATAATCCTTTGACCGCTGATCTGTGTTTTCGATCATCAGTTGGATAGGCGTGCCTGTGGTGACCCCATCGAACACGCCGGACAGAATTTTGACCTCGTCTGCTTCGCGCCGTTGCGTCGTATACTTGTTTTGTCCCGGTTTGCGTTTGTCTAACCACTTCTGGATCATTGCGGCGTCAATGGTAACGCCGGGCGGGCAGCCATCGACCGATGCGCCCAAGGCAGGCCCATGGCTTTCGCCCCAAGTGGTCACGCGGAAAAGATGGCCATAGCTGTTGATCGACATGGGGCGGCTCCAGATTGCTCGTGACAGATACAAAGCCCATGCGGAAATTGAAAGTCATTGCTGACGGCCATCCAGACACATAGGCAAAAAATACAAGCTTTTGCCTATATGTTTGACGCCGTTTTTGTCGCTCAAGGGGGCGCGAAAATTGACGTTGGTAAAAAGTCGCTATTTTGCCAGTTTTACGAATTCAGTCCGACTTGGCGCTACGCGGTCTTGTGGTTCTTTAGCAACCGCTCTAATGATTGCAGTACCTCGGGGGGCTGGCGACAGCTGAGATGCAATGATGCGGACCCGTTGAACCTGAACCGGTTAACACCGGCGGAGGGAAGGTTTGGATCATCCCAAGACCCTTATCCCGCCGCCTTCTCTATTGGAGGATGCGATGAAGTATCTAATTACAACAGCGGCTGTGCTTTGTGCAACTGCGGCCTGGGCGGAAACGCCCGTTTTAAAAGTCTACACTTACGACAGTTTTGTGAGCGACTGGGGTCCCGGCCCCGCTGTTGAAGCCGCGTTTGAAGAAACCTGCGGCTGTGATTTGCAATTTGTGGGTGCCGGCGATGGCGCCGCGCTTTTGGCACGGCTCAAGCTGGAAGGTGCGCGCTCTGACGCGGATATTGTTCTTGGCCTTGATACAAACCTCTTGGCAGCAGCCAAGGAAACCGGATTATTTGCCGCACATTCGGTGAGTGCCGACTATACTTTGCCCGTATCATGGAGCGATGACACGTTTGCACCCTATGACTGGGGATATTTTGCTTTCGTGCACAACACCGATATGACCGCGCCCACGAATTTCCGCACTCTGGCCGACAGCGACCTGAAGATCGCAATTCAAGATCCACGGTCTTCAACACCCGGCCTTGGGCTACTGATGTGGGTCAAGGCGGCTTACGGCGACGAAGCGACTGCGATCTGGTCAGGCCTATCGGACAATGTGCTGACAGTCACCAAAGGCTGGTCCGAAAGCTATGGCCTGTTCCTTGATGGCGAAGTTGACATGGTGCTGTCTTACACGACATCCCCTGCCTACCACCTAATCGCAGAGGAAGACGCGAGCAAGGCTGCGGCTCTGTTTGATGAAGGGCATTACATGCAGGTTGAAGTTGCGGGCAAGCTGGCGGCAAGTGACCAGCCCGAACTGGCCGATGCATTTCTTTCGTTCATGGTCAGCGACGCCTTTCAATCGATCATCCCCACCACTAACTGGATGTACCCGGCAGTGACGCCCACAGCAGGCTTGCCCGATGGGTTTGAGACGTTGATCACACCAGCATCATCATTGCTCTTGTCCCCCGAGGACGCGGCTGCCGCACGGGACGGGGCATTGGCGGAATGGCGCAACGCGCTCGCACAATAAAAACTGCCGTTTTCGGCGGGCCGATTGCGGCAGGGACAGTCCTTGGGCTGATCCTTGCCGCGCTTCTGGCTGTTATGTCTCGCGCGGACTGGCCTGTGCAATTCAGCGCATCGGATTGGGCTGTGCTGCGGTTTACGGTCTGGCAGGCGGTGCTGTCGGCGCTATTCAGTGTCGTATTTGCCGTGCCGGTCGCGCGCGCTCTTGCCCGGCGGCGCTTTTTCGGTCGGGCAGCACTTGTTACCCTACTGGGCGCGCCTTTTATTCTCCCGGTCATCGTGGCTGTTCTTGGCATATTGGCCGTCTATGGACGGGCGGGCTGGATAAGTGATTTCCTGGGGCTGTTTGGCCTGCCGCCGCTTTCTATCTACGGGCTTGAAGGCGTTGTACTGGCGCACGTTTTTTTCAATATGCCGCTCGCAACGCGGCTGATCCTTCATGGGTGGCAAGCGATCCCGGCAGAACAGTTTCGGCTGGTGGGTCAGTTGGGTCTGCCGCCGCGCACTGTGTTTCAAGCGCTGGAGTGGCCAATGCTGAAACAGACCGTTCCCGGAGCCATCGCCCTTGTCTTTGTCATCTGCCTGACCAGCTTTGCCGTGGCGCTGACGTTGGGTGGCGGCCCGCGCGCGACCACGATCGAACTGGCAATCTACCAAGCGTTTCGGTTCGACTTTGATCTGGGCCGGGCCGCGATACTGTCGCTGGTCCAATTGGTTGTCGCTGGGACAGCGGCGGTGATTGCACTTTGGGTTTTGCCGCCTTTGGCGCTGCAACCGGGGCTGGATCGGCCAGTGCGGCGCTGGGACGTGCGTGGGCGGCTGAGCCGGGCGATGGATGCCATATGGATCGTCGTTGCCGCACTGTTCCTGTTATTGCCAATAAGTGCAGTGGTGATTAAAGGCGTCATCGGTCTGGGCGAGATGCCTGCGTCAGTGTGGCTGGCAGCCTGGAGATCCTTGTGGGTTGCTCTGCTAAGCACGGTCTTGCTGGTCGCCGCGGCCTTGCCTGTGGCCGCTTGGCTGGGTCAACGTGACAGTGGCCGGGCAGAGACAATTACCCTGTTGGGCCTTGCTGCGTCGCCGCTAATGATCGGGACCGGCTGGTTCATCCTGATCTATCCTGTTGCTGACCCGCGTCTGTTTGCTCTGCCCGTCACGGCGGTGGTGAACGCAATGATGGCGCTGCCCTTTGCAGTGCGCATTTTGGTGCCGGGGCTGCGTCAAATCTTTGCTGACTATGGCCGACTGAGTGCGGCGATGGGTCTGCAGGGTTTGGCCTTGTGGCGGATTGTCCTACTGCCGCGTATTCGTCTCCGCCTTGGCTTTGCCGCCGGGCTGGCCGCCGCATTATCGGTTGGTGATCTGGGTGTTTTGACTTTGTTTGCAGATCCCGAAGTGGCAACTCTTCCCTTGCAGATGTATCGACTGATGGGCAGTTATCGGACAGATGCTGCATCGGGTGCAGCGCTGTTGCTTTTGACGTTGGCGCTATGCCTGTTCTGGATCTGTGATTACTGGGGACGACATGCTGCGCGTTGAAAGTTTGAATGTATCGCAAGGTGATTTTGCTCTGAGCGCTGATTTTGCTGTGCAGAGTGGGCGGCATGTCGCGGTCATCGGGCCATCAGGCGCTGGCAAATCAACTTTGCTTGGTGCGATCAGTGGCTATGTTCCAATAAAATCAGGGCGCATTTTCGTTGATGAACACGACGTGACGAGGGAACCGCCGCACGAGCGTGGTGTTGCCATGCTGTTTCAGGATGGAAACCTGTTTCCGCATCTCTCGCTGGCACAAAATGTTGGCCTTGCCCTGCGGCCATCCTTGCGACCAACGGCACCTGAACGTGCTCGGATTCATGCTGCATTGGATCGTGTTGGCCTCGCCGGTTTTGAGGATCGAATGCCGGGGGACGTCTCGGGGGGGCAACAAAGCCGTGCGGCTCTTGCCCGTGTATTGGCACAGGCAAAACCGCTTGTTTTGCTGGATGAACCGTTTGCAGCACTTGGTCCGGCATTGCGGGCGGAGATGCTCGCGCTAACCTCGGCCTTGGTGCAGGAGAACGGAGCGACAGTTATCACGATCACCCACGATCCCAAGGATGCAGAAGCGGCTGCTGATGAGGTCATCTTCGTAGATGCCGGGATGGCACATGCGCCACGGTCGGTTTCAGATATCATGACCGACCCGCCCATGGCTTTGCGTGCTTACCTTGGAACCTAGGCTGCCTTTCGCCTGTAGCGCCCGCTGAAACACCTGAAACATCAAACATCCTCTGATGCTTTGAGGTTTTTCATTTCAGGCAGCGTTAGGCGATTCAATTTCTGCGCATAGTGCTTTAAAATTTGCGCGCGCTGCGCATATGCCAAGCGCCGCCTGTGCAACTTCACGCCCCTTGATCACAAAGTGATCAGAGTAAATCGCCATGTGGTGATCGGTTTCTTGAAAATGGTGCGGCGTCAGCGATACGGACAGAATTGGAACATCCGTCTTTAGACTAACCTGCATCAAACCATGCACAACGGCAGAGGCGACAAAATCGTGCCGGTAAATCCCGCCATCCACGACCAGCGCGGCGCACGCAATGGCATCATATTTTCCGCTTTGGGCAAGCGTCTGGGCCATCAGCGGCATTTCAAAGGCACCGGGCACGTCAAAACTGTCGATCTGCGCCCCAGGAATGAGTTCGGTGAAACCGGTATAGGCCTGATCCACGATAGAGGCGTGCCAGCGGGCTTTGACAAAGGCAAAACGGGTGTGTGTCATATCAATCTCCTTTTGGTTTCGACACGTCACCCAAGGCGATTGCGCACAGTGACCAACGCCAGTAGCGGGCTGATCCTATGCGTTCTCTTTCATCCGGACTATGACCGTCGGCTCAGGCGTCTCACCTGATCTGCTAGACCCCCGCCAAAACGGGGCGCTCGCGGGCTCATGAAATAAATTCACATACCGCCGGTGGGGAATTCCGCCCCGCCCTGAGAACAGGATCAGCTTGCCAAAACCCCGTACCACGGGCAAGACAAACCTAGCGTCCCAAAAGGCTTGTACATGCACCCGAATCTGATTTTTCATACCGAAAGTGATGCACGCAACATCGCCTTTGCCCGCGAACGCGGCTTTGGCATTCTGGCAGTGAATGGCACGCAGGAACCGATGCTGTCGCACATTCCGTTTCTGATTGATGATGCGGGCGGTGTGATCGATTTGCATCTTGTCCGGTCAAACCCGATTGCACGCGCATTGAAAGCACCATTATCAGCCAAAATCGCGGTCACCGGGCCCGATGGGTATATTTCTCCAGATTGGTACAGTGTCGAGGATCAGGTGCCCACGTGGAACTATGTCGCCGTTCATTTGAGCGGTTTACTGGAGCGTCGTCCGCAAGATGAAATGCGTGATTTGCTTGATCGCCAATCGGCCTATTTCGAAAACCAATTTGTGCCCAAAGCCCCTTGGAAGACCACAAAAATGGAACCAGATGTACTGGATCGCATGATGCGGCAGATCGTTCCGTTTCGTATGACGATTGCGGCGGTGGAAGGAACCTGGAAGCTGAGCCAAAACAAGCCTGACAACGTGCGCTTGCGGGCGGCAGATCACGTGGAAGCCTTTTGCATGGGCAGCGAGACAGCGATCCTTGCCGCTTTGATGCGCGGCGCAGATGGACAGGCCTGAACGCTCTGCTAGGGTAAGAAAACATCACAAGGACCCCCCATGAAGCTTTATCATTCACCAGCGTCACCGTTCGTGCGCAAAGTCGTCGTTTTGCTGCATGAATTGCACAAGACGGATGCCGTCGCGCTGCATGCGGTGGCTACCACCGCGCTGGCCTCTGACGCTGAATTGAAAATTGCGAATCCATTGGCCAAGCTGCCAGCTCTTGAACGGCCTGAGGGCGTGACGCTCTATGATAGTCGGGTGATTACCGTCTATCTGGATGATTTGTTTGGCGGCGGTTTTTATCCAACTGGCCCAGGACGCTGGGATCATCTGACGCTTGAGGCAACAGGTGACGGCATTATGGATTCCGGTGTTGCCATGATCTACGAAGGCCGCCTGCGTCCGGCAGAGCAGCAGTCAGAGGCGTGGATAGAGGCGCAATGGGACAAGATTGGCCGCACCCTTGATGTGCTGAACACCCGTTGGGCAAGCCATTTGTCAGGGCCGGTGACAATGGGTCAGATCTCTGTTGGATGTGCTTTGGGCTATCTTGATTTTCGGCTGGATGCGCGCAATTGGCGTGGTGATCGCGAGGCTTTGGCATCTTGGTATGAGGGATTTTCCCAAAGGTCATCCATGCAGGCGACCGCGCCCGTTGGCTGAAACGCACTCAGCAACTGAAGCCGTGTGTAAAATTTGCAGTTTATTTCGGCGCTGTGGCTCGCCAAACCACCAGACCGGCAGGTTGACGTTTATCCATTACAGCGCAGGCATGTACGCCTGAGGCGCCGGGAGTGGACTTGAATCTTTACAATTGCTTAATCCATCCCCCTGCGACCACGTGCACCAGTTTGTATGCTGGACGTGGGCCCATCACCCCGCTAAATAACCGTGAGAATGGCCGTGCGCTCATGCGCTGGGCACAAGTCGTATTGGTCCCTAGGACCGTTGGAAACTGGAGATATCCCCGTGTCCCACGCAGAAGAAGAACACGACGGCGAGCGCCGCGATTTTCTGTACTACGCCACAGGTGGTGCTGGTGCGGTCGTGGCAGCGGCCGCCGTATGGCCGCTGGTCAATCAAATGAACCCCTCGGCCGACGTTCTGGCTCTTTCGTCGATCATGGTCGATGTGAGTAGCCTGGAGCCCGGAACCCAGCTGACCGTAAAATGGCTCGGTAAGCCGGTGTTCATCCGTCGCCGCTCGCTCGAAGAAATTGAAGCAGCGCGATCAGTAGACCTGAGTGATCTGCCCGATCAAGGCGCTGAAAACGCCAATGCAGCTTTTGGTGCTGACGCATCAGACGAAAATCGGTCGTTGGACGAAGCCGGCGAATGGTTGGTGATGATGGGTGTGTGTACGCACCTTGGCTGTGTGCCATTGGGCGACGCGGGCGATTTTGGCGGGTGGTTCTGCCCCTGCCATGGATCACACTACGACACATCTGGCCGCATTCGCAAAGGCCCCGCACCGACAAACCTGCCAGTGCCCGTTGCGCAATTCGTGGATGATACCACGATCAAACTGGGTTAAGGGAGAAAGAAAAAATGTCTGGAATTCCTCACGACCATTACGAACCAAAGGCGGCCTGGGAAAAGGGTTTGGCCAAGCGGTTGCCGATTTTAGGCCTGTTGTATGACACGCTAATGATTCCAACCCCCAAAAATCTGAACTGGATGTGGATCTGGGGCATCGTACTGACGTTCTGTCTGGCGCTGCAGATCATCACCGGCATCGTTCTGGTCATGCATTACACGCCCCATGTTGACCTCGCTTTCTCGTCGGTTGAACACATCATGCGCAACGTGAACGGTGGCGCTATGCTGCGTTATATGCACATGAATGGCGCGTCGTTGTTCTTTGTTGCGGTGTATGCGCACATCTTTCGTGGCCTCTACTATGGCTCTTACAAAGCCCCGCGCGAGATTACGTGGATCATCGGTATGCTCATCTATCTGTTGATGATGGGCACCGCGTTTATGGGCTATGTTCTGCCTTGGGGCCAGATGTCGTTCTGGGGCGCAACTGTGATCACCGGACTATTCGGAGCAATTCCATTTATTGGTGAGGCGCTACAAACTTGGTTGCTTGGTGGGCCAGCGGTGGACAATGCCACGCTGAACCGCTTTTTCTCGTTGCATTACCTGCTTCCGTTTGTGATCGCGGGTCTTGTCATCCTGCATATTTGGGCGTTTCATACCACAGGGAATAATAACCCAACGGGTGTAGATGTGCGGCGCACATCTAAGGAAGACGCGGCAAAAGACACGCTGCCCTTCTGGCCCTACTTCGTGATCAAGGACTTGTTTGCACTGGCGCTTATCTTGGCGGTTTTCTTTGCTGTGGTCAGCTTTATGCCCAACTATTTGGGACATCCGGACAACTACATCGAAGCAAATGCGCTTGCTACACCTGCGCACATCGTGCCTGAGTGGTACTTCCTGCCGTTCTACGCGATCCTGCGCGCCTTTGACGGGGACGTCTGGGTAGTTATTGCGGCAAGCTTTCTGACCGGCGGTATCATCGACGCCAAGGTCTTTGGGGTTTTGGCCATGTTTGGTGCGATTGTCGTAATGGCGCTGGTGCCATGGCTCGACACGTCATCGGTTCGCTCAGGCCGATATCGCCCGATGTTCAAATGGTGGTTCTGGCTGTTTGTCGTGAACTTCTTTGTTCTGACATGGGTCGGCGCGCGCCCGGCTGAGGGGATCTATCCCTACATAGCACTAATCGGTTCCGCCTATTGGTTTGCGTACTTTCTGGTGATTCTCCCCCTACTGGGCGTTATAGAAAAGCCAGATGCGCAGCCTGATACCATCGAACAAGACTTTGCCGCAAAAGTTGCTGCCAAGAGTGCGGGTTCCGCCCCCTCTGTGCAGCCTGCGGAATAAGGAGAGACTGCAGATGTTGAAGAAACTCGCAGCAACCATGGTGGCGACGTTCGCGTTGTCCACCGGAGCCTTTGCCGCCGGTGATGGCGGTCACGTAGAGAATGTTGATTTCTCTTTTGACGGTCCATTTGGCAGCTACGATCAAAACCAGTTGCAGCGCGGCTTGCAAATCTACACCGAGATTTGTTCTGCGTGCCACGGTTTGAAATTTGTCCCGATCCGGACCCTCAGCGATGAAGGTGGTCCGCACCTGCCCAAAGATCAAGTTCGTGCTTATGCTGAATACTACGAAGTATTTGACCCCGAGCTGGATGACTTTCGCGCGGCTACCCCAAACGACCACTTCCCTGAGTCGTCTTTGGAGAACGCCCCTGACCTAAGCTTAATGGCCAAGGCACGCGCGGGTTTTCACGGACCTTACGGGCTGGGCATAAACCAGCTGATGAAGGGTATCGGCGGACCCGAATATATTGCTGCGTTACTCAGCGGATATACTGGCAATGAGAAAGAAGAAGCTGGGACAGTTCTGTATGAAAATACTGCCTACCCCGGCGGCTATATCTCGATGGCACCACCGTTATATGGCGAGGATGTGGAATTCGCGGACGGCCATGCAAATGACCTGCATCACTTGGCCGAAGATGTTGCAGCGTTTCTGATGTGGACGGCAGAACCAAAGATGATGGCGCGCAAGCAAGCCGGATTTGTTGGCGTGCTGTTCCTGACGTTTCTGTCGGTACTGTTGTACCTTACAAACAAGCGTTTGTGGGCACCGATCAAGGCCCGCTACAAGCAGAAATAGATAAACGCGTATTTTCTGAACACACAAGCCCTGCCATCTGGTGGGGCTTGTGCAATTTAGGGGTAATGGACGGAGTACAGGCCGTAAAGGGGGCTCTGCCCCCGCGCATGTGCGCGCCCCCGGAGTTTAATTGGCAAGATGAAGAGGGATCATTGGCACTTTATAGTGTTCGATAAACCATCTGAAACATTGCGTATTTTCTAACGCTCTGAAATCGTTGATTTCAGTGAGAGTTAGGTGGTTCAAGTTTTTCGCGTAACGCTCTAATCCTTGCTGGGGATCATGCGGCCCGTCAGGTGATCGGTGCCCCGTGCGTCGGCCAGCGCTACCTGTTTTTGCCGTTCGCGAAATCGGGCTTTGTCGCGTTCTGATGTTTCTGCGGCGCAGTGATGGCAACTGACACCTGCTTCGAATTCGGGTCTGTCGCGATCTGTGGGCAGAATGGGCCGGCGGCAGGCGTAACACATAAGGTGTGGCCCGACTTTCAGTCCATGCCCGACACTGACGCGTCCATCAAAAACAAAGCACTCACCCTGCCAAGTGCTGTCTGACTGAGGGACCTCTTCGAGATACTTCAGGATACCACCCTTAAGATGATAGACATCCTGTACACCTTGACCGAGCAGATAGTTTGTCGACTTCTCGCAGCGGATGCCACCCGTGCAGAACATCGCAATCTTCTTGTTGTCGAACCGGTGTTTGTTGGCTTCCCACCAGGCGGGGAATTCTCCGAAGCTTTGCGTGCTAGGGTCGATCGCCCCGTCAAAGGTGCCGATGGCAACTTCGTAGTCGTTGCGGGTGTCGATGACCGCGACATCATCGCGGTTTATCAAGTCGTTCCAGTCCGTGGCGGCCACATAGTTGCCAGTACGGGCCGCCGGATCGACGTCGGGCTGGCCCATAGTAACGATCTCACGTTTGAGCCGGACCTTCATTTTGCCGAATGGGGGTGTTGGGCTGGCGCTTTCTTTCCACTCCAGATCAGCACAGCCGGGCAAGGCGCGGATATGTGAAATAACAGCGGCAACGCCCACACCGCTGCCGGCGATGGTGCCGTTTATTCCCTCAGGGGCAAGCAGAAGCGACCCGGTGACACCATGCGCGCACGCAGTTTTTGCCAACGGCCCCTTGAGGGCGGCGGGATCGGCAAACCTTGTAAAGTGATATAGCGCAGCAATCATGTACATAGTGGGCAATTAGGGCATCAAGCCACAGGCTTGCAAGAGGCATACCGGGTTGATCCGCTCAGCGGCCTAGGCAAAAAGAGCCTGAGGCCCCCATGCTGCTAACGTCCAATAAGGAGAGACACTGATGCCAGCCCTGATCGTAATCGACGTACAAAATGATTTCTGTCCCGGTGGTGCGCTGGCCGTGCCCGGAGGCGGTGAGATCGTTGACGGAATCAATGAAATGATGGAGGGCGCGGATGCAGTTATCTTGACCCAGGATTGGCATCCAGCGGGGCATTCATCTTTTGCATCAGCACATGCCGGGTGCGCACATTATGATGTGACTGAAATGCCCTATGGATCGCAGGTACTCTGGCCTGATCATTGCATTCAGGGTACGCAAGGCGCCGCGTTTTATTCGAGCTTGAAAACAGAGCGGGCCGATATCATCGTGCGAAAAGGTTTTCGGCCAGATATAGATAGCTATTCCGCCTTCTTTGAGAATGACCATAAAACCCCTACCGGGCTGGAAGGCTACCTGCGAACCCGTGGAATTTCACAGCTGTTGATGGTTGGGCTTGCTACGGATTTCTGCGTGAGTTTTTCAGCGGTTGATGCCGCGAGGCTGGGTTTTCACGTCACCGTACGAATGGATCTATGTCGTGCGATCGACCTTGATGGATCACTGAAAGCAGCACGGGATGGAATGACTGCTGCAGGTGTTATTTTGGAGGCGTGATTCGAAACCGATCGCTGTGATGCTCCGGTACTGCGTCTGGTTCTGCTTATGGTGATCGCCAGCGGTAGAACTTTGCTTTGCAATGGATTGCCGCCAAAGACCGGGTTGGTTTTGACCAACTGCCTTGAAGCCCTATGGCAACCTCTGGCACAAGGTCACCAAGTAAGCCAAGGAACCGCCACATGGTCGACATCGCCACACGCGTCTGGAACCACAAATGGAAGATCGATCCGATTGTCCGGTCCCTGATCGACACCGACTTTTACAAGTTGTTGATGTGCCAGTCAGTTTTCCGCAACAAGCCGGATACGCAGGTGACCTTCAGCCTGATTAACCGATCCAAACATGTCCCGCTTGCCGATCTGATCGATGAAGGTGAGCTGCGCGAGCAGCTTGATCACATCCGATCCCTGTCGTTGAGCCGCGGTGAAAGTACTTGGATGCGGGGCAATACATTTTATGGCAAGCGGCAGATGTTCACACCCGAGTTTCTGGACTGGTTCGAAGCCCTTCGGCTGCCTGCCTACCACCTCGAACGGCGTGGTGATCAGTACGAGCTGACCTTTGAGGGATCATGGCCCGAGGTCATGTTGTGGGAAATCCCTGCGCTGGCTGTTTTGATGGAGCTACGGAGCAGGGCTGTTCTTAACGGAATGAGAAGGTTCGAGCTTCAGGTGCTTTATGCGCGTGCGATGACGAAGCTTTGGGAAAAAATTGAAAAATTGCGCGAATTGGACGGATTACGAGTTGCTGATTTTGGCACGCGGCGCAGGCATTCATTTCTTTGGCAAGATTGGGCTGTACAGGCCATGTACGAAGGCTTGGGCGAAAAATTTGTTGGTACGTCAAATTGCCTAATCGCCAAAAACCGCGATCTGGAAGCGATCGGAACGAATGCCCATGAATTGCCCATGGTATATTCTGCGTTGGCGCCAGATGATGCGGCACTGGCGCAAGCCCCCTATGATGTATTGAGTGACTGGCAGGAAGAGCATGATGGTAACCTACGCATCATTTTGCCCGATACTTTCGGTACAAAAGGGTTCTTGAAAAACGCGCCGGATTGGCTGGCCGGCTGGACAGGGATCAGGGTCGACAGCGGCGATCCGGCGTCCGCTGCGGAAACAGCAATAGACTGGTGGCGGTCGCGCGGAGAAGACCCCACACAAAAGCTAGTGATCTTTTCTGATGGATTGGATGCTGCAAAGATTGAAGAACTTCACAATCAGTTTAAGGGCCGGGTGCGCGCAAGCTTTGGTTGGGGCACGATGTTGACCAATGATTTCACCGGTCTGACAGAGGCTGACGCGCTTGCGCCGTTTTCGCTGGTCTGCAAAGCGGTCAGTGCAAATGGGCGCCCAACGGTCAAACTGTCGGACAACCCAAACAAAGCTATGGGACTTGTGAGAGAAATCGAACGGTATAAGCGCGTGTTCCGTGTCGGCGATCAAAAAGCAATCAAGGTCGTTGTGTGAAACACTTCAGTTTTGGCGTGTTGCGCGCAAACCGCGTTCGCGCCAAATGATAAGCAAGCCACCGAGCGCAATCAGGAACGCGCCGGGAAACAGTGCATCCCACGGAGCTTCACCAAAAAATAACCAGCCTAGGCCAAAGGCCAGTGGAATGCCAAAGTAACTGAATGGGGCAAGATTGCTTTGTTCGGTCATGCGGTAGCTGACCACGAGGAACAGAACAGCAGTGCCGCCAAACCCGCCCATAGCTATAATCCAAGCCATGTCTGCACTGCTTTGGACCGGGGTAAAGCCGCCCAGTAACAATGCGAGGACCAGTGCGCCACAGGCGGCGGCAACGGATGAATAAAGGCTGACGAGCGGGCTAGGAACATCGTCGTCAATAAGTCGTGCAGTGACACCAACCAATGCATAACAGCTTGCAGCGCCCAGTGGCAGGAGTGCATCAAGCGAAAACGTATCTGACCCCGGTTGCATCACAAAGATAACACCCACAAATCCGACCATGACCGCGCTCCAGCGCACCCACCCTACATGCTCTCTGAGTAAAGGGACGGCCAGCGCGGTCATGAACAAAGCATTTGCGTAGGTGATAGTTGATGCGGTCGCAAACTCCATCCGACCAAGCGACATATAGAAGAAAAGCTGTGCAAATGTGACGATGAAGCCGCGCATTAAGCCCAGCTTCCACTGCCGGATCCGCAAAGTGCGGCCCATTGCATGCCAACTTCGCGCTGCGGCCAATGCGATAATGGACGGGATAAGGCCAAAAAGGTTGCGCCACGCAGAAAGCTCGGCGGCCGAATAGGTTTCCGACAGGTGTTTGATCACCAACCCCATCGCATCAAAAAGGGTTAGCGCAACAAGGCTCAGAATAATTGCAAGTCCGGTTCGATCAGTTGGGCGCATGGTATCCTGTGGCTGAAAACGAGGGCGGGTAATGCGGGTACTTTACGAGCTTTGGCACCGCTGTCATCTGCAATCAAACCCGCAAGTCAAAGGGATCCTCCGTAATGCTCAATCGTCAGGGTTCACGCGGCCACGCATGGTTTTGACCTCGCCGCGCACTTTCTTGGCCTTTAGGCGACGTTTCTTGGAGCCCAGCGTTGGCCTGGTCGCGATCCTCCGTTTGGGTGCCACAAGTGCCTTTCGTATCAACTCTGTCAGGCGTTCGCGTGCAAGGTCTCGATTGCGGACCTGACTGCGGGTCTCCTCACATTGGATCACCAAAGTACCTTCCAGCGTCCACCGTCGACCAGCAAGTCGCTTGAGCCGGGATTTGACGGGCCCGGGCAGGCTGGGAGAGCGAGCTGCCTCGAACCGTAATTCTACGGCAGAGGACACCTTGTTCACATTCTGCCCGCCTGGCCCAGATGAGCGTATAAATTGCTCGCTCAACTCCCAGTCTTGAATGGTGATATCATCATTGATCCACAGCATAAGTGATGTTCGCTAAATTTTGGCGGGAAGAATGGTTATTTGGGTTCTTCGCTGCGCGATGGTACGTTCAAGTTCCATCAAAAAGGGCCGCACGTTGCGGTGCGGCCCAATCGAATGGTTTACGGAGGTTGTGTCGGTAAGGTCAACCGACCAACTTGGCGGTCTGCGCCGCGCGGGGCTGCCCTAGCAGGCGACCTCCAAAGTTGTTCCGACACCTCTCTCCAATACCGTTCTTGACACTGGATCACCTCCTTTTCATTTGTTGAACTCGCGTGAATGTTGGCACAGCCACATCAAAAGTCAACGCATTTAGGCTGCTCGGATTACTTTTACCGTTAGAAAGCGGAAAGGTGCTAAGGCAATCAACGCCAATGTCAGCTTAACTGCCCAATCTGCGATGGCCAGTGATACCCAAAGCGGGGCTATCGGGCCAATCCCAAGGATCGGCAAGACTTCTCCGGCCCAAGATACGTCGTTGGATGGCTCAAGGAACGTCAGCGCGCCGGAAAATGCGATGGAAAAGAACAGCGCGGTGTCAATCGAACTGCCGATGATGGTCGATACCAACGGCGCTTTCCACCACGTTTCGCGGCGCAATGCCGAAAAGATACCAACGTCAAGCAATTGTGCCGTCAGGAACGCAAGGCCCGAGCCGATTGCAATGCGAAAAGTCACGATTGGCCCAAATTCGCCTATGATCTGTGTGCCCACAAGTGAACAGAAAACGCCCACGACAAAGCCCACCAGCACAACAGTACGTGCCGGGCCCGCGCCATAGACGCGGTTCATTATATCCGTGACCAAAAAGGCGAGCGGATAGGTAAAAGCCCCCCATGTCAGCCAGTTTCCAAACAGGAATTGTACGAGGATGTTCGAGGCCACAACGATGATGGCCATGGCAATGATGCCAGGAAGGTGTGCGCGTGTCATATTATAATGCCCGTTTTTCCAAGGTTGCGGCGACTTGATCCCATCATGGGATGCGCCCCTCTTAGTCACAGCGCGCGCCGCCTGCAAGCGTTTTCGTCAGCGCATATTCCACCATTTCCGTGCGTTGAATAGCCAAGAAATTGTTGTCAGAGACGAGGGTGAGGCATGTGGCCCCGCTGTGTGACTGCCATACAGCCAAACCTTCTAGATTGTCATGCACGCGCGGCCCTGTGGTCAACAGCGTTTCAGCTTCTGCGTTGGGATTTTCGAGGTTAATGCGCCGAATGCGGCTGCGAAACCCCAGCAAGAAAAAGGCCCGCTCAAGGATATAAAGCCGCCCCTCTGGTCCGATATCCGCCCCGGCGGGCAGAAAGGGACCATGCCGGGGCAAGAGGCCAATGATCTGCCAGCCGCCCTGAAAGAAACGATAGATCGGAAACGGTTGGCGTCGTCCGCCCGATTGCTCGGGCAGGGCATAAAGGGTGCCGTCAGGGGTCGCTGCCAGCGCCTCAAGAGACCCGTTCGGCGGATAGTCGGCAAAGTCAGGATGCCTGGGCAGACCTGTCTTGTCGGCACGCCATACTTCGGCCGGGCCTTCGTAGCTAAAGAACATGTGCTTGTCAGATTGGGCCAAACCTTCGCTGTCGCGATGCGGTTGTGGTTGTTGAGCCGCTGCAATTACATAACTTTGTGCCGTGCGATCCAGCGTGATCGTGAACGCAGCGCCGCGATCTGACAGAACCATTGCGCGGATGCCGGGATTTTGCATTTCAATCGCAGAAAGGCCGCCAAAGGTGGGCAGATCAGAAATAAGCGGCATGCTTCGGATATATGTCAGTGGCTCTGCTGTTGCCGTAAATCCGAACAGGCTTAGCGCGACACCAAGACATTTGCGCATTGTTGGGGCAAATCTGCCAGGCGCAATTCGCGTCTTGGCTTTGGTTTGGGTGCGTTGGGCTTGGGTGGTGGTGGATTGAGAATATCGTCGACCCATTTTTGCGCATCGGCGCAACCATCGCCACGAGGGGGTGGGCTTTGGTGCACGCAGCCCCGCGCGCCTCTGGGGCAAGCCAGTCGGACATGAAAGTGATAGTGGTGGCCCCACCAAGGCCTGATCTTGCGGAGCCATTTTCGGTTGCCTTTCTCATCCTTGCACATTTGAACTTTGGCGCCTGGAAAAACAAAGATCCGGGCGGTACGTTTATCTTGTGCGGCCTTTTTCATGATGCGGTGATGCGCGCCGCTCCAGCTGGTGTTCACGTATGCGCCGCCATCCCGACGTAATGACACGGACGAGATATTCTCGCGCTGCTTCCGGCTCAGGTTGAGCTGTGAGGTGGGCAACATCCATATGTCCGCGTCAAGGCCCAGCTGATGGCTGCGGTGCCCCGACAGCATGGGTCCGCCGCGCGGCTGACTGATGTCCCCGATATAAAGCCCGTTCCAACCCGGTTGCTTTGCGGCATATGCGGACAGGTCTTTTATGAAGTCGATCGTTTCAGGGTGCCCCCAGTTGCGGTTGCGCGACAAGCGCATCGCCTGCCAGGTTGGCCCCGTTTCTGGCAACTGTTCAGCCCCGGCGATGCACCCTTTGGCATAGCTGCCGAAAGGTGCCGCTTTTTGGGTGGATGCGTTACGCATTGCTCCGAACTGTTGCTTTGCCAATTGCTGGGCTTGCACGCCGCTGACTACGGCTCCAAGCCCAAGGATGAATGCAAGGATCAGGGTGATGGAATATCCGATTTTGACCATGTTGCGTGATCTCCTTGGGGGTGCACTTTGCGCAAAAGGTACAGACCAATGACAAACAACACGATGACCGGAATGTAGCCCAGTTGTGCATTGCCGGTTATGGTAGAAAACAGCCCGATCAGAAAAGGGGCGAGGAAAGCCGTAGCCTTACCCGAAAGAGCAAACAGGCCAAAGGCCTCGGTCGGGCGTTCGGGATGGGTGTGACGCACCATCATCGATCGCGAGGCTGCATAGAGTGCACCGCCCGCGCCACCGATGGCCGCCCCGCAGATATAAAAGACGATGTCCGGCGTCGAAGAACCTTCGGCTATGGCGACAAGGCCAAAGAAGCTTTCGCGGTTCATACCAACAATAATAATGCAGACAAGGATCAGGATATAGCAACAGACGTGGATCACCGGTTTGGGTCCCAGCCGTTTGTCAAAATAACCGCCGATTTGTGTAGCTACCGCCGCCGTGATCGCACCGACGATGCCAAAGACGAGGATCTGCATAATCTCCCATCCTAGAACCAGTCGGGCATAAACACCGCCCCCCGCATAAAGCGCATTAAGCGCATCACGGTAAAACATTGATCCGATTAGGAAATTCAAAAGCGACTTGCGGTGCCACGCGCCGTGCAAGGATTTTTTGAGGTCTGCCATCGCTTGACTTACCCCACCCTGTCGGTTGGCAGTCCGGGGTTCGCGCACCCAAGCAAAGAATGGAATCATGAAAACTGCAAACCATATTGCGATGAACGGACCTACTGCGCGAAAATCCTCGCCTTTTTCAGGGTCGAGACCAAAGGCAGGGGCGAGCCCTGCTATGGTGGTGCCGTCCCCCTTGTTCACGAACAGGATAAGCATGATGAAGAGACCAAGAACACCGCCCCAATACCCGATGGCCGCCCCGTCACCGGATATTTTGCCAACTTCTTTTGTCGATCCAAGGCTTGGCAAAATCGCATTTACAAAGATCAACATGAATTCTGCCGCGATAAAGGCCAGATTGAAACAGAGCAGAATAAAATAGATGTTGCCACCCGATGGGTCGGTATACCAAAGCGCCCAGGTGAACGGCAGGTAGAGCATGGCAAACAGCCAGATCCACGGCATCCGTCGCCCGGTGCTGTCGGCATAGGCCCCGATCAGCGGCGCGGTCAGGGCGATCAGCAACCCAGCGATCGTCTGGCCCCAGAACCAAGTGGCCTGAGAGGTTGCTTTGGCTGTTTCCTCATCAGCATAGATGGTCGAGAAATACTCAAACGAAACGCCTGCAAAATATGGTCCAAAAATAAACGTAAGGCCCAAGGTATAAAAGGGCTGTGTCGCCCAGTCGAATGCCATCCAGCCACGAATGCGCTTTTTTAGACTGATCTCTTCCAATGCCTGCGTCCTCTCTGCCTTTTTATTTGGTACAATCAAAGCAGGCCAACACATAAGAGGCAAGGAAAGGTTTACGCGGCTGTATGTAACCGCTTGTCAACTGGGTGTTGCATCGGTGGCCAGGGTCGTATTGCTTCGGTTTTGATACGAGCGGCTGCCCGATCCGGTGCAGATGTTGATTAGGGTTGAGTCCCATGGTCTGACAGGCCTGTGCTCAGGGACAATCCCATCGCGGCTGGTTGCGGCGGCCCGGTACAAAGCATAGCTTATTTTTGTCTCATCAGGTTTCTACATCGATTTTTCGATATAGAGAAATCTATCGTCCCAGCAGATCGTCCGGCTGTGTATATCGAAACGCTGGAAAGCATGCAGGCGTCGCCGTTGCGGTACCGAAACCTGCCATTGTCAGGCCTCATTTTTCCTCAGCGTTGCGATTAATTCGGTGTGAACGCTCATGCCAAGCCGACCCAGATCATACAGTGTTGGTGCGCGGCTACTGTTCAACGCGGCAAATGCATCCAGATCCCAAGGCCATATGACATGGTGCGACACGTGGGTATCCAGTGAATCGATCGACATCTGCTGTGGGGCTATGAACAGATCTTTGATAAGGTGAACGAAAGGAAACATATCATACTCTAGCCGTTCGAAAAGCGCGACGGCATGCTGACAGGTCAAGGGGTGCGTCAAAGTATCCTTGCACCGAAGTCCCGTACAACTTACCTGTCACTGAACAAACAAAGGAACCTGCCCATGCTGGCCATCTATGGACCCCTGCAACTGATCCTGAGCGTCGTCTATTTCGTGATGATCGTACACATTATCATGAGTTGGCTGATTAATTTTCAGGTTTTGAACCTGCACCAGCAGTTGGTTGGCCAAATTTGGGATGGGTTGAATCGCCTGCTTGATCCGATCTATGGTCCGATCCGCCGAGTGTTGCCCGACACGCGGCCGCTTGATCTTGCGCCGCTTGCGGCGTTACTGATCGTGATCTCTTTGCGTGCTTATATTTTGCCTGTGGTCTTTGGTTTCGCCTGATCGGCACTTGTTCAGGCCCTGGTAAAATGTGACTCTGCTGACCACGAGCATATGAACATAAATTGACAGGTTTTTGAAACATGGCAAGCGCTGCCACGCTGCTGCGGGACGTATTTGGCTTTGACGATTTTCGCCCGGGTCAGCAACAGATCGTTGCTGCAGTGGCCGCGGGCGAGAACACGCTGGCCATCATGCCCACGGGCGGCGGCAAGTCACTTTGCTTTCAGTTGCCTGCTCTGATTCGTGACGGTGTGACGGTCGTCATTTCGCCCTTGATTGCCTTGATGCGTGACCAAGTACGCGCTTTGCAAGCGGCGGGTGTGTCAGCAGGTGCGTTGACCTCTGGCAATACCCCAGAAGAAACTGAGGACGTTTGGAGCGCACTTGAGCGGGGCGAACTAAAGCTGTTGTACATCGCGCCAGAACGGTTGGCGGCTGGGTCATCGATTGGCATGCTGCGCCGCATCGGTGTCAGCCTGATTGCTGTGGACGAAGCGCATTGCGTGAGCCAGTGGGGACATGACTTTCGCCCAGACTATCTGAAAATCGGAGAATTGCGCCGCGCGCTCGATGTGCCGCTGGCAGCCTTTACGGCCACAGCAGATGCGGAAACGCAGGCCGAAATCGTACAAAAACTGTTTGATGGTGCGCAGCCCCGCACCTTTTTGCAGGGGTTTGACCGGCCCAATATCCATCTCGCCTTTGCTGCCAAGAATGGGCCACGCGCGCAAATCCTGAACTTTGCTGCAGCACGCAAGGGCCAATCGGGCATCGTTTATTGCGGGACGCGTGCCAAGACGCAGACGCTGGCCCAAGCCCTGCGCGAGGATGGCCATGCCGCAATTCATTATCACGGCGGTATGGAGGCGGATGACCGGCGTATCGCTGAACGCCGGTTTCAGCAGGAAGACGGGTTGATTGTCGTGGCCACCGTTGCCTTTGGCATGGGGATCGACAAACCGGATATACGATGGGTGGCCCATGCTGATCTGCCCAAATCGATTGAAGCCTATTATCAAGAAATTGGACGCGCGGGCCGTGATGGCGCTCCGGCTGAAACTCTGACGCTGTTTGGGCCTGAAGATATCAAACTGCGCCGAACCCAAATTGACGAAGGCCTAGCCCCGCCAGAACGCCGCATGGCGGATCACGCGCGACTTAATGCGCTGCTGGGTCTGGCCGAGGCGCTGGAATGCCGCCGCAAGACCTTGCTAGGCTATTTCGGTGAGTTTGATGTAACCTGTGGCCATTGTGATCTGTGCCAGAACCCCGTTGAAGTCTTTGATGGCACCACGGCGGTGCGCAAGGCGCTGTCCGCAATGCTACGTACGGACGAATGGTTCGGCGCAGGCCACCTGATCGATATCCTGCTTGGCAATGAAACTGACAAGGTGCGCCAGCGCGGTCATGATGGGCTGCCAACGTTCGGTGTTGGCACTGAATACACGCGTCCACAATGGCAGGCGGTGTTTCGGCAGATGATGGGCCACGATCTGGTGCGCCCAGATTCCGAACGGCACGGTGCGCTGCGGATGACTGACGCCGCCCTGCCAATCTTGCGTAATAGGGACAAAATCGCTCTGCGCCGTGACACCATTAAGGCTGCAACCCGCAGACCTGCGGTCAAGTCTATGGTTTCTGAAGAAGATGCGCCGTTGCTTTCGGCACTCAAGGCGAAACGGCGCGGGCTGTCCGAGGCGGCCAAAGTGCCTGCCTATGTCATCTTTCCAGACCGTACGCTGATCGAAATGGCGGAACGGCGGCCAGCGAACCTTGATGAAATGGCGCACATTAGTGGCATTGGGGCCAAAAAGTTGCAGAATTTTGGCAAAGCATTTTTGGCTGTCATCAATGGCGAGGCTGAGGCTATGCACCCGACACGCCGCAAGCTGGCCGGGCACAAATCTGGCAATGTTTATGATCGTTTGCTGGAAGTACAGGCTGATCTTGCACGCGGTCGCGATGGTACTGAAAAACCAATGAGCTGCTCGGCGTCGCAACTGGCTAGGGTTGCTCAGATGCAACCTGACGACGACGCGGCACTTGAGCGGCTGCTAGGTGATCGCAAGGCCCAGCGTTTTGGGCCCGCGTTTCTGGACGTCCTGCGCGAGGCGGGCTAAGTTTCCCGGAATAACGAAAGGGTGACAGAATGCTGGTTGTGATTTCCCCGGCCAAACGGCTGGACTGGGCAGAGCGCGATGTCGAAATGACAACGCCCAAGATGCAAGATGACGCGGTACGGCTGGCCCGGACGGCGCGCAATCTGACGCTGGGCAATCTGAAATCCCTGATGAGCCTGAGCGATGATCTGGCGCGCTTGAACCGCGATCGGTTTCAGGCGTTTGCCGATGCGCCAGATGCCAACGTGACCCGTCCGGCCATGCTCGCCTTTGCAGGTGATACATATCAGGGCTTGGATGCCACGACCTTGTCGACCGACGACGTCTCATATGCTCAGGATCACCTGCGCATTCTTTCGGGCCTGTATGGCGTTTTGCGTCCTCTCGATGCGATCCAGCCCTACAGGCTTGAGATGGGCAGCCGTCTGAGAACGCGGCGCGGCGGATCTCTTTACGACTATTGGCGCAGCGACTTATCCAAAGCGCTGAATGCGCAGGCCGAGGCAACTGGCACCAATATGCTGATCAATTGCGCAAGCCAGGAATATTTTGGCGCAGTCGCTGAAAAGGCGCTCAGGCTCAATGTGGTCACCCCAGTTTTCATGGAAGACAAAGGGCAGGGCCCTAAAATTGTAAGTTTTTTTGCAAAGCGGGCACGCGGCGCGATGGCGCGACACATCATCAAGAACCGGGTTACAAATCTTGACGATGTGCGGGACTTTGATGCTGGTGGCTATATCTTTCAGCCGGATCAATCGGATGACGCGCGCCTTGTTTTTATTCGACCCTATCCTAGCATCTAACGGGCAGTTTCCATTTCTTGAATGGCAAAGGGTGGCATAGCATCGTGCGGACAGGCGTCTGCGATCTGGCCGTAGATCTCGGCTTTGCGTAGTGGCTTGGTCAAATAGTGATCAACGCCCGCTGCCAAGATGCCTCTGTCGTCACCGTCCAATGCGTGAGCAGTCACCGCTACGATTTGTACGTGGCTGCCTGTTTTCTTTTCGATTTTGCGAATTTCTTGGGTCGCTTCCTTGCCATCCATCTCGGGCATGGAAATATCCATGAAAATCAGGTCGGGCGCAAATTTTGAAAATTGCTCAATCGCCTCAACCCCATTTTTGGCGAATTTAAGATCAATTTCGATCTCTTTTACCATTTTGCGAAAGACAAGTTGGTTTGTCTTGTTATCCTCTGCTGCCAATATCCGCATTTTACGCTCTGTCTTAACGGGCTTGGGTGACCCATCATGTGGCAGGTTAATCTCGGAAATAATTGGGCCAACGCTTTGCAACCGGGCAAATAGATCGGCACGGTGCAAGGGTTTTTTTAGCACTGCATGCAGATGTTTCGCCCCCGGATCCGCGGCGGCAACGCTCGGATTAGAGCTAAGCAGCAGAATGGGTGTGTCATGGCCTGCCGCCCTTACGGCTGTGGCCAGCTCCAGTCCATCCATTTCAGGCATGTTATGGTCAGTCAGGATCAGGTCAACTTCGTCAATATGGTCAAGCGCCTTTGCCCCCGACGCGCAGCAGATCACGCCAAGGCCCAGTTGTTCCAGTTGACGCTGCAAAATAATGCGGTTGGCAAAGATGTCGTCTATGACGAGCACTTTGCGAAGCCCATCGGGAACCGGCTGCGCCTCAGGCAAGATACGATCGGTTGTCTCAAGCGGAATTTGGAAGCCAAAGCATGAGCCTATACCTTCTTCGCGGCTGGCCCAAATCTCGCCGTTCATGAGTGTGACCAAACGTTGCGAAATCGCAAGGCCGAGGCCAGTGCCGTCAAAGTGTCTATTGCGTTCGTTTTCAACCTGATTGAATTCGCCGAATATGTGGTCCTGTTTGTCCTCTGGAATTCCGATGCCGGTGTCTTCGATCACGATTGTCACGTCGGCAGTGCTTGTTGCCGGGTCAGACACGCCCGTGACCCGCACCAGGACATGACCCTGAGTGGTGAACTTGACCGCATTGCCTATAAGGTTTGTCAAAACCTGCCGGATGCGACCATGATCGCCGACATATGTCGTTGGCAGGAACATGTCATAGTCCAAAAGAAGGGTAATCTCTTTTTCACGAGCTGAAGGCTGAAGCAGCATGATCATCTCGTGAATGCAGTGCTCCAAATCAAAGGACTCTGCGTACAATTCCAGCTTTTGCGCCTCGATCTTGGAATAGTCGAGAACGTCATTGATGATCGCCAGCAGCGCATCGCCCGAATTCTTAATTGTGTCGACATACAGCTGCTGTTCCTCGTTCAGGCTGGTATCGCCAAGTACATCGGCCATGCCAACAACGCCGTTCATCGGCGTCCTTATTTCGTGGCTCATATTTGCTAGGAATGACGATTTGGCATGGTTGGCGGCTTCGGCCTCTGCCCGTGCGGCTGTGAGTTTTTTTTCGTATTCCACGGTTTCGGTGATGTTAAGACCAAGCGAAACCATATCACCGCTCGCGCCACGCTGGTCGACCAGCTTGATATATTGGTCGTTCCACAACCGGACCGTAATTGGTTCTGGGTTTGGTTGCATCCATCGATCCAGCATCATTTGCCGCCAATCACTTGCTGAGAGGGTACACGTATTCACAATCCCCTCGTCTGTAAGAACTTGAAGCAAGGTGACATAGTGCACGCCCGGCGCAATGATCTTTATATCATCAAAGACAGTGAGGTAGCTGGCATTCGCTGCTAACAGGCGGTTTTCAGAGTTGAAGATCGCAAAGCCGTCGCTGATGGTCTGTACTGAATGCCACAGCCGTTGCTCTGCCAGTTCCACCTTTTGGTTGGCTTGCCCCAGCTGGGATCTGACGCGCGCGTTTTCGGATGTAACCGTGGCTACCTTGGCCCGGGTTTCGACGATTTCGCCTTGCAGTTCAGCGGCGTGTTTGCCCAATTTGCGATTTGCCGCCGACAGCTCTGCCTGCTTGAGCTCAAGCAGGCGTTCAGCTGCGAGGCGGCGGCGCCTTTCCTCTGTTAGCTTGTTTGCAAGGCTCATTGACCCGCTTCGCGACCGTGGTGTCCGCTTAGGTTTGCCACAGCCCCAGTGAAGATCGCCTTAATTGCTGTCCGACGATATTTTTCTTATCCGAGGTACATTTACGGGTGTGCACGGCTGTTTCGATGTCGCCGCTTCCTTGAATGTAAAATTCGTGCCACGCAGCGTTTAACTTACGCCAGTGTCGTACTTTTCTAGCCGCGACCCTCGCGCAGCCAAGCGCATATTGTGAAACTGGCAGCCAGTAACAGCACCAGCCACGCCGGAAGTAGCGCTGTCTGACGCACGTCAACTGTTTCATAGCCACCGCGTGGGGTGATCCCGATCCAGCCGCGGCCCGCAGCGGGCCGTCCTTCGCGCACTGTCCGGATGCGCGGCGTGCCGTTTTCCAAGCGTAAAATGCCACCTCGAGCCGCAGTCACGGCGTCAAACATTATGGCTGCACTTGAAATCGTTGCCTCAAATTCGCGTGGGGCTGCCGGGCCAAGTCCGATCACTGTTTTCTGATTGCCATTTTCCAACCTGTAAAGGCCGATTTGCGGGCCATCAAATCGGGTGCCGAACTGGCCCGGCTCTTTTGGCGTCATCTCAAGTTTGGTGATCGTGCCGTCTGGACCAGTGATTGTGACCGGCGGAACTGCTTCTGACAAGGTGCTGCGGATAATCTGCATGCTTTGGCCGTTGGCGGTGGCTGTTAGCGCCTCTTCCTCCAACTCGGGTTCTTTCATCATCCAGTGAGCAAGACGGCGCAGCAGCTCTAATTGTGGCCCGCCGCCCTCATAGCCACGGTTCCACAACCATGCATGGTCTGACGCCAGCAGCGCGACCCGACCCGCGCCGACCCGGTCAAGGATCAGCAGTGGCCGCGCGTCGACGCCTTCCATTACAACGGTCCCTGACGTTGTTTCTAGATCGATTTGGCGCAACCAGCGCCCCCAATCGCCCGCACCGGGCAAGCCGGACGTCACAGGGTGGCGTTGGCCGATATCAGACACGGACGGCTGAAACGGATCTTCGATCACGCGGGCCGAAGGCTGGGCTGGCATGATGCTGCCTAAAGGCGAGCGATAGATGCTGTTGGCGCCTGCGAAATCTGGCCCCGCCGCCACCAGCACCGCGCCGCCGTCCCGGACATAGCGCGCGACGTTGTCTAGATAGAGGGACGGCAGGATGCCACGCCTTTTGTAGCGATCAAAGATGATCAGGTCGAAATCGTCGATTTTTTCTAGGAACAGTTCGCGTGTTGGGAAGGCGATCAGCGATAGCTCGCCTACGGGTACGCCGTCTTGCTTTTCGGGTGGGCGCAGAATGGTGAAATGTACCAGATCAACAGAACTGTCCGACTTTAAAAGGTTCCGCCACGTGCGTCCACCTGCGTGCGGTTCGCCCGAAACAAGCAAGACGCGCAGCCGATCGCGGATACCGTTCATTTGGATCAGTGCGGTGTTGTTGCGATCTGTTAACTCTCCATCTGCAGTAGGCACGGTGAATTGGATCACATTCCGCCCGCTATGGGGCAGGGTGATTGGCACGGTTACATCCTGCCCGATCCGCAGGTTGAAACGTTGCGAAGGTGCCCCATCCAACGAAATATCGATTGGGGCAAGACCAACATCCGTTGGCGCCGCGCCGCTGTCTTCGATTCTTAGTGTCAACGTGACCGGTTCGCCAATAATGGCAAAGCCTGGGGCATTTTTCACCAGCAGGCGGCGATCCCAGTCCGTCTTGCGTCCGGTGAGCAGAACATGCAGGGGTGCGGGCAGATCGACAGGCAGATCGCTGTCATGCACCTGTCCATCAGTAAGCGCGATCAGACCTGCAATGCGCGCGCGCGGCTCTTCGGCTAATGCGTTCGAAAGGGCGCTCATCAGCCTTGTGCCTGTGTCCTCTTCGCCATCAGGAATTGTGACGCGGCGCACTTCGGTGCTGCCCTGTGCAGCGAGAGCTGCGGTGAGCGCTGCGGCAGCGCTCTTGGTCTGTGTGGTGCGGTCCCCAAGTCGTTGGCTTGCACTCTCATCTTCGGCAAGGATCACGATGTCGGTCAGCGGTGCGCGGTCTTCTTGCTGAAAGGCTGGGCCGGACAAGGCTCCGATGATGATCACCCCGGCGATCCCACGCAGCGCCCAGCCGCGCAGGCCCCTAACGCCGGCCAGTGCGACACTTGACAGTATGATACCTGCCAGCGTCGCCAGCACAGGCCAAGGTAAAAGTGGATCAAAAAGGACAGTGCCCGTCATTGACCTAGCCGATCCAGCAAGGCAGGCACGTGAACCTGATCGCTTTTGTAATTGCCGGTCAGTACATGCATCACAAGGTTCACACCAAAACGATACGCCAGTTCGCGCTGGCGTTCACCGCTGAAGCCACGTCCAACAGGCAACATGGCTTGGCCCGATTTTGTCACCGCCCATGCCGCTGCCCAGTCGTTGCCACCGATAACCACCGGTGTCACGCCATCATTTAGGTTGCGAAACGGCATACCATCGACCTGCTCTGCTCCGGGAGGGGCGGATTCTACCCATATTTCGCCGCGGGCATGACGACCGGGAAAATCCTGGAGCAGGTAAAACGTGCGCGTCAGCACATGGTCGCGCGGCACCGGTTCCAGTGCCGGAATATCCAGCGACTGGGCCAGATCGCGTAGTTTGCGGCCATTTGGACTGGCCGTGCCAAAGCCTGTGGCGTCCGCATCGCGCGTGTCAAACAGGATCAATCCACCCAAACGCAGATAATCATTCAGTTTTGCATAGGCCTCTTGTGAGGGGCGCGGTTGATCCGGGGTTATGGGCCAGTAGAGCATTGGAAAGAATGCCAGTTCATCTGTTTCGAGGTTTACACCCATTGGAGCATCGGGCTCTACCGAGGTACGGAAAAACAGAGTTTCTGACAGACCGAGCAATCCAGCCGCAGCAATGCTGTCTACATCCGCATTGCCAGTGATGACATGGGCTAGAACAACCTCGGTTGCGGCGGTGCTTACGGCTGCCGGTCCTTGTTGCGCCTTTGCGGAATTACCGGGTAGACACAGCATTATCAGGGCGCAAACGGATGCGATCCGCCCTGCGTTTATACCACGGGCCAACCGCCCCGACAGAGCCAGAGACGCGATCACGTCCAAAAGCATCAGAACAATTGCTGCAGCAAGCAAGACACCTGCCAATCGCTGCTCCGGTGCAATGGTCAGACCAGACACTGGGATGTGAGCAGGCCAGACAACAGGCTCTAACGTTGCATCGGACGGTAGAACGTTACGCGCAAGGCTCTGGTCGCCAGAAGTGTACACACCTGGTGGCAAGTCGGGGCCGGTTGGGGCACGTATCAGTTCCGGTCCGGCCACACCGGGCATGGCACCCGCATCAGTGAGCATGCCAAACCCGTCCATAATCAGTTGGGGTGTCCAGATGGTGCCTTTGAGGTTTTCGGCTGTGGGGCCGCTGTTGGTTGATGAAACGGCCAATCGTTCCAGCATTTCGACAAACAGACCGGATAGGGGCAGTGACGACCATTCGGCATTGGCAGTGACATGGAATAGAACGATCTGGCCTTGTCCTACGCGCTTGCGCGTCACCAGCGGGGTGCCGTCGCTCAGTTCGGCAATGACACGCTGGGCCAGCGTCGGATCAGGTTGCGCTATGACTTGCGCGGTCACAGCCACATCACCCGGGAGGTTGAGGCCAAAGAAAGGCGATCCCTCGCGGAAAGGTGCCAGTGCTTTAGGCGCGCCCCAGCTCATTGCTCCGCCCACGCTTCGCCCGCCAGAGCGCAGCCTGACGGGCATCAGCGGGTCTTCTCCGGTGCGGCTGACCTTGCTGCTAGCGATACGCGGCCCTGCAAAGCGCAGCAACAATCCGCCACGCTCGACCCAGTCTGCAATGGCGTCTGCCTCACCATCCGCGAGCGTGGCCACATCGGCCAGTATGATGACGTCAGGATTGGCGGGCAGAATATCGTTCAGCGCACCGCTTAGCAAATCTGCGGTGGGTGCCAGTGCGCGTTCGAGGTAATGCAGCGGCGATAACAGTTCGAGGCCCTCGCGCCCCTCTCGTCCTGCGATTAAAGCAACTTCGCGACGGCGCAGACTGTCGTCGACCAGCGTAACACCGCCGGCAGAGCGGGCGCGCTGTATCTCGAACCGGGTGACGCGTGCGCGCAATTCTGAAGGCAGCGACAGGGCGGCGCGTGCCACGGAATCACCGATGCCAAAGACTGCGCTGGCGGTTGCCAGTGTTGCTTTATTTCCCGCCGGGTCGCGCCCTTGGGCAAGAATGTTCACCGCGCGTTCCCGACTGCTCACAGCTCTGAGGGCAGTCAACTCGACAACACCATCTTTGTAGGTGGCTGGCGCCAGCGCAACTACGTCCTGCACCGATTGCACCGCCCGGACTGGACCACGTGCCTCAAGGGCTGCCAGTATGAAGGCATGGTTGGGGTAAGCCAGCCCATCGCTGAACCAGATCGTCTCGAATGAACCCTCTGGCAGCGCAGCCTTAATGCCTTCGACCGGACCGGGCTGCCAAGGTGTGGGAACGATCCCTGCTAGCCGCGCTATTACTGTATTGGCGGCCTGAAACACAGGCGGTGCGGGCTTGGTCAACTGCAAAAGTGCGACCTCGCGACCCGCGGCACCTGCCCGACGGAGTTCTGCCTCAACGGCCTGCATCTGGCGTGGCCAGTTGCCCGCACCAGCCCAGCTTCCGTCCAGCGCTATCAGCAGGGACCCATCGCCTGTCTCTGCAGTATCTTTCGGGTTCAGCACCGGGCCCGCCAGCGCGATGATCATCGCAGCGATTGCAAATATTCGGAGCAACAAAAGCCACCACGGCGTCCGGTCTGAGACAGCCGCATCATCGCGCAGGCCCAACAGCAGCACCACGCCGGGAAAGCGTTGGCGGATCGACGCAGGAGGGATCGCCCGTAAGATTAACCACAGGATCGGCAATGCAATCAGCGCGGTCAGCAACCATGGTGTCGCAAAACCGAGGGGGCCTATCATGGTCATGCGCTGATCTGCCCGCCATCCAGTGCACGCCACAGCCATAGAAGGCCAGATTGTGCAGATTTATCGGTGTGGTGAGCCCCATATTGCCACCCGGCAGCAGCACACAGGTGCTGCAACTCGGCCTTGCGCGTGGCCAGCCGCTCGAGATAGCGATTTTTCAGATCTGATGCCTTTAGCGTTTCATGCTGCAGCGTACCGCCCATGCTTTCAAATATCGTCCGGCCGCGAAATGGGAAGGCTTCTTCGGCGGGGTCCAGCACATGGCAAAGCACGCCGCGTACTCCACGGTCGGCCGCTTTGGTCAGGGCGGTACGCACGCCTTCGATGTCGCCCATGAAATCCGATATGAACAGTGCGCGTGCATGGGGGATCATGGCCCGGTGTTCTGGCGGGCTGTATTCTTCATCAGTATTTTCCGAGAATATCTCGGCCAGACGCAGAATCTGCGCATTGCCTCGTCGTGGCGGCAGCTGGGTGCCGGTGACACCAACGCGCTCGCCACCTCGATTCAAAAGTATTGCGACTGCAAGGGCCAGTACCCGTGCGCGTTGTATCTTGGTCGACAGATCGCGCGCCGAGGCGAATTGCATTGACGCGCCTTGATCAACCCACAGCATCACCGATTGCGCGATTTGCCATTCGCGTTCGCGTACGAATTGAACGTCTCCCATGGCGCTGCGCCGATGGTCGATCATCCGACGGCTATCGCCTTGCTGTGCGGGTCGATACTGCCAGAAATCATCCCCCATGCCAGCACGTCGGCGGCCGTGTTCCCCAAGCAGAACGGCACCGGCCAAATGTTCTGCCCGAGCCAGCAGTGGCGGCAGGTGCGCGGCCTGCGTCTCTGCCTTTTTGCGAAGAACGAGGGGTGTAATCACGCAGCGGCCTCGCGCCTGCTGACGTGGGCGGCAGTTTCGTCAATCAAGTCGACTAGACTGTCACCCCGTGCCCGCGCGGCAAAGTTCAAAGCCATCCGGTGCGACAGCACTGGTCTTGCCATATCGATGACATCCTCGACCGATGGCGCAAGCCGCCCTTGCAACAAAGCTCGTGCGCGCACCGCAAGCATGAGGGCCTGTGCGGCGCGCGGGCCCGGCCCCCACGCCACTGTTTCACGCACCTTGTCCGAGGCATCGCTTGCAGTTGGCCGAAACGCGCGCACCAGGTCGAGGATCATTTCAACGACACTGTCGCCCACCGGCATACGCCGCAGCAAGACCTGTGCGGCCAGTAGTTCGTCGCTGGTAAAGACCTGCACCGCGTCATCTTCGGCAACTCCTGTTGTGGCAATCAGTATGTCGCGCTCGGTTTTGCGGTCGGGATACAAGACATCGATTTGAACGAGGAACCGGTCAAGCTGCGCCTCGGGCAAGGGATAGGTTCCCTCCTGTTCAATCGGATTCTGGGTGGCCAGCACATGGAACGGGTTGCCAAGTGGGCGGTCCTCTCCGGCAACCGTAACTGTCTTTTCCTGCATCGCCTGCAAGAGTGCCGATTGGGTGCGCGGCGATGCGCGGTTTATTTCGTCAGCCATTAGCAATTGACAGAACACAGGGCCGGGTAAAAAGCGAAAAGCACGCGTGCCATCCTCTGTCGTGTCTAGAACTTCTGAGCCAAGGATATCTGCAGGCATCAGGTCGGGTGTGAACTGGACACGGTTGCCATCCAGACCCATCACTGTGCCCAACGTTTCGACCAAACGGGTTTTGCCCAGCCCCGGCAAGCCGATCAACAGCCCATGACCACCGCACAAGAGCGCTGTCAGAGAAAGATCTACGACCCGTTCCTGACCGATGAAACTACGCGTGATTGATGCCTTGGCCTTGGCCAGTTTGACCTCAAGCGTTTCAATTTCGGTCACTAAATTTTCTGTGTCAGGCATGACAACTCTTTCAACAAGGATATATGCTACCTCACAACTTATCTCCCAAGTGCGGAATGGCAAAACATATGAGCGGACAAAAAACCGTGACACCGGATGCAGAAAGCCTCGTGGCGTCGATCAGCGCCACAAAAACGCGCGGTTTGCCGCCTGTGCACCTGTGGAACCCGCCGTTTTGCGGAGATCTGGATATGCGCATCGCGCGCGACGGGACGTGGTTTTATCAGGGCACACCAATCGGGCGGCCGGGCTTGGTCAAGCTCTTTTCGTCGATTCTCAAACGCGAGGACGGCAAATATTTTCTTGTGACCCCGGTGGAAAAGGTCGGGATCACCGTCGATGATGCGCCTTTTGTTGCGCTTGATTTCGAGGCTAAGGGAAACGCCTCGGATCAGACCCTCACCTTTGAAACCCATGTGGGCGACAGCGCGGTTGCGGGGCCTGATCACCCGATCCGGGTCGTCCGGGATGCCAATACCGGCGAGCCGTCGCCCTATGTTCTGATCCGCGCTGACCTTGAGGCACTGATCGACCGCAAAAGCTTTTACCGATTGGTGGATTTGGGCGTGCACCACGAGGGTTGGTTTGGTGTTTGGTCTGGCGGACATTTCTTTGGTATCATCCCTTCGGATGAACTGCCCTGAGATATCAGTCGAGCGTATTGTCCTATGCCAGCCAATAGACAATCAAAGGCGTAAAATAAAGGCTAACCAACTCAGTGCGCTTCGGCCCAGTTGCGCCCTTGCCCCGCATCGACTGTAAGTTTGACGTCCAGTTTGACGACCGGCTCAGCGGCACCTTCCATCACCATGCGGGCCACATCGATCAACCTGCCGCTTGCGGCATCCTCAACCTCGAACAGCAACTCGTCATGGACCTGCAGCAGCATCTTGGCGGGGAGGTCTGCAATTGCATCCGGCATCCGAATCATTGCCCTGCGGATCACGTCTGCGGCTGTTCCCTGAATCGGCGCGTTGATTGCCGCGCGCGCCGCAAAGCCAGCACGTGGGCCTTTGGATGCGATTTCGGGTGTGTGAATGCGTCGTCCGAACAGGGTTTGCACGTAGCCGTGTTCCTTTGCAAAGGCCTTGGTGTCATCCATATAGGTTCGGATGCCGGGGAAACGTTCAAAGTACCGATCGATGAACCCCTGTGCCTCAGATCTTGGTATGCGAAGATTGCGCGCCAGACCAAAGCCCGAAATTCCATAGATGACGCCAAAGTTGATTGCCTTGGCACGGCGGCGCACATCTGCAGTCATCTCGTCCAGGGGCACATCAAACATTTCGGATGCTGTCATGGCATGAATGTCCAGGCCATCGGCAAATGCTTGTTTGAGAGATGGAATATCCGCGATATGGGCGAGGATGCGCAATTCGATTTGGGAATAGTCGAGCGCCACCAGTGTTGTGCCCTCTTCGGCGATAAAGGCCTCACGAATGCGCCGCCCTTCCTCGGTTCGGATGGGGATATTCTGCAGGTTCGGGTCTGTTGAAGCGAGCCGCCCGGTTGATGCGCCTGCAATGGAATAGGATGTGTGCACCCGGCCGGTGTCCGGGTTGATATGATCCTGTAGCGCATCCGTATATGTCGATTTGAGTTTGGACAATTGCCGCCAGTCCAGAACTCGGGCCGGCAGTTCGTGTTCGGTGGCCAGATCTTCCAAAACATCGGCGCCGGTGGCATAGGCACCTGTTTTTCCGCGTTTTCCACCCTCGATGCCCATCTCATCAAACAGGATTTCACCCAGTTGCTTGGGCGACCCGACGTTGAACCTGCGCCCTGCCATTTCGTGAATTTCAGCTTCGAGCCCCGCCATCTTCTGGGCAAAGGTGTTGGACATGCGCGATAGGGTATCGCGGTCAACCTTGATGCCTGAACGCTCCATGCTTGCCAGCACTGGCACCATGGGCCGTTCCAACGTTTCATATACGCGAGTCACTTCTGCGCGGTGCAATTGCGGCTTGAACTGCTGCCAAAGGCGCAGGGTAATATCGGCATCCTCAGCTGCGTATTTGACAGCATCTGCGATTGGCACCTGATCAAATGTCTTGGCTGATTTGCCTGACCCCAACAGTGGTTTGATCGGGATTGGCCTATGGCCCAGATACCGCTCTGACAGAGCATCCATGCCGTGATTGTGTAGTCCTGCGTGCATTGCGTAAGACAGCAACATTGTATCATCGATCGGGGCCACAGTGATGCCGATCTGTGCGAAGATCTTGGCATCATATTTCATATTCTGCCCGATCTTAAGAATACTGCTATCTTCGAGCATCGGGGTGAGCATCGTAAGCGCGGCTTCAAGTGGCATCTGCCCCTCGGCCAGTGCGTCAGAGCCAAACAGGTCATCGCCACCCTGTTTGTGTGTCAGCGGAATGTAACAGGCATGACCCGGTTCAACAGCGAGCGAGATACCGACCAGTTGGGCAATCATTTCGTTGAGGCTTGTCGTCTCGGTATCTACGGCCACCCAGCCCCGTTCATAGATTGCATCGATCCATGTTTGCAGCGCCGTGGCATTACAGACCTGTTCGTAATTCGCGCTTTCAAAGCTAGGGGCCTCGGGCATGTCTGCTGCTTCTGTGGGCTTGGGTTCTGTGATTTCTGGTGCCTCGACGCCAAGCCTGTCCGCGATCCGCTTGGTCAGGGTGCGAAATTCCATTTCTGCCAGAAACGGCATCAATTGTTCAGGGATCGGGGCGCGAACTTCGAGGTCATCGAGGGTAAAATCCAATGGCGTGTTTTCATCCAACTGTACCAAGCTGCGGCTCAGACGAATCTGGTCAGCATGGTTGATCAGGGTTTCGCGGCGCTTGGGTTGCTTGATCTCTGCGGCGCGTTCAAGAAGCGCATCAAGATCACCATATTCGTTGATCAGCAGGGCGGCGGTTTTGACCCCGATGCCAGGTGCGCCGGGCACATTGTCGACGCTGTCGCCCGCCAAAGCCTGCACATCGACCACGCGTTCGGGGTAGACGCCAAATTTTTCGTGTACACCATCGCGGTCAATGCGCCGGTTCTTCATGGCATCCAGCATCTCGACTCCGCCGCCGACCAGTTGCATCAGATCCTTGTCTGAACTGATGATGGTCACGCGGCCGCCTGCATCGCGTGCCTGCACAGCAAGGGTGGCGATGATATCGTCGGCCTCATAGCCTTCTTTTTCTTTGCAAGCGATGTTGAAGGCTTCGGTTGCAGTGCGTGTTAGTGGGATCTGGGGCCGTAGATCTTCGGGCATTGCTTCGCGATTGGCCTTGTAGAGATCATACAAGTCGTTGCGGAACGTATGGCTTCCCTTGTCAAAGATCACGGCCACATGGGTTGGTGCATCAGGGCCAGCGTTGTCTTCGACATAACGCTGAAGCATGTTGCAAAAGCCGCTCACGGCACCAATTGGCAGTCCATCCGATTTGCGGGTCAACGGCGGCAGGGCGTGGTAGGCGCGAAAGATGAACGCTGATCCGTCGATCAGATGCAGGTGACAACCTTTGCCGAACTGAAGTGTCATTGTCTGGGTCTCCTTCGTGCCGTGCAACACTTGTGCCACGCACAGCCGCGCGGTGCCAGACGTGATCCAAAGGCGCGCCTTGCGGCGCATTACATTTTTGATTGGGTGCGGGTGTCGATTGGTTCAATCGCAACCTGCGGCGTCGTTTCTCGGCGGGGTTCAGATCAGGCGCTGGCGGCATCATCCTGATAAATATACCTGCAGTCGCAATAAGGGCATTCAACCCACCCGGTGTCTTCTGAAATCTGCAACCAGACGCGGGGGTGCCCCAATGCGCCTTCGCCGCCGTCACAAGCCACGCGGCGCGTGTTGACAATCTTGGTCTCGGGGGCGTGGATGGTCATGGTGGTCAGTCCTTGCTTGCAGATTTGCAGTCGTGTTTATGGGCCATGGCCTCAGCACAGACAAGTACCTAGGATCAGGAGCCATTAATCCTTGTGGGCAACAAGGTCTTGTTACAGATGTGGCGGGTTGAGTGCTATGGATACCGATAGCATTGAGCCTCTTTGGAAAATTCTTGATACGCTGTGTCTCTTTGTGCTTGTTCACCTTTGCCCGGTCTCGAAATTAGAAGCGACCTGCATTTTGTCAAAAAAAGAAGTCGAAATGAGAACAAAACATGAATATAAGATAGAATCTCATGTTTGCCGAACTTTCTGCTCAGTCGAATTTCACATTTCTCACCGGGGCATCCCACCCCGAGGAATATGTTGGTCGTGCGGCATTGCTGGGGATGGATGCGATTGCAATTGCTGATGATAATTCGGTTGCGGGGATTGTGCGGGCGCATACTGAGGCACGCAAGATTACGCAGGCGGTGCGTGAACGTCAGAACTTTGATGCAGCCTATGGTCTGATTGGCCCTCCCAAGCCCAATCACGTGACAGCACCCCCGAGTGCAACGATTACCACGATACCGCGTTTGATCCCTGCGGCACGGCTGGTATTTTCTGATGCCCCCCCCATTACGATTCTGCCGAAGGATCGTGAGGGGTGGCGCAGCCTGTGCCGGATTATTTCGCGGGGGCGACTCAGGACGGATAAGGGTAGTTGCGATATCCAACTGTCTGACCTTGAAGACTTCAGCGCAGGGGTGCAGCTTTTGCTCTGGCCACAGGCGCTTTTGGTGCCGCGCGGCGCGGGCGATTGGGTGCAAACAGCACGGCGTTTGACGCGCCGCTTTGCTGGAAAAATGCATGTGCTTTTGGTGCCAAGCTACGATGGCCGGGACAGAGCGCGCTTTGATCAGATTGCGGAGAGGGCGCGCGATCTTGGGCTGCCCACCATCGCTTCTGCTGCTCCGCGCATGCATCACGGTGCGCGCCGCAAACTGGCAGATGTTTTGACGGCCATCCGTACCGGTCAGCGTGTGGACAACCTTGGCCGCGCCTCTCTTGCCAATGGCGAAGGGCGTTTGCGCAGTAAGTTAGAAATGGCGCGCATATTTATTGGGCATGAGGGTGCGGTTGCGGGCACAGGGCAGCTGGTGCAGGGGCTTGGCTTTTCGCTAGATCAATTGCGCTATGAATACCCATCCGAGATCACGGAAGATGAAACCCCCGGTCAGCGCCTGTCGCGATTGGCTTACGCAGGGTTGGAGTGGCGTTATCCGGCAGGTGCATCTGAACGTGTGCAGGCGCTGCTCAGGCACGAATTGACCCTGATCGCCAAGCTGAAATACGAGCCCTATTTTCTGACGGTAAATGATATCGTGGCCTTTGCCCGGTCCCGAAACATTCTTTGCCAAGGGCGCGGGTCGGCGGCCAATTCTGTGGTGTGCTATTGTCTTGGCATCACGTCCGTAAGCCCCGAGATCGGAACTATGGTGTTTGAACGTTTCGTCAGCGAGGCGCGGGACGAGCCGCCGGATATTGACGTCGATTTTGAACATGAGCGGCGCGAAGAAGTAATCCAGCACATCTATGAACGTTATGGTCGCGCGCGGGCGGGGTTATGTGCCACGGTGGTCCATTACCGCGGAAAACGCGCCATCCGCGAGGTGGGTCGCGCCATGGGGTTGAGCGAGGATACGATCAGCGCGCTCAGCTCTCAGCTTTGGGGATTTTTCTCGACCAAAGGGCTTGAGGCAGAACGGATGGCTGAAATTGGTCTCGATTTACGCGATCGACGTCTGCAGCAGACCATCGAACTGGTCTATGAGATAAATGGCTTTCCACGTCACCTGTCGCAGCATGTCGGTGGCTTTATCGTCACCGAGGGGCGGCTGGACGAGCTGGTTCCGATCGAAAATGCGACGATGGAGGGCCGCACCGTCATCTGTTGGGACAAGGATGACATCGACACTCTGGGCATACTCAAAATCGACGTGCTCAGCCTTGGCATGCTGACCTGTATCCGCAAGGCGTTTGACCTGTTGAAGATGCATCACCAGCAAGAGTTCACGCTTGCTACCCTGCCTCCCGAAGATCCGCGTGTGTATGACATGCTGTGCAAGGCTGATAGTGTTGGCGTGTTTCAGGTGGAAAGCCGGGCGCAGATGAACTTTCTGCCGCGGATGCGTCCGCGCTGTTTTTATGATCTTGTGATCGAGGTCGCCATCATCCGGCCCGGGCCTATTCAGGGTGACATGGTGCATCCCTATATCCGGCGACGCAATGGCGAAGAGGCGGTGAGCTTTCCCTCGGATGCATTGGGCGCGGTGCTCGGTAAAACCCTCGGAGTGCCGCTGTTTCAGGAACAGGCAATGCAAATCGCTATTGTCGGTGCCGGGTTCACCCCTGATCAGGCAGATCGGCTGCGACGGTCGCTGGCGACGTTTAAGAAACATGGAAGCGTCAGCGAATTTCGTACGCTTTTCCTGCGTGGCATGCGTCACAACGGTTACGATGCTGATTTTTCTGAGCGGTGTTTTTCACAGATCGAGGGCTTTGGATCTTATGGCTTTCCCGAAAGTCATGCTGCGTCATTTGCCTTGTTGGTCTATGCCTCCAGCTGGATCAAGTGTCACCATCCGGGCATCTTTGCCTGTGCGTTGTTGAATGCCCAGCCGATGGGGTTTTATGCGCCCGCCCAGATTGTGCGAGACGCGCGCGAACATGGGGTCGAAGTGCGCCCAATCTGCATCAACAGTAGTTTTCGGGATAATGCCATGGAACCTGATGGCGCTGGTAGCTTGGCGTTGCGGCTGGGTTTTCGCCAGATCAAGGGGCTAAGCGAGGAAGACGCCACATGGATCACAGCGGCACGGGGCAACGGGTACCAGTCGGTGCGCGATGTGTGGCGGCGGGCGGGTGTGCCCCCGGCTACGATTGTGCGTTTGGCTGAGGCTGACGCCTTTGCGGGTATTGATCTGAACCGCCGCGATGCACTGTGGGAAGCCAAGGCGCTAGTGCCTGGACCTGCTTTGCCACTGTTTGCCACAGACATCGACGGCGAGGTCGTGGATGAGCCTGCAGCGCTTTTGCCGCGGATGACATTGGGGGAAGAGGTGATCGAAGATTACGTTTCGATGCGTTTGACATTGAAAGCGCACCCGGTGGCGTTGTTGCGCCATATTCTCACTCCGGGGGGGGCGCCGGTGGACGTGTTGGCCAAGCAAAAGCGCGCGCCAAATCTGTCCAAGATCAGTCTCACACGTAGCAATCCTGATTGAGCGACGCTGTGTTCAGCCCATTAGGTAGGAGCGGGAAACCTTTGTTGCAGGGTGAATGCTTCTGGTCCTGGCCCGTTTTTTCGGAGTGCCTGGATTTTGTTCCATGCGTCCTCAAATGAAACGCGTGTGCCGCGCTTGCCCCACCACATCACCATGGTAGGCCCCTCGCTCCGGTCCACCCAATCGCGTAGGGTTTTCATGCCATCCCGGTGCACTGGCTCGCGGTATGTAAACCTGTGCATTGCGGCAATATCCCGCCATCCGGCCATTGTCATGATGTGCAAATTGTCTTTTGTGTCGTTCGTGTTTTGCGTCAGCAGGTCTGTCATTTCCAAATAGCGCCCGTCTGGGTCCCGAGCCCCGTGGTTGTGCCAGAACATATCACCATCGGCCTTGGCCTGTGCGAACACTTTGGGCAATTGTTCAAAGAAGTACACCGCATTTGGATGCGCTGCCGTGAACGGTCCAACGGGGCGCACAACATTAAGGTGCATCAGCATGTGTTCGCTCATTTTGGGCCTCCCGGTCTTGGACAAACGGTAATCGCTTTACTTCTGTTAGCAAGCGTTCTTTTCAAGCTTGAATCGGCACGTTAGAACGCTGTCAGACAATTGAAAAAGGCCTTTGAGCATATGAAAATCCCCAAACCCGTCGTTCTATGCATCCTTGATGGCTGGGGTCTGCGTACAGAATCCACAGGTAACGCACCTGTTTTGGCCTACACGCCAACCTATGATCACATTATGGCGACCTGCCCGAATGCGACCTTGATCACGCACGGTCCCGATGTGGGCCTGCCGCACGGTCAAATGGGCAATTCCGAAGTGGGCCACACCAATATTGGTGCCGGGCGTGTTGTGGCGATGGATCTGGGGCAGATTGATCTGGCGATCGAAGATGGCAGTTTTTTTCGCAATACTCAGCTTAGTGAATGGATCGGGGCAATCAAGCAAAGGGGCGGCAGGGCTCATTTGATGGGCGTTGTCTCTGACGGAGGCGTGCACGCACATATCAATCATATGATCGCGGCGGCCAAGGCGTGCACAGACGCGGGCCTGCAAGTTCTGATCCACGCAGTTACCGATGGCCGCGACGTTGCCCCGAAATCGGCACTGGGCTACCTCAAGACCTTGCAGGACAACCTGCCCTCTGCCGCACGTATCGCCACGGTGACAGGCCGTTACTTTGCGTTGGATCGCGACAACCGTTGGGACCGCGTAGAAACTGCGTTTTCAGCCATGGTCCGTGCGGATGGCATTATAGCAGCGACGCCCCAGGCAGTAGTCCAAGCCGCCTACGATGCCGGACAGACGGACGAGTTCATTCCGGCTTCTGTCATTGACGGGTACACGGGCGCGCGGGATGGCGACGGGATATTTTGCCTGAACTTCCGCGCCGATCGTGCACGCGAGATCATGGCGGCTATTGGGGACCCAACCTTTGATGCTTTTGATCCCGTAGGTCGACCTGATTGGGCGTGCCTTTTGGGCATGGCCGATTATTCCGAGTCGCATAAATCATATATGATGGCCACGTATCCCAAGCCCCAACTTGCAAATACTTTGGGTGCCTGGGTCGCTAAAGCTGGTTTGCGCCAGTATAGGTTGGCTGAGACTGAGAAATATCCTCATGTCACCTTTTTCCTTAATGGCGGAGAGGAAGAGCCCGCAGCCGGCGAAGATCGCGCCATGCCCAAATCGCCAGCCGTGGCGACCTACGATCTTCAGCCCGAGATGTCATCGGTCGAAGTTACCGACAAATTCGTAGCGGCAATAGATGAAGGCTATGACCTGATCGTCGTGAATTACGCCAATCCGGATATGGTTGGTCACACCGGTGATTTAAGCGCAGCTATTGCAGCGTGCGAAGCTGTGGATGAGGGGCTTGGGCGTGTTTTGCCTGTTCTTCAAGCTGCGGGAGGCACAATGATCGTCACCGCTGACCACGGAAATTGCGAAAAAATGATCGATCCAGATACTGGTGCGCCGCATACGGCACACACGACCAATCTAGTTCCCGTAGCGCTTGTTGGCGCTCAAGGTGATTTGCGCGACGGCCGCTTGGCTGATTTAGCGCCGACGCTTCTGGAATTGATGGGGTTGCCTAAGCCCGCAGAAATGACAGGGCAAAGCTTGCGCACATGAGATATCTTGCAGCCTTTTGGCTGAACCTTTGGCTGGCGCTGCCTGCGGTTGCTCAACAAGATGCGGGGCGCGTGGCGCGAGACGCGAGTGTTGCACTAAGTGCTGCCTCAGACCGTCTGGATGCAGCTGAGACGGCTCGCGACCGCGTCAAAGCACTGACTGAGGCGATTTTGGCTTATGAGGATGGTTTGGCGGCAATGCGGATCGGCCTCCGCCGTGTGGCCATTCGCGAGGTTCAGCTGCGTGGCCAGTTGCAGGCGCGTGATGCCGAGATTGCGCAACTTTTGGCCGTTTTGCAGACGTTGACACCTGGGCCGGCACCGACCGTGTTTTTGCACCCAGACGGGCCCAACGGAACAGTACGCGCCGGAATGCTTTTGTCTGAATTGACCCCGGCGCTGAACAGTCGCGCGCAGTCGCTGCGCAGGAATCTGACAGACGTTGAAACCCTGCAGATTTTGCAAGAGGCCGCTGCAGAGCAATTGCAGACAGGATTGACTGAGGTTCAGCTTGCACGGGCAGAGCTGAACGTTGCTATGGCTGAACGCACAGACTTGCCTATGCGTTTTACCGAAGACCCTGTTCGGACGGCGATTTTAATTGCATCGTCCGACACACTGGATGCCTTTTCCAGTAGCTTGTCCAATATCTCTTCGTCCGATTCTGCTTGGACTCCGCCACTTCTCGATGACCAGATTGGTGAACTTCCAATGCCTGCGCGCGGTATTATTCTACGCAGAATGGGCGAGCCGGATGCGGCTGGCGTAACGCGACCGGGCATCCTTTTGGCAACGCGGCCCGGCGCGTTGGTTACGTCGCCCACTGCAGCCACGGTGCGCTATGTGGGTCCATTTCTTGACTTTGGATCGGTGGCCATTCTTGAACCACGCCCGCAAACTTTGTTTGTCTTGGCCGGGTTGGGCGTTACCTATGGAAAAACGGGCCAAATCATCCCGGCAGGAACGCCTTTGGGCCTGATGGGGTTTTTGCCCGCGCAACAGATCGAACATAGCCCTTCAATAAGTGGTGAAGAGGGTGGTGCCGCCCACTCGGAAACGCTCTATATAGAAGTAAGACAGCAGAATGTGCCTCAGGACCCTCTCGATTGGTTCCGCACCGACAAGGATAGATAAGAATGAATAAATTCATCATGGCCGCTTTGGGCGGAACTCTGGCGGGCGTCGTTGCTACCACGCAGGTGGCCGGTCCGTTGCTGGCTGAGCAGAACGACGCGAAGGCCAATGTTTATGAACAGCTTGACCTGTTCGGCGATATCTTTGAGCGGATTCGGGGCCAATATGTGGAAGAGGTCGATCCGGGCGAGCTGATTGAGGCGGCCATTGATGGCATGCTCACTTCTCTTGATCCGCACTCGAGCTACCTGTCGCCGGATGACGCTGCTGCGATGCAGGTGCAAACGCGCGGTGAATTTGGTGGCCTTGGGATCGAAGTCACCCAAGAAGAAGGATTTGTCAAAGTTGTGTCGCCTATAGATGGCACCCCTGCTGCCGAGGCGGGTGTAGAGGCCGGCGATTTCATCACTCATGTGGACGGTGAATCGATGCTGGGTTTGACCCTCGATAAGGCGGTCGAGCGGATGCGCGGCAATGTTGGTTCAGAAATCGTGATCACCATTGTTCGTGAGGGTGAATCGGAACCGTTCGACGTTTCAATCATCCGTGATATCATCGAGTTACAGGCTGTTCGCAGTCGGACCGAGGGTGAAACAGTTGTCCTGCGCGTGACTACTTTCAACGATAAAACAACACCCAACCTGATCTCTAAGCTAGAGGAAGAGGTCGAGGCGCTCGGTGGGATGGACGGCGTTAACGGCTTTGTTGTCGATCTTCGCAACAATCCTGGTGGTCTTCTGTCTCAAGCGATCCGGGTGTCAGATGCGTTCCTTGAAAAGGGCGAGATAGTCTCGACGCGTGGACGCAATCCTGAGGACGGTGACCGATTTAATGCGACACCGGGCGATCTGGCGCAGGGAAAGCCGATTGTGGTGCTGATCAATGGGGGGTCAGCATCTGCGTCTGAGATTGTCGCGGGTGCGCTGCAGGATCATCGCCGCGCTATCGTGGTTGGGACCAAAAGCTTTGGCAAAGGATCGGTTCAAACGGTCATGCCATTGCGCGGGTCCAGTGCGATGCGATTGACTACGGCACGGTACTACACACCCTCGGGTCGATCAATTCAGTCGTTGGGCGTTAGCCCTGACATTGTGGTGGAACAGCCCCGTCGCGCTGCCGCCACCGAGGAAAAGGATGAGCCAGCAAGCGCTGTGCGCCAACGCTCTGAGGCGGACCTGCGTGGATCGCTCAACAACGATTCGCTAAGCGAGGATGAGATCCGCCAGATCGAGGAAGACCGAGCCAAAGCCGAAGCAGCAGCGGCCTTGCGTGAGCAAGACTATCAATTGGCTTATGCCATTGATATCCTCAAGGGGCTGAATGCGCTTGGTCCGAAAGAGTGATTTATAGCGTTTGGCGAAAGAACTGAAACATCACGTATCATCTAACGCGTTGAAACCTTTCACTTCAATCAGCGTTGGGTGATTAAAGTTTTCGCATAACGCTATAATATGACCGCTTGAACCAAAACCCGGGCTTTGTTTGGCCCGGATTTGTAATGATTTCCCCTTAGGCTTCACAGGCGAACTTCGAAAGGTTCCAGTTTGGCCCAATCGAATGTTACGCCGATGCCCGGAAAATCTGGTGCTACGGCCAGATGGTTTTTGATCACGAGCGGGCGAGTTGTATAGCGATCTATTGGAAAACTGTGCACCTCTAGCCAGCCGCCGTGAGGCTGACTGGAGACAAGAGAGACGTGTAGTTCCTGCATCCCATGACTGCAAACGGGCACGCCATGTTGCTTTGCCATATGCGCCACCTTGAGCCACCCGGTTATGCCAAGGCAGTTGCTGGCATCCGGCTGGACGAAGTCGACATGCGGCAGCGCACGGGCAAATTCGTGCATTGTGTGCAGGTTTTCGCCTTGGGCAACGGGAACCCCGGTCGCCTTGCGGATCTGGGAAAAAGCTTCGAAATCATCCGGGACGACCGGCTCTTCGAACCACGTGATATCATAAGGTTTAAACGCGTTGGCCATTGCAATGGCTTGATCTGGTGTCATGGAGTAATTGGCGTCGACCATGAATGTGACATCCGCCCCGATCAGCCTGCGAACTGCCTTGATGCGCGCTAGGTCTTCTGCCTGTGTTGGTTGGCCTATCTTGATTTTGACGGCATTATGCCCGCGATCCAGATAGGTTTGGATGCTGTCCAACAGCCGGGGCATGTCAAAGCCCAGATCGATGCCCCCGGCGTAGGCCTTGCACCGGTCAGCAGCACCACCAGCAGCCTGTGCCAGCGAAACAGCCGCGCCCTTGAGCCGTGCATCCCAAAGAGCGATGTCAACGGCTGAGATGGCAAAGCTCAGAATGCCGCCGCGGCCCACGTAATGCATGTGCCAGTCCATTGCCTCGGTCAATGCTTCGACATTCTCCGCATCCTTACCCAGTAAGAATGGGGCAAGGTCATGCTGGATCATCGCAGTCGTGGCATGGCCCCCTCGCCCACCATTATAGGTATAACCTGTCCCCGTTCGCCCATCTGCAAGGGTCACAGTGGCAGTCACGAGGTGAAAGTGGGTGTGATCGCCGTGTTTGGCATCAACCAGAACCTCGTCAAGCGGCACAGCAAAAAGCCGTGCCGTCAGTTTGATGATCTGTGTCACGGGTTAAGGTGTGCAGTTTCCGGCACTGGCGTCAGGACTCGCCCAGAGTCTAGGTGGCTGATCAGGTTATCTACGACCAACCCGCCCATTGCGCCACGGGTCTCAATCGTGGCACTTCCCACATGGGGCAGCAGAACGACGTTAGGCATGGACTTGAGCGCTTTGGGGATCTTTGGTTCCGCTTCGAATACGTCCAAGCCAGCATAGCCAAGTCTGCCGTCCTGAAGTGCGGCGATCATGGCCTCCTCGTCTATGACGGAGCCGCGTGACACATTGATCAGTGTTCCATTGGGACCAAGCGCATTGATGACTTCGGTGTTGACGATCTTGTTGGTCGCAGGCCCGCCGGGTGTAATGCAGATGAGCACATCAACTGTGTTGGCCATGTCAACAAGGTTGGCATGATAGGTATATTCGACTTCCCTGGGGTTGCGCGAATGGTAGTGAATGTCGGCATCGAACGCGGTCAGCTTGTCCGCAATCGCCTGGCCAATCCGACCCAATCCGAGGATTCCAACAGTTACGCCATCCACGCTGCGCGACAGGGGTGCGTTGCCCTCAGCCTCCCATTGGCCAGAGCGTGCATACGCCTCGTCATGCTGGAAATTGCGGTAGACGGCGAGCAATAGCAGGATGGTTGTGGTTGCAACCTCTTGATTGAGGACATTGGGGGTATGCGTCACAAGGATGCCGCGTTTAGCGGCAGAGGTCGTATCGATGGCATCATAGCCAACCCCATAACAGCTGATCATTTGAAGGTTGGGCAAAGCCGCCATCACATCAGCGGGCACGCCATCGTGCCCATTGGTGGCAATGTGCGTGATTGTATCAGCGGGGTAGTTTCTGTCGTCTAGTTTGTGAATCGTAAAGGCCTTTTTCAGGCGGTCTCGCATCGGATCTGTGATGCCGCCAATTTGCAAAAGATCATGCATCTTGTTTCACTTCTTGGCGTTGTTTGCCGAGCCCTTCGATCTCCAATTCAACCACATCGCCCACTTTCAGGAAAACGGGTGGCTTCATGCCCGAGCCAACGCCCGGAGGTGTCCCGGTTGAGATGACATCGCCGGGATGCAAGGTCATCAACCCGCTTAGGTGTTCGATACATTCAGCCACGCTGAAGATCATCGTGCTTGTATTGCCGGTCTGCATCTGCTTGCCGTTCACATGAAGCGACATGGCAAGGTTGTTCACGTCTTCCACTTCGTCACGAGTCACCAGCCATGGGCCAGTTGGGCCAAACGTGTCGCAGGATTTGCCCTTGGTCCAGGTCCCGGTAAGGTTCAGCTGAAAATCACGCTCGGATACATCGTTGACGATGCAGTACCCCGCGACATAGTCCAGTGCGTTTTCCTTTGAGACATATTTGGCCTGCTTTCCGATGACGACGCCCAGCTCGACTTCCCAGTCAGTTTTGGTCGACCCGCGCGGCATGACGGTGTCGTCATTGGGTCCAACGATGGCAGAGTTGGCTTTCATAAAAAGGATAGGATGATCCGGAAAAGGATTGCCTGTTTCGATGGCATGATCCTTGTAGTTCAGGCCGATGCACATGAACTTTCCGATGTTCCCAACACAAGGCCCGATGCGCGGATTGCCATCAACGGCGGGCAGGGTGGCCGGGTCAACAGCGCGCAGTTTATCCAGCGTTGCATCGTCCAAAGTGGCGCCCGTGACATCATCGACAACGCTTGACAGTTCGCGCAAGGTGTCACCATCCATCAGGCCGGGCTTCTCGGCTCCGGTGTCGCCATAACGTACTAATTTCATATCTGGATATCCCTATTTGTCTTGGTGTCTTTAGTGGTTGTCGCGCGGCATATGCTTGCGCGAGATGTCTTGATAATCGGCGGCCCCGCGCAGGGTCATCCCCTCGTCAAAGCGGCCTACGCGGTCGCGGAAAATTTCTTGCCATGGGCTTTGATTTTCGGGGGTTGCAAAGCCGCCCGCGTCGGCCAGCGCCACTGACCGGGCAGCCAGTTCGGCCGCATCGATCAGCATGTCAGCAGTGCACTTCCCCAGATCAATCCGTACCCGGTCGCCCGTCTGAAGCAGGGCAAGCCCGCCGCCATCCGCCGCCTCAGGAGAGGCATTAAGGATCGAAGGACTGCCCGAGGTGCCAGACTGTCGCCCGTCACCCACACAGGGCAACGCATCGATTCCTTTTTTCAGAAGGTAGGAAGGCGCGCGCATGTTCACCACTTCGGCACCGCCGGGATAGCCCTTGGGGCCGGCACCGCGCATGAACAGGATGCAGTTTTCATCGATATTTTCTGCCGGGTCATCAATGCGGTGGTGAAAGTCTTCGGGTCCGTCAAAAACGATTGCGCGCCCCTCGAATGCGTCCGGATCGTTGGGGTTCGACAGGTAACGGTTTCTGAAGTCAGCGCCAATCACCGAGGTTTTCATAATCGCGCTGTCAAAGAGATTGCCCTTGAGATTAATAAAGCCCGCATGTTGCTTGAGCGGGTCTGACACGGTCCGGATTACCCGCGTATCCGCGCTGCGAACGTGGCTGCAGTTTTCGCGCATGGTTTTGCCGTTTGCCGTGATGACGTCAGGATGCGGCAGTAGATCGGCAGCAATCAATTCGCCAATCACAGCAGGCACGCCGCCGGCATGTTGGTAATCTTCGCCTAGGTATTCGCCTGCAGGCTGCATGTTGACGATCAGCGGCACCTCGTGGCCGACATTTTGCCAGTCATCATTGTCGAGCGGCACACCAAGGTGCCGCGCGATTCCGTTCAGATGGATCGGTGCATTTGTTGATCCGCCAATGGCTGAATTGATAACAATCGTGTTTTCAAAGGCTTCACGCGTCATGATGTCAGAGGGTCGCAAATCAGACCAAACCATTTCGACCATGCGTCGCCCGGTCTCGTACGCCATCTGTCCGCGCTCGCGATACGGCGCTGGAATAGCTGCAGCACCGGGCATTTGCATGCCGAGCGCCTCTGCGAGCGAGTTCATCGTGGTCGCGGTGCCCATGGTGTTGCAGTATCCCACCGACGGGGCAGATGACGCCACAAGCTCCATGAACCCTTCGGCGTTGATCTCGCCTGCGGCAAGCATTTCGCGGGCCTTCCACACAATGGTGCCAGAGCCTGTCCGCTCACCTTTGTACCATCCGTTCAGCATTGGGCCGACAGACAGTGCGATCGCCGGGATATTGACTGTCGCGGCAGCCATCAAAAGAGCCGGTGTTGTTTTGTCGCATCCGATGTTCAACACAACGCCATCAAGTGGATAACCAAACATCGTCTCTACAAGGCTCAGATAAGCGAGGTTGCGGTCGAGCATCGCGGTGGGCCGTTTTCCTGTTTCCTGAATCGGGTGCACGGGCACTTCGATACAGGTGCCGCCTGCCGCGATGATGCCATCGCGCACCCGTTTAGAAAGCTCGAGGTGATGACGATTGCAGGGCGATAGATCGCTGCCAGTTTGTGCAATCCCTATGATCGGTTTGCCTGATTGCAGCTCGGCGCGGGTCAGCCCGTAATTCAGATAGCGTTCCAGATAGAGCGCCGTCATTTCCGGATTGTCTGGGTTCATGAACCATTTGCGTGATCTGAGGTCTTCGATTCCGATTTTCTTGCTCATTGGCCTGACCAGCCTCCGTCAATGATATGTGGGTGTCCGGTGGTAAAGCCGCTTTCGTCGCTCGCCAGATATACCACAAGTGCTGCGATTTCGTCTGCTGTAGCGACCCGGCCCATGGGCTGGCGTGACACGAATTGCTTCAGCGCTTCTTCGTAGCTGCCGACCTGTTTACCCAGGGCCTTGACCCGGTCGTGCCAACTGGGGCTTTCTACCGTGCCGGGGCAAATACAATTACAACGAATGCCGTCTTTGACAAAATCGACTGCAACGGACTTTGTCATGCCGATCACGGCAGCCTTGGTCGCACCATATATAAAACGATTGGGTGCACCGATAATCGATGAGCAGGCCGAAGACATATTGATGATTGCTCCGCCACCGCGCTCAACCATACCTGGCAAAACTGCTTTCATCGCGCGCGCCATGGATTGTACATTCAACGCAAATCCGAAATCCCAGTCTTCGTCCGTTACATCAAGAACTGATCCGTGGTGCACAAAACCCGCACAGTTGAACAGAACGTCAGGTGCGGCGCGGTCGATTCCGGCGGTGATGCTTTCCGCATCCATTGCGTTCAGAACAAAGGTTGAAATGTCATCAGTCGCTATATCAGCTAGCGCTTCCTCGTTCACATCGGTCGCAAAAACCTGCGCGCCCTCGGCGGCCATTGCCAGCGCACTCGCCCGTCCGATCCCTTGGCCCGCTGCAGTCACGAGCGCGCGTTTACCGTCTAAACGGCCCATAGTGATCCTCCTCATTTCTGATCAGGTATTGCGCAGCTTGGTCGTCTGCGTTTTGGTGCAAGCGTAAGACAAGGCGCTGGGCTTGACCAGACGGCATGCGAAATTTCAGAATTTAGGAGTAGAGGGATGGCGATGGAACAGGTGGCGTTGTTAGGCACTGGGCTTATGGGCTTTCCCATGGCACGCAATTTGTTGGCGGCGAAAGTGCCGTTGACCGTGTGGAACAGGACGCAGGCCAAAGCGGATCCGCTGGCCGCCGATGGTGCCGTGGTGTCAGCGACTGTGGCCGATGCCGTGAATGGGGCCGACATTGTCATCTCGATGATGAGTGACGGCCCAACGGTAATTGAGGTGGTCAGCGATGTGGCCCCGGGTTTGAAAACAGGCGCTATGTGGATTGATATGTCATCGACAAAGCCTGACGAGGCCCGCACCCAGGCCGATATCCTGTCAGCACATGGTATCGCCCATCTGGATGCGCCCGTTTCAGGTGGGACCAAAGGGGCCGAGGCAGGCAGCCTTGCCATTATGGTGGGCGGTAAGCAGGTTGATGTTGCCCGCGCACATCCAGTTTTGGCGACAATGGGCCGCCCGGTGCATGTTGGTCCGTCTGGTACCGGGCAACTGTCCAAGCTCTGCAATCAGACAGTCGTGGCCGTGACCATCGGAGCCGTCGCTGAAGCGATGCTGTTGGCATCCAAAGGTGGCGCTGATCCGGCCGCGCTGCGCGCAGCGCTTAAGGGTGGCTTTGCCGATAGCACTATATTGCAACAGCACGGCGCGCGTATGACAGAAGGAAATTTCGTGCCAGGCGGTTTGTCTAAATTTCAACTGAAAGATTTGGACAATGTATTGGCCGAGGCGGCGGCGCTGAACCTGTCGCTGCCCATGACCCAAGATGTGCGTGATCGATTTTCTCATTTCGTCGCTGCGATGGGCGGAGCGGAAAAAGACCACTCAGGATTGTACCTTGAGCTAAAGGCGCGGAACGGATTGCAGACATGAAGCGGATTCTAATTCTTGGTGGCTGCGGCATGGTCGGGCAGAAGCTGGCCCGTCAACTAGAGAAAGTTGGCTTGCCTGATGGGGAATCTTTTGAGTTGACGCTTCACGATATCGTGCCGCCGCGAGAGGGGGCCACGGATCATGACCAGCGGCGATACCGGGTCGGAAACCTGGCCATAGCGGCCGAAGGGGCAGCACTGGCGGCAGAGCGTTTTGATCTGATCTATGCCTTGGCGTCGGTGGTTTCAGGCGAAGCTGAGCAGGACTTTGACAAGGGCTGGCAGACAAACCTGTGGCCGATGTGGCACTTTCTGGAGGCATTGCGGGCGCAGCATAGGGCCACAGGCGGGGCATATGTCCCGCGCGTGATATTTACCTCTTCCATTGCTGTATTTGGGGGGCCTTACCCGGACAAGATCACCGATGATTTTCTGCAATCGCCACAAACCAGCTATGGTGCACAAAAAGCTGCCTGCGAGCTTTTGATACAGGATTTCAGTCGTAAGGGTTTCATTGATGGCATGTCGTTGCGCCTGCCTACAATTTGTGTCCGGCCGGGCAAGCCCAATCTTGCGGCCTCATCTTTCTTTTCGGGTATCATCCGTGAGCCGCTGAATGGTGTCGAGGCGATCTTGCCCGTGGCGGATACTGTGCGGCATTGGCATGCTTCGCCCCGGTCGGCAGCGGCGTTTCTTGTCCATGCAGCCGGGTTGAATTCAGAGGTCTTGCAAGGCCGAAGGGCGCTGAATCTGCCGGGGTTAAGTTGTACGGTGGCCGAACAAATTGAGGCATTGCGAGATGCCGTAGGCAACGATGTTGTGGCGCTAATCAAGCCGCAACTTGATTCGGATATCGTAAAAATTGTTGATGGATGGCCTCGAGACTTCGCGCCGGAACGCGCAATGGCGCTTGGGTTTGGGGCCGAGACGTCGTTCCGTGATATCATTGATGTTTACATCGCGGATGATTTGCCTTTGGCCTAATTGCGTTATTTTGCGCTATTGTTAACACTAGGCATGAAGTGGCGCTCGAGGTGGGTGTGAATTTTCTGCCGGGTTAGGTTTTCGTCGCCGGACATGGCGGCATCAAGGATCTGTTGGTGATGCTCGATATTGCCTGAAATATAATCAAAGTCGCGGTCTTCGACCATCAGTTGCTGGCGGAACTGACAGTAAACTTGGTGATGGGTGCGGATCAGTACATCTGAACCGCAGGCTGAAATCAGGGTTTCGTGAAACTGGCGTTCGGCGTTAAACCAAAGGTCTACAAAAGGGTCGGTATCTGTTGTTGTTTGAAGCCGTCTTTCCAGATGGCTCAGTTGATGGTGGGCTGCTGTCAGGCGGGCCTCCCATGCGACCCCGCCGCGCCGAATCGACATAGCTGTGCCCTCTGCTTCTAGCAGAACCCGCAGGTGGGTCAGCTCGTGCACCAGCCGCGTTGATTTTTCAGGAATTCTAAAACCGCGTTGTTCGCGAAACTCAACCAGACCTTGTGTTGAAAGGCGAAAGAGAGCTTCGCGTACGGTGCTGGCCGAGCACCCGAATTCCTGTCGCAAGTGTTCGGCTCGCACCTTTTCCCCATGGACAAAAACATTGGTCATCAAGCGATGACGAAGCGTCTCGAAGATGTTAGAATCGTAGGCCATTAAACCACTCATTGGTCGTTATAATCCCAGAATTATTAGATCACGAAATTTCGAAATTCCAATGGAATCTCGAAAATGTGGATAATTTCATTTTTTTGTTGTCGTGTGCCGGATCAGCGCTTAGCCTCTTGGTACTTTGCGACGTGAGGGGGGTTGGTTCCCGGATCTGAGCATTAAAACATCTGGGAGGATGACATGACATTCATTAAAAAGGCGGCCGTTGCGGCCGTTGCAGCCACGTTTGTGGCAACAGGCGCGTTGGCTGATGGCCACGCGACAACCAAGCTGCGGATTCAAACGCACTATGCACCCGAGACTGTGTCAGGCAAGCTTGCTGCGCAATATATTGACGACATTCAATCGATGTCTGGCGGCGGTATTCAGGTCGAAATGTTCTACAGTTCTTCCGTTGTGAAGTCGGTCGAAACATTCGATGCGGCGGCCACGGGTATTCTGGACTGTGACATGACTGGCGGCGGTTATCAGACTGGCAAGAACTCGGCGTTCCAGTTTGTGGGCGACATCATGGGCGGCTATGACACACCTTACCAACAGCTGAGCTGGCTGTATTTTGGTGGCGGTCGTGAAGCGGCTGCACCTTTGTACAACAAATACGGCATGGAGCTGATCGGCTGGTGGGTTTACGGTCAGGAATCTTTTGCTTCGTCTAAGCCGATCGAAAAGGTTGCCGACTTCAAAGACTGGAAATTCCGTTCGCCCCCCGGCATGGAAACCAAGATTTTTGAAAAGCTGGGCGCTTCGCCCATCGTGATGGACTTTACCGAAATCTTTACCGCTCTGGAAACCGGGATCATTGACGGTGCGGATGCATCAGGCCTCGCCAACAACGTAGGTCTGGGTCTGTATGACATCGTGAAATACGCCAACTTCCCAGGCTTCCACTCGATGCCTTCGGACCATCTGGCATGTAACAAGGCTGTGTTCGATGCGATGCCCGAAGCGCACCAGACCATCATGAAGGTTGGCATGGAAGCGCTTGCTCTGCGCACAGCTTTGACGTTCGAAAAAAAGAACGCCGAAGCCGCCGCACAACTGCGCGCCGATGGCGTGACCCTGTCGCAGTGGGCGCCTGACGAGCTGCAGAAGTTCCGCAACGCAGCACAGGCCACATGGCCCGAGTTCGCCGACACACCAGAAGCGAAAGCTTTGGTTGAAGCGCACCTGAGCTATCTGCGTCAACTCGGCCTTGTTTCCGAGTAAGCAATTTTTGGGGCCTTTTTTAAGGGCCCCAAACCTCCCATAGCGGTATTTTAAAAGACAGTTATGGTTTTTTTCACTAAAGGGGATTCGTGATGCAGGTGCGCTCCGGCACTCCGGTTCAATGGCTAGTGCCTTTGGCCTTTATTCTTTGTACTGGCTGGGTCATCTGGCACATGCCTGCTTTCACGCTTGATTTTGTTCCTCCTGAGGATCCCTCGCAATTTGACAAGCTCTCAGCGCTTTTTGCGCGCAATGACGTAAGCGCAAACCTTGGTGGTTTATTTGGTGGGTTTTCGGACATCATTGATTGGCTTGCCCTGATTGGGATGCCGGTGTTCGCCTTTTTTGGCGTGCGCACTGTACAACGCGCAGGGATGGAATTTGAAAGCTGGAAACCAGCCGACCGCCTTGCTGTATTCATTGGTCGTGTAACTATGATGCTGATCGTGCTTTTGACTGGCGTGATGCTGTATGAAGTTTTGCTGCGTTACGTATTCGAGGCCCCAACGCTGTGGGCCAACGAGATGTCATTGTGGCTGGCGGGCTTTGTTTTCCTGTGCGCGGGACTTTATGCGATGCAACAACGCAGCCACATCCGGATTGTCCTACTTTATGATGCGGTGCCGCGATGGGTGCAGCGGATATTTGATACAATCTCGACGCTATGCATCGTTATCTTCACCTTTTTTCTTTGCTTCGGTGGGTATGGAGAGGCGTTTGATAAATTTTATCGTTGGGAAACCTTTGGTACCGCTTTTGACCCACCGATTCCTGCGACGATGAAGCCTATGGTTCTGATCATCGTGTCGCTCGTTGCCTTGCAGGCTGTCGTCAACCTGATCTCGGATTGGAGTAAGGACGAAGTGCACTATGGCGGCGAGGATCTTGATGAAGAGGAAATTTCGCGCATCAAGGCGCAGGTCGGAACCAACAGCGTCAACGCGACTGACGCTACCAGCCAGAACACTTCAGTAAAGGACTAAGCCCATGGACGTCGGAACGATTTCACTGGTCCTGATGCTTGGACTCATGCTGTTGCTGGCAATTGGCATGCCTTTGGGCTTTGCCTCTGCTTTCATGGCGGTTGTTGTCCTTTTCATGAAGTTTGAGCCTGCGCTTCTTATGAATCCAAGCCTTTGGGGTGAGGGGCTGCTGACTGGACGACCGGGTGCAGGTCCACTCAATATCTTGCCGCAGCGAATATACGGAGACGTCTTAACCAGTTACGTGCTTATCTCTATTCCGCTATTCATTTTTATGGCGGCCCTGCTGGAACGCTCGGGAATCGCCAAGGAGATGTATTCATCCCTGAACGTTTGGCTGAACCGAACACGGGGCGGTATCGCTATAGTGACATCGATCATGGCTGTGATCATGGCTGCTATGTCGGGTATTATCGGGGGCGAGGTTGTTTTGCTGGGGCTGATTGCCCTGCCGCAGATGCTTCGACTTGGATATAACCAGAACCTAGCCATTGGTGTGATCTGCGCCAGCGGTTCGCTTGGCACGATGATCCCACCGTCTATTGTTCTGATCATCTATGGACTAATCACGGAAACTTCGATCAAAGCACTGTTTACTGCGGCGTTTATCCCCGGTTTCATGCTTGCGTCTTTCATCATTATTTACATTATCATTCGAACTACACTTAGGCCTGATGATGCGCCGCTGCCGGAAGAAACGATTGCTCGAAAATTGGCGGCTTTCGTATCCCGATCAGACCTGAGCGCAGACGAAGTTCAAGAGCGTGATGAACTGCTGGCCGAACAGGCCGATCTGGAGTCGCAACCTCGTGGAGCGGCCAAGTGGATGCTCTTTGGCGCATTTCTGAATGTGGTATTGGCTGGGTTCACTGCGGCCTTGTTTCTGCGTGCTTCGTTTTTCGAGTTCTCGGGATCGAACGCGGCCAATACCGGCGCTCCGGCCTTTTGGGGCACAGCAGAATACATCAGCATCTTTGCTGGCATGTTCCTTGCTTCGCTTGCCCTCGCATTTTTAGTGTTTGGTCGCGCGCGCACCGCAATAGGCTGGTCTATGGGCAAGGGCCTTGTCCCTCCGATTGTGGTGATCGGCGTCGTCATGGGATCAATTTATGGAGGCATTACCGGCATCACCGAAGCGGCAGGGATGGGGGCCATGGCTGTATTTGTTATCGCCGTTTTGCGCGGTGAGGCATCAGCCGAACTGGTTTGGGATTCGCTGATGCGGACATTGAAATCGACGGGCACGATCGTGTGGGTCACGATCGGTGCCACTGCTCTGGCCGGGGCTTACACGATCGCAGGTGGCCCAAACTACGTGGCTGATTTCATCGTTGGTTCCGAATTGCCGACGATGGCTGTGATCCTATTCATGATGCTGATCTTGCTGTTCATGGGTGCGTTCATGGATTGGGTGGGTATCGTTCTGTTGATCATCCCGGTGTTCCTGCCCATTGTTCTCAAGCTGCCCATTAGCGAAATCGGTGTGTTCGGAGAATTAAACCCGCGTCATGTGGCGATTTGGTTTGGGGTGGTGTTCTGTATGAACATGCAGGTGTCATTCCTGTCGCCACCCTTTGGGCCCGCTGCATTTTACCTGAAATCGGTGGCGCCACCTCACATTTCATTGACTGATATCTTTAAGGGCTTTCTACCCTTTATCGGCATCCAGATCATTGCCCTATCGGTTTTGTTGATTTATCCGCCCATTATTTCGATCTTGCTGTAGGAGAGCGAGGCACGGCTATGACAAGAAGCACGCCCAGTACAAAGCAATGGAAGTGTTTGTTGAGAGCGATTATGCTGCGATGCGAAGGGAGAATTGATCCCAATGGATTTTATTCGTCTTAATCCGTCCGACAGTGTCGTTACCGCGACCCGCGCATTGCAGTTAGGTGTGACGATCGAGGGGACTGCAACCCGGGCGTTGATCCCCTCGGGACATAAAATTGCGACACGCGACATGGCGGTCGGCGATGTCGTTCGAAAATATGCGCAAGTGATCGGCTATGCCGCTGCGCCCATTGCAGCAGGGGATCACGTGCACACCCATAATGTCGCGTTTAGAGCGACGGATATGTCATATGAGTTCGCCACAAATTTGCGCATGAGTCCGACGGAAACTGGCGATAACTTTATGGGCTACCGGCGTGAAAATGGGCAAGTGGGCACCCGAAACTACATCGCTATCGTGACGTCGGTAAACTGTTCGGCCACGGCAGCACGGATGATTGCTGCGCATTTCACGCCCGAGCTGATGGCGGACTATCCCAATGTGGATGGCGTTGTGGCCTTTGTTCATGGCACCGGCTGCGGGATGGCCGGCGATGGAGACGGCTTCGAGGCGTTGCAAAGAGTGATGTGGGGTTATGCGCGCCACCCCAACCATGCCGCTGTCCTGATGGTTGGTCTGGGCTGCGAGATGAACCAAATCGATTGGTTGCTGGATGCATGGGGCCTGAAACAGGGGCCTTTGTTTCAAACGATGAATATCCAATCTGTGGCAGGCTTGCGAAGGACCGTCGATAAAGGAATTGAAAAGGTGGCAGCGATGCTACCTTTGGCCAATGAAAGCATCCGCGAACCCTGTCCCGCGTCCGAGTTGAAAGTGGCGTTGCAATGCGGTGGGTCGGACGCATGGTCGGGCATCACCGCCAATCCTGCCTTGGGTTATGCAACGGATTTATTGGTAGCACAGGGCGGCACAGGCGTTTTGGCCGAAACGCCTGAGATCTACGGGGCTGAGCATTTGCTAACAGCACGGGCTATAGATCAGGCAACTGGCGAACGTTTGATCGATTTGATCCGCTGGTGGGAAGACTACACTGCCCGCAACAAAGGCAGCATGGATAACAACCCAAGCCCGGGCAACAAGGCGGGCGGCTTGACCACGATTCTTGAAAAATCGCTAGGCGCCGCCGCCAAGGGCGGTACGACGCCACTGACAGGTGTTTATAAATATGCTGAGATCGTGCGTGCGCGTGGTTTCACGTTCATGGACAGCCCTGGCTATGACCCGGCGAGTGTCACAGGCCAGATTGCGGGTGGCTGCAATCTAGTGTGCTTTACCACGGGGCGTGGATCGGCGTTTGGCTCCAAGCCTGCGCCGACGATCAAAGTCGCCACCAATACCGAAATGTACCGCCGCATGACAGAAGACATGGATGTAAATGCCGGTGCAATGATGACTGATGGCGTAAGCCTTGAGGAAAAGGGCAGGGAGATTTACAAATTGTTCTTGCGTGTTGCCAGTGGCGAAAAGTCCAAGTCAGAATTACAAGGACTTGGGGATTATGAATTTGTACCTTGGCAAATTGGCGCGGTGATGTGATGGAGCGCCTCGATCAAGAGCAGAAAGCGCAATTCGAAGAGTGTGGATACCTGTTGGTCGAAGAACAGATCCCAAGCGGCTGGCTGCAAAAGATCAGGGATGAGATCACCCGTTTTGAGACCGAAGCCGCCACTATGACAGCAAGCAATGATCGGCTTGACCTCGAAGATAGTCATACTCCCAACGACCCGCGCCTGCGCCGAATCAAACTGCCGCACTTGATCTCGGACGTCATGCGGGACCTCATGTATTCGGACCACGTGCTTGCCCCGGCGCGTGACCTTATCGGCCCGAACTTGCGTTTGCACACAACCAAGCTGAACATGAAATCCGCAGGCTACGGTGCCGCGGTGGAATGGCATCAGGACTATGCCTTTTATCCTCATACCAACGACGATATTTTGGCCATTGGCATTTGCATCGATGACATGGAACCAGAAAACGGTCCTCTGATGGTTTTTCCCGGCTCACATCGCGGGCCGGTCTATGATCACCACGTGGATGGGGTTTTTGCTGGCGCGATGTTGCCAGAGGCGAATGGGTTGGATTTGGCCGATGCGGTGCAACTGACCGGCCCCGCTGGATCGGTCAGCATCCATCACGGTCGCATTGTGCATGGATCGGCGCTGAATACGAGTGATCGGCCCCGGCGTATCCTGTTCTACGAAATGATGGCGGCGGACGCTTTTCCGATCATGGGCAGTATGACCAAGTGGGCGGGCATCGAAGAATACAACACCCGGATGCTGTGCGGAGAGCCGACACTGACACCCCGCCTCAAGGACATACCCATACGCATCCCGCAACCACAGCCAGATGTGCCAATATCCATCTATGAAATTCAAAAGGGCCTGAAGACCCGGGCCTTTGATACGATTCCTGCAAAGAAGGCATGAGATGAGCAAACCAACATTGGGATTTATCGGCCTGGGCCTGATGGGCGGCGCAATGGTGGCTCGGTTGCAGGATAAGGGCTATGCGCTTTCTGTCATTGCCAATCTAACGCGTACTTACGTGGATCAGGCGGTGGACCGGGGTGCGACCGAGGTGACAACGGCCAAGGCCCTCGCAGAGGCTTCGGACATCATCATGTTGTGCATGGATACCTCAGCTAATGTCGAGGCGCGGATGTATGGCGTTGATGGTGTGATCGCTGGGCTCAGGCCCGGCGCGGTCGTCATCGATTTCGGCACATCGCTGCCGGGTTCCTCCCGCGCTTTGGGCGAGGGGGTTTTAGCTGCGGGCGGCCATTACCTAGACGCGCCGCTGGGCCGCACACCTGCACATGCTGTCGACGGGCTGTTGAATATCATGTGTTCGGGCGACGCGGGTGCCTTTGCCACCGTCCGGCCCGTACTGGATGATCTGGGCGAGAACGTATTTCACCTTGGCGCGCTTGGGTCGGGCCACACGATTAAGCTGATCAACAACTTTTTTGGAATGACCGTGGCCAATGCCATGGCCGAAGCGTTTGCGATGGCGGATGTGGCCGGGGTGCGCCGACAGGATCTTTATGACGTTATGGCCGCAGGGCCGCTGAAATCCGGCATGATGGACTTTGTCAAAGGCTATGGGATTGACGGCGACCCGAACCAGCTGGCCTTTGCCATCAAGAACGCCGCCAAGGATGTTGGGTATTACACGCAGATGGCGACGGACGCTGGCGCGGATTCGATCATGGCAAAATCTGCTTTGGCCGCTTTGACCGAAGCGCGCGATTCCGGGCGCGGCGACGACATGGTTTCTCAAATGGTTGATTTCTACGTCGACAAGTTCAAAGGCTAGGGTCGTGGCCATTGTCGCTCAGGCCACGCAGGATCGCGCCACTCTTGGGATCGTGATGACGCTGGGTGCCTATGCTTTCTTTACACTGATTGACACATCAGTGAAGTGGCTGGTGCTGGCTGGATTCCCCGCGTTTCAGCTGGCTTTTATGCGCTATTTGCCGCATTTTGTCATCTCTACGGTTCTGCTGCTACGCAAGGGTGATGGCTGGAATAGCTTTCAATCTGCACATATGGGACTGGTGCTTTTGCGGGGTTTTTTGCTTGCCTCGGCCACTTTGTTCAACTTTATCACGCTAAACTATTTGTCCCTGACGGTGACTGGGTCGATCATGTTCTCGGCACCTATTATCGTTTGCGCGCTGTCCTGGCCGCTTTTGGGGGAACGTGTAGGGCCGTGGCGCTGGTTTGCCATTATTCTTGGCTTTATCGGGGTGCTGGTGGTGATCCGCCCCTTTGACGCAGCTTTTCACTGGATCGCGCTGCTGAATGTTTACAACGCCTTTTCGCTGGCACTTTATTCGATCATCACGCGCAAGATTTCTGGGGTCGTAGCAGCCGAGACGATGCAATTCTACATGGGTGCATTTGGGGCGATCACACTCTTTCCGTTTGCGTTTTGGGTGTGGATGCCGCCTGCTTCAATGCTGGATTGGGTGCTGATGGTGTCACTGGGGGTCTGGGGTTGGGCAGGGCACGAGATTTTTTCGCGCGCGCATGGTTTTGCTCCGGCGAATACATTGATGCCTTACACATATAGTTTCCTGCTCTATCTCGCTTTGGCGAGCTATCTGGTCTTTAACGATGTTCCAGATCAATGGACCCTGCTGGGCGCGGGGATTATTGTTGTCTCTGGCCTGATAATCTGGCGACGCACCGCCACCAAGGAGGCAGAATGAAAGTTGCAGCTATAGGAGAGGCAATGATCGAGCTGTCCATGGATGGCGATCATGCAGCAGTGGGCGTTGCAGGCGATACGCTTAACACCGCCATTTACCTGAAACGTACTGCGCCGGCGATACAGGTCGATTATGTGACCCGCCTGGGCCAAGAGCCTTTTTCCCGGAAGATCCGAGACTTTATTGCCGCCCAGCGTGTTGTTGTTGATGCGATCGAATATGACGTCAACGGAACGCCCGGTCTTTATGCCATCACGACAGACGCGGGCGGAGAGCGGTCGTTCACCTATTGGCGCAATCAGTCTGCTGCACGGAAGATGTTTCAGACAACGCAGGGGCCGAACTTTGGCGCGCTGAAAGGCTATGACGTATTGTACCTGTCGGGGATTTCGCTTGCGATTTTACCGCAAGAAACCCGTGAAACATTGCTGGAATGGCTGGCGGGATATCAGTCGCGCGGTGGTCGTGTCGTTTACGACAGCAATCATCGGCCAAAGCTTTGGCCTGACGCCGAGACCGCGCAAAAGGTAAACGCCGAGATGTGGGCAATCGCTGACATCGCGTTGCCTTCAATTGACGACGAAGCTGTTCTAAGCGGCGAAAGCCCCGACGAGATCGCAGCGCGTTTTCTGAGGTTGGGCAAGACGGGCGCGCTCAAGCGCGGGCCATCTGGCCCTTTGTGTCTCGCCACGGGGGCTGTTGATGATTACCGGCAAGCCGCGCGCGTTGTTGACACTACGGCGGCTGGCGACAGTTTCAATGGCGGGTACCTTGGGGCGCTTTTTCAAGGTGCAAATCAAGCGGAGGCTCTGCGGGTTGGACATGACCTGGCGGCGCGTGTGGTTGGATACAAAGGTGCGATTGTACCCACTTAATCTTATGCGCCAATAAGTGCGCGCAAGGCTCTTTCGGGATGCTCTGCGCGGCAGGCGGCGGCAAGCTGGTCGGCCATGGGGTCGTCCAATGGGTTTCCCTGAGCGACCTCAGATCGGACAAAGGCCAGCCAGTTGGCCACAGCACTCTCCAACGCAGGGCTGTCTGCGCCCGTGCGGTCGCGTAAGGTCGCCAATATGCGGATGGGAATTTTCTGACTGCCATCTATCGCGATCTGGTGCAGTCGGTGATGCAGGTTGGGGTTTTCAAACCGGGTGATAAGGGCATCGGCATAGGCTCCTGCCTGTGCCTGCATGTTCCGTGGGAGTGTTGAAGCAGCTTCTTGCATCACAGCGCGTGCGCTTGCGCGCAAGGCCGGGTCGCAGATGGCCTGATGCACAAAGCAATGCCCCGCACGCGTACCGGCATAAGCGAGGTAGGAATGCGCCCCGTTCAACATCCGCAGCTTGCGCATTTCGTGCGGAGCGACGTCCTTGACCCATTGAACACCCGGCCAATTGGGGCGCGAGGCGGCAAAGCTGTCCTCGATCACCCATTCGGTAAATTCTTCGGTTGGGACGGCCATCGCGTCACCTGCTTCTGCGCGGATGTCGTCGGTGGTGGCGGGGGTGATGCGATCAACCATGCATGACGGATAGGTGACATGGACAGATATATTCAGGCCCGCCGCCTTTGCAAATGCAGCAATGGCAGCACCCAGCTTGCGTCCGTTTTCTGGCAGGTTGTCACAAGACAATACCGTCACCGGGGTGCTGCGCTGTGCCAAGCCGCGGGCCAATGCACCAACTGGGGTTAATCCGCCACCTGCAAGGTCGGCGACAATGGCTGCACTGCCAAGGTTCAGTGATCCATCGGCGTGCAGGTGATAGCCTTTTTCTGTGACTGTGAGTGAGATTACGTCAAACTTGGGATCTGCAATTGTGGTGATCAGATCCTCGGGTGATTCAGTGGCCACCAGCATGCCGGTGATGCAGGTGATCTGTTCGATCCGGGTGCGCGCAGCATCTTTGATAACCAGCGCATAGGTATAATCCTGCGCCGCCAGCTGGTCGCGTATACTGGCCGAGCGAAAGCTGACACCCGTGACATGCCAGCCGGGGCAGTGTTGCGTGTACCACGCTTGATGCGCACGAAAGAAATTGCCAACGCCAAGGTGCAGGATATGCGGCATGCTCAGCCCAGCCTGTATGTGCTGCGGGCCAGCCCATGGGCCAGATGATTTGCCAACTCAGTCGCCGTTGCAGCAGAGAAATAACCACGCCTGATCTGTTCAGCTAAGTGAATCGCAACGCACCGCCGCCACATGTCGTGGCGGGCAGGAATGGACAGAAAGGCGCGCGTGTCGTCGTTGAACCCCGCGAGGTTGTGATAACCTGCGGTCTCGACCACTTGGTCAAAATATCGTGCAATGCCTGCGGGGCTGTCGTGAAACCACCAGGGCGGTCCGATCCTCAGACAGGGCCAATGCCCGGCCATTGGGGCCAGTTCGCGCGCATAGGTGTTTTCATCCAGCGTAAACAATATCAGTGTCAGCCTTGGGTCATTTCCGACACGGTTCAACAGGGGTTCCAGCCCACGTACCCAATCCACCGCAATCGGAATATCAGCCCCCTTGTCGCGCCCGAACGCATTCAGTACCGAGCGGTTTGTGTTGCGTCTGCTGCCTGCGTGCAATTGCATAACCAACCCGTCTTCGACAGACATTTGCGCCATTTCAACCAGCATATGCCCGTGGAACGCAGCCGCATGGGTCATGTCACCCGCCAGCAATTGTGCATAGATCGTTTCGGGTGCGTCGAGCCAACAGGTCGCAGGTTGTTCGATGGCATGATCGGTGGCCGTCGCACCCATAGCCTTAAAAGCCTTCCTGCGTGTTTGCAGTGCTGCCAGATAGCCATTGAAACCCCTCGTATCATGATCGGTTATGCGCCCGAGGCGTGCGACTTCATGGGCCCATCCCGGCATCATCGGGTCAAGAACGGCATCCGGTCGGAAGGTCGGCACCACGCGGCCAGACCAGTCTGATGATTGAACGGCCTTGTGATCATCAAGTGGGTCAAGCGCGCCATCGGTGGTGGCCAAAACTTCGATATTAAAGCGCTCGAACAGGGCGCGGGGGCGATTTGCGGAGTCCGTCAGCCAGTCCGCGATCTGGTCATAAATATCATCTGCGGTATCAGCGCTTAAATCCGCAGAACAACCGATCGTCTTTTCGAGCACATGGGTAATCCAGATATGGCTGGGGGTGCCGAGGAATAAGTGCCAGTTGCTGACAAAGAGGCGGAAGATCACTCGTGGATCACGCTCTTGGGGCGCTATGCCAATGCCCAGATCACGCAGTGCGATACCCTGCGAATAAAGCATCCGAAAGACATAGTGATCGGGAATGACCAACAGCTCTGCGGGATCAGAAAAAGCGTTATTCTGCGCGAACCACGCGGGGTCGCAATGTCCGTGTGGCGACACGATTGGTGCGTCGCGGATTGCTTCGTATATCGTGCCTGCCAGCCCTGAAATTTGCCTGACCATGCCTGCCCTCCTGATTTGCAGCCAGCCTAACACGAATGGCCCTTGGCGCACCCCGTAATTCAGGCCAATCTGTGCAGTGGGAGGACATCGATGAAAGTCTTGATGATCGGGATGGGCATGGTCGCCCAAGCCCATGTGCTGGCACTGCGCGACAATGAGGTTGGCCTGCGCCTATGTGCTGTGCTTGGGCGAGATACCAGCCGGACAGAGCATTTTGCTCAGAAGGCTGCAAAAGAGCTTGGTTACCCTGTTGCAGGCTGTACCACGTGGAAGGATGCGGTGGCGCATGCGCCTGACATGGCGCTAGTGCTGACCCCTCCGAATGCGCGGCAGGATTATGCTGCTTTATTGGTAACAGCAGGAATACCTACCCTCATGGAAAAGCCGTTGGAACGCAGCCACGCTGGCGCGCAGGCTGTGGCTGATCTGTATGCTCAGGCTCAGGTGCCGCTTGGGCTGTGTTTTCAGCATCGCACAAGGGCGTCGGTGCGCAGTTTGAAGCATAAGCTGGAAACCGGTGCATTGGGTGCGATTGTTCACGTCGAGATGCGCGTGCCGTGGTGGCGTGATCAGGCCTATTATGATGCGCCGGGCCGGGGCAGCTATGCGCGTGACGGCGGTGGCGTGATGATCAACCAAGCCATTCATACGTTGGATTTGGCCCTGTGGTTGGCGGGCCCCATAAGCGATGTACAGGCGCTGATGCGAACCAGCCCGTTGCACCGGATGCAAGCAGAGGACATCGCCGCTGGGCTGCTCACCTTTGCCTGTGGTGCGTCCGGCGTACTGAGCGCTACGACTGCGGCCTATCCCGGCGGCGCGGAAAGCATCGCGATTACGACAACCCGGGCACAGGCCACTTTGGTGGGGGATGATCTGCGTATTGACTGGAACGATGGGTATCAGGAGGCCGTTGCGCAAAGCGCGACAGGCACCGGCGGCGGCGCCGATCCGATGGCCTTTACACACGCCTGGCATCAGTCCATCGTCGAGGACTTTGCCAACACAATGCGCTCTGGCACACAGCCAATTGCACCACCGGAGGGCGCTTTGCATGTGCATGCTGTCATTGAGGCAATGGAGAAGGCCGCGCGCTCTGGTGAGCGAACACAGGTGCTGTCGTGACGCTCGCTTTTGTGGCCCTTGGGCTCGATCATCGCCACATCTATGGCATGACAGAAAACATGCTGCGGATTGGGGCGCGCTGCTTGGGATATTGGACAGAGGGCACGCCTCAGCCGCTTGCGGGATATGTCGAGCGCTTTCCTGATCTGTGCCGCTTTGCAACCTTGGATCAGGCGCTGGCAGCCGGAGCGGACCTCGCCCTGATTTCTGCGATCCCCGCGGATCGCGCAGCGCTAAGCGTGCGCGCGATGCAGACAGGCCATGACGTCATGACAGACAAGCCTGGCTGCATCAGTCTCGATCAACTGGCAAGCATCCGCAAAACAGTGGGAGAGACCGGGCGGATCTGGTCGATCAACTTTTCCGAACGGTTCGAGGTGCCTTGCGTCACGTTGGCCGATCAGCTGGTGCGGGATGGCGCGATCGGCAAGGTGGTGCATACGACAGGGCTTGGTCCGCATCGACTGAACCGGGCAACGCGGCCTGATTGGTTTTTTGACAGAGCACGTTATGGCGGCATTCTGACGGATATTGGCGTGCATCAAATAGATCAATTCTTGCATTTTACGGGGTCTGACAGCGCCCAGATCACGATGGCCCACGTTGCTAATCATGCCAATCCGTCTAATACTGGATTGCAGGATTTTGGAGAAATCGCGCTGCGTACTGATCATGCTTCGGGCTATATTCGCGTTGACTGGTACACGCCAGACGCGCTGCCCAATTGGGGCGATGGCCGGCTGACGCTGTTGGGAACGGATGGCTATATAGAACTGCGCAAATACGTGGATGTGGGCGCGCGATCAGGAACAGATCATCTGGTCTTGGTCAACGGCACCTGCTGTGAAACCATCGACGCGCGGGAGGCGGGATTGCCTTATTTTGGCCGGCTGGCGCATGACATTTCACACCGTACCGAAACTGCGATGGCACAACGCCATTGCCTCGAAGTGATGGAGTTGGCCCTGCGCGCGCAGGGCATGGCCGAAGGAAAATTGCAGTGATTCGGGTGGCCATTTTGGGCGGTGGCATCGGCGCGCAGCATCTGGCGGCTTATCAGGCCCTGCCGGAATTCGATGTCGTGATGCTGGTGGATCAGGATCAGGCACGTCTGGACGCTCTGGCCGTTGACGGTATCTTTGGGGCGACTGATATGCGTGCTGCATTAGAGGCTGATGTCGATCTGATTGATATCTGTTTGCCGCCTCATCTGCATGCGCCTGTCGCGATTGAGGCGCTAAAGGCTGGCAAACATGTTATTTGCGAAAAACCACTTGCCACATCGCTCGCACAGGTTGACGCAATAAGAAATGCGGCCGAGACGGCGGGCCGGCAGGTGTTCCCAGTGTTCCAGTACCGCTTTGGTCCGGGCTTTGCCCAACTGGAGGCTTTGCGTCAGGCCGGGTTGACCGGCGCGCCCCGCATGGCAGCAATCGAAACCCATTGGAACAGGGGCGCAGATTATTATGCCGTGCCATGGCGGGGTACCTGGGTTGGGGAAAAGGGTGGAGCAATCCTTGGACATGCCATTCATGCACACGACCTGCTGTGTCATTTCATGGCACCGGTCACGGGCGTGACGGCCCGTCTTGCGACGCTGGTCAATGACATTGAAACCGAAGATAGCGCTGCCCTGATCTTCGATCTCGACGGTGGGGCCATGGCAACCAGTTCGGTGACTTTGGGGGCCGCATCTGATGAGTCCCGATTGCGGTTTGTCTATGAACATTTGACGGCGACATCGGATACTGTGCCGTATGCGCCCGCCGATGGACTTTGGACATTCTGCGCGCGGGATCCGGGCCAGCAGGATCAGGTGGATGCCATTGTTGCAGCAACGCATACGCAGCCGTCTGGATTTACCGGATTTCTGACTCAGGTTGCGCATGCATTGACTGGTCAGTCACACCGTGCTGTGTCATTTGCCGATGGCGCTGCGTCGATCGCATTGGTGACCGCCATTTACGAAGCGCATCGCAGCGGTGCGCTGGCCGCATTACCGCTTACGACGAACCACCCATTGTGGCAAGGATGGCAACCATGATTGAATGTTGGCGATGG
>JAQWVA010000072.1:0-20506 GCA_029250205.1 Tateyamaria sp.
CGAACCGCTGACCTCCTGCATGCCATGCAGGCGCTCTCCCAGCTGAGCTAATGCCCCATTATTGGGCGGCCTAATCTGGCCTTGCGCCGGTGATTAGGCGCTTTGACGGGTGGGTTCAAGTGAAAACCTGCCCCACCCTGCCAATTTACGAATCGTCGTCGTCGGAGGCGACATCAGCCAATTCTTCCAGTGGCACTGTATCCTCGTCTTCGTCATCCTCGAGCAGATCGTCGTCCAGTTCTACATCGACGTCATCATCATCAAGAACCTGATCTTCGTCTGATGCAGCGGTTTCAGATTTGGCTTTGGCTGTTACCGCATCCTCGGCATCGGCGGCGATCATGCGCGTCTTAGTGCTGTCCAGCTCAACCGCTTCACCGGTGTAGGGGCTGACGATAGGCGTGCGGTTCATGTCGTAAAACCGTTTGCCGGTCGTTGGGCAAAGCCGTTTGGTGCCCCATTCATCCTTTGGCATCGGTAATCCTCTTTCTATGCGCCGTCCGGGCCATGTCCCGTCAAACACGGAACGACACAGGCGGTCTGTTTACAGCGATTCTGGGCAATTGCCATAAGGCCGAGACGGAGTCAAAGCCTTATGGACAGATATGGGTGATCAATCTTGTTACCGATGTCCGCTAAGTGGCCAAGTAGGGGGCTGCGGATCTGTGCTTGCCTTGTGTCACGCTTGTGTTTTACCGATTAACAAATCAGAGCCGTAGCCTTTTGCGCAAGGACGGTGTTACCCATGTCTGAAAAGGGCAGCTTAGACCCTAAAAGTAGCTTGGATCAGTAAGCAGCGGAAAATACCGAATGGCAGACCAGTTTCTTATGGGGCAACCTGACATCGCGCTGACGTTGCGCCGCTCTGCGCGTGCTCGCCGTATTACATTGCGTATTTCGCAGCTTGATGGCCGGGTGACGTTGACGTTGCCGCGCGGTGTATCAGAGCGCGAAGCGTTTAAGTTTGCTGATCAGAAAGCCGGGTGGATCCGTAAGCATCTTGCGGCACGTGCGTCTGATGTGCCGGTCGGTATTGGCCAGACAATCCCAATAGATGGCGAATTGCGCGAAATCATCACGGGCAAGGGCCGCTCGGTGATGCTGGAGCCAGGCTATTTGCTGGTGCCCGGACCGGTGGATCGCGTGCCCGCAAGAACGCTTGGTTTCCTCAAGGTTCTCGCGCGGGACCGGCTGGCACAGGCGAGCGATCATTATGCCTGTCGGTTGGGTCGCCCTTATACAGGGCTGAGTTTGCGCGATACGCGGTCGCGCTGGGGGTCGTGTTCATCGTCAGGTCGCTTGATGTATTCGTGGCGCTTAATTCTGGCGCCCTGCGCAGTGCTTTCTTATGTTGCAGCGCACGAGGTCGCGCACCTAGCTCAGATGAACCATTCGCCTGCGTTCTGGGATGAAGTGACAAAGATCTACGGCCCTTATGCCGAACAACGCCGCTGGTTACGTGAAGAGGGTGGCGCGTTGCATCGTTACCGTTTTGGAGATTGACGCAATCGCCTTTTTGTGATCACAAAAGAAGTATGCAAACTCAGATCCCAACGCGCGATACTGCATCGGCAGCCCACGAGTGGGTCTATCGTCAGTTGCGCACTCGAGTCATGTATGGCGATATTGCCCCCGGTCAGTCACTGACATTGCGCGGTGTGGGCAAGCAATACGATGTGTCAATGACACCAGTCCGCGAGGCTGTGCGTCGTTTGGTCGCCGAAGGCGCGTTGACCATGTCGCAATCGGGCAGGGTCTCTACACCTGAGTTATCAAACGAACGGATCGAAGAGCTGGCAGCACTACGTGCGCTGATCGAGGTGGAACTTGCAACGCGGGCTTTGCCACGCGCGCACCTTGCTCTGATCGAGCGGTTGCAGACGATTAATACGTCCGTGGCCGAGGCCGTCGCACATCGCGACGCGGTAAGCTATATCCGGACCAATCTGGAATTCCATCGAACCTTGTACCTTCGAGCGCAGGCACCTGCGATGCTGGCTATGACAGAAACGGTTTGGTTGCAGATGGGGCCGACGATGCGGGCGCTCTATGGGCGGTTGCGCAGGACTGATCCACCACGATATCACCGATTGATCATTGCTGCTTTGCGCGCGGGTGATGAGCCTGGCTTGCGGCTGGCAGTAAGGTCAGACGTCACGCAGGGCCTTCGAATGTTGGCGAGCTGAGCTTACAGCTATTTTCAATAGGTTTTAGTTGGAGCCTTTCAGCTTCGCAGAGCTATTCGAAGTGTTTGCCATATTTGGTGATTTACAATCATGTCTCATAACCCCTCGTTCCCCAGGTAACTTGACGATTTTGTTCTTATAAAGCGTTATGCGAAAAACTTTGATTACCTAGCGCTGCCTGAAATCAAAGATGTCTACGCATTTGGTAAAGCATGACGTTTCAAGCGTTTTGATAAACGCTATAAGCGCTAGCAATGTGTCATTATATCAGCGTGTTAATTCTGCGGATGGCGGCAGTTTACGGGTTACCTTGCTGGTGCACGCGAAATGGGCGACGTCAGGCTTTGTTTTGATTGACGGACGCAGAACATGATGTGTGTGGTCGTGGTTTACAAACCGTATCAGGATTGTGCGCGTGATCAGCATTGACCAAGGCAAAGCCGATCTAGATCAGGCCGCCAGCCCCGTCCGCCCCAATTCCAAGAACTTTTTGCGACGGTCGGCGATCAGGGCCTTGGCGTTCTTGCCGTCCAGCTCTTTGAGCATGGCGGCAATGGCCGATCCGACCGATTTGATCGTCTTGGCGCGGTGGCGGTGTGCGCCGCCAACGGCCTCGGGGATGATCCGGTCAGTTACCCCCAGTTTCTTGAGGTCCTGGGCGGTCAGCCGCAGCGCTTCGGCCGCTTCGCGCATCTTTTCGGCATCTTTCCACAGGATAGATGCACAGCCCTCTGGGCTGATCACCGAATAGACCGAATGTTCGAGCATCGCGAGACGGTTGGCCGTTGCAAATGCCACAGCCCCACCCGAGCCGCCCTCGCCGATAACGACAGAGATCAATGGCACGCCGATCTGAAGACACTTCTCTGTTGATCGGGCGATCGCCTCGGACTGGCCGCGTTCTTCGGCGCCCTTTCCGGGATAGGCCCCCGGCGTGTCCACGAGAGTGATCAATGGCAGTCCAAAACGGTCCGCCATGTCCATGAGCCGGATCGCTTTGCGGTATCCTTCGGGCCGGGCCATGCCGAAATTCCGCGCAATGCGGGATTTGGTATCATTGCCTTTCTCATGCCCGATCACCATTACGGGGCGATCATTGAAGCGCGCAAGTCCGCCCACGACGGCATGATCATCCGCAAAGTTACGGTCGCCGGCAAGCGGCGTGTAGTCAGAAAATAGTGCGTCAATATAGTCGATGCAGTGGGGTCGCTCAGGGTGCCGCGCGACCTGGCATTTCCGCCAAGGCGTCAAACTGCTGTAAAGTTCAACCAAAAGACTTTCCGCCTTGGTGTCCAGACCTGCAGCCTCTTCGGTGATGTCCATATCTTCGCTTTGGCGGGCAATGGCACGCAACTCTTCGGCTTTGCCTTCGATTTCGGCCAGCGGTTTTTCGAATTCAAGATATTGTGTCACGCGTGGGCCCTCGGTCTTTTGTTTCCCGTTATATGGCCGGGACGCGCGCAGTTTGCAATGTTATCCCAGCACAACTGGGTACAGTGATCCGATAAGTAATGCGGCCATCGTCCAATTGAACGCGGTCAGCCGGGCACGATTGGTGAGCACGCGTGCCATTTGCTGACCCATCACTGTCCAGACACTGATCGACGGCAGATTGACTGCGCCAAAGACAAGCGCCACTAGGCAAATGGCACTGATGGTGGTCCCGGGCGCATATGCCGTAACGGCGGTCAGCGCCATCGCCCATGCTTTTGGGTTGATCCATTGGAATGCAGCCGCCTGAAGGAATGAAATGGGCCGTCCTTGTTTGTTTTCATCGTTGATCGGGGTGGCGATAGCGATCTTGTAGGCAAGGTAGAGCAGGTAGATTACCGAGACGAATTTGAGCGCGGCGTGACTGACCGGGTGGGAGTCAAAAAGCTGCGCCAGCCCTGTGCCCACCCCCACAACCATGGCGGTAAAGCCGATACCCACCCCCAACATATGCGGTAGGCTACGCCAAATGCCATAGTTGGCGCCTGACGCCATTAGCATCAGGTTGTTCGGCCCGGGCGTGATCGAACTGACAAAGGCAAATGTTACGAGAGCGATGAACATGTCGTGCGGCATAGGCAACTTATGTGTGGTTATCAGGCGGAATGATCAAAGATATGCACATATGGTGGCGTACGTAAATGAATGGTTCAGACGAGTTTGAACATTAATGTTGCGGTGAATTCGTTGCTGTGGCGGGCGGGGCTGTATTGTCGCTTTCGACCTGTTTGCGGCGGGTGCAGAAATTGGAGCGGCCAAACATTACCACCGGCTATCGTGCAGTCGTGGATTGAACGTGTTTGGTGGGATTTTTTGGCACAGAGGTTCTGTGCCTGTGGCGTTTACAGCGTTTGACAAAATATCTGAAACATCACGCATTACCTGAGGCTTTAGGGTGGCGTATATCAGGATTGCCCTGTGGATGATCCCGCGCCGCTCATGCCATTCAGACTGCTAAAACTGCCGCTACCCACCAGCAATCATTTCAGATTGCCGTACAATGACCTCGGCCTGCTTGATCGATGCGATATCTACCAGTCTTCCCTTGTAGACAGTTGCACCTTCGCCCTTTGCTTTGGCCTCCTCCATGGCTGAAAGTATTTCACGCGCTTCTGCCACGGCCTCGTCAGAGGGGGTAAAGACCTCGTTGGCGATGGTCACTTGTTTGGGATGTATCGCCCATTTTCCGACCATGCCCAGTGTCGCTGAACGACGGGCCTGCGCACGAAACCCTTCATCATCCGAGAAGTCACCAAAAGGGCCATCGACGGGTAAAACACCATGGGTTCGGCACGCAGCGACGATGGCGGCCTGCGCCCAGTGCCAGGGGTCGGACCAATGTTTTTGACCCTCGTGGAGCATGTAGTAGTCTTTCTGCGTGCCTCCGATACCGGTGGTTTGCATGCCCATCGATGCGGCGAAATCAGCGGCCCCGAGGCTCATGGCGGCCATGCGCGGAGAGGCGGCAGCGATTTCTTCGACATGCGCGATGCCTGCAGCGGATTCGATGATAACTTCGAAATTTATCGGTTTGCTGCGGCCCTTGGCGGTTTCTATAGCCGTGACCAAGGCATCGACGGCATAGATATCGGCAGCGCAGCCCACTTTTGGTATCATAATCTGGTCAAGTCGGTCACCCGCTTGTTCCAGCAAGTCCACAACGTCGCGATACCAAAATGGTGTATCCAGTCCATTGATGCGTACGGACAGCGTCTTGGTGCCCCAATCCACGTCCGTGATGGCCTGAACCACGTTTCGTCGGGCACTGTCCTTGTCGGTGGGTGCCACGCTGTCTTCGAGATCAAGATTGATCACGTCGGCGGCAGAGGCTGCCATCTTTTCAAAGATAGAAGGGCGGGATCCGGGGCCAAAAAGTTGGCAGCGATTGGGGCGGCTCGGCGGTGTAGGTTGAAGGCGAAAGGACATGTCTGGCAGCCTCGGTGTGTAAGATTATTGCTCTATTATCGCACGGCTAGATATTAAATTGCGCAGCTGGTCGCAAGGCACATTTTGCAAGTGCAGCATCATCGTGCGCGAAAAATTACATTGTGCGAACAGAGGGACGAAAGAAACTTATGAAATTTTATATATTACGCATGTTTGTTCGATAAAAACTCTTTTATATGCGTAAAATGCGATGTCATTGCGTCAGAATTCCGCCATTTTGTGCGCAAGGTTTGACAAAAGGACAAGAGCGATGATTCAAACTCCCTATCTTCTGTTTTTAGGCGATGCACCGGATCATCTGGCCGCAAAGGTGGCGCAGGGGATCAAGGACTGGCGCCCTGAGAACGCCGTTGGTCAACTGCGCCTTGCCGGTTGTGGCGCTGATATGGGGCTGGCGGACATGACCCTTGAACAGGGATTGGCCGCTGGGGCCAAGACGCTGGTTATTGGTGTTGCGAACCGGGGTGGGATCATTTCCGACGCCTGGAAGGTCGTCCTGGTTGAGGCGCTGAGGATGGGGTATGATCTTGCGGCCGGGTTGCACAATCTTTTGCGCGATGAAAACGAGTTGCAATCGGCGGCCAAGGTGAACGGGTGTACTTTGCACGATGTACGTGTGCCGACGATTGCCTATCCGATAGCAAATGGCAAAAAGCGCAGTGGAAAGCGGGCGTTGGCCATTGGTACCGACTGTTCCTGTGGAAAAATGTACACAGCAATGTCGATGGACGCAGACATGCAGATGCGCGATATGAAATCGACGTTTCGCGCAACAGGCCAAACCGGGATTTTGATCACGGGCAAGGGTGTGCCGCTGGATGCCGTTATTGCCGATTTCATGGCGGGTGCGGTGGAATACCTGACACCGGACAATGACGCAGATCACTGGGATCACATCGAGGGGCAGGGCAGCTTGTTTCATGTATCTTACTCGGGCGTCACAATGGCGTTGATCCATGGCGGTCAGCCGGATGCTTTGATCTTGTGCCATGAACCCACGCGCACGCACATGCGCGGGCTGCCGGATTACCCGCTGCCTACGCTCGAGCGTTTGCGCGATACTGCACTGCCGCTTGCGCAGGTTGCCAACCCGGCGGCGAAAGTGACAGGCGTTTCGGTCAATACCAAGGCCCTCGATGAAGCTGCCGCCAAAGAATGCCTGCAGGCTATCGAAGACCGCATGAATCTGCCTGCCACGGATCCATTCCGATTTGGTGCTTCGCGGCTGGTTGATGCGCTGGTGGCTTTGTAGGGTCACCGCGGGCGGCGCATATCTATGAAAAGCTAAAGGACAGGACATGCGCATTAAAGTGACGCGAAATGTGTTCCGGCTGGCGCAGGTCTTTACGATCTCTCGCGGGTCGCGGACCGAGGCACAGGTTTTAACGGTGCATGTATCTGACGGTGCCGCACAGGGCTGGGGCGAATGCGTTCCCTACGCGCGCTATGGCGAGACGCTTGACAGTGTGACGGACGAAATTGAGGGGCTGCCGGAGACATTTGACGGGGCCGATCTTGCGCAGTTGCTGCCAGCCGGAGCGGCGCGCAATGCGGTGGATTGCGCCTTGTGGGATCTCGAGGCCAAGCGGGCAGGCCAGCGGGTGTGGTCTCTGGCCGGGTTGGCGACACCCGGCCCTCACATCACGGCCTATACCCTATCACTGGACAGCCCCGAGGCGATGCAGGCGCAGGCCGCTTTGAATGCACATCGCCCATTGCTCAAGATCAAGCTTGGTACGCCCGATGATATGCCGCGGCTCGAGGCTGTGCGCGCGGGCGCGCCGGATGCGCGTATTATCGTGGACGCTAATGAGGGGTGGAGCGTGGATATCTATGCAGATCTGGCCCCCCATCTTGTGCGCTTGGGGGTCGATCTGGTCGAACAACCTTTGCCGGCGGGCGAGGATGATGCGCTCATTGGATTGGACAGGCCAGTGCCTGTGTGTGCTGATGAAAGCTGCCATGACCGCGCTAGTTTGCCCGCATTGCGAGGAAAATATGACATGGTGAACATCAAGCTGGACAAAACCGGCGGTTTGACCGAGGCGCTGGCCCTGCGTTCCGCTGCCATTGCCCAAGGCTACGGTATCATGGTTGGGTGCATGGTCGGGTCTTCTTTGGCCATGGCTCCGGCTGTGCTTCTGGCGCAGGGGGCGGCGGTGGTTGATCTTGACGGGCCGCTCTTGCTGGCCGAAGACAGGGATACGCCGCTGACCTTTGACGCCGCGGGTGTGCACCCCCCCGATGCCGCGCTTTGGGGGTGACTGGGGGCAAGCCAGTTGCAACACCTGCGCGTTTTTGTCAGCATCTGCGCCTGCACAGGCGGCTTGAAACTGGAAAACCGCCGTGTCATTCGGTCAACCTATAAGACGCATCACCGAGAGGATCACACCATGAGCCGCACTGTCTATGTAAACGGAGATTACCTGCCCGAAGCCGAGGCCAAGGTATCGATCTTTGATCGCGGTTTCCTGATGGCGGATGGCGTCTATGAGGTGACGTCGGTGCTGGATGGAAAATTGATTGATTTCGAGGGGCACGCAGTCCGTCTGAAACGGTCGTTGGACGAACTGGATATGGCCGTTCCTATCACCAAGGATGCTCTTTTGCAGGTGCACCGCGAACTGGTGCGGTTGAACGGGATCGACGAGGGCATGGTGTATCTTCAGATCACCCGTGGTGCGCCAGATGATCGGGATTTTGTGTTCCCTGATCCTGAAACGACCAGCCCAACCATTGTTTTATTTACTCAGAACAAGCCCGGTCTGGCTGATAACCCAGCTGCAAAAAAAGGCATGAAGGTCATCAGCATTGATGACATTCGCTGGGGTCGTCGCGACATCAAGACGGTTCAGTTGCTGTATCCGTCGATGGGCAAGATGATGGCCAAAAAGGCCGGCGCTGATGATGCGTGGATGGTGCAGGATGGTTTCGTGACCGAAGGCACCAGCAACAACGCGTATATCGTCAAGGGCAACAAGATCATCACGCGTGAAAAATCAAACGACATCCTGCACGGCATCACCCGCGCGGCTGTCTTGCGGTTTGCGCAAGAGGCACAGATGGACGTCGAAGAACGTAACTTTACCATCGAAGAGGCGCGGGCCGCGGACGAGGCCTTTATCACCTCGGCGTCGACTTTCGTGATGCCGGTGGTTGAGATTGACGGCGTGCCGTTGGGCGGGGGTGTACCCGGACAGGTGGCACCGCGTCTGCGCGAGATCTATCTAGAAGAAAGTCGCAAAGCGGCCGTGTAATCTGAAAGCTATAGCGTTCGATAAAATGCCTAAAATATCGGGTATGATCCACAGAGTTTGGCGGAACGCCTGGGACATCGCACGTCATCAATCGCGTCGAAATCTTTGGTTTCAGGCCGCGTCAGATGATGCTAATTTTTCGCATAACGCCATGACGCGTTGGAACATTTTTGGCTTTGGAGAGCGCTGCGATCAGATTTGGCGTCATGATGCTACTACCCAAGGTGGGACGCTGTCCTTTGTGATGTTATCCGGTGGTCGCTTAAAGTTTTTCGCACAAAGATCCAATGCGTGGTGCCCCGCGCGATCGCAGCCTCTCGGTCAACCTGCTCGGTTCACCGTCTCGGCGCCATTGTGGACGAGGCGTGTAGACCATGGAATCGGGTTGCGCAGGGCGAAATGTGCCATGCAGGCGCCCTCGGCCTCATTCAGCAACTCTTGTATTTTCTCCTGCGGTTCTGGGCTGTCTATAATCACGTGGGTCTCGACCATCTCGGTTTCGCCTTGCGTGGTGTGGCCCAGCTCTCGCATGTGGGACAGGTTGGTTTTGAATCTGACCCGTTGTTCAAGTCGCATCGACGTAACTTCGATCTTGCGGGCGGTGTAGATGTCCGTGAGGTGTGTCATCAGGCAAAACCCGATTCCGGCGCAAAAATAGGCCAGCGGTGGGGGCGCCTGATCGTCGCCGACAGGCGGCTGTTCGTCACAATAGAGCTTGAGCGGAGAAAAGCCGGGGATGTTGACAGACACCGTGCCCGCCTTTTGCTGTTTGCTCTGCGCCTGAGCGACAAGGTTTACCTCGAAGTGCAAAGGTTCGGGGGGGCGGGCCCGCTTGAAGGGAGTCGGTTCAAATTGCTCGGGTTTGGCCGTGCCGTCAGCCCGGGTGCCGACGCGGTAAATATCGTCTGTCATCTCACTTACTCCGCTTTAACTTGGCAAGCGTGATCGGGGGGCGACAAGATGTCCAGCGCTCAGGCGGTTGCAGATCATGCTTTGTCGCTGACGTTTTCGGCAAAGGCAGTTTTGAACGCCGATTGCTGAGCATTGGACGCTTCGGTTTGAAAATTGGCTTTCCAGGCGTCCATACTCATGCCGTAAAAGCTTTCGCGGGCGTCATCCTTGCTGATCTCGATGCCTTTTTCAGCGGCGGCTTCCTGATACCAGCGGCTCAGGCAGTTCCGGCAAAAGCCTGCCAGGTTCATCATGTCGATGTTTTGCACATCTGTGCGGTCATGCATCAGGTGCTGGCGCAGACGGCGAAAGGCGGCAGCTTCGAGTTCAATCTGGGTTTGTTCATCCATGGTGTGCCTCTTTTTGTTTTCTGTGGCTCGGAGGGGCCGTTGTTGCATTGTCACTTTGCGCGATGGCGCGTCAACTGCGAGTCTCGATATGATCTGGCTGGATCAACATGTATCACAGGTTGGCGTCTTTTCGTGCTGCTTCAAGGTGTGGGGCCAGCCAGTCGCCCCATTTGCGCTGTTGATCCGGCGCACCAATCAGATCCTGACGAATTTCCAGCAGCACATTTGGTCTGCCGCTTTGCAGGGCGTGCTGATCGACCGCATCCCCCGGAAGGTGGCCAGTGTACGGTTCATTGTCCCCAACCGGGCTGCGCATATTTGCCTGAAGCCGGGTGATCAAGGGATCGGCAATGCGGCGGTCAGTGGCAGACAGAACGCCAACCTCCCATGGACGCGGGGCGCGCCCAGAAAGTTGTGGCGTAAAACTATGCACCGAAACGATAGCGACGTTGGGACGTGCGGCCAGTGCGGCCAGAGCATCATGATAGGGGCGGTACAGGCGATCGATCCGCTCTTGGCGCTGAGCGTCCGTTATGGACCGGTTGCCGGGAATAACCGTCCCGTCGTAAAGTTGCATGATCAGGGTCGGATCGTCCTGTCCCCGGTTCGGGTCAATCACCAGCCGCGAAAAGTTTGAATGGATGACCGGTGCATTCAGCGCAATACCCAATGCGAGCGCAACGCCCAGCCCACCAATATCATAGGCAATGTGTCGCCCCATATCAGCTGCTGGCAGCCCAAGTGTGGTGTCGCCTACAAAATCGGGCACTGTATTCGTCGCATGATCGCATGTGATCAGCCAGCCGCTGGGCCGGTCTGAGCCGTGGATCGAGAAAGGAAAGTATGTCATGTAAATGGTACCATATTTGCCGTAGGTTTAGGGCAGTTGCTTAGCGATGTGAATTGCGCAATAAGGTCACCGTTAGCGGTATCAGAAGGAAAGCGCACATCATGAGACGCCTGCGGAATGTCAAAATCGTCGCAACCCTTGGGCCTGCGTCCGACACTTATGACATGATTCGTGCATTGCACGAGGCAGGTGCGGATGTGTTTCGCCTGAACATGTCACACGGTACCCATGCCGAGATCGCTGAAAAGCACAAGATTATCCGCCAGGTGGAGGAAGACCTTGGGTCAACCATCGGGATTCTCGCCGACCTTCAAGGTCCCAAGCTGCGGGTTGGTGTATTTTCTGGTGACAACGAAATGCTGGATGATGGTGCAAAGTTCCGCCTAGACCTCGACACTGCTGAGGGCGACAGCGCTCGGGTCTGCTTGCCTCATCCGGAGATTTTTGCAGCGCTTGAACCGGGAAAGACGCTGCTGGTAAACGATGGCAAGATTCGGTTGCAAGTCAAAGATTGTGGTCCCGGCTTTGCGGATTGCGTTGTGATCGCTGGCGGCGTGATTTCTAACCGCAAAGGCGTGAACGTGCCTGACGTTGAATTGCCTTTGGCTGCGCTGTCAGAAAAAGATCGCGCTGATCTGGAATTTGCTGCTGGATTGGGTGTGGACTGGATGGCCTTGAGCTTTGTTCAGAGGGCTGCCGACGTGGAAGAGGCCCGCAGCCTGATCAAAGGCCGTGCTGCGGTTCTGTCCAAGATCGAAAAGCCGAACGCCGTCGAACGATTTGATGAAATTCTGGCTGTTAGCGATGGCATTATGGTGGCGCGTGGCGATTTGGGTGTTGAGTTGCCGGTTCATGCTGTTCCGCCGATCCAGAAACGGTTGGTGCGCAAGTGTCGTGCTGCAGCCAAACCGGTAATCGTTGCCACCCAGATGCTGGAAAGCATGATCGAAAGCCCGATGCCTACGCGCGCAGAAGTGTCTGACGTGGCGACGGCCATTTATGAAGGCTCGGATGCGGTTATGCTCAGCGCCGAGAGCGCGGCTGGCAGCTTTCCGATTGAGGCCGTTACCACGATGAACAACGTTGCGGCCGAAGTCGAAAGGGATCCCACCTATACGCAAATCATTGAATCAAGTCGTAGCAGCGGGCGCGGCTCTGTTGCGGATGGTATTGTCGCAGCCGCGCGCGAAATCGCCGAGACGGCGGATATCAAAGCCATTGCATGTTTTACCCAAAGCGGGACAACAGCGCTGCTTGTCGCGCGTGAGCGCCCGCGCGTACCGATTATTGCACTGACTTCACTGATTGGTACCGCGCGACGTCTGGCGCTGAGCTGGGGGTGTAACTGTATGGTTACTGAATCGGTAGACCGGTTCAAAGGCGCTGTTGTTGGTGCTGCGAGGGCCGCTCGTGAGGGAGGATTCGCGACCGCAGATGATAAGATCGTCGTAACGGCGGGGGTGCCTTTTAATGTTACTGGTTCAACCAACATCTTGCGTGTGGCTCCTTGCGATGAACGTTTGATTTATCCAACTGAACCTGAATAATCTTCAGCGCTTTTATGCAAAGGTGACTTTTTGGACCCTGACCTGTTTATCGTTCTGGGCTCGGTTTTGGCAGCCTTTTCAATCCCGGCTGTCCTGCTGGCGAACATTGAAGGCCACTCCCCTTGGGCATCTGTTGCGATGACCCTTGTTGGGGGTTGCCTGATTTTTCTTGCTGTACAAAAGCAGCCAAGCGGCTTCGAGCTGACCAAAATCCCCGACGTTTTTGTACGTGTTATTGCCCGTTTCATCCCCTGATGGCGTTGTATTGGATTACACTCGTATGCGGGGGGCGGTGTTAAGCCGCTTGCGAACATCTCTCTTGTCAAAGTGATGCAACCTTTCTATACGCCAATTTCGTTCTGCGCGGCCGGCCAACAGTGGCATGCCGAGTCGCGCGTCTACCGAACTCAGACCAAGGAGACGGAAATGCCCAAGATGAAGACAAAATCGAGCGCCAAGAAGCGCTTTAAGGTGACCGCCACCGGCAAAGTGATGGCCGGTCAGGCAGGCAAGCGGCATGGCATGATCAAGCGTACGCGCAAGTTCATCCGCGACGCACGGGGCACTACGACCCTGTCCGCACCCGACGCCAAAATCGTCAAGGGCTTTATGCCCTACGACCGCTAAGCCTGAAGGAGAACTGATATGTCCCGCACCAAAGGTGGCACAGTTGCACACGCCCGTCACAAGAAAGTCATCAAAGCCGCCAAAGGCTATTACGGTCGCCGTAAGAGTACCTTCAAGGTCGCTCGCCAAGCCGTCGACAAGGCCAACCAATATGCGACCCGCGACCGTCACAACCGTAAGCGCAACTTCCGCGCGCTTTGGATCCAACGGATAAACGCGGCCGTGCGTGCCCATGACGAAGCGCTGACATACAGCCGTTTTATCAATGGTCTGTCATTGGCTGGGATCGAAGTAGACCGCAAGGTTCTGGCTGATCTGGCCGTAAACGAACCTGCGGCATTCGCAGCAATTGTTGATCAAGCCAAAGGCGCGTTGAACGCCTAAGTAGCAAGAAAACTGAATATAAAAGCCCCGTTGCTAAGTGCAGCGGGGCTTTTTTGTCTTCTCGTCAAGGTGCTTTGGTTGCTGAACAACTGCTAAACCTTTCCTTCTATGCGTGGCGTTGACGGCCCAATGCAATGCATGTCGCAGCTTGTTCGAATGTCCGGTCTGGTGGCCAAAAAATTACCGCGAACGCAGATGACTAGTGCGTAACTTCAAGAATGGCTTCAATTTGGCCACCCCAAATTTTGCGTCCTTCTCAACTGCCATCAGTACTTTCGTAAGGGCGTCTGAAATCACAGATTCTCGTTTGATTATTTCACATTCTAACACTGTCTTTTCTCATTCGATTAAACAACTTTTCAACTTCCCTGAGAGCTTTTTTAACTGCGAGCAAAGAGAACCCTGTTAAGGTTTCCGCTTTCACGAAATATCACGATTCCAAACACGTGACCGTCATCGAGTTTATCGAGGAGCAATTTTTGGGGAAGCTCGCCAAGCCTGCATATGCCACGCGGTCCAAAAATTTTGGGATGAAGACTTGAGACCTCGAAAGAACCACGCAGTTAACCCAATCCAACAGACCAATTCTGACCGCGTAAAACATCGCTATTCTTCCTATTCTTAACAGCGAAGCAGAAACTGGGACAAATGCTGCATCTGATACTTCATCTCGCGTAAGATTTGCTGTTTTTGCAAGAATCGTAGATTTTGATAGTCGGAACGATGCAGGAATTGGCTCAATCGCAGCGAAAGTTCACTCAATCCTTCATGGCTACTGCACCCGGACAACAACAGAGAGTCCTTTTCCCGTCAAAATGTTTTAGCCGACGTTCTTTTTCGTCGAAAAATCATTTTGTCAAACGATGTAAATCCAACCCAAAAAACACCATGTGACAGATATTTCATCTGCTGTGCTGGATGGCTTGCACTGCAGCGGCTGAAAGATTACTCCGCTGCTTAACCCGCAGCGGAGCCAAGACTATGGATGATCTGAAATCAAAATACCTGTCCCGGATCGCAGACGCCTCTGACGAGGCCGCGCTGGAAGAAATCCGTTTGGCCGCCGTTGGCAAAAAGGGTGAGGTCGCTCTGAAGATGCGCGAACTGGGCAAGATGACGCCCGAGGAACGGCAGGCGGCGGGCCCCGCGCTGAATGCGCTCAAGGATGAGATTAACAGCGCACTGTCGGCCAAGAAGGCTGGGCTTGCCGATGCTGCGCTTGATGCACGGTTGCGCGATGAATGGCTTGACGTGACGCTGCCCACGCGCGCCCGGCGGCAGGGCACGATCCATCCCATCAGTCAGGTCACCGAAGAAGTCACAGCCATTTTCGCCGAGATGGGGTTTTCCGTTGCCGAAGGCCCCCGAATCGACACCGACTGGTACAATTTTGATGCGCTGAACATTCCCGGGCACCACCCCGCCCGCGCCGAGATGGATACGTTCTATATGCACCGAGCCGATGGGGATGATCGCCCGCCGCATGTGCTGCGCACGCATACCTCGCCAGTGCAAATCCGTTCAATGGAGGCGACTGGTGCGCCGACGCGCATCATCTGCCCCGGTGGTGTTTATCGTGCGGATTATGACCAGACGCACACTCCGATGTTCCATCAAGTCGAAGGTCTGGCCATTGATCGCGATATCTCGATGGCCAATCTTAAATGGGTACTCGAGGAATTCGTCAAAGCTTATTTCGAAGTGGACGGCGTTGACCTGCGCTTTCGCGCGTCGCATTTTCCCTTTACCGAACCCTCTGCCGAGGTGGATATTCGGTGCTCGTGGCGGGATGGAACGCTCAAGGTGGGCGAAGGTGACGACTGGCTTGAAATCCTGGGCTCTGGAATGGTGCACCCAAAGGTGCTGCAAGCGGGTGGAATCGACCCAGAAGAATGGCAGGGCTTTGCTTTTGGCATGGGTATCGATCGGATCGCGATGCTGAAATATGGCATTCCGGATCTGCGCGCTTTCTTTGACAGCGATCTGCGGTGGTTGCGTCATTACGGATTTTCCGCGTTGGACGTGCCGACTTTGCATGGCGGCCTGAGCCGCTGATCGCACACAGATTGAAGCACGCTTTGGCCCAGAGCGTTTGACGAAATAGCTGAAGCACCGCACATCACTCAACGCTTTAGCGGTGTCTGTGACCACGATTCAGATGGCCATTGCACCCCAGCGACCTTGCACCTTGGTCGGAACTTTGCCATTGCAGGGTTTCAGCGCATCCAAGGGCCAAACCTATGAAATTCACGCTTTCCTGGTTGAAACAACATCTCGACACGACGGCATCCGTCGATGAAATCACCTATGCTTTGACCGATCTGGGTCTTGAGGTAGAGGGCGTCGAAGATCGGGGTGCCAAGCTGGCCGACTTTACAATCGGCAAAGTTGTCAGTGCCGAGAAGCACCCCGACGCTGATCGCCTTCGGGTTTGTCAGGTTGATACCGACGAGGGCATCAAACAGATCATTTGCGGCGCCCCCAATGCGCGCGAGGGCATTACCGTTGTCGTGGCCAAACCCGGCGTTTATGTGCCCGGCATCGATACCACCATCGGCGTGGGCAAAATACGTGGGATCGAAAGCTTTGGCATGATGGCGTCAGAGCGCGAAATGGAGTTAAGCGATGAACACGACGGCATCATCGAATTGCCATCGGGCAACGTCGGAGAACGCTTCGTGGATTGGTTGTCCGAGCATAATCCGGCAAAAGTGGACCCGGTGATCGAGATTGCAATTACACCCAATCGCCCAGATGCATTGGGTGTGCGTGGCATTGCACGCGACCTGGCCGCGCGTGGGGTTGGTACGTTAAAGCCAGCGGTCGAACCCGGCGTCGAAGGGGCGTTCCCGTGTCCAATCTCTGTCACGATCGATGAGGATACGCTGGATCAATGCCCGGTCTTTTTTGGTCGATTTATCCGCGGCGTCGAGAACGGCCCCAGCCCCGCGTGGTTGCAAGATCGCCTGCGTGCCATTGGTCTGCGTCCCATTTCGTTCCTCGTGGACGTTACCAATTATTTCACCTTTGACCGAAATCGCCCTCTGCATGTGTTTGATGCTGACAAGATTGCGGGTGATGCGTTGCGCGTGCATCGTGCAAAGGGTGGAGAGGTTTTGGTTGGGCTCGACGAAAAGGAATATACGTTCGAGGCGAATATGACCGTGATCTCGGATGCGGGTGGTGTCGAAAGCATTGGCGGCGTAATGGGCGGGATGCACACGGGTTGCACTGAAGATACGGTAAATGTTTTTGTCGAGGCCGCCTACTTTGATCCAGTTCGCACGGCCTACACGGGGCGTGCGCTGCGCATCAACTCCGATGCACGCTATCGTTTTGAGCGCGGCATTGACCCTACCTTTACCCCTGTCGGTCTTGATTTGGCATGCGAAATGATTGTTGAACATGCAGGCGGTGAGATTTCCAGCCAGGTGCAGGCCGGTCACATCCCGGACGTATCGCGTGCTTACAAACTGAAGCCCGCACGCGTACAAAGCCTTGTCGGGATGGACATCGCGGAAGCGGAACAGCGTCAAACCCTGACGGCGCTTGGTTTTCGTTTGGATGGTAACATGGCACATGTCCCCAGCTGGCGCCCCGATGTGATGGGCGAGGCCGACCTCGTCGAAGAAGTGGCCCGCGTGGCATCGCTTACCAAGTTGCAGGGTCGTCCGTTGCCGCGGGTAACCAGTGGCGTGCCGAAACCGGTGATGACGCCGATGCAGCGGCGCTTGCAGGCCGCGCGCCGCACCTCGGCCGCGTTGGGTTACAATGAATGCGTCACCTACAGCTTCATTGATCAGCGCTCTGCGGCCCTGTTCGGTGGGGGCGAGGATGCGACCAAGCTCGAAAACCCGATCTCCAGCGACATGAGCCACATGCGCCCCGCGCTGCTGCCCGGTTTGTTGCAGGCCGCGGCGCGCAATCAGGCCCGCGGATTTATGGATCTCGCCTTGTTTGAGGTTGGCCCTGCTTTTCACGGTGGTGAGCCGGGCGAAGAGCACATGCTGGTCAGCGGCCTCTTGGTTGGTCGCACCGGCCCCAAGGATGTGCACGGCGCGTCACGTCCGGTCGATGTTTTTGATGTGAAGACAGATGCAGAGGCCGTTCTGGCCGCTATTGGTGCACCTGCGCGGGTGCAGATACTGCGTGGCGCGTCCGACTGCTGGCACCCCGGGCGGCATGGGATGATCTGTCTTGGCCCTAAAAAAGTACTAGGTACTTACGGCGAACTGCACCCCCGCGTGCTTTATGCGATGGACATCAAGGGCCCGGCCATGGCTTTTACCCTATGGCCCGGTGAAGTGCCAATGCCGCGCAAGTCCGGTGCAAACCGTGGTGCGTTGGATATTAGTGACCTGCAGGCAGTCGAGCGTGATTTTGCCTTTGTTGTTGATGCAGAGGTCGAGGCTTTGACGGTGGTCAACGCTGCCGCTGGGGCTGACAAAGCGCTGGTCGAAAATGTCCGCGTCTTTGACGAATTCATTGGTGGCGCATTGGGAGAGGGCAAGAAATCGCTAGCGATCACTGTGCGCCTGCAACCTCGGGATAAGACGTTAAAGGATGCCGAGATTGAAGCGGTGGCGAAAAAGGTGGTTGACAAGGTGACCAAGGTCACCGGCGGCGTCCTGCGTGGCTGACGCCTGGTCCAGACGTTGCGCCAGTGCATCGTCAAGCCAATCGAAAGCGTAGGTTGGTGTGCGGCGCGCGCCTGTAACCAGGTGCAAAAGCGTTCTCGTCGGCATGGGTTTTAGTATGAGCCACTGAGAACGATCCCGGCTGCCCGTCGAACTTTTTTGTCGTCACTGACCGGATCGGATCTTGCCTTTTTGCTCTTGCAGTGCAGTTTATTGCGCCTCGCAAAAAGGAAACTGCACATGACCCTCAACGTTTATCTGTCCGGTGAAATCCACACCGATTGGCGCCAGCAGATCGTGGAGGGCGCAGCGGGTTTGGACATCGATTTTTCAAGCCCCGTGACAGATCATGCTGCAAGTGATGATTGCGGCGTTGCTATTCTGGGGGCTGAGGACAACAAGTATTGGCACGACCACAAAGGTGCGATGCTCAACGCGGTCCGCACCCGCAAGGGGATTGCCGATGCAGATGTCGTGGTGGTTCGTTTTGGTGAGAAATACAAGCAGTGGAATGCGGCCTTTGACGCCGGGTATGCCGCTGCTCTGGGCAAGTCACTGATCATTTTGCATGGCGCAGAGCATGCGCATCCCTTGAAAGAGGTGGACGCGGCTGCGTTGGCAGTGGCTGAAAAGCCCGCTCAGGTCGTACATATTCTGCGCTATGTTCTCGATGGAACTTTGCCAGAAGCTTAACCCTAATCTCAGACCAACGCGGTCGGCCTCTGACCAATGGGCTGAAAGATACTTAGGTTATATGGTTACGCGTTAGCGAAATGATAGAACGACCCTGTTTCGACGCCATGTTTTATTGCTCATATGCTTCTGCAATCAAATCTTGGTCGCAAGCCGGTATAATCGTAGCTCTGTTATGAGCATCTTTTATAACTATAAGTTCCAGATTTACGCTAAATCTAGTTGCTCATCCGGTGTCTTCGTTCAACGCCATAAGTGTGCTGGCTAAGCGGGAATTCATCTGGCCAGCCCATTGGTGGACCTCTGGGCATGAAAGTTGCTGCATGACACAATCTGCAGGTGCACGGGGGCTCTGCCGCCGTACACCTGCGATCTTTACAGCTAAAAGAGGATCAGCTGTGTGCGGGTATGTTTTTGGCCTTGTCTACCGCAGGTCGTGCCATGAACCGATCCAGATAGGCCACCAAATTTTTGTTGTCATCCCAACCAACTGCATCTTGGGTGCCGTAGTAGGCCAGCGCACTCAGCCAAGGTGCGATGGCAATATCTGCGATGGAGTACGTGCCGGTAATCCAGTCTTTGCCATTCAGTTCCTGTTCAAGCACGGCAATCAGACGTTTCGCTTCGGCGAGGTAGCGTTGCTGAGGACGTTTGTCTTCCCATTCAGAGCCTGCGAATTTTGAAAAGAACCCAAGCTGGCCCAGCATTGGCCCAAGACCACCCATCTGAAACATCAGCCATTGGATGGTTTTGGCTTTATCCGCTGCGGTTGTACCAATCAGCTTACCGGTCTTTTCAGCGAGGTAGATCAGGATCGCCCCGGATTCAAACAGGCCTAATGGGCCATCTGGCCCGTTGGGATCAATGATCGCTGGAATCTTGTTGTTGGGGCTCAGCGACAGGAATTCAGCGCTTTTGACGTCGGCATCCGACAGGGTAACAAGATGTGCCTCATAGGGCAGCTCCATTTCCTCAAGTGCGATCGAAACTTTGACACCATTGGGTGTGGGAAAAGAAAACAGCTGCAGGATTTCTGGGTTCTTTGGTTGCCATTTTTGAGTGATCGGGAAGGCGCTGAGATCGGCCATGTAAAAAATCTCCTATAAGATGAAACTCGTAGACAGTTATTTTCGTTTCGTCGCAATAGGTTTTGTAATTTGAATTGGTGTGTGATCACGTTTTCGCATGTGAATTTTGGGATCAAAGATATTGTTTAAGTAGGCCAGGCGGAATTGAAGTATTAAATGAATTCAGAGATTTAATTGCCAGAGGCAACGTTATGGATATGGCGGTTGGGATCATAATTGGCGCGGAATTTACCGCCATTATTGCTTCCCTTGTGGGTAATCTGGCCAACCCGCTCATTGGTCTGTTCTTGGGAAGGGTCAATTTTACCGACATGTAAGCGGTTCTGGCTGGTGACGTCCCACAAGGCACGTCGCTTGATGCCATGCGCGAATCGGAAGCGGGGGCAACGGTTATGCGACTGAGGCCGGGCATCGTTGGACGTATCAATCCCATGATGTCCACACACTGGAGAGCTATATCAAGAGTCGGAATTATCGCTCGCAAGCCGTTGCAATGCG
>JAQWVA010000073.1:0-3917 GCA_029250205.1 Tateyamaria sp.
TTGGCGCCCGTCCTGCGCGGCGCAAGATTAGCCGCAGTTGATCAAAGCTGTGCTTGGGATCTTGCTCATGTAATGTGCCCATCGCATCATCCAACGCTGCATTCAAAGTCAGCGCCAAATCGATTTCTGGATCGGTACCCTGCGTATATAATCCCGCCGAGATCATCATTTGATTTTGCGCATAGACGCTCAGGTGCTTGCGGATCTGAGCCAGAATTTCATTTTCCTCGGGCGTGGCGGCCGCAGGCAGACTGCGTGAAACGGATCGTAAAACATCAACAGCAGGAAATCGTCCGCGCTCTGCAATTGATCGGTCGAGAACGACGTGTCCGTCCAGAACCCCGCGCAGAATATCTGCTACTGGTTCATCCATGTCGGACCCCGCAACCAGAACACTGAAGACGCCTGTAATATCTCCCTGGCCTTCGATACCTGGGCCTGCACGTTCGCAAAGCGACATAATCAGGTGAGCGGTAGACGGGGGAAACCCGCGCAAAACTGGCGCTTCGCCCGCTGCGACAGCAACCTCGCGGTGCGCTTCAGCAAAGCGGGTAATCGAATCGGCAAGAAACAACACAGACTTCCCTTCGTCGCGAAAGTGCTCGGCAACGGCCATGGCGGCCCAAGCGCAACGGCGTCTGACAAGTGGCGACTGGTCTGAAGTTGCAGCAACGACGATCGCTCTTTCTCGTCCTTTTTCGCCCAATACTTCATCCACGAAATGGCGCACCTCGCGGCCCCTTTCGCCGATCATTGCAATGACGACGATATCGGCGCTGATACGCGTGGCGAATTCGCCCATTAGACTCGACTTACCCACGCCAGACCCAGCAAACAGACCAATCCTCTGCCCTTTGACCAAGGGCAGCATGGTGTCGAATACGATGTGCCCTGTCTGCAAACGGCCACCCATTGCCCTGCGTTGCGCAGCTGGTGGTGGCGACGTTCGTAAAGGTCGCGGTACGCTACCCCGTGGGAGTGGTTTTCCGTCCAATGGCTGTCCGTCTGGATCAACAATTCGACCAACCCAGCTTTGACTTGGCGCTATGGTACCGCCGGGCCGCAAAATGACGCGGTCCGATAGGGCGACACCGTCGACAGCTTCATCAGGTAATAGAACGATTACATCGGAAAGAAGCTGCACTACCTCGGCTTTCAAGACACCGGTACTGCGCGTCACTTCGGCGCGATCCCCTATACGGGCCTGCTTGTCCAAGCCTGATACGTGTAGCACGCCGCCGTGCACGCCAATGATACGCCCAACGCGACGCGAAACCTCAATTGTGCTGAGTTGCGACTTTAAAGATTTCAGTCGAACAGAATGCCGCATCGGATCCTCCTGGTGGCTGCAACTGTTTATAAAGGAATCGGGGTTAAGCCTTAATTGATATCACTCGAGGGAGAAGCCCCGATGTTCCAGAACCTTGCCGTTTTTGATACGGCCTATGCAATGGCCACTCACGCCGGAAAGAAGCAGGCGTTGATCGCCCAAAATGTGGCGAACGCTGACACGCCCGGTTATGTGGCGCGCGACCTACCCAGTTTTCAGGATCTTTATGCCTCGAGAGATGGTGGTGGTCATATGCCCCGTGCAACGCGCTCGGGTCATTTGCATGGCATGGCCGATGGTTCAGTGGCCAGCATGGTGCAAAAGGATCGCTCATTTGCATCACCAGATGGGAACACCGTTTCGCTGGAAACTGAGATGCTGCGTGGAACGGATGCCAAGCGACAGCACGAACGCGCATTAGCTATTTACGGTTCTGCACTCAGCGTTCTTCGTACCAGCCTTGGCCGTCAGTAAGGAGCGTTAAAATGAGTGAATTTGCTAAATCATTAACTGTTTCTGCAAGTGGCCTTCAGGCGCAATCAGCCCGTCTGCGGCACTTGTCCGAAAATATCTCAAATGCTGATACGCCTGGATACCAGCGCAAAACGATCGCATTCGAGACAGCGTTCAGTGCGGCACAGGGTGTTTCACCCGTTGAGGTGGGGCGCGTCTCTCTCGATGATCGAGAGTTGGAATTGATACATGATCCATCGCATCCATTAGCAGATGAATCTGGTCATTACCGTGGTTCAAACGTCAATCTTTTAATCGAATTAGCGGACGCGCGCGAAGCGCAGCGAAGTTACGAAGCAAACCTTAAGATGTTCGAGCAGGCGCGGCAAATGTCGTCAAGCCTGATGCAACTGCTGCGTCGTTAAACGACGCTTTCAAATGGAGATCCAGAATGGATTTAGGAGCAATCTCAGCGGTACAGAAATACACCGCTTCCCGTCCGGCAACGGAACCCAAGGCAGAGGAAGGCGGCTCGATGTTTGGCAAAGTCGCCAAAGACTTTGCACAGACCGTCGCACAAGGCGAGGCCGTGGCAAAACAAGCCATGGTGGGTGACGCGGACCCCCATGCGCTGGTTCAGGCACTGGCCCAAACCGAGCTTGCCGTTGAAACGGCAGTGACGGTTCGCAACAAAGTTGTCGAAGCGTACCAAGAAATCCTGAGGATGCCTGTGTGAATGCTGGATGAAGTGATCTTTTTTGACACATTGCGTCAGGGCTTATGGGTCGCGGTGCTGGTCTCGATCCCGATCCTGACTGTTGCGCTGGTCGCTGGTGTTTCGATCGGCTTGGTACAGGCGTTGACGTCGATTCAGGAAATGACCCTCACGTTTGTGCCCAAGCTGGCCGCCATCATCATCGTGTTCTGGGTTTCAATGGGGTTCATGACCCAAACGATGGTCTCGTTCTTTCATGATGGCATCATCCCTTTGATAATCGGAGGATAAGTTGGATAATACAGGATACATAACGCTGACTCGGCAAATGGGTTTGATGCGAGAGATGCAGGTTGTGGCGAATAATATAGCCAACGCTGCTACGTCTGGTTTCCGACAAGAAGGGTTGGGGTTCTCTGAGTTTGTTCAGGACATTAAAGGTGGTGGGTCATTGTCGATGGGCAATGGAAACGTACGCCAAACATCTCTTGTCCAGGGCGCTCTTAGTGAGACCGGAGGCACCTTTGATTTTGCGATCGAAGGCGATGGTTTCTTCCTCATAGAAACTCCGGAAGGCGAGCGATTAACGCGAGCTGGCAGCTTCACACCGAACGGCGAAGGCGACCTTGTCACTTTTGATGGTCATCGGGTGCTTGATGCTGGTGGCGCGCCGATTTTCATCCCTCCAAACTCTGGCTCCATCGGGGTTGGTCCTGATGGTACTATCAGTGCAAACGGCCAATTTGTTGGGCAAGTTGCGATCGTGCAGCCTAACGACACGACCAACCTGATCCGCGAAAATGGCGTCATGTTCCGCGCAGATGACGGATTTGAGCCTGCCGAAATGGCGCGGGTATTACAAGGGTTTGTCGAGGCATCCAATGTTGATCCGATTTCCCAACTTGCGCGCATGATAGAAGTGCAGCGTGCCTATGAAATGGGTCAGAGTTTTCTTGATTCCGAAGATGAACGCGTTCGCCGATCGATGGACGCGATGATGAAATCTAACTGAGGAGACGACAATGCGCGCCTTGCAAATCGCAGCGACCGGAATGCTTGCCCAACAAATGCGGGTCGAGACAATATCCAACAACCTCGCCAACATGAGTACTACCGGCTACAACGCCCGACGCGCCGAGTTTTCAGATCTGCATTATCAGCAGATGACGCGACCGGGATCAATCAACGCCTCGGACGGAACTGTTGTGCCGACTGGCGTGCAACTGGGCCTTGGCGTTCGGCCTGCCGCTGTTTCTATTCATCTCGCTCAAGGGTCTTTGTCTGCGACCGGTGGTGATCTTGACCTTGCCATTGATGGCAAGGGATTTCTTGAAGTTACGCTGCCTTCGGGCCAGTCCGCATATACCCGCGACGGTGGGCTAAAAATGACGGGAGAAGGTTTGATCGTGACGTCTGACG
>JAQWVA010000088.1:0-2084 GCA_029250205.1 Tateyamaria sp.
CTTGCGTAGTTATCAGTACCACCTTGCGTGATGTTACTCAGTGCGTTGTCTCCACTTTGGATCACATCTGCACTGCTACCAAAACTGGCCAGTTCTTGAGTAATAAAGGATTCATTTGAGCCCCCAGCTGAGCCCCCAGCTTGACTCACGTTCGCAATGGAGCCATCACCACTCTGTGTGGTCCTGGAGAGGTTACCCTCACTACTCTGATTTACGCTCGCGATGGATGACGCACCGTATTGTTCTACGTACGCTTTGTTGTTAAGCCCATCTTGCGTCACGTCCGCTCTAGCTGCAGATACGCTAAGCAGCGCCGTTCCCTGAATTATGGACGCAATACCGCCACTACCCGTCTGGTTGATGTCTGCGTCAACGCTAAAAAGAATCGTGTCATCAGTCACCTCTTCAGGTGAAACAACAATCGAGTCGGCATCGGAAAATTGCTCAATGGTCGCAGTGTTTCTGATGCCATCAGCGCCGGCGTTTTGTACCACTACAGCTTGGGCGATCCCATCTTGGTCGATATCTGCTGAGTTCGCTGTTCCGCCACCTGCGGCAAAAGCATCGACCTGCCTTACCTCGGCGACACTACCTCCGCCAGTTTGGTCGATGGAGATAAAGCCTGCCTTACCAGCAGTTTGAGTGGTTAATACCTTGTTGCCTGTTCCACTTTGGACAATGTTGAGTTCGTTTGCGCTGGCTTGGGTTGCGAGCAAAAGTGTGAGCGCGCTGGCAGTCGTAAGTAAGTGCTTTTTCATGACGTAGTACTCTAGTATCTGCACCATATCTTCTTTGATGCTGGATTGATGACCACACACTCGGTCTTTGGTCTCTCACGCAATGCCAAGAGGTCTCTAACCAAATCAGGCACTACATCAGATATAAAGCGCCTAAAAACAAGCGCTTAACATTTTGGCTCAGGTTATGTTTTGATCATTTGGACTGCGCTCTTTCATGAGGTTAACCTCGAATGTGAGCACCAAAACATCTCTGGCGCCGGGTTGGTAACCACGAATGTGGTCGATGGTCCAAACATGATGCCAAGAGGTCTCTATCCAATCAGGCATCACATTTGCTATTATTTGCCTGAAAACAGGCTATTTATCCTTCTTACTCGGACTGCTTTTAGGCTCCACAGAACCAGTATTCAGTCCACAATTTCATCACGCGGCCGTTACAGCTTTAAGAAACGGCATACGCGTGGTGTCATTATTCCTTAAACGCAAGCGACCCTGACTGATTACCTACATACGGTTGAGCTTTGCCGCTCTATACGCAATGCTGTTTTTCCCACGTTTTTCTACTTATTGCAGCATTTAAGTCCTTTTTTATCGCATCTCTTACATCGAGCAAACCAGATCTTTTGATGACTTTAGCAACTTCACTTTTCAAGACAAAGTGACGATCTAATGCCAGAATTTCTTCACATTCGCAGTAAAAAATACATTCATAAACGAACTTAGATCTCCAACTTTTGAACCGACATGCTGCATACCAAAAACCATTACAATTATATATAAATGGCTCAAAGCGAAGAAAGCACACGCGACCACATCACTCTCGCTGTTCATGATGCTTGAATGGCACCTCGCAAATATAACAATCCTCCTCCAACACACTCCCAGCACGTATTTACCAGTCTGACCCTCCACAAAGCGGAATAGTAAGGAATTCCGGACCAATAATTCCTATACTTTGGTGTAGGCTTCAATACTTTTTTAACGCTACCTACACGATTATTCAATATTCTACCTTGAGTATACTAATTTTCATAATTTGTTCTATCTTGAGTGGATTTTTTAAGCCTATGGAAATTGTCAAAACTTTAAGCTGCAGTTGAAATAGGAGATTTATAGCTCGGTGAGCTACCTCATTTTGCACGTTTTCGAATCAGTTAAACTGAGCGCCCCGTGAAATTCAGGCACTGACGTAAGCTACAATTTGTTGTTTTCTGATTTTCGAAGAGAAGGCGATCAGAATGTCGAAACGGAAGAACCACAGCCCTGAGTTCAAGGCGAAAGTTGCGCTTGAAGCGTTGAAGGGTAAGCGCACGGTGGCTAAGCTTTTGAGCCAGTTTGGGGCCC
>JAQWVA010000090.1:0-4528 GCA_029250205.1 Tateyamaria sp.
CCCGGTTGTGGTGTCGGTATATAGCTCAGGTCGCCATGATAGTGTTCAAGTCGATATCCGAGAGCAGGTAGAAAGGCAGAATAAAACTGTTCGGCGCGTTCCATATCGTCGACACCAACGGTGATATAGGCAATCATTAGGGGCTCTTTCCGCGACGGCCATAATCCCTTGGCAAGGGATATGCGCACTTTTTGGCAAGGTTCTTGTCAACGCCCCAACTTTTTCTTCCAATACCCGGTCAGGTCCGGGCCAAGAGCCGCGCGGCCGCGGGGGCAAAATAGGTCAGAATGCCGTCGCAGCCCGCGCGTTTAAAGGCCATCAGGCTTTCCATCATGATCCGGTCTTGATCAATCCAGCCATTTTGTGCCGCGGCCATAATCATCGCAAACTCACCCGATACCTGATAGGCGAATGTCGGCGCGCCAAAGCTGTCTTTGACCCTGCGGCAGATATCGAGATAGGGCAAACCGGGCTTGACCATCACCATATCCGCACCTTCTGCGAGATCACGTTCGATTAGGCGCAGCGCTTCGTCCGAATTGCTCGGGTCCATCTGGTAGGTTTTTTTGTCGCCCGTCAGCGCGCTTGATGCGCCCACAGCGTCGCGGAATGGGCCATAAAAGGCACTGGCGTATTTCGCGGCATAGCTCATGATCATCACCTTGTCGTGCCCACCCGCTTCAAGTGCGCTGCGAATGGCCCCGATACGTCCATCCATCATGTCAGACGGGCCGATGATGTCGGCACCCGCATCGGCCTGAGACAGCGCCATTTTCACCAGCGCCTCGACCGTGCGATCGTTGACGATTTCGCCGTTTTCGACAAATCCATCATGGCCATTGATGTTGTAGGTGTCGAGAGCGACATCTGTCATGATCGCCAGCTCAGGCACCGCCGCCTTGATTGCGCGAATGGCGCGATTGGCGTGGTTTTCGGGGTCCCATGCGCCTGTGCACTCTTCGGTGCGCTCTTCGATTCCGGTATACGGAAAAATACAGATCGCCGGAATGCCAAGGTCAACAGCTTCGCGGGCGGCCTCGACGACCTTGTCGACAGAGCGGCGCATAACTCCGGGCATCGAGGGGATGGGTTCTTCGATATTCTTCCCACTGCGCACAAAAATCGGCCAGATGAGATCTTCGACGGTCAGCGTGTTTTGTCGTACAAGGCCACGAATGGCAGGGGATTGACGTGTCCGCCGCAGGCGGGTCGCGGGAAAAGAGGCTTGGGTTGGGCGCATCGATCTGTCCAGTATAATTGACACCATATCGGTGCCACGGATTTTTGCGCTTGCCAAGGGTGGGCATCGATCAAAAGCAAGGTTATGAGGTTCCAAGCAACGCGCAACGCAAGATTTTGCCCTTTTGGACTGGTGCCAGACTATCTTTGAGTTGATCGACATACGCTCTTTTTCGAGCCTTTGGTTCTGGATCATGCTTGCGGTTGTGTGGTCAATGGCCAGTCACTGGGTCGTCGGCATTCCTTATAGCATGGTGACACGCGCACGACACGAGGGCGGCCAGTCGGCCAAAGATCTTCAGGATATGATCCGCATCAGCATCAATCGGCGACCAATGATCAGCCTACTTTGGGGGATGTCGCTTTTGAGCCTGATTTGTTTTGGCCTGACGGCATTGGTGGTTCTGGGCTTTGTTTACCACGTTGAAACAGCACAGGCACTGTTTCTGTTGGGTTTTCCGCTGTCGCTTGTCTGGGCGCTGAACCTGTCCACGGCACGAAGTATCATACAAGAGCAAGCGACCGGCCCCGCGCTATACAAGCGGTTGACGCGGCTCAGGGCCTATGTGAGGGCCATCGGGATTGTCGCAATTTTCATGACAGCACTTTGGGGAATGTATCAAAATATGGTCGCTGGCCCATTTGGCCTCTGATCAGTGGTTGACACCTGCGCGCGTTGCCCCAATTGACCGTCTCCGTACCATTGTTATCTTTTGGGTTACCTGATGTCCTCGCCTGATCATATTACCGTTTCCGGCGCACCCGAGGGGTTCGATGCTCGCTTAATCCTGAGTGAGGTGGCGCGGCATGGTTCGGTTGTGCATATTTCGCGCGATGACAAACGGCTGGCGGCGATGCAGGCGGCACTGCGGTTCTTTGCGCCTGACATGCCGGTTTTGGTGTTTCCGGGTTGGGATTGCCTGCCCTATGATCGAATGTCGCCAAACGCTGATATTTCGGCGCAGCGTATGGCAACACTTGCTGCCCTTGTGCACGAAATGCCGGGCCAATTCGTGCTATTGACCACCTTAAATGCAGCAACTCAGCGCGTGCCTGCGCGCACGTTGCTGCGCGAAGCTGCGTTTTCGGCGCAGGTGGGTGGGCGCGTAGATGAACCTGCACTGCGCGCCTTTCTTGTGCGGATGGGTTTTGTGCAGAGCCCCACGGTCATGGAGCCGGGCGACTATGCCATTCGTGGTGGAATCATAGACATTTACCCGCCCGGCGATCTTGGGCCGGTGCGCCTCGATCTGTTTGGCGATGTTCTGGACGGCGCGCGCCGTTTTGATCCGGTCACACAGCGCACAACTGAAAAGCTCGACGTTATCGAACTTGCCCCGGTGTCAGAGGTGATCCTGGACGACGCGGCAGTCACGCGCTTTCGCCAGTCCTACCGGCTGGAATTTGGCGCCGCTGGCACGGATGATCCGCTCTATGAGGCCGTTAGTGCAGGACGCAAGCATCAGGGTGCCGAGCACTGGATGGCCTTTTTCCACGCAAAGCTTGAGACGTTGTTTGACTATCTACCGGGCGCGTCGATCACACTTGATGATCAGATGACACCGATTCGCTTGGCGCGGTGGGACAGCATCGAGGACCAGTTCGAGACCCGCCGCTTGGCCATGGCGAACCGCTCAAAGATGGACAGTGTCTATAAGCCGGCACCGCCCGGTGCCCTGTACCTTGATGACGTTGCTTGGCATGCGGCAATAGCGGACCACAGGGTCGTCCAATTTGCCGCTCTGCCGCAGCCCACCGGCCTCGGCGTCACGGACGCGGGTGGGCGCATCGGCCGCAATTTTTCTCCAGAACGGCAACAGGAAAGCATCAGCCTGTTTGGTGCCTTGGCGGGGCACATTCGGGCAAGGCTTGAACGGGCCCCTGTGGTGGTGGCCAGCTACTCTGACGGCGCACGTGAGCGGCTGACTGGCCTGATCGAAGACGAAGGGCTGGCCGAGGTGATCCCGATCACCGATGCTACGCGGATCGGCAAGCGGGGTTTGCACCTTGCTGTTTGGGCACTGGAACACGGGTTTGAGGCCCCGGATCTGACGGTCATTTCCGAACAGGACGTGTTGGGTGACAGGCTGATCCGCCAGCCCAAGCGCAAGCGCCGGGCCGAGAATTTCCTGACCGAGACACAATCGCTCAGCCCCGGCGATCTGGTGGTGCATGTGGATCATGGCGTTGGTCGCTATCAGGGGATGGAGGTTGTGACGGCGGCTGGGGCCGCACACGAGTGTCTTCTGTTGGAATATGCGGAACGATCCAAGTTGTTTCTGCCGGTGGAAAATATCGAACTGCTGTCAAAATATGGCCACGAAGAAGGGTTGCTCGACCGGCTGGGCGGTGGTGCTTGGCAGGCGAAGAAGGCTAAGCTCAAGGAGCGCATCCGCGAGATGGCGGAACGGCTGATCCGCATTGCTGCCGAGCGCGCTTTGCGCAAGGCCCCAGTGTTGGAGCCGCCAGCGGGCCTATGGGACGCGTTCAGTGCGCGCTTCCCATATCAAGAAACAGACGACCAACTGGGCGCCATTGAAGCCGTGATTGGCGATCTGACGAGCGGCGCTCCGATGGACCGATTGATTTGTGGTGACGTGGGTTTTGGCAAAACCGAGGTGGCCATGCGCGCGGCCTTTGTCGCAGCTATGTCAGGGGTGCAGGTTGCAGTGATCGCACCGACGACATTGCTGGCACGTCAACACTACAAAAGCTTTGCCGAACGGTTTCGCGGTCTGCCTGTGGAAGTGCACCAACTAAGTCGCTTTGTCAGTGCCAAAGATGCGGCCGCAACCCGCGATGCGATGGCGCGTGGAACAGCGGATATCGTGGTGGGGACCCATGCGCTTTTGACGAAAGGCGTTCGGTTTCAGAAACTTGGCCTGCTTGTAATAGATGAAGAGCAAAAATTCGGGGTGACGCACAAAGAACGGCTCAAGCGGTTGCGCAGCGATGTGCACGTTTTGACCCTGACCGCGACGCCGATCCCGCGCACGCTGCAGCTAAGCCTGACGGGCGTGCGCGATCTGTCGATCATTGGCACGCCGCCTGTCGACCGGCTAGCAATCCGTACATATGTGAGTGAATTTGATGCGGTTACGGTCCGCGAAGCGCTGCTGCGCGAACATTACCGAGGCGGTCAGTCGTTTTATGTGGTGCCCCGGATCAGCGATCTGCCCGAGATAGAAGAGTTTTTAAAAGATCAGCTTCCCGAACTGACTTACGTCGTGGCCCATGGTCAGATGGCTGCGGGCGAGTTGGATGACCGGATGAACGCCTTTTATGATGG
>JAQWVA010000099.1:0-38472 GCA_029250205.1 Tateyamaria sp.
CGTTGTTGGTGGCGTGTCGATTAACCCACAGATCCAGCGCTTGTCCAAAGGTGTCGATATTCTTGTTGCCACACCGGGCCGATTGCTTGACCTCGTCGATCGTCGCGCAGTGCGCTTGAACGAAACCGGGTTCTTGGTGCTGGATGAAGCAGATCAAATGCTCGACTTGGGTTTTGTCCACGATCTGCGCAAAATCGCCAAAATGATGGGGGATAACCGGCAGACTATGCTGTTCTCGGCGACCATGCCAAAACAGATGGCCGAAATTGCCGCCAGTTACTTGCATGAACCCTTACGGATCGAAGTGGCACCCCCCGGCAAGGCTGCGGACAAAGTCACCCAAGAGGTGCACTTTATTGCCAAGGCCGAAAAGTCGGCCCTTTTGATCGAATTGCTTGGGGCGCACCGCGAAGAACGCGCACTGGTCTTTACCCGCACCAAGCACGGTGCAGACAAGCTGACAAAGGCTCTGGATAAGGCTGGTTACAAAGTGGTCGCAATCCACGGTAACAAACGGCAAGGGCAGCGTGATCGTGCGCTTGCAGCCTTTAAGGCGCGGGATGTGCTGGTAATGGTAGCCACGGATGTGGCGGCGCGCGGCCTTGATATCCCGGATGTCAAACACGTCTACAATTTTGAGCTGCCAAATGTACCAGAAGCCTATGTGCATCGGATCGGGCGAACCGCTCGAGCCGGCAAGGACGGGGCTGCAATCGCATTTTGTGCGCCTGATGAGATGCCCTATCTCAAAGATATTCAAAAGATAATGAAGATCCGAATACCCGTCGCGTCTGGACGCGCATGGGAAGAAATCCCTGACCCCTCGGCAAAACCGACAGGTGGGCGTGGACGTGGACGCGGACGGCCCGGAGGGGCACCGAACGGGCCGGGCGGTGCAAAACCGTCTAACAACCGGCGTCGTAAACCCAAACCAAAAGGCCCACGCGCATAACACAGCAGCTTTATAGTTGGCATTTGGTTAATCCAGTATTGTGCTCAAAAACAAAGTAGCGGCAGCCTGATTAGACGAGAGCTTTACCGAAAATGCCTCGCGATGGGCCAGCGGATGGGACGTTAGGGAACCTATTCGGAGGCAAGGTGGTGGTTAAAGGTGATAGCCCGCACCAACATCGCATCGATTTATGCGCCGATGTTTTCGGACAGGCAGCCAAGGGAACCCTAGCCGTCGTTGTCTATGGATACAGCCAGCTGGGCACAGACACACGCAGGCCTATTAGCTATGACATTGCCAGTCACTTTTCCGATTGATCAGTTTTTGCCTCGGCATAATGTGGCGTTTCACTGGTTTTGCCACTTTTGATCAAAACGCTCCCAACTTTGGTCAGCGTTACCGCCATTGCAAGTGCCGAATTGTGTTCTTCGCGTGCAATGGTGCGTATTTGGCATGCACTGGGGCCATGGCCCATTAGAAGTTCATTCGGCAATTGACATTGGTGCGCTGCGGCCTGCAGTTGATGAGCATGGAACGTAAAACTCAAATGGATATGATTGGCGCAGTTGCGCTGATTGCGATTGCTCTTAACTTTGGATTGAACCAAGTGGTGGTCAAAGTTTCGACCGGGGGCTTTCAACCAGTATTCATGGCAGCTTTAAGGTCGGCTGGGGCGGCCGTTGTGCTTTTGATCTGGATGCGTGCGCGGGGGGTATCAGTTAGGTTGCCGCGCGCCAGCATAGTGGGTGGGGTGATTGCCGGCGTTTTGTTTGCGGTTGAATTTCAGTTCCTATTTATAGCGTTGGACATGACAACTGTATCGCGCGCTTCCATTATCTTTTATTCGATGCCGGTTTGGTTGGCTGTGGCGGTGCACATATTGCTGCCCTCAGAACGGCTGTCAGGAATACGGCTGGTTGGCCTTGGATTGGCCATGGGCGGCGTGGCGTTAGCGCTGGTGGACCGTGAAAGTGGGCAGTCAAGCTTGGCTGGCGACGTGCTCGCTCTGTTGGCAGCGTTTTGCTGGGCGGGCATTGCACTGTGCGTCCGAATTACCCCTTTAAGCGAGGTTCCGGCAGAACAGCAGCTGTTGTGGCAATTGCTAATTTCGGCGCCCGTTTTGCTGATGATGGCGTTTTTTTTCGGTGAATTGGTGCGGGATTTGACAGTATTGCACGTGGCCGGGCTGATATATCAGATCCTTGCTATCGCGACTTTCGGGTTCCTCGCATGGTTCTGGATGATGAAGATCTATCCTGCTGCCTCAGTCGCATCGTTCAGCTTTTTATCCCCTGTTTTTTCAGTGCTTTTGGGTTGGGTTTTGCTTGGTGAAGAAATTGGGATGACCATATGGTTGGCGCTTGCCATGGTGGCCGCAGGACTGCTGTTGATAAACCGAAGGTGATTGGTGCACACATCGCTGTCGAACATGTTCAGCACGGCAAGATTATGATGAAAAGTAGTATTAGCTCAAAAACATTATATATTAATCAAATACTTTTCGGTGTCACCTAATGTGAAATGTCTCAGGTAATTTTGGCAGACGCGATAAAGGTCAGGTGCCACAAAACGTTGCAGATACAATCTGGGACTGCAATGGGGGGCGGCGCAGATCGTCATATTCGGGGCTAAGGTCATAGGGGCTTGCCTGCGCAGTAATGAGGCGATCAAAGGGTTTCATGTCGCCTGCAACGGCTGCGTTGATCATCGCTTCGATCTGGTGATTGCGGGGGATAATTTGCGGGTTGGCACGGGCCATTATTGCATCTGCATCAGGGCCAGTGTGCGTCTGCCATTTCGTGACCCAGTCATCAAAAGCGTTGCGGTTGGTAAACTGATCGCGGGCTTTATCTGTACAGAGGGCTGCGAACGTATTGGTGAAATCTGCCCCATCTGCTTGCATGAGCGCCAGCAACTCTTCGATCAGGTCATGGTCACCTGCTGTAGGGGTATGATTTAGGCCGATCTTGGCACCAAAACGGCGCAGCCTGGCATCTTGCAATTGCTGTGGCATGGCGTGAACAATTGCTGTCGCGGTTTCGATAGCGGTCTCGGTGTCGTCGGACAGTTGAATTAAGGCGGTGGCAAGTTGGGCCATGTTCCAAACAGCGATGCGAGGCTGGTTGCCATAGGCATAACGCCCTGTTCGATCGATGGAAGAAAATACCTGCCCTTCGGCATAAGCATCCATAAAGGCGCAGGGGCCATAGTCGATGGTTTCGCCCGAGATGGCGCAGTTGTCGGTGTTCATTACGCCGTGGATAAAACCCACTGACATCCACGCAGCGACCAGTTCGGCCTGTGCGGCACAAACGGCGGCCAGCAAGCCCATTGGCCCATCAGCGTTGGGGTGATGGCGCGCGATAGCATAGTCGGTAAGGATTTGCAGCGCTTCGCGTTCTCCCTGGTGGGCAAAAATTTGGAACGTGCCGACGCGCAGATGACTATCTGCTACGCGGGTCAGAACGGCGCCAGGCAGTGCACCTTGTTCGCGGTACACCGATTCTCCGGTTGATGTCGCCGCCAGTGCGCGGGTGGTGGGAATTCCAAGCGCGTTCATCGCCTCGCTTACCACGTATTCTCGCAGCACCGGGCCAAGCCACGCACGCCCGTCCCCCATCCTTGAATAGGGAGTGGGGCCAGACCCCTTGAGCTGGATATCGCGGCGCTTGCCCTGTTTGTCGATAACTTCGCCCAGTAGGATGGCCCGTCCATCGCCAAGTTGCGGGTTGTAGTTGCCAAACTGGTGACCCGCGTACAGTTGGGCCAACGGCGCTGCGCCTGCCGGTACCGTGTTGCCTGCAAAAACCTCTGCGCTTTGGTTGCTGATGCCAAGGGTGTCCGCTAGCGCATCATTCCATGCGATCATGCGGGGCGACTTTACCGGGGTCGGATTTATCTTGGTGTAAAATATGCCCGGTAGAGTGGCGTACGTGTTATCGAAGGGGATTGATAAGTTCATAAGCAGCCAAATAGGCTCTCGAATGCCGTTTGGCTAGAGCCGTCGGGTCATAAGAGTATAATCCTCATGCAGTCTAAACCCGGCCCTAGCATAGACCCGAGCGGCACGTTCATTTGTTGCATGGACTTTGAGCTGCAGCACCTTGAGCCCAGCACCTGCAAGTGCGCGGGGAAGCGACAGCAAAACCTCTGACGCGATGCCAAGGTTGCGAACGCCTGATCGCACATAAAGTTCGTCTTTAAAGCCATCCATGTCGCCAATTCCAATTGACCAACCAAATGTTATGATAATGTATCCAATTGGCGCGCGTGGTCGACCGATCAGATATGCCGCTCCGCAGGGGATGCCGTCGAGAATAGGCGCGATGGCATTGGTGCGGTCGGTATCATTCAGGCGAATGCCCACCTCTGCGTGGAACGCCGCAATCAATGGTGCAATCTGGTCAAAATTATCACCTGTTGCCAAAGTGAGCGCAGCGCTCACAGACGTGCGAGGCGGCGAGTCAGAAGCGTAAAGAACCCGTTGGCGTCCAAATCGCCAACAAAAAAGGCGTTCTTTGGCCGATCTGTTACACCCCACCAGTCGGTAACTGTCATCCCGAGGGTCAAGGGTGACTGAGTTTCGATTTCAACGTTGACATGTCTGCTGCTAAAAAGATCAGGTTCAATTAGATACGCTATTACGCAAGGGTCATGCAGTGGTGCGCCAGAGGAACCGTATTTTTCCTTGTCAAACCGCTCAAAGAAATCAGTCATCTCTGCAACCGCGATACCAACGTCTGTTCCAAGCGCGCGAAACGCTTCGTTTCGGGCTTGGGTGACCAGCGCCTTGTGCGTAACATCAAGTGGTAAAACAACAACTTCAACACCTGATTTAAAAACAATATCAGCTGCTTCTGGATCAACATAAATGTTAAATTCTGCGGTTGGAGTGATATTGCCCACCTCGAAATATGCGCCGCCCATCAGTACGATTTGTTGCACACGGTCAACGACATCAGGCGCTTTTTCAAATGCCGTCGCAATATTGGTCAACGGACCCAAAGGGCACAAAGTGACCGTTCCCGCAGGATGCGCGCGCAATGCTTCGATAATCGCATCTACCGCGTGCCCTTCCGTGAGGTTCATAGTTGGGTCTGGCAGGTTTGGACCATCAAGACCAGTTTTGCCGTGCACATGCTCGGCGGTGACCAGCGTACGCCGCAAGGGGTGATCACAGCCGGCATATACTTTGACATCAATATTATCGGACAACTCACAGATAATAAGTGCATTTTTTGATGTTAGATCAAGGGGAACATTCCCCGCAACAGTCGTGATGCACAGCACGTCAAGATCTTCGGGACTAGCCAGTGCCAGTAGAATCGCGACAGCGTCGTCCTGGCCGGGGTCGGTGTCGATGATGATTTTGCGCGGAGCCATAGGAACCTCTGTGGTGGAATGCTTTGCGCGCACCGTGGCCGCTTTGGCAACCCTTGTCCAGAACGCGCCTGCCGCTTTGCTAAAAACCTTTTGAGCGGATGCTTATGTTACATGCGCGCGCGGCACTTCAAATTCGATTATTGATCTGCACGGTCGCGCGCTGAGACGAACAGGCGCAGCGAACAAAAGCAAAGTACCGAGTTATGGATACTCTACACATATAGTTTTTAATCAAATAGATAACGCCTTTATTGAATGTATTCTTAAGCAAATTTTTAATCATGACCGGCTGGCTTTTTCAGCTGTTTTGACATCGTCCCAAAGTGTATCCATCTCTTCGAGAGTGCTGGTTTCGGGGTGTTTTCCCCGCGCTGCCAAAGCGGATTCGACAGCGGTAAATCGGCGAGTAAATTTTGCGTTTGTCCGCCGCAAGGCTTCTTCGGGATCTATATCGAGATGGCGGGCCAGATTGGCCATGACGAACAGCAGATCGCCCATTTCGTCAATCATATCCTCGTGATCCATGGTGTCGCGGGCCTCGACCAATTCGGCGGCCTCTTCTTTGATCTTATCGATGACGTGACTTGTATCGGGCCAATCAAATCCTACGCGCGCCGCACGTTTTTGCAGTTTCAGCGCACGCACAAGGGCGGGCAGGTTCATAGCAACACCATCCAGTGCACCACCCTGCGCCTTGTTTGCGCGCTCGGCAGCCTTTATCGCTTCCCAGTCTTGGGTCTGTTGCTCGGCGGATTTGTTGCGGCTTTCCTTGCCAAAGACATGCGGATGCCGCGCCACCATTTTGTCAGAAATCGCGGTTAACACGGATTGAAAAGTGAAATGCCCAGCCTCTTCGCCGATGGCTGTGTGATAAACAGATTGCAGTAAAAGATCGCCCAACTCGCCTTCTAGCTCGGGCCAGTCTTGCCGTTCGATAGCGTCCGCAACCTCATAGGCCTCTTCGATGGTGTAGGGTGCGATGGTTTCAAAGGTTTGTTCTATGTCCCAGGGACAGCCTGTTTCGGGGTCTCGTAGACGGCGCATGATCTCGAGCAGACGCTCAATACCTGCGTTTTGGTCGTGGATCAGATCGTGGTTTTGTGGTGCGCCCATTGCAGCCTCGTCTGGTTTGGGGTTTGGTGATATGTGACGCATCTCGCAAGCAGGAGTCCAGCCATGGCAATCATCAATCGTATCGGCGACCTTGGACCAAAAATGACCGAATGGCGACAACATTTGCACACAATCCCGGAACTGTCTTTCGATTGCCCCAAGACTTCGGCATTTATTCGTGAACGACTGGAAGAAATCGGAGTGGACGCCATCCATGACGGAATTGCGCAGACGGGCATCGTTGCGATCATTGAGGGGCAGGGGCAGGGGCCAACGATTGGCTTGCGCGCTGATTTTGACGGGTTGCCAATAACCGAGGAAACTGGCGTTGCTTATGCGTCTACGCATCCGGGAAAGATGCATGCTTGTGGGCATGACGGGCACACCGCCATGTTGCTAGGTGCGGCACAATACCTGACAGAGACGCGCAATTTCACTGGCAGGGTCGCACTGATTTTTCAGCCCGCAGAAGAAGATGGCGGAGGTGGAGAGGTCATGGTGAAGGAAGGCATCATGGACCGGTTCAAGATTAGTGAAGTTTATGCCATTCATAACTCTCCCGGAAAGGAATTTGGCCGTTTTCTCACTACTAAGGGCCCAATTATGGCTGCAGCTGATACGTTCCATATTCATCTAACGGGCAAGGGTGGACACGCTGCGCGACCTTATGATTGCGTTGATCCAGTGGTGGCGGCATGTGGTATCGTTACGGCGCTGCAGACAATCGTGAGTCGAAATCACAACACCAAGGATTCGCTGGTCATTTCGACGACACAGATCCACACGGGTACCACTGATAACGTGATCCCCGAGACGGCTTATATTAATGGCACCGTGCGCACATTTGATAAGCAAGTGCAGGCTCTTGTAGTGCGCCGTATGGAAGAAGTGGTCGCGGGTCAGGCTGCAGCCTACGGATGTGACGCAAAGCTGGAGTTCGAATTTGGATATCCACCAACTGTTAATGACGCTGATAAAGCCAGCTTTGCCGCTCAGGTCGCGGCAGATGTTGCGGGCGATGCCGGGGTAGAGGAGGATATGATCCCGGTTATGGGTGCTGAGGATTTTTCTTATATGCTTGAAGCGCGACCGGGCGCGTACCTGATGCTGGGGCAGGGTGAGGGCGCAAACGTGCATCATCCGCTTTACAATTTTAATGACGAGATCGCGCCGATTGGGGCATCATTCTTCGCACGATTGGTCGAGACGGCCCAACCGCTGCGATAATGGCTTTCCAAGGGGCGCTGCCCCTCGGCCCATGCGGGCCTCACCCCGGAGTTTATTGGGCAAGATGAAGAAGGATTATGTGCTGAGATGGCCTTGGAAGATGCAAAAACACAAATGGATCATGCCTTTACCCGCGAAGACCTGCGTGGGCCGTCGTTTGAGTTAACATTTGCGGGGGCCACATCGTTTTTGCGGCGGCGTTACACCAAGGACCTGAGAGGGGTGGACATTGCTGTGACGGGTGTGCCGTTTGATCAAGCGGTCACGAACAGGCCCGGCACGCGTTTGGGGCCGCGGGCGATACGCGAGGCGTCAAGTTTGCAGGCGCCGGATGCACCCTATGGGTGGCCTTTTAACGTCGTGAGCGAACAGGTGATCGTAGACTATGGGGACGTCGCCTTTGATTACGCGAATATTTCTGCCTTTCCAGCGGCGGTCACCTCACATATCCGAGGCATTCTGGCGGCAGGTGCGGCAAGTGTGGTGCTGGGGGGCGACCACTATATTTCTTTTCCGATTCTCAAAGCCTATGCTGAAATTTATGGGCCGATGTCATTGATACAGGTGGATGCGCACACCGATACATGGGTAGATGACGATATGGATCGAGTTGACCATGGTACAATGTTTTACAAGGCAGTTAAGTTGGGTGTCGTGGACCCTGAGACTTCGGTGCAGATCGGAATTCGGACGACGAATGAGAACACTCTTGGTGTCAACGTAATCGATGCACCTGAATTTCATCGGATCGGGCCGGAAGCAGCGGCGGCGCGTGCGCGCGATATCGTGGGGGATCGGCCTTGTTACCTGAGCTTTGACATTGATGGGCTGGATCCGGCCTTTGCACCTGGTACCGGAACCCCGGTCTGGGGGGGATTGTCTTCGGCGCAGGCGGCTGCACTTTTGCGAGGGTTGGCAGGTGTGAACATTCGGGGCGGCGACGTTGTTGAGGTCTCTCCGCCCTTTGACACAAGTGGAGCTACTGCGGTGGCGGGCGCGCATGTTGCCGTCGAGATTTGTCAGTTGCTGGGGTGGAGGATGCGAGGCGGTGCCTAAAAACCAACCGCTTAGTGGCAATGACTTGGCCCGATTTTCGGGGCCAAATACGTTTATGCGGCTGCCCTTTGCCAATGACCTGACTGGCTTGGATGTTGCTGTACTGGGCATCCCGATGGATATAGGCACTTCGTGGCGCTCCGGCACCCGGTTTGGCCCCAAACAAGTTCGTAGCGAAAGCGCGATGATACGGCCCTATAACCTAGAAACAGGAGCGGCGCCATTTGACAGCTTGCAGGTGGCGGACATTGGTGATCTGGCAATCAATACCTTTTCGTTAGTGGATAGTTTGCGCATTATTTCCGAGAGTTATGAAGCGATTCTTAAATATGATTTGGTGCCTATGGCCATCGGTGGAGACCATTCAATCACTTTGCCGATTTTGAGGGCGATGGCAAAGCGGCACGGACCGGTGGCACTGGTTCATGTAGACGCTCATGCCGATGTGAATGACGAGATGTTTGGTGAGCGCGAGACTCACGGTACTGTGTTTCGTCGAGCACATGAGGAAGGTCTTATATCTGCCTCTAAAACATATCAGATTGGATTGCGTGGTACGGGGTATGCATCGGAAGATTTTAGCGAAGCGCGCGGCTGGGGATTTCAACAGTTTCTAGCGTCAGAGCTGTGGGGGCAGGACCTTAGCGCGTTGGGGGCTGAAATTCGGCGCGATCTTGGGGCAGCGGCCGCCTATATTACCTTTGATATTGACAGCTTGGATCCAGCGTTTGCACCGGGCACCGGTACGCCCGAAATCGGTGGCCTTACCACACCGCAAGCTTTACAGCTCATCCGCGCCCTGAAGGGGGTGAATGTGGTTGGATGCGATCTGGTTGAGGTGTCCCCACCCTATGACACATCGGGAAATACTGCTTTGACAGGTGCGAATATTTTGTACGAGCTCTTGTGCATTGTGCCCGGCGTAGCCTATCGCTGAACGCGAGGGGCTGGGTGATCATAGATTATTTAAAGAAAAGGCATTGTAAAAGAAATGTATATATATGTAATTATTGCAATTTTTTTATGCTCAGCACTTTTTTACATTCGTTTGGCACCGACAGATGTGGCGCACTGGCATCAGCCGGTGCGAGGATCTGAAGACGCCAGTATGATGGGGGGAGCGGTGCGTGTTTTGACAGCCGATGCAACAGCTCTGGCACGGGTGGATTCCGCTGCGATTGCCTTGCCGCGGACGGTTCGCATCGCTGGGTCTGTGGATCAAGGCAGGATCACTTATCTGACGCGCTCTAAGCTCATTGGATTTCCAGATTTTACAACGGTTGAGTATAGCGAAGGTCAGTTGAAGATGTTTGCGCGCCTTCGATTTGGTCGGTCGGATTTTGGGGTCAATGCTGCGCGACTAAAGCGGTTGCAGCGTGCCGCTGTTGGACAATAACAGCGTTGAGGTCATGCAGCCTTGTTGCACCTCCCGCCACATGGGTGAATTCAGAGACATCTGACACTGCGCCATGAACATTCGCCCGTCTACTTGTAAACAAATCGTTTGGCCAAGTTCGACACGACTGCCGGATGTGTCGGTGCAGTAGCATTCAACCGTTTTGCCCGATGGGCTGGTGACATCGGCAAATGCGGGGCCAGCGATCAGGCAAATCAAAAGGAATGATCGTCTCATTGCGCAATCATAGCACCGCTGGGCCCTTGACCCAAGCGCTGCTGTATCGCACACCCTGCTCATGATCCCTGAAGACCGCCTTTTAAAGATCACACTCCGCTTTCAGTACCTTGAAGCGGCCATGGCGGGTGGATCAACGGATATTGCAACATTGGCCAAGGAATATTCTGATCTGCGTCCCGTGGTGGCACAGATCGAGGTTTACAAACGTATAGTTGCCGAAATTGCCGAGGCCGAGACGATGTTGGCCGACCCAGATATGGCAGAGTTGGCGCGCGAGGAATTGCCCCAGCTAAAAATTGCGCTGCCAGAGGCCGAGGCCGCGTTGCAACTGGCGTTGCTGCCAAAAGACGCCGCTGATGCCCGCCCCGCAATGCTCGAGATTCGCCCCGGAACTGGTGGCGACGAAGCAGCCCTATTTGCGGGTGATCTGTTTCGCATGTATCAGCGCTACGCCGAGGCGCAGGGGTGGCGGGTTGAGGTTATCGAAGAGCAGGCTACCGAGCTTGGCGGCCTCAAGGAGGTCGTTGCCCATATCAAGGGTACGAATGTTTTTGCCCGGATGAAATACGAATCAGGCGTGCACCGCGTTCAACGGGTGCCTACGACAGAAAGTGGTGGGCGCATCCATACATCTGCCGCTACAGTCGCAGTTTTACCCGAAGCGGAAGAGGTCGATATCGAGATCAACCCCGGCGATATCCGGATTGATACAATGCGGGCGTCCGGGGCAGGTGGGCAGCATGTCAATACGACTGACAGTGCTGTGCGTATCACACACCTGCCGACCGGCCTTGTTGTGACCAGTTCTGAAAAATCACAGCACCGAAACCGCGAGATCGGCATGCAGGTGCTGCGTGCGCGACTTTATGATCTCGAACGCAACCGAGTAGACAGCGAACGCTCTGCGGATAGGGCCGCTCAGGTAGGGTCTGGTGACCGGTCAGAACGGATCAGGACATATAACTTCCCTCAGGGGCGGATGACTGATCATCGCATCAACTTGACGCTGTATAAGCTGGATCAGATCATGCAGGGTGATCTGGAAGACGTGATTGATGCGTTGACGGCAGATGCCCAGGCTCGTTTGATGGCAGAGATGGGCACATGACCGCTGCCGAGGCAATGGCCGCCGCTACAGCGCGTTTGCGTGCGGCCGGTGTACCCGATCCTGCGCGCGATGCGCGGGTTTTACTGGCCCATGCGGCGCAAGTAGATGCTGCCCGAGTAACCCTGATTGCACCCGAAGACATTGCACCCGAGCTCGAAGAGCGTTACGATCATATGATATCGCTGCGCGCTATTCGGGTGCCTGTTAGTCATCTGATCGGGGAAAGAGCGTTTTATGGTCGGCGCTTTCGGATCAGCGCGGATGTGCTGGACCCCCGCCCAGAGACGGAAACCTTGATCGAAGCTGCGCTCGCCCAAGACTTTATGCGGGTGCTTGACTTAGGGACCGGATCTGGTTGCGTCCTGATCACATTACTAAGCGAACGGCCCAACGCTATCGGTGTCGCTACAGATCTGAGTGAAGCTGCTTGTCTGCAAGCAAGTGCAAATGCGGTGATGCATCAAGTTGCTGATCGTGCTGTGATCGCAAATGCTGACTGGTTTGATGGGATCAATGGTCGTTTTGACCTAATCGTCTCAAACCCGCCCTACCTTGCTGCCTTTGAGATGGACGAAGTATCGCCCGAATTGCGGGACCATGAACCCCGCATGGCGCTCACCGATGAAGGTGATGGCCTGTCGGCGTATCGCACCATCGCCGCACAAGCAGGGAGTTTTTTAACGGCGGCGGGGCGAGTGATCTGCGAGATTGGGCGTGATCAGGGCCGCGATGTGCTCGATATATTCGACAGCCAGGGTTGGGGCATGTTGAACGTTTTGCAAGACCTCGATGGCCGTGACCGTGTCATTGTTGCTCGGAATCCAGCATAGATCGAGCAAATTGTCTATGAAATGCTGTTTGTGCTTGTTCTGGCGCCAAACCCGTGTTTAGTCCACGTCGTGACAAAGGTGCCGTCAATTTTGTACGCCTTGTCAGATTCGCCAGATAGATTGCTGAGCTTTTGGATAATTCCAATACCGTGCTTCAAAGCGATCAGGAAAACCACGCCAGAGAGCTGAACATAATTCATGAAATCTTCGAGATCACGATCCCGGTCAAAAAGTAACCGCAATCGCAACACCGGTGGCGGTGGCAACGTTATAAACCGAGTATTCGACAGTTCGGGCCCCGAAGGCAAAGTACGCGGCACGCCGCAGCAAATTATTGACAAGTACAACCAATTGGCGCGCGACGCGCAACTTTCCGGAGACCGGGTGGCGACAGAAAATTTTCAACAGCATGCCGAGCACTACATGCGCTTGCTTAGCGAAGCGCAGCGAGAGATGGACGCCAAGCGAGAAGAGCAAGAGAGGCAAAACCGCGAACGCCAGGCCGATCAGGAGCGCCAGAATCGCGAACGGCAGGCAGAGCGAGATCGCGAACGTTCCCGTCAAGAACAGCAACCGCAGGACGCGCTGCAGCCAACGGTTCAGCCTGATCCTGCCAACGAGCAGCCTGAAATAGTCGATGCCAGTGGTGACAGCGGTCTTGTCGAAACACCGGAAAGCGCCCCCAAGCCAAAACCCCGCTCACGCAGCCGCAAGCCTAAACCAGTCAAGACCGATCATACGGAACCATCCGAAGATTCTGACCCCGCCGCTGAAGCCGCCAAGTAGGCTCAGGGAGCGGCGACGGCCCGCGCCAGGGCGCAGAATGCTTCCAGAGACACTTGCTCGGCCCGTTCCGTTGGGGCGATTCCAACTGCATTAAGACGATCTTCTATGTCTGGCGCAGTTCCCTTTAGGGCTGCACGCAGCATCTTGCGGCGCTGATTAAACGCCGCTGCAACCACCCGACTTAACACTTGTGCATCCGCCTCGAACCGAGGTGTCTGCAATGCAGTTATGTGAACCACAGCGCTCGAAACCTTGGGAGGTGGAGTAAAAGCTTCGGGCGGCAATGACATGGCGATCTGAGCATCGGCGCGCCACTGAGTAAGCAGGGCCAGCCTACCATAGGCTTTGGAACCCGGTTGAGCCACAATTCGTTCGGCAACTTCGCGCTGGAACATAAGTGTAAGCGATTGCCAGAAAGGTGGCCAGCAGGCCGGTGTCATCCACCTCACAAGCAATTCGGTGCCGACGTTATAAGGCAGGTTCGCCACCACCCGGATCGGAGATTTCAGATGCGACAGCGGGTCCACGGCGAGCGCATCTCCTTCGATAATTTGCAATCGACCCGGATAGGTGGATGCAATCTGGGCCAAAGCAGGTAAACAGCGTGCATCTTTTTCGATCGCCAACACATTGCGCGCACCTTCGGCCAGCAAGCCACGGGTCAGCCCACCGGGCCCTGGACCAATTTCCAGAACGTCCGTTCCCGTCAAATCTCCAGCCTGTCGCGCGATTTTGGCAGTCAGGTTCAGGTCCAGCAGAAAATTCTGACCCAAAGATTTGCGCGCACTCAGTCCATGATTGGCTATGACCGCGCGTAGCGGCGGGAGGTCGTCGATTGCACCCATCTTTATTGTTCCTCGAATACTCTTGCCGCAGGTATTATGCCCTAGACATGCGTGCGGCCAACCGAATAGCTTCAATCATGCTGTTGGGGTTTGCACATCCTTGGCCCGCGATGTCAAAGGCAGTCCCATGATCAGGCGAAGTTCGCACGATTGGCAGACCCAGTGTGACGTTAACGCCGCGATCAAAATCCAGTGTTTTAATCGGGATTAGGGCTTGGTCGTGATACATGCAGATGGCGGCATCATAGCGGGTGCGGGCGGCTGCGTGAAACAGTGTATCTCCAGGCCACGGGCCTGTGATATCGAAACCCTGCGCGGACATATCGGCAATCAGCGGGCCGATCCAGTCCAGCTCTTGATGGCCCATGGCCCCGCCTTCGCCGGCGTGAGGGTTAAGACCTGCCACAACAAGTCTGGGAGCCTTGATATGAAACTGGTCACGAAGGCCCCGCGCTGTGATTTCAATGGTACTCCGCAACAATTCCGCCGTGAGCGCCTGCGGCACGTCTTGAAGGGCTATGTGAATAGTCGTTGGCACGACACGCAGAGTTTCCGACGCTAGCATCATAACGGCACGTGGTGCGTCTGTCAGTGCTTCGAGGTATTCGGTGTGGCCGGGGTAAGCAAAAGCAGCACCGTCCATCAGCACCTTTTTATTGATTGGCGCTGTGCATAGCGCGGCGGCAGTGCCAGAGCGGACAAGATCAACGCCCCGTGAGATGACGTCGATCACACCTTGAGAATTTGCGAGATCGGGTATGCCGGCGGTCGCCGGAGCGTTAAAGCGATGTGCCAATACGGGCAATGCCTCAGCACAACGCGCCGAAGTCTGTGATATGTCATCTATCAATGCCAGTGGCGTGTCGGTGGGCAAGTGCCGGGGGTCACCGATCCAGACCATAGGGATGTCATCGCGCAATGCTGCCCAAGCCTTGGCGGCGATTTCAGGGCCGATCCCGGCCGGTTCGCCACAGGTGATGGCGACGGGTCTTAGGGTCATTCGTAGACGAAGATTGTGGCTTCGGCGCGCAACTCTTCAAGCAGAGCTTCAGAAAACGCTGACAGCCTTTGATTGCGCAATTGTGCCGATACAGTCGCTCGATCGATCTCCTGATCTTCGGGTAAAACAGGCGTGCGGCCACACAGCATCAGGAACACCAGCGTTTCGCCATTTGCGCGGGTCAGTGCAGTCGACACCTCGCCTGGGTCAAGCTTGGCCAATTCCAGCGCGATATCTTGCGGCACCTCTGAGGGGGGCAGACTGCCGCGGTCAAGCAAACTTTGGGGCTGCCCCTTGGCGATGCCGTATAGATCGTCACAACGGTCTACCTGAGCTTTGATCGCGCGCGCACGGCCAATCGCTTCGGGACCGCGGCCGCCAGCGATGTAATAAGCAGCGTATTCAATGGCTGCGTAGTCTATCTTTGCCCCTGCAGTCTCGCGAATGTCACGCAATTGAAACAGCGCTACGGCATCCGGGATTGGCAAAGGCGCGGTCACCTGCCCGGGTGCAAGAGCCAGTAAAATTGGCCTGAGTGACGGGGGCATTTGCGTGATCGGCAACCATTTTAACCGTCCGCCATTCCCGCGCGAGGCGGTCGCCGAGAAGCGTCGCGCATAGTCGGAAAACTCGGCCTCGGTCGTTGAGGCTGCAATGATTTCAGCCTGTTCATTCACTGCTTCAACACGCTCTGGCGGGGCAGGGATAATGATCTCAGAAACCAGTACTTCGATGCTTGTGTTGGTGCCAATCGATGACATGGATCTGTCTATTTCGTCGTCAGTGATCCGAACCCGGTCGCCATATCGCGCGCGAATATATTCACGCCAAACCATTGAGGTCGCAACGAAATCGCGGAACGTCTCGCTGGCGACACCGGCGCTTTCCAACCCCTCCACAAACGCCTCGGCGCTGAGTTCTGAGCGAGCTGCAAAGTCGCTTAGCCCTTTTTGTAGGTCTTCGGGTGACAGAATCACACCCGATTGTATTGCGGTTCCATCGCGCAAGCGGTCCTTTATCAACTCGTCCAGCACTTCGACACGACTGCTGCTTGGTGCTCCCATTACCTGCAGGAAGCGGATGCGCTGCTGCACCTCAAATTCGGTAATGACTGAATCGTCCACCTGCGCCACTTTGGCAAAGAGATTTTGCGCCGTGCTGACAGTCGGCTTCAACATCAGTGCGGCACATATTAGAACCACTGACTGGATAAAGTTTTTCATTGTCATACCGTTCATTTCGCCTGCTTTCCACATGATCGCGCAGATTGATGTTGTCCCGTATTCGCCGAGAACCCGCGCAAGGACACCGTAAAGCCTAGATTGGTGGAGGGCTCAACACTTGTCGAGGATGTATAGCGCCGATTAATTGTCATCGCGATGGTCGCGCATTCGTTCGAATAGATCAGCCCAGCACCAGCATTAGCTGCGCGCCCCCGCTCTAGATCATAGCGCAAATCCAGATTAGCTCTCCAGAAACGGTCAATCTTATAACCACCGTCAAAGATCAATTCGCTGATCGGCGACAATGGGTTTTCGGTCTCGTCATCAGACACCCAGATATAGCTGCCTCCCAGATCCACATCTTGATTGCTCCAATCGCCGCGCAATTCAGCCTTTGAAACATCGAACCTTTCGTCAAAGAGCGTGCGTCCAGATACAGCCAGCCCACCATTGAACTTGAGCTGGCCCGCAAAAAGAAAATCTGATTGCATCGTCGCAAGGCCGGATGTTTCGGAAAACCCGAGCTGCGCGGAATCGCGCAAAACCTGTCCAAGTGTTACATTTGCTGACCAGCTGTCACGCGTATCGCCCGACCAGCGTGCGCCATACGCCAGCGACCAACCGCGTTCGCGAAGATCCCGTGCAGGAAAGCGGGACAAAGATAATAGATTGCCCTCATCAAATTCGACGCGTGTACTTTCCTCATTGGGTACAGCCAATTCGTCACCACCGACCCAGCTGATTTGCACCACAGGTTCGATAACTTGGTTTATCATGGTGCCGTAGCGGACCAGTGGATAGCGCACGATCACCCCAGCGCGAGGGGCAAAGCCACTGTCAGTGTTGTTGAAGCTGCTGTCCTGTTCGATATTCATCGCATCCGCAGCAAGGCCAAGCCTTGTCTCGACCTGTAAGCCGCCAAGCTGAAAGCTTTTAATCCAATCTGCTTCGATGTTCAGGCGCATTGCGTCGCGTCCGTCTGCAATGCCGTCAAGGTTAATGTCCATGTCCACGCGGGACTTCCGAAAATGACTATGCGCGGCTGCGACCAGCCGGAACTCTCCGCCCAACAAAGATGGGAAAAAGCGTCGTTCGTAAAGAGCGTCGATAACATCGTTTGGCAAAGTATCGTTGTCTTCGTCGTCACGAAGAGATTTGAAATTGATATAGCTTAAACGAATGTATTCATTGCGCAGGGTCCGGCTGATCCGCAATTCGCTGTCGAGCCGGTCCTTTTCGGAATAACTATAATCCTTGAGGTAAGCGTCGTCCGAGGTCAGTTCGACGTCGAATTGCAGCACAAAATTTCGACGCAGATCAAATTCTCCCGCGCCGAATAGGTAACCACGCCCGTTTCCGGGCTCAAGATCGTCATCGGTTATAGCGCTGGCAAACTCGACGCGACCCTTGGCAAAGACCTGCCGGTATCGAAATTCTAGGGTTTGGGTGCTGCTAGATAGATAGGGGGTTAGGGTTAAATCGCGATGACCACCGATCCGAATGAAATAGGGTATCTTGATCCCGGTACCCAGTTCTGAAGATGACTTGATGGATGGGATTAGAAATCCTGATGTGCGTTTGAGGGTCGGATCGGGCAAGCGGAGCCTTGGCAAGTATAGGATGGGCACGCCGCGTACCCTGAGTTGGGCTTCGTCGAAGTAGAGTTGCTGTTCTTCGCGGTCATGGATCACGCGTTTCGCCCGAATCTGCCAGAGCGGCGGGGTCGGGTCACTCTCGCAGATACGACAAGAGGTGACAGCGGATTTGTAAAGCTGTGTATACCGCCCACCGACCCGATTGATCTGCACTGCTGCCAATTGCAGCTGGTCGTTCAGCACCATACGCGCACCAGTAAGCAGGCCGTTTTGAAGATCATCACTTAGTTCTGCCTGACTGGCTAAAACGGTAACACCTGTTCCATCTTTAATTGTGATCGGACCAAGAACGATTAGTTTGCCTGTGGCTTGGTCATAGCTGATTTTCTGTGCGGTCAGTCGAGTCGTGCCCTGAAATGCTTCGACGTTGCCGCTTGCTGTCAGTACTCGATCTCGAGTGACCTGAACGTTGTCCGCGATCAAAACGGCTGGAGCATCAGCTGTTCCAGCAGTCCCTGTTTGGGCAAATGCCGATACCGTATGCAGCATCAGTGCAAGCAGGGCGGCTATCCCCCATGGCCGTGCGCGCCTAACCATCTTCTACCCGCAACAAAAGGCCAAGCGCCAACAGGATCGAAGCCACGGGCGGCGCCCATGCTGCCAACATGACTGGAATCTGGCCATTTTCGCCCAGAATTTGCGCAAAGCTTCGAATGAAATACAACCCGAACCCCAGTAACACTGCGGCCAGCACCGCAGTGCCAGTCCCCCCAATTCTGGTATGCCGCATCGTAAAGGCTGCGGCAACAAGAACCATACCCATAAGAAAAACAGGTCGTGCCAATTGCGATTGTAGCCACACATGGTGGCGGCGCGCAGAAAAGCCGGCTTGTTCCAATTGTCCGATGAATTGGGTCATGTCCCAGATGGAAACGCCTGCCGGTGTCCCAAGGCTTTCTCGGATGCGATTTAGGGTCAGTGTTGATGGAATGGAAAGGAAATCATGTATTGCAGCGCTGGCCTCAGGGTTAAGCCCAGCGGTAAGTGGCCAGGCCTTGGCATCGCGCAGCAACCAGGCGCCATCTTTCAGGGTCGCGCTGGCAGCATCGATTCGCCGAATGGGACCACCCTGAGGTGAATAGGCCACGAACGTTACATCATATAGAACCGAGGCGTCCGCGTTTGATCGCGCAGCTCGTATCACAGTTTGGCCTTGCACGCCCCCCTGACGCAGCCAAAGTCCATTTTTCGATATCAATAACGCTGAAACACCGCCTGAGCGATAGGTCTCGGCCAGTGAGCTATAGCGTTTGGACGTAGCCGCCACGATCGGTCCAAGCGTGGTTGTGGCAAAGATACCAACAAGAAAAGCTACCAAAATGGGTGCGGCGAGCCCTCTTAGCGCCGAGCGGCCCGCCGCCCGCATAACAACCAGTTCAGACGATCGCGCCAACGCCACAAACAGCGCAACCGTACCAAGGATCATTATCAGTGGCAGGATCTGGTTCAGTGTTGCGGGTGCATTAAGCAGTGTTAGGCCGAGTCGCTGACCAAAGGACACGCCAATGTCAGAGAATTTGCGGGTCTGATCTATCATGTCCAAGAGCAGGATGAACGCCAGCAAGAGCACTGTGATAATCCCGAGACTCAGTGCAAAACGTCGCGCGATATACAGGTGCAAGATCATGTGGCCCCCTTTGCGCGGCGCCAAAATGTGGGATGTGCAGCAGCCCATAGCAATCCAGTAACTGTAAGAGCACCAACAATTGATGGCCCGTAAAGGATTGGCCACATGACAGCGTCGTTCAGAACGATGCCCGTTAGGCCAGAGCGTGCCCCGTCAAGGGCCACCAACATCACAAATGCAATCACGATCTCGCGCCACACCCCAAAGCGCGAAAATCCGCCTACAAGAAGGGTGGCAAAGCCGATAAGCGCGGTCACGATGCAAAACGTTGAACGAGCAAAACGGCTATGTAATTCTTCGGCAACTGCGCCGGGCGTGGTGTTGTTTTCAGCCGCAATATGCGCCCAGTCGCCCATTAGATCGGCGCTTTTCAGAAACTTAATGGACGGATCAGCTGTATCATTTTGTTTTAACAAATCACTAATATCAAACGAAAAATCCTGAAACTTGGCTGTAGACAGACGCTGACCCATAGTCATTCGTTGCGCCAGCCCATCCACCATAATCAGCGAGGTTCCGTCGCCATCACGCACGAGATAAGCTTCGGCAGCGGTATAGATGACGCGTTTTTCCATTTCGCGCCGGTCAGCAAGGAAAACGCCGCGCAACACACCATCTTCGCTGATTGCGCGCGTGTAAAAGGTGATGCCTAGAGCAGGTGTCAAAAAGGTACCCTCGGTCAGTAGCCGCGAAGTAACATTGCGCGAAATTGCGATTTCGCGTTCGCTCAGCTGTGCGGCCGCCGCTGGTATTAAAAAATGGCTGAGTACGGTCATCATACAACCTGCAATAACGCCAAAGACGACAACTGGCCTTGACAGTCTCCACGGCGATGTTCCGGTTGCCTGCATAACCGTAAGCTCGCTTTCATTGTTGAGCCTGTTGGTCACGTATACCGACGCAGCAAATGCAGCAATCGGCAATACCGTTGTGATTAATCGTGGCAATCCAAGCGCAGTGAATTCAAGAAATACGAGCGCAGTTTGTCCGTCGCTAATCAATCTATCAACAAGCTGAACGGCCCGATTAATCCAGAACACAGCCACCAGAACGAGCGCAAAGAACCCGAACAACACAAGCAGTTGAGACAGCATATAGCGGTCGAACTTTGCCAAGGTGATCCCCCGCCTAAATAGTGGCTCTGATTTTAGTGACGCGGCAGCGTTTGCGACAAACTAGCCTAAGCAACCGGCGGGGAAAACTCCTAAACGTTGGATCGGGCTGGTCAGCAGGCATTGGCCGGGCTAGATCTGTGAGATGATCAATATTTGCAGAGGCACCAATGACCCAACTGACACCGCTTTCCTTTGTTGAAACCGACTTAAACGCACTGGCAGAACGCAAGGGACGAGTGGCCGTAGTGGTCACGCCTGAAGGCAAGCTTGAACTATCAGCACGGCGGGTCAACCGACTTACAAAAGGCGCTGTTCAGCGATTTGTTGCCAGTGATGGCTTTGCCAAGGTCAAACCGGGCCAGATTATGTCGATGGCTTGGCCGGCTGGCATGGAGGCTTCGGCTGTGGATGTAATTTGCCTCGCGCGGAACCATTCTATTGAAGACGCACGCAAGGTTGGTGCTACGCTTGGCAAGCTTCGTGGCAATGGCGATATTTTGTTGGCTTTGGACAGTGTGCGCAGAGCGGCTGAAATCGCGTTTGGCGCAGTTATGCGTGACTATGCGTTCACTGATCATAAAACGAGTGACAAGGGTCATGCAGATGGTGCGATTGTTGTGATGTGTTCACGTCATGACGAAATTAGAACTGCGGTGGCGCCGCTTTTGGCTATCGCAGAGGGCACGTTCATGACCCGTGATCTTGTGAATGAGCCAGCAAATGTGCTGACCACAACAGAATTCGCAGATCGGCTGAGCGCAATGCGTGATCTTGGCCTCGAGGTCGAGGTGCTCGACGAGTCAGAGTTGGAAAAGCTTGGCATGCGCACCTTGTTGTCGGTTGGCCAAGGCTCTGACAGCCCCTCCAAAGTTGTCGTGATGCAGTGGAACGGCGGCGCCAAAGGCGACGCACCGCTTGCGTTGGTCGGTAAGGGCGTTGTCTTTGACACTGGTGGCATCAGCCTGAAACCGGCGGGTGGCATGGAAGACATGACCATGGATATGGGTGGCGCGGGCGTTGTCGCCGGTACGATGCGCGCCTTGGCATTGCGCAAGGCCAAAGCGAATGTTGTGGGGCTGGTTGGGCTGGTTGAAAATATGCCGTCGGGCAATGCAACCCGCCCCGGCGACGTGGTGACGTCGATGAAAGGGGACACAGTCGAGATCATCAACACGGATGCTGAGGGCCGCCTCGTGCTGTGTGATGTCATGTGGTATGCGCAAGAGCGGTTTGAACCTGCAGGCATGATAGATCTTGCGACGTTGACTGGTGCAATTATCATCGGCCTAGGTCATGAAAACGCCGGCGTTTTTTCTAATGACGATGCACTCTGCAACGCCTTTCTAAAGGCCGCGATGACCGAGGGCGAGGGGGCTTGGCGGATGCCACTGGGCCAAGCCTATGACGATATGCTCAAGTCACGTATCGCAGATATGAAAAATGTTGGTGGACGAGCTGCAGGGTCAGTGACAGCCGCACAATTCCTGCAGCGATTTGTCAAACCCGATATGCCGTGGATTCATCTGGACATTGCTGGCGTGGCCTCTGTCAAATCTGATACGATGCTGTCGCCCAAGGGCGCAACTGGCTGGGGTGTTATGGCGTTGAACCGGTTAGTGGCAGATCAGTTCGAAGGCTAAGCTATTATGGGGGCTGCATATTTCTATCATCTCACGCAACGCCCGATGGAGGAAACTCTGGCGATGCTGCTGAACAAGGCCCGTGCAGCCGGGTGGCGGGTGGCGGTGCGTGGCACCGATGCTGCCCGCCTCGCTTGGCTGGACGAAAAACTCTGGCTTGGGGCGAATGACGGGTTTTTGCCCCACGGCATCGCCGGTGGTCCGCACGACTCGGATCAACCTATCTTGTTAACTGTCGGAGCGGCTGACAACGGGGCAACTTGTGTGATGTCGGTTGATGGCGCGGCTGTAACAGCCGAAGAGGTCGCATCATTGGAGCGGGTCTGCATTTTGTTTGACGGCAATGACCCGGATCAGCTGAACACTGCCCGGGAACATTGGAAGGCGCTTAAAGATGCATCAGCTTCGGCGCAGTACTGGTCAGAAGAGAGCGGCCGATGGGAAAAAAAGGCAGAGACCTAAACTTTTTGATGTCCTAAGTTTATATATCTTTCGTTTTACAACAATATCTAACGCCTGATAGTTAATGTAATCATATGTTGTGTACTAGCGCGAAAGTGTCAGTTTTCCGTCAGATATTTCTATTCGGGACCAGCGCTGTAGATAATTCATCCCCAACAGGGATTGACCTAGGTCACCCGCGTTAACGACCGCGGGCAGGTTTAGGTCATTGTAAGGACCGATAGCCACAGTATCGAGCCGTACGGGCGCAGTGCGAACTTCACCATTTGCGGTAAGGGCGCGCCCGAAATACGTTAATTCGTTAGGATTGAGACCAAGTTTATCGGCATCTTTTTGGCTCAGCACAATCTGGGTGGCACCGGTATCAACCACGAATTCCGTTGGCACCCCGTTTACGTCGAGGGTTAGATTATAGTGGCCGTCTGGGCTTCTTGGAATTGTGATGGTGCCTTGGTCATCAAAGCGGGTCTGGTGAGCGAACAAATCATCCTGGATGTCATTCCAAACACCGACAGCTGCGATCGCCCCAATAAAGATCAAAACCCAAACCGCGGCCATTTGCAGAGTCTGCCCCAGTTTAAGCCGCTTGGACAAAAGAAAACCGCCGCCTAGAACAGCGACGAGAGTGCCAAGGTAAAGTAATTGCGCGATATTGTCTGAACTCATTCCTTGAATATAGGCACGCGCGCACGAATGTCAGCCTGCAATCAGCCCAAAATCGCGCAACCCATCCAGCACGAATTGAACGGAAAGCGCGGCCAGCAGCATTCCCAGCAAGCGGGTCACGACAGTGATCCCTGTTTTTCCCAAGGCCCGTTCGATTAGATTGGATGCTAGAAAGAGAACAAGGCAAGCACCAAGCACCAACGCCGTAATCGCCAAAACCAGAGCAAGCCCCTCCATCCCCGGTTTCTGACCCGTGAGCAAGATTACAGAGGCGATCGCACCGGGGCCCGCGATCAGGGGGATGGCAAGTGGAAAGACGGATGGATCGATTTGATCGTCATCCTCAGCCTTATCCTCTCGCCGCTTGGTGCGCCGCTCGAACAGCATGTCGAGAGCCGTCAGAAACAACAGAATGCCACCTGCGACACGAAAGGCGGGCATGGAGATGCCTATGAAGCCCAAAAGCGCTTCGCCAAAAAGACCGAACAGGATCAGAACCGCCATGCCGATTGCGCAAGCGCGGAACGCAATATTGCGCCTCTGGCGGGCAGGAACGCCTTGGGTCAGTGCCACAAACAATGGGGCCAGACCGATCGGATCGATTATCACGAACATGGTTACGAATGCGGTGATGAGAAAGGCTGTATCGATCATTGTAAATTCATTTTCAGTGCTTTGTGGCGCGTTATTAAATCTCTAGGGATATATCCCGAAACCCATAGATATTTGCCATGACCCTGAGTGTTAAGCACCCTGAGCGGTTTCAAGTTTTTCGAGGTCTTGCAGCCAATGTGCTTCTGCGCGGTCAAGGGCCTGCATGACTTCGGCGTATTTCTTTTGCCAGACTTCCATCTCGCCCAGTTTGCTATCTTCGTACAACCCGGGATCGGCGAGTTTACTAGCGAGTTTGTCACGCATGTCGTTGAGTTTGGTGACGCGGGCTTCGGATTTGCGTACTTCTGAGCGCAACGCAAGGATTGCGTCGCGGCTGGGGCGTTTGGCTTTTGGTTTTTCGACTGCTAGTTTTGCTGGCTTAGAATCACTCAACAGCATCTTGCGGTATGCTTCAAGGTCATCTTCGTAAGGTTTGACAGTACCGTCTGCGACGAGCCACAGCCGGTCTGCGACGAGTTCGAGAAGATGCATATCGTGGCTGACCAGGATAACAGCGCCCGTGTAATTGGTGAGCGCCTCTACAAGCGCTTCGCGCGATTCGATGTCGAGATGGTTTGTAGGTTCGTCCAGGATTAGCATGTGCGGCGCGTCCAGCGTGGCCAGCAGCAGTGACAGACGCGCCTTTTGCCCGCCCGAAAGCTTGCCCACAAGCGTGTCGGCCTGATCAGCCATCAAGCCGAAACCAGAAAGACGCGCACGCCAACGCGATGGACCTTCATGGGGCCGTTCGCGGCGCAGGTGATCAAGTGGAGTTTCGTCGATAAACAGTTCATCCACCTGGTGCTGGGCAAAGTAGCCTATGCGAAGTTTCGTCGATTTGGTGATTTTGCCCGTAAACGCGGGAAGGCGATCGCTAAGGAACTTTGACAATGTCGATTTGCCCTGACCGTTTTTACCCAACAAGGCGATGCGATCATCCTGGTCAATCCTGAGCGAGAGTTTCGACAGGACAGGGGCGTCGCCGTAGCCTGTACTCGCGCCGTCAAGATGAACAATGGGGGGCGAAAGATCCTCTGGGTTAGGAAAGTCAAAGCGGCGCAATCCAGCCTCCTGAGGGGTCGAAATAGGCTGCATACGGGAAAGCGCCTTGAGCCGCGATTGCGCTTGGCGGGCTTTGTCAGCCTTGTATCGAAACCGGTCCACATAAGACTGCAGATGCGCGCGGCGGGCCTCTTGCTTTTTGGCCATGGCAGCTGCAAGCGCCAGTTTTTCAGCACGTTGCCGCGCAAACTGGTCATAGGGGCCTTGATAGAATGTCAAATTACGATCTTCGAGATGCAAAATTGCGCCAACAGCACGATTTAACAAGCCGCGGTCGTGGCTGATGATCAACACGGTGTGGGGATATTTTGCCAGATAGTTTTCAAGCCAAAGTGCACCCTCGAGATCGAGGTAGTTGGTTGGTTCATCTAGCAACAGCAAGTCAGGTTGAGAAAACAGGACTGCTGCTAGCGCGACACGCATGCGCCAGCCACCCGAAAAATCCGAGCAAGGCATGCGCTGTTCTGCATCGTCAAACCCAAGCCCTTTGAGGATGGTTGCTGCGCGCGCCTCAGCGGACCAAGCGTCGATATCGCTCAGCCGGGTCTGAATTTCTGCAATCCGCGTCGGATCCTGTGTGGTTTCAGCCATCAGCTCTGCTCGCTCGGTATCGGCAGCAAGCACCGTATCGATAAGCGATGTGGCCGATGCAGGAACTTCTTGAGCAACACCACCGATGCGCGCGCCGGACGGCAAAGATATATTGCCGCCCTCAAGCGCCAGCTCGCCCCGGATGAGGCCAAACAGCGTCGTCTTGCCCGTCCCATTTCGTCCCACAAGGCCAACTTTGTGACCCTCGGGAATTACGGCGCTGGCGCCCTCGAACAAAGGCCTGCCTGCGACCGCATAGTTGATGTCAGATATCCGTAGCATGCGGGCGGTGTGCCGCAGTTGGCGGGCGTCGTCAATCGCACCTTTCCAAGCATGAAACCCCATGCTATCGGAACCGCGATTTCAACACCGGGGCGCTTAACCTATGCGCCCATACCAAGAGGAATGATCCCATGGCTCTCGAGCGCACGTTTTCGATCATCAAGCCCGATGCAACCCGCCGCAACCTAACCGGCGCAATCAACGCCAAGTTCGAAGCGGCTGGTCTGCGCATTGTCGCCCAAAAGCGCATCCATCTGACAAAAGCGCAGGCTGGGGTGTTTTATGCTGTGCATGCTGAACGCCCCTTTTACGACGAGCTGTGCGAATTTATGGCATCCGCTCCGATCGTTGCTCAGGTTCTTGAGGGCGAAGGCGCGATTGCAAAAAACCGTGAAGTGATGGGGGCGACAAACCCCGCCGATGCCGACGCTGGCACGATCCGTGCTGACTTTGCGGAATCGGTTGGCGAAAACTCTGTTCATGGCTCTGACGCGCCGGAAACTGCAGCCATCGAGATAGCATATTTCTTTTCGGGTCTCGAACTGGTCGGCTGATCCCGTCCACACGTTACAAATTATGAATCGGCGCGCCCATGAGGGTGCTCCGATCTTAAGGATTTAATTTCTCAGTTATTTATAGGATGAACTTATCGAATTAGTATATTGATTTATATAGCAGATAATATTTATCAGGCCACTCACTTTTTAAAATGGATCGTTTTGTAGATTTGATTTCACTCGAACTCCAATTTGATCCATCACTTGTTCAAAGGCGGATAGATCACCATCAAAAGCGTTTGCCTTGAGTACATCAAATCGTTTGCGTAGCTCTTTCTTTTCCTCGCCCTTACAATCGTTCCAGGGACGGCCTTGTACTGCCATGACCAGCACATAATAGCCGATAAAATGGGGGCGCGTGCCAGACTGTAGCAAGCGGCGGTATGTTTCGTCTGGGCCAAGTGCGCGCAGGGTTTCTGCATTAAGAATCCCTGCCTTGGCACAGGCGGCATCCATTGCGGATCCCAAATTGCGGATTGTCGAAACTGGCGTGTTCATTCTTGGAATTTAACGCTCAGCATTTTGTTTGTCACCAGGATTGGAGTTTGGACTTTTCTCTGCTCCGCCGCGTTAATTGTAATGCAACCTTGCTTTAAACAGTTGTGCATGACTGCATCAAAAAAGGTATTCATTTTATGGTTTCAAAACAATATCTTGTAATTTGTCGGTACATCGAAGCAGGACGCAGCAGGACCAAAGGAAAATTTATTTCGTTCATTGCATTGGGCCACCCCTGAGGTTCCAACGCAATACCAGCGTTCGGGCCGACATTGGCGTCTAGCAGCACGGGTAATTGCGCACCACCATAAACCTGAAGCCCCGGTTCAGTGGTTTCGATTTTCATCTGCAATCCGTCTGCTCCGGTAAGTGTTGCGGCAGGGTATGGGGTGGCATGCCGATTGTGAGACAGGCAAAGATTGTGGTCAATATTGTGCGGAACCTGTCGCGGCGTGCGAAAGTCAAAGCGAGTCCCATCCACTGATCTGACTTCGCCGGTTGGAATATTTGATTTATTTACAGGTAGGTAGTGATCGGCGTTCACGTGCAAATAATGTAGCCCTGCATCGCCTAGTCGCCAATATGGGTGATGCGCAATGTTCATTGGCGTAGGTTTTGTGGTTGTGGCAATGATCGTGAGTGTCAAGGTGGCCCCTGCGACGGCGTACTCGGCAGTGATGTCACGGTGCCCCGGCAGACCACAGACCCCATCTGCGAGTAAACAGCGCAATATGAGCCTGTCGTTATTTTGTTTGATGACTTGCCAGTGTTGTGTCTGAAGTCCATGTGGCCCGCTATGCAAACAGGTTGCACCACTTTCATTTTGAGGCATCTGGTATTCGCACCCGTCGATCATAAACCGGCCATGGTGCACCCGATTTGCCACGGGCCCCACCAACACGCCGGGATAACACGTCAACCAGCTTGGGTGCTTCGCCTCATTTGCATCCAGCACTAGATTTGCACTGTGGCGTAGATAAACGCCGCACAATCGTGCCCCACGCGGAGATATCTGTACGCGCAGCTCATCCGAGGCGACTGTAAGAAAATTGGTCATCGCATTACCGTTTTCGAACCACCTATGCCCGACAAACAATCGCTTGTCTGCATACTAGGCCTGACAACGCTATTTTCATACCTACAGAGACCAAATGCCTCTTTGGCTTTCGGTCGTTAATATTACAAATTATAGGAGCCAATACCACATACAGCCAAGACCGAAGCTTGGCTTAAAGCGCCGGGTAATGCCGTGCTCTCAAAAATCGAAGCCCAATACTGAAGTTACGGCCGCGCCCTAGCGCGAGGTTTCTGTCAAGCGGCGCTTCACATAATCAGTTGTATGGTCGATTAGCGTGTCCAAATGAGGTTCGTCAAAAAAGTGCCCTGCATTTTCAATCTGGGTATGCGTAATTGTAATTCCTTTTTGCTCATGCAGCTTACCAACAAGTGTTTCGGTGTCTGCCGGTGGGGCGACTCGGTCAGCGGTGCCATTGATCACCAACCCTGATGAAGGGCAGGGCGCCAGGAACGAAAAATCATACATATTTGCGGGCGGAGATACGGAAATAAATCCGGTAATTTCTGGCCGCCGCATCAACAATTGCATCCCGATCCACGCGCCAAAAGAAAAGCCCGCAACCCAGCAATGCTTGGAGTTGTTGTTCATGGATTGAAGGTAATCTAATGCAGATGCCGCATCTGACAGCTCTCCAATGCCCTGATCATATTCACCTTGGCTACGGCCAACGCCCCGAAAATTGAACCTAAGAACCGTAAAGCCCATATTATAGAACGCATAGTGGAGCCTGTGGACCACTTTGTGGTTCATTGTGCCGCCAAACTGCGGGTGCGGATGCAGAACGATCGCAATCGGTGCGTCACGTTCCTTTTGCGGATGATAGCGGCCTTCGAGGCGGCCTTCGGGTCCGGGAAAAATGACCTCGGGCATGTGGTGTTTGTCCTCGCGCGTTTTGTTGGATCCGATTTCTTGACGGAATCAATCGGAGACATTAGAATGTTTCTAAATACTTGGTAGTGCTGTGTAACCAGATGCCTTTGACAGGTAGCGGTGCCTATGATGTATGGGATGTATGGCCTTAGGGCCGCAACGTCAATTGGGGGCGTGGGACTATGAAACTGTCTACTAAGGGAAGATACGCGATGGTCGCGCTTAGTGACATCGCGTTGCAGCCGTCTGGCGCGTTGGTAAGTTTGGGCGATATCGCGGCCAGGCAGGACATATCATTGCCGTATCTGGAACAATTATTTGTGAAATTGCGCCGCGCAAAGCTTGTGACTTCGGTGCGGGGTCCGGGTGGGGGATATCGACTGGCGCGGTCACCGTCAGATATTCGTGTATCCGATATTTTGGCAGCGGTGGATGAAACGGTCGATGCAATGCACAAGGGTGCAGGGGCTTCGGGTGCGACTTCCGGCTCCAAAGCGCAATCTTTGACCAACCGACTTTGGGAAGGATTATCTGCCAATGTGTACGTATTCCTGCATCAGACCAGACTATCGGATGTGATACAAAACGAGTTGGCCCCCTGTCCTGCGGTGCCGCATTTATTTGCGGTCGTCGATGATGCCTGATTGGAAATTTGTGTATCTGTGGGGCGCGGATGTATGACCCGGGTATATTTAGATCACAATGCAACGACCCCGCTGCGGTCCGATGCACGTGCTGCAATGAATGCTGCGATGGATGTAATTGGTAACCCATCATCCGTGCATGCCGAAGGGCGCACCGCCAAAATGCTCATAGAGCGGGCTCGCGCGCAGGTGGCAAATTTGGTGGGGTGTTTGCCGACACAGGTGGTTTTCACAGGCTCAGCCACAGAGGCGGCGGCGTTGGCTGTTGCGCAAAAGGGGCGGCATGGCGGGCGATTTGCTGCGTTACCGACAGAGCATGATTGTTTGGGTGATTGGAGTGAAACAGAGTTACCAGCCATTTTTGACAAAAATGGTACGTTGGATGGGTCGGCCGTCGGTCGGTTTGTCGACTATATCCTGCGGGATTCTGGCGCGGGGTACAGTACGAATGGTGGGCAAGTGGCGCTCGTTGCGATATCGGCTGCAAATAGTGAAACCGGAATAATGCTGCCGAATGGGCATGTAGCATCAAATAATCATATCAATTCCTCTCTCGCGGGAACCCTGCCTTATGCAGTGGTCTGTGACATCACACAAATGGCTGGCAAAGTGCCAGTGACCTATCGTGGCGATACTCGCCCGGCCTACATGCTCTTGTCTGCGCACAAATTGGGTGGCCCCAAGGGCGTCGGCGCGTTGATCAACTTTACGGCCGACGATCCGCAAGCCATGATGCGGGGCGGTGGGCAAGAGATGGGGCGCCGCTCGGGAACTGAAAACGTGATCGGCATTGCTGGATTCGGCGCGGCAGCTCAAGCTGCGCAGCAAGACATTTCAGCTGGAAAATGGGACAGAGTCGACAAACTTAGAAATATTCTAGAAAACGCTCTTGAGGCTGCGTCAAATACAACTATTTTCATCGGAAGAGATGCGGCGCGTTTGCCCAACACATCCTGCTTTGCGACGCCGGGTTGGAAGGGTGAAACACAGGTAATGCAAATGGATCTGTCTGGGTTTGCCATATCGGCGGGTTCGGCCTGTTCCAGCGGCAAGGTCAAGGCCAGTCGCGTGCTTGAAGGGATGGGGTTAGGCGATATGGCCGCAAATGCGGTCCGAGTTTCGTTAGGTCTCGAGACGACGGAAGAAGAGATAATGCGTTTTGTCGATGTCTGGGCGCAAAAGTTAAAAAAACACCAAGCACGGGCGGTTTAAGCCAGCCAATTGCGAGAGGAATGTCTGATATGGATAATGTCGTAGACGATGTGATGGTCAAAGAAGGGGTCGATCAAGAAACGGTCGATGCTGTTCGTGAAGTTGGTGGTGCATACAAATACGGTTGGGAAACCGAAATTGAGATGGAATACGCCCCAAAAGGGCTGAACACTGATATCGTAAAACTGATATCAGACAAAAACGAAGAACCCGAGTGGATGCTTGAATGGCGTCTGGCCGCCTACGAGCGCTGGTTGCAAAAGAAAGAGCCCAAATGGGCAATGGTCGATTATCCAGAGATTGATTTTCAAGACCAATATTACTATGCGCGCCCCAAAAGCATGGAGGTGAAACCAAAGTCGCTGGACGAGGTCGATCCGAAGCTATTGGAAACATACGCAAAGCTAGGGATTCCCCTGAAAGAACAAATGCTTCTAGCGGGTGTTGAGGGTGCTGAAGAAGCTACAGGTGCGCCGCGCAAAGTGGCCGTTGACGCGGTATTTGACTCTGTGTCTGTCGGCACAACGTTCAAGGATGAATTGGCCAAAGCAGGTGTGATTTTTTGTTCAATTTCCGAGGCCATCAAGGATCATCCGGAGTTGGTTAAGAAATACCTTGGATCGGTCGTGCCAGTCTCTGACAACTATTACGCCACGCTCAATTCGGCGGTATTCTCGGATGGTTCATTTGTCTATGTGCCGCCCGGTGTGCGCTGCCCAATGGAACTTTCGACCTATTTCCGGATAAATGCGGAAAATACTGGCCAGTTTGAGCGCACGTTAATTATTGCAGACAAAGGCAGTTACGTCAGCTACTTAGAGGGGTGCACCGCGCCCCAGCGCGACATCGCACAGCTGCACGCTGCTGTGGTTGAAATCATCATAGAAGAAGACGCCGAGGTGAAATACTCCACCGTCCAGAACTGGTATCCTGGCGATGAAAACGGGAAGGGTGGAATCTATAACTTTGTGACAAAACGAGCCGATTGCCGCGGCGACCGGGCCAAAGTGATGTGGACACAGGTGGAAACCGGGTCGGCTGTGACTTGGAAATACCCGTCCTGCATTCTGCGCGGTGACGATAGTCAGGGCGAATTCTATTCCATAGCAATCGCCAACAACATGCAGCAGGCCGATACCGGCACCAAGATGATTCATCTTGGCAAGAACACCAAGTCGCGTATCGTATCCAAGGGTATCAGTGCAGGTAAGGCCCAAAACACCTATCGTGGGCTGGTTTCCATGCACCCCAAGGCAAAATCTTCGCGCAACTACACGCAGTGCGATTCGCTCTTGATCGGTGACAAATGCGGGGCACACACGGTACCCTATATCGAGGTCAAGAATAACAGCAGTCGGGTCGAACACGAGGCAACGACATCCAAGGTTGATGATGATCAGATGTTCTATTGCCGCAGCCGAGGCATGGACGAAGAAGAGGCGGTGGCGCTGGTTGTGAACGGGTTTTGCAAGGATGTTTTGCAGGCCTTGCCGATGGAGTTCGCGATGGAAGCGCAGCAACTCGTTGCGATTTCGCTCGAGGGATCGGTCGGATGAAGCGGAAATTTTTCTTGGCAACGCTTATGGTGTTAACAGCTAACCTTTGATGCCATGTTCGGATATCAACGCCAGCAAAACTACGCAGGCGATAAAAATAGCTGGCGGTGCTGTACGCACAGCCGAAGATTTAGAAAAAAAGCGCTGCATCAGCGGCGAAGAGGGCAGGGTTACAAATGCTGAATATCAAAGACTTGCACGTCAAACTTGAAGAAGAAGACAAGCAAATTCTGAAAGGTGTGAACCTTGAGGTCAAAGCGGGCAAGGTGCACGCGATTATGGGCCCAAACGGATCAGGCAAGTCGACGCTCTCATACGTTTTGTCGGGTCGCGATGGTTACGAGGTTACGGGCGGCTCGGCGCATCTGGGCGAAGATGATCTGCTGGAAATGGAACCCGAAGAGCGCGCCGCGGCGGGCCTTTTCCTAGCTTTTCAATACCCGGTTGAGATCCCTGGCGTGGGCAACATGACGTTTCTGCGCACATCCGTGAATGCGCAACGGAAGGCGCGCGGCGAAGAAGAAATGAGTGCCGCCGATTTCCTGAAAGAGGTGCGCGCGCGTGCCAAAGACTTGAAGATCGATGCAGACATGCTCAAGCGCCCTGTCAACGTGGGCTTTTCTGGCGGCGAGAAAAAGCGCAACGAAATCCTGCAGATGGCCATGCTGCAGCCCAAGATGTGCATCCTGGACGAAACTGATTCCGGCCTGGATGTGGACGCGATGAAGTTGGTCTCGGAGGGCGTAAATGCGCTGCGTGATGCGGGCCGGGGCTTTCTTGTGATTACACACTACCAGCGACTGCTGGACCATATTAAACCCGACGTAGTGCACATCATGGCTGATGGGCGCATCGTAAAAACCGGCGGGCCCGAACTGGCACTCGAAGTCGAAAACAACGGTTATGCCGACATTCTTTCCGAGGTGGCCTAATGGCAGCCCCGGCAGAAAAACAAAACACAACCGAGGCGCGGATCGCCGCGCTTGACCTGCCCAAAGGGGGATGGTCTGACGCAGCGCGCACCGAGGCGTTGACGCGGCTGCGTGTAATGGGCTTGCCTGAACGGCGTGACGAATATTGGAAATTCACACGGCCTGATGCGCTGACCAGTGTGGATGTTCCGACGGCTGCGGTGTTGGGCACCAAAGAGGCGCCCGTTTTTTCTGAGATGGACGCCCTTCGCATTGTCTTTAATGATGGTGTTTTTGATGCCGAAGCCTCTGATGATCTGGCGATGGCGCATGTTCAGATCAGCCGTTTGGCGGACAGCAGTAGCGATATCCATTGGGCGGCGGGCTTGTACGGTCAGCTTGAGGCAAATGGGCAAGCGCCTGTTGCGCGGCCATTGGCAACACTCAACACCGCCTTTGCCACGGACGGGGTCCTGATTCAGGTTGTTGGACAGGCGCCTAAGCCGATCAGTCTGGTCTATAACCATCTAAACAAAGCATCCGAAGCCATTTTACATCATGTGATCAAGCTGGATCCAGGCGCCAAGCTCACAGTTCTTGAGGCCGGCCCTGCTGCTGCGAGACTGAATAAAGTAATGGAAATAGACGTGGCAGATGGTGCCGCGTTTCACCATGTGCGTGCGCAAGGCCGTGATCACGAGCGTTGCGCGGCCACGCATATCTTTGCGCGGCTGGGGCAGGAAAGCGTCTTTAAGTCCTTCACACTCACGGCCAACGGGCGACTGACGCGCAATGAATGTGTGATCGAACTGACCGGTGATGATGCTATTGCACACGTGGCGGGTGCCTGTGTTGGTGACGGTGATTTTCACCATGATGATACAATATTTGTAACCGATGATGCGCTGCGTTGCGAAAGCCGCCAGGTGTTCAAAAAGGTGCTACGCAATGGCGCTATTGGCGTATTTCAGGGCAAAATTTTGGTAAAGGCCGGTGCGCAAAAGACAGATGGCTACCAAATCAGCCAATCGCTGCTTCTGGACGACGACAGCCAGTTCCTAGCCAAACCAGAGCTTGAAATCTATGCCGATGACGTTGTGTGTTCCCATGGGAGCACATCGGGTGCAATTGACGAAGAAGCGCTATTCTACCTGCGTTCGCGCGGCGTTCCAGCACCAACTGCAACTAATCTTTTGACTCTCGCCTTTCTTGCCGAAGCAGTCGAAGAAATCGAGGATGAGAATCTGCGTGCGGCGTTAGTTGACCAGCTGGAAGGCTGGTTGGAGCGGCACAGGAGCTGACATGGCGATCATTCGCAACATTGCCGCGACCTATCGAGGACCGGGCAGCGTGGTGCGGAGCATGTTGGTGCTCGGCCCGCGCGAGGATCGGGCGCTCGCCTACTTGATGGGTGCCTGTTTATTGGTATTTATCGCGCAGCTGCCGCGTTTGTCGCGCGAGGCGCATCTGACCGGTCAGGATCTTGATATCCTTATGGGTGGGACGCTGATGGCTTGGGTATTTATAGCGCCGCTTATGCTGTACTTGATCGCCTTTCTTGCACGCGGTGTTGGGCGCATTTTTCGTGGTAGTGGAACAGCTTATGGCGCGCGACTTGCGTTATTTTGGGCGCTGTTTGCATCAAGCCCCCTGCTTTTACTGCATGGTTTGACCGCGGGCCTGATCGGTCCGGGTTTAGAGTTGCAGATTGTCGGCCTAGTCTGGATCACACTTTTCTGTTGGTTCTGGATCGCGGGCAGCATCGCACAGGAGCGCGGCATATGAAGTTCTGGATTGAACTGGCGGTCGACACACTGCGCGACCCGCAGGCTACGGCCGGGCGTGTGATGGGTTGGAACATCGGCCGGACCGAACTGTACATGGCGCTTATCGCAGTGTCGGCGGTCAATGCTTTTTTGGCGGGCGTCTCGAATGTGATGTCGCCGCTTCCTAATGATCCTGCATCAATACAGGCCGTCCCGATGCTGGCTCTGCTGCAACGCCCTTTGGCACTGTTTTTGCTGATTGCAGGTGGCCTGCTTGTGTCTGTCCACACGCTGTTCTGGGCCGGTCGGGCCATGGGGGGCGAGGGTACGCTTACAGATATGCTTGCTCTGTTGACCTGGCTTCAGGCATTGCGGGCCGCCGCACAGATCATAGTGCTTTTGCTGACCCTTGTTAGTCCGACGCTGGCTGGTCTGGTGGCACTCTTGGTGGTGGTGACTGCATTCTGGCTGTTGCTGCATTTTATCAGCGCGGCTTTGCGTCTGAATTCCCTGCTGAGGGCTTTAGGAGTTCTGGTCGCGGTCATGGCGGGTTTACTATTAGGATTGATGTTGCTGTTGACCTTGGGAGGGTTAACCGCCGGAGGACTGACAAATGTATGATATTGAAGCCATCCGCGCCGATTTTCCGATCCTATCACGCGAGGTCAACGGCAAACCATTGGTCTATCTCGACAATGGGGCTTCTGCGCAAAAGCCGCAAATTGTACTTGATGCGGTTAACCGCGCGTACAGCCATGAATATTCGAACGTCCACCGCGGCCTACACTTTCTAAGCAACCTGGCCACAGATCAATACGAGGCAGTGCGGGGAAAGATCACAGGTTTTCTGAACGCTAGCAGTGAAGACGAAATTATATTTAACTCAGGCACCACCGAAGGCATCAATATGGTAGCCTATGGCTGGGCGATGCCACGCATGGAGGCAGGAGACGAGATTATTCTGTCGGTGATGGAGCACCATGCAAACATTGTGCCCTGGCACTTTCTACGCGAACGGCAGGGCGTTGTTCTGAAATGGGTGGATGTTGACAGCACTGGAGCGTTGGACCCACAGGCAGTTTTGGATGCAATTTCGCCGCGCACTAAGCTGATTGCTGTCACCCATATGTCAAATGTTCTGGGTACCAAGGTCGACGTAAAAGCGATCTGCGCCGGCGCCCACGCCAAAGGTGTGCCTGTGTTAGTTGACGGTAGTCAGGCCGCTGTCCACATGCCAGTCGACGTGCAGGATATTGACGCTGATTTTTATGCGATAACAGGGCACAAGCTATATGGCCCGTCAGGGTCTGGCGCAATCTATGTCAAATCGGATCGGATGGCTGAAATGCGGCCCTTCATCGGTGGTGGTGACATGATCAAGGAAGTGTCCAAAGGCGGTGTAGTCTACAATGACGCGCCAATGAAATTTGAGGCAGGAACGCCTGGCATTGTTCAGATGATCGGCTTGGGCGTTGCGATTGATTACATGATGGGTCACGGCATGCAGGCCATTTCTGCCCATGAAAACAGTTTGCGCGATTACGCGGTCGAAAGGTTGGGTGGTTTAAATTGGATACAGGTGCAGGGCACAACCCCAGATAAAGGAGCGATCTTTTCGTTCACACTGGACGGAGCAGGTCACGCACATGACATCTCGACCATTCTGGACAAAAAAGGTGTCGCGGTTCGTGCAGGACAGCACTGTACCGGCCCGTTGATGGAACATTTGGGCATACACGCCACGTGCCGCGCGTCATTCGGAATGTACAACACCAAAGGTGAGGTTGATGCGCTTGTCGACGCTTTAGAACTCGCGCGTGATCTTTTTGGGTGACGATAACGACCACAGTGGTTGGCGTATACCGGCTATGGACTTGGTCATACGATTTGCAATTGCGGGCGCTGCAACGCCCGGATATACCGCCACGTAATGGACCCTTAGCTCAGCTGGATAGAGCGCTGCCCTCCGAAGGCAGAGGCCAGAGGTTCGAATCCTCTAGGGTCCGCCACTAACTATTGATATTATTGAAAACAATCATATTTTTGACTTACCCCACATAGAATAAATGCTTGGTTGGCTGCTCGTATGCACCTGTACCAACGGCAGAAATTCGCAGTTTGTGAACTTTGCAAAGTCTGCGTCTTCAGGGCAACCTAAAGGCTTGGGGCGACCCTGACCTGCCGTTGACGCCTTGGGCGATCGCGAAACTACTTTAAAGCTGCCGGATACGTCGCAGGTTAAAGACGGGACGCTTCAGAGGGCAAAATGCAACAGGGCGAGCGTAGCTCTCGCTCTGCGCTTAATATGATTTTTGATTGCGTTTAAAATTCGGCGTTAAGACCGAAACTTATGCTAAAGCTTTCGTAATTATCTACTCCGATGCCATCGTAGTTGACACCGACACTCAGCGCCATGCCACCGTCGAGTGAGTAGGTCGCACCAAGTCGAATCCGTGCGCGTTGCCCGTCTAATTTTGGCGTGATTGTACTAGCAAAGCCGGACCCATCCGTGTCAGACCAAACGCCTGCAATGCCACCCGTTAAAAGCAGCCTGCCATTACTGACATCAAGAGTCTTTGCAAAATCGAGCCCAAGCGCCACGTCAGTCATCGAGATGCCTTGCTCTGCAACAGAGCGGCCATAATTGTCGATAAATGCGTCTTGCTTGTCTTCTAGATGCATGGCTGTAAGGCTAGGAGTGAGGGTGAAATCGCCATAATGCAACTTACCCGCAATCTTGAAACTTAACAGAGAAAGGTCAGTTTTAAAGTTCTGTGGAGGTCCGCCATCAATGCTGACAGAGTTATCTGTCTTGCCAAACAGATAACGCCCCTCAAAGTACAGCGGCTGTTCGGGAAATTTGGCGATGATGTATGGACCCACAAGATAGCCATCGCCTTTTGTAGTGGTATTGCCATCCTGCTGTTTCAGTCGATCATACTGCAGGGTCAAACCGGCAATCGCATTGGGCGACAAGAAACGGTGCGCGCCAACTGCTCCAAAGTAATAACTGTTTTTGTGTTGGCCGTTATCCGACCAATTTCCTTGCATCCGCACCCAAAATGGCAGCTTCTTGGGTGAACCAAAGTCATCCCCGGACGTGGCAAAGTTAAAGGTGCCATTTCCTTTGGTGACAAATGCGTTGAGGGCTCCAGTGACGTTGCCGGAAAGAAAGCCGATCAGATCGGGCTGTGCGGCAATCACTAATCCGGCGCGCGCTTGCATATAGGTCGCAATTTCTGTTTGGATTTGCGCGACCGTCGGAACGCCAACAAATCTCAATTCCAACGCATCGGACGCGTTGCCTGCCGCATCAACCAGGACGACCCTAACAGTTCCGCTTAGCCAAGCGGAACTGTTAAGGTGGTCCTGCTTGATGCGGCAGGCAACGCGTCCGATGCGTTGGAATTGAGATTTGTTGGCGTTCCGACGGTCGCGCAAATCCAGACAGAAATTGCGACCTATAT
>JAQWVA010000103.1:0-65279 GCA_029250205.1 Tateyamaria sp.
CGTTGTTCAAACGGGACAGTCTTCTGTTTGTTGTGCTTCAGGTTTTCATAAGAAAACAAGAAACCGTCCAAACAGTGAAGCTGACACTAGATTATCGGGCTGCCCCTACTAGCGCGATATGAAGAGGTTGATCCATCGAAATGAACCAAACCGCCCACATATCTCTTCAGTTATCATCAATTTCAAAGAGCGTAGAGACAAAAATGACTGGAAGCGCCGTAACTTTATGGCGCGCCCCGCCTGCTTTATCTCTGTTTTAGCCTAGCGTCTCGTTCCCATCTGTCCGCGTTTCCGCTTTTGTTTGGTCCGTTTGGCGCCCCGGTGTGCATCTCTGCGTTGCCGTTGAAGGGGGTTCTAAGGTTAGTACCGGGCACCCGCAACCCTTTTTTTGCAGAAACAGCATCTTTTTTCATAAATCATCTTTTTTATATTAAAAACAGTATCTTAGAATTGATTTTTTCAGGCTTCCCAAGTTAGTTTCACTTAAATTCTCGCACATAGATTCAATTAGCGTAGCCGTTAAGCCCTACATATTGGGTTATCCACAGAGCTATCCCCAAGACTTCAGTTTGAATTCGGCAAATCACCACGGAATCAGATCTGATTCATCAAACCGAGTCGGCCTTAAAGCGACTCAGTGCCATAATTTTCTGAGATTATTGTCGTGCTGACCGATTCAACCTGCTTTGGCGCGTCACCCAATTGGATCGCGGTTCTGATCGTGACCAATACTACAGCTTTGCGCTGTCAGGTCGCCGCTTTCTTACGCTTAAATGGAATGCGGATCATCAAAAGCCCGACGGTAACGACCAAGTAGGCGATTGGCTCAAACTGAAAACCCTTGCTAAGCCAAACAAAATGCAGCGCAGCCAAAATATTCACCAGATAGGTCAGCATATGTACCTTACGCCACATCACCCCAAGAGTGCGGACCGATGTGTTGTTTGATGTAACGGCCAATGGGATCATCAAAACAAAGGCAACCATTCCAATCGTAATATAGGGCCGCTTGACAATGTCCGCCCATATCCGGTCCAAGGCCTGTACATCTAACACCGCCCAAACCAGCAGGTGCAATACAACATAGGAAAATGCCAAAAGGCCAAGGACGCGGCGGAACTTGACGAGGTTGATGCCAGCAAACCGTCGTAGAGGTGAGATGCATAAGCCCATGAGCAGTAACTTAAACGCCAGCGCGCCCAGTTCGTGTTCCAAAGCGTTTATTGGCTCTCGCCCCAGCCCGCCTGTCATGCCTAGATAAAGAAAGTACGGCACCGGCATCAGGCATACTATATATACAGCCCATGTGGGGATTTTGCGGGCCCGCCAATTTATGGCATCAACGACGGCTTTCTTCATGCGGCTACCACAACCGAATTTGCGCATAATAGGAGCTCAGTATGATAGACCCCAGCATTCAGCCGTTGATCGACGATGGTGCCGTCATCTTCTGGCATGCAATATGCGCGCTGATCGCATTGGTTCTTGCCGCGTGGCAGCTGTTCGGGACCAAAGGCACGCGGGCGCACCGAATGCTGGGCCGGGCGTGGGTGGCGTTGATGACCTTGGTCGCACTGTCCAGCTTTTGGATTCACGAGCTGCGCGTGATTTGGATTTTCAGCCCAATTCATCTGTTGTCTGTTTTCACACTTCTGATGCTCCCAAGGGCTGTATTCGCCGCACGCCGCGGGGATATCGCCCTCCACCGGACGATCATGCGGGCACTGTTTTTCATGGGGCTTGTCTTGCCCGGTCTTTTCACTTTTCTTCCCGGGCGTACTATGCACGCTGTTCTCTTTGGCGGTTGAAAGCATCAAAAATTAGCGCTCAGGTCCATGCCTTGGTACAGGCTTGCGACCTCTTCCTCGTATCCATTGAACATCAGCGTGTCTTGCCGCCGGGAAAATAGCCCCCCACCGATACGCCGTTCGGTGGCCTGGCTCCAGCGCGGATGATCAACGGTTGGATTTACGTTGCTATAAAAACCGTATTCGCTGCTTTGCGATTTGTTCCAACTGGTTGGCGGCTGCTGATCGGTCAGAGTAACCCGCACAATCGACTTGATAGATTTGTAGCCATATTTCCACGGCACTACCAAGCGCATCGGCGCGCCATTCTGGTTTGGGATCGGTTTGTCATAAATGCCCGTCGCCATGATCGTTAACGGATGCATCGCCTCGTCAAGACGCAGACCTTCAACATAGGGCCAGTCCAGCACGGGGAACCGAACGCCGGGCATCTCATCCGGGCGCAGAGCGGTTTCAAAGGCGACGTATTTCGCACCTTCTTGCACACCAGCCATATCTAACAAATCCGCCAGCTCAAATCCGTTCCAAGGAACGACCATCGACCACGCTTCGACACACCGGAACCGATAAATGCGCTCTTCGATCGTCATCGCGTTCATGATGTCGGCCATGGCATAGTCACCAGGGTTATCGACCATGCCATCGATTTGGACATTCCAAGGGGAGGTGGTCAGCGTATGCGCATTTCGCGCTGGATCATCTTTGCGCGTACCGAATTCATAGTAGTTATTGTACTGAGTGATATCTCCATAGCTGTTGGCTTCTAGATCCGAACTACTGGATCGCGCCATGCCCGCCGCACCAATCAGACCCAACCCCATTGCACCGCCAATCAACTGTCGCCGATTCAGATACGTATCGTAAGGTGTGGCATCTGCACGCTTAAGTGTATTATTCCAACGATGCGCCATGGGTTGGCCTCCTCTGAGCAACTCTTATTCGCAACACATAGTACGCTTTTCGACCTTGTTTATCCCCGCTCACGGCCTTGTCAGTTCACTGTAACTCACAAGTGCGACGATCGTATTCCCAAGAGCTTTGAAATGGGGGCCCATCAGCGGCGCGGGCGGCCTGCGAACTGCATCGCAACAGTGTGAATGCAGATGTACAACCTTTGTACATCAGAATTGGTTTGCCCCACTGTGTTTAACTGGTCCAGCACCGCAATTTTCATTGGCAGTTCTGCCACTCCCAGTGATGCAATTATGCTCTGACACGTTGCCTGTCCCGCTAAAAAAGCGCCTCTCTGGGCGCCTTTTATAATTTAATCGGCCGTTAATGAACAATTGCATCATCTGGCCGGGGCCGGTTCGTTGCACTTAGACGATCACCGATGATCAAACCGTCGACGCCCGCGGTTACCTCAACAGTGTCACCATCCCGGATATCCCCCGCCAAAAGCATCTCGGCCAGCGGGTTTTGCAACGCATTTTGGATAACGCGTTTGAGCGGGCGCGCGCCAAAGACCGGGTCATAGCCTTCGCTTGCCAGCCATTTGCGCGCACTTTGATCAAGCGAGAGGCAAACCTTGCGTCCTGCGAGACGCTTGAGCAACCGTGCCATCTGAATATCGACGATACCGTCCATATCTTCACGCGCCAGCCGATCAAATATAATGGTCTCATCCAAACGGTTCAGGAATTCGGGCCGAAAATGCGCGCGCACAGCATCCGTCACATCGCGTCGAGCTGGGCTTGGGTCTGCGCCATCCGGCAATTGGCTAAGCGCCTGCGCCCCAAGGTTTGACGTAAGGATAATCAACGTTTGTTTGAAATCCGCCGTCCGGCCCTGACCGTCGGTCAGAACCCCATCATCCAAGACCTGCAACAGAACGTTGAACACATCCGGATGCGCCTTTTCGACCTCGTCGAAAAGAACCACCTGATAGGGCCGGCGTCGCACGGCTTCGGTCAGTACGCCGCCCTCATCATAACCGACATATCCCGGAGGGGCACCAATCAAACGGGCAACACTATGCTTTTCCATGAATTCAGACATATCGATGCGCACCATCGCGCTGTCGTCATCAAACAGGAACTCAGCCAGCGCTTTGGTAAGCTCAGTCTTGCCAACACCAGTCGGACCCAGAAACAGAAACGACCCAAGCGGGCGATTTTCATCGCTCAGGCCCGCACGGGCACGGCGCACTGCATTAGCAACAGCGCGTACGGCGCTGCTCTGCCCGATCACCCGATTATGCAGCTGACCTTCCATCCGAAGCAGTTTGTCGCGCGCGCCCTCCAGCATCTTGGACATCGGGATACCTGTCCAGCGTTCGACCACGCTGGCAATCTGTTCGGGGCGCACGGCTTCTGCGACCATGGCGTCGGCGTCCTGACCCTCGGCTTCAGACAGCTTGCGCTCAAGATCGGGGATCACACCATAAGAAAGCTCGCCCGCCCGGGCGAGGTTACCTTCGCGCTTGGCAATCTCAAGCGTGGCGCGGGCATCGTCCAGCCGTTGTTTGATATCGCGCGCCGATGCCAGCTTGTCACGCTCTCCCTGCCACTGCGCCGTCATCTCGTAACTGCGTTCCTGCAATTCGGCCAGATCCATTTCAAGGGTTTCCAAACGATCTTTAGAGGCCTGATCGTCTTCAAGCTGCAAAGCTTCGGCTTCGATCTGCATTTGTAAAATTTGGCGATCAAGCGCGTCCAACTCTTCGGGTTTGCTGTCCACTTCCATGCGCAAACGGCTGGCGGCCTCGTCCATCAAATCAATGGCCTTGTCTGGCAGAAAGCGGTCGGTGATGTATCGGTGGCTCAGCGTTGCAGCCGTCACCAAAGCGCTGTCAGAAATCCGCACCCCGTGGTGCAGTTCGTATTTTTCCTTGATCCCGCGCAGAATACTAACGGTGTCTTCGACCGTGGGTTCTTCGACAAGTATGGGCTGGAATCTCCGAGCCAACGCTGCATCTTTTTCCACGTGTTTGCGATACTCGTTCAGGGTCGTCGCACCAACGCAATGCAACTCACCCCGGGCAAGGGCTGGCTTGATCAAGTTTGCGGCGTCCATCGCCCCTTCGGAGGCACCAGCGCCGACCAACGTATGCATCTCATCGATGAACAAAATAATCTCGCCTGCGGCATCCGTCACTTCGGTCAGAACGGCTTTGAGCCGTTCCTCGAACTCACCACGATACTTTGCGCCGGCAATAAGCGCGCCCATATCAAGCGCCAGCAATCGTTTGTTGCGCAAGGATTCTGGCACATCACCATTAACGATGCGAAGGGCAAGCCCCTCAGCAATCGCAGTTTTACCAACGCCCGGTTCACCGATCAGAACCGGATTGTTTTTGGTGCGACGGCTCAGCACTTGCATCGCGCGGCGGATTTCTTCGTCTCGGCCGATGATTGGGTCAATTTTGCCTGCCTCGGCGCGTTTGGTCAGGTCCATCGCATATTTATTCAGCGCTTCGTACCCATCCTCTGCGCTGGCAGTGTCTGCTTTGCGCCCCTTGCGAATATCGTTGATCGCAGCGTTCAGGGCCTGTGGGGTCACTTTGCCCGCATTCAAAGCATTTTTGGCCCCAGATTTCACCATGCCAAGGGCCATCAAAATCCGCTCGACCGGCACAAAGGAATCGCCAGATGTCTTGGCTAACACTTCTGACTCGGCCAAAACCTTTGCAGTTGCCTGGTCCAAATATGCCTGTGCGGCATCTCCCGTCACTTGAGGCATCTTTGCGAGTGTCTGATCCAAATGCATAACAACACGCCCCGTGTCACCGCCCGCGCGCGTGATTAGGTTACTGACCAAACCATCACCATCATCTAGTAATGCCTTGAGTACATGGTCGGGGGTCAGACGTTGGTGGTTTTCGCGTGTGGCAATGGTCTGCGCTGCCAGAACAAAGCCGCGCGACCGTTCCGTGAACTTAGACAAGTCCATGGTATTTCTCCTTATTCAGCGCCCGGTGATGCTGCGCCCTCTCAGAGGCACGCAAGGCGGTCGGGCCTTGGTTTAAAAGATGGGGCGCACCCATGCGTTGCACAAGAGCAACATAGTCTTTTCACCCATAATCGTGGCCACGACATAATAAACTGCCCCTTCAGGATTATTATTTTCACTGCAAATGCACCTGTGCCACAACGTTTGTGCAATTTTGTAATGACCAGAACGTTTGCCAACTGGGGTACCAACATTGGTTTTCATGAACATTAACAATAATTCTTAAAAGCGTTTTCTATGATATTGCAAACTTCTGGCACAGCGGTTGCGCCTTGTGGCGCCCCTTATGCCAAGCCTTCAATGCCTCGACGCTTTTTGGCAGATAGACTTTGACACAGCACCAACCTATGACCCCCCCAAGCACAGCTTTTAGGGGTCGAAAATGGCAGATGACAGATTGATCGTGGCACTGGATATGCCAAACGCGGTTGCAGGTTTGGACTTAGCCCAACGCCTTGGCAGCAGCATCAGCTTTTACAAGATCGGCCTGGGCATGTTGACCGGAGGCGGCCTCGCACTTGCAAACGAGCTCAAGCAAGAGCACGGCAAACGCATTTTTCTCGATATGAAGCTTTTCGACATTGGTGCAACCGTCGAAGCCGCAGTGCGTGGGCTTGCACAATTCGATCTAGATTTTTTAACGGTACATGGCGACCCACACGTTGTGCGCGCGGCTAAGCAAGGTGCTGCAGGCAGCGGGCTGAAGATTCTGGCTGTCACAATCCTGACATCGCTCGACCGAGCCGATCTGGATGCCAGTCTGATCCAGCCCGGCGACATCAGCGATCTTGTGCAAACCCGCGCGGGCCGCGCATTCGATGCGGGCGCCGACGGTGTCATAGCGTCACCTCAGGAAGCCGCTGCAATCCGTGCTTTGCCCGAAGCCCATGGCCGATTGATTGTGACACCTGGTGTACGCCCCACCGGGGCCGATTTGGGTGACCAAAAACGCGTTGCAACACCCGCAAACGCCATTTCTAACGGCGCAGATTATATCGTAGTCGGCAGACCAATCTGGAAAGCAGCCGACCCGCAAAGCGCGGCGACATCCATCCTTGCAGAAATGGCCAGTCAGTAAGGCCCTGCAACAGCCCAATGGAGAACTCAGAGCCCGAATGCGGCAACGCGCAACCCAACGCGTGCGCCATTTCACGCCCTACAGCTTGTGCTTTCAAAGCAACAGACCACAGGATATCGTTGGATCGAAAATTCCAGACTTTGGATATACTCACCTTAATGGTATGTAGTTTGACAGGTGATACTCCCAAACAGACCGGTTCTTCCTGCGGTTTGTCACCTCCCCCCCGCCCCCTTGCGGGGGGCTTTCTATGAGACACTCCTGTTAAAGACTGAACTGGCCACGCGCCCAACAAAGTCGCTGGTACGTGCTTTCAACAGCTCGAATGTAGTTAGATTATTTAAAAAATCTTAGGGCTGCACAGGCGCTGATCGTCACCTTCGTTGACAAGGCTAATGCCTGACCCACAGCTTTACAGCAGGTGGACAGCAAAAAACCAAACCGCATGGCCGATAGAACTGTAGTATATGGGACCCCTAGTTATCGCTTTGGTTGGTTCAATCAGCAATAACCCTTCACGCTTTTCGCGCAACGCGCAGCACCGCGCCAGATCAATCCAGGCTGGTCGCAACGTCGAATAACGACCAACGGGTCGCCCACGAACAATGCCAGCTTTGCACCCATTCAGTCGTGCGCCATGTTCATAGCTAGGTTGGGACGACACATCTACCTAATGCACGATGAGAAGAGTCATGCGAAAAACTTGAGTAAACTAGCGCAGCGTAAAACCCAAAATTTCAATGCCAAAATGATGTCCGGTGTTTCAGGTGTTTCGTCGAATGCTATAAAGGCCCTATTATGCCAAGTTTATGCCGCAATTGCCTCACTGATTTTGACGTAGGACAGCGTTGCCCTGCCTGCGGCAGTCCGCGCACGATACATCATCCAGAGCTATTTGACCTATCTATAGCTCACATGGATTGTGATGCGTTCTATGCTTCCGTAGAGAAACGCGACGACCCCAGCCTAGAGGGAAAACCAGTCATCATCGGTGGTGGACGGCGTGGTGTTGTATCGACCGCATGCTATGTGGCGCGGATTCGTGGCGTGCGTTCGGCCATGCCGATGTTTCAAGCGCTCAAGCTGTGCCCAGATGCGACGATCATCAAGCCACGCATGGAGGCTTATGCCGAAGCGTCCCGAGCCATCCGTGCAATGATGGAAGAACTGACCCCTGCCATTGAACCCCTGTCGCTCGACGAAGCGTTTCTGGATCTGACCGGCACAGCCCGGCTTCATAAAAGGCCACCCGCGCTCATGCTTGCACGTCTGGTCAAACGAATGCAGGACGAACTGGGGCTGACCGGTTCCATCGGCCTGAGCCACAACAAGTTTTTGGCCAAGGTTGCATCGGACCTTGAAAAACCGCGTGGATTTTCCGTGATTGGCGCTGCAGAAACTAGCGCATTCCTGCAAGATAAGTCCGTACGAATAATTTGGGGCATCGGCCCTGCCGCACAGGCCACGTTGGAAAAGGTCGGCATTAGAACCTTTACTGATCTTTTGAGATGGGAACGGACCGATCTTGTGTCGCGCTTCGGGTCCATGGGCGAACGGCTATGGCATCTTGCGCGCGGGCAGGACCGGCGCGCGGTGTCCCAAAACGCACCAATGAAATCCATCAGCAACGAAACCACCTTTAGCGAAGATACCAACGATGCCAATATCCTCGACGGCCATCTGTGGCGTATGGCTGGGAAAGTATCAAACAGGGCCAAGGCTAAAGGGCTTGCTGGTCGAGTGGTGACACTCAAACTTAAGCGGCATGATCATTCGTCACTGACGCGGAGGGTTTCGCTATACGAACCTGTGCAACTGGCAGACACGATTTATCGAACAGCACGGTCTCTTTTTGATCAGGTGGGCAACGAAGGGCCTTATCGCCTGCTGGGTTGCGGGCTTAGCGATTTATGGGCTGCAGACGAGGCCGAAGCGTCTGGCGACCTTTTGGATCCCGAAGCGCGCAAACGCGGGCAGGCAGAGCGGGCCACAGATGCTATCCGGGATCGATTTGGCAGCGATGCAATCGTGAAAGGCCGCGCGCTAAGGTGATTTATTCGGCAGCAAGTGGAACGCGTGCCTGACCGATGCCTGCAACCGTTTCAATCACTTCCTGCAAGCGGCTCTTCGCATCCTCAAAGCCAGCACTTGGTCGGATAAGGCGTTCATTCATATAAAGAGAGCGGTCAATTTCAACCTGAATGGCATGTTGCTTGCGGGACGGACGACCATAGGCTTGAACGACATATGCACCAGCAAAAGGCGCGTTGCGCACGACCGTAAAACCGGCAGAGGTAAAAGCACTCTCAATTTCGTCTACAATGGTGGAATCCGCAGCGGCTCCGAAGCGGTCGCCAAGCACAACATCAGGGCGCGCTCTACCGCTCCGCACCACACCGTCCATCGCCTCATGCGGCATCGAATGACAGTCGATCAGAATCGCCTGCCCGTGAACTTGCCGGGCCGTGTCCAGCAATCTTTGCAACATCTGATGGTAAGGCCGCCAATACAAAGCGATGCGCCGATCAGCCTCATTCATTGAAATCTTGCCGCGATAGATCTCGCGGCCATTGGCGACTACTCGGGGAATCACCCCAAGGCCACTGGTGATGCGGGGGTTGTGCCCCTGACGCCGCACGCCTTCGATTACGGCGGGGTCCAATTCTTCCAAACTGCGGTTCAGATCAACAAAAGCACGTGGTGCCCCTGCCTTGATCAGCGGCGCGCCAAACTCAGGTGCTTTTTCAAACAACAAATCAACAAATGCATCTTCGGATGATCGAATTGTCACGGCGTCCAGCAATGTTCGTTGCATAAAGCTAGGCGGATAGTCGCGCCCGGAATGAGGCGAGGCAAAAACCACGCAACTGTGCAACTTTTCGGGGGACAGAACTTTGAAAGCAACTTTGGACATGAACGCTCCTATTGATAATAGCATAGCGCAGGAAAGGACAAAGCCAAAAGCCCTTGATCCTCTCTTCGACTCCTTTTATAGCAGCCCCACCCGGCGCGGATTTCCGCGCCCACTTTTATTGTGGGCGTGGGGTGCAAGGGGGCAGAGTGGGCGATTAGCTCAGCGGTAGAGCACTTCGTTGACATCGAAGGGGTCACAAGTTCGATCCTTGTATCGCCCACCACTCTATTACGCCGACAGGGTCACAGGCCCCAAGGCAACAAAAACCGGCGCACCCTATGCGTCAAACTGCAACCCGGCGCTGCTTCGCGCCATGAAACATGAGGAAGAAGCGCCATGAAGGTTCGCAATTCGCTCCGCTCGCTGAAAAACCGTCACCGTGATTGCCGTATTGTGCGTCGCAAAGGCCGTGTATACGTCATCAACAAGACGCAACCCCGGTTCAAGGCCCGCCAAGGGTAAAAAGCTACAGAGAAATGTGTGTTTGCAAAGCCGCCCCTGCACGGGCGGCTTTTCTTTTGGTTCTGACCTGTTCGTGAAAAGCATAGGTTCTTTGCGTAATGCACTGTGCAAAGCAACACACGGGCCGCGACACAACATCAAACAGGTCACTCGGAAAAATGCGCAAAAGGTCTGTACGCACAAACTGGTAAAATTAGGGCTTTAAAGCGGCTCGTTCAGCGAAATTCTTTATTTTTGCAAGGGTTCGTCTTGCAGCCCTCCGACGCAGTTTTATCTTGGACGCATATCAAGAAAGCAGAAAGGCTCGAGCACATGACCGACCCAACCTATACACCGCCTGCCAAATGGACATGGGACAATGAAAGCGGGGGCCGTTTTGCGTCAATAAATCGGCCCATTTCAGGACCTACAACCGACAAAGCCTTGCCAGTTGGAAAACACCCTTTTCAACTTTATTCACTGGCCACGCCCAATGGGGTCAAGGTCACGATGATGTTCGAAGAGTTGCTGGCCGCTGGCCACACGGGTGCCGAATACGACGCGTGGCTGGTCAATATTGGTGAAGGCGATCAGTTCGGCTCGGGATTTGTTGACGCAAATCCAAATTCCAAGATTCCCGCTCTTGTCGACCACAGTGGTGGTGCACCGCTGCGCGTATTCGAGTCGGGATCGATCCTGATACATCTGGCCGAAAAGTTTGGCGCCTTCCTGCCGATCTCGGGACCGGATCGTACAGAGGTATTTAATTGGCTGATGTGGCAAATGGGGTCCGCACCGTTTCTTGGCGGCGGCTTTGGTCATTTCTATGCCTATGCGCCAGAAAAATATGAATATCCGATCAACCGCTACGCAATGGAAACCAAACGCCAACTTGACGTGCTTAATCGCGAATTGGCAGATCGTCCTTTCATTGCCGGCGACGACTATTCCATCGCTGATATGGCGATCTGGCCTTGGTATGGCCAGTTGTGCCTTGGACGGCTCTATAACGCAGCTGAATTTTTGGACGTTGAAAGTTACACCAATGTCATGGACTGGGCCAAGCGGATTGATGCCCGCCCTGCAACGCTTAGGGGATGCATGGTAAACCGCGCCTTTGGTCAGCCTGAGTCGCAATTGCACGAGCGTCACGATGCGGGTGACTTTGAAACGCAAACGCAGGACAAGATTGCACCGCCCGTGAAAGACGCCTGAATTCGTGTTACTCACGCCCATGTGTATGGGGCGCGCATTTGTTCGCCTCTTGGCATCTCTTATGATCGGCGTTCAAACGCCGGTCGGTACTTTCCAGATGATGAGTATCAAAAAAACTGCTTTGCGTCTTTTATGTCCAAAAGCGTGCTAGTGTCGGCCCACCTGCCGGCAAATCAGGATGACCGGCAACAAACCTACAGCAACGATCACAAGGCTTGGCAATGCGGCGCCTTCCAGTCGTTCATCTGAGGCAAGGCGAAACGCCTGAACAGCAAGCGTGTCATAATTGAACGGCCGCATAATCAAAGTAGCAGGCAGTTCTTTCATGACGTCGACAAAGACAATTAACACGGCCGTCAAAAGGCTGGGCGTAAGGATTGGCAGATGCACCCAGCGCAATGTGGCCAACGGCCCTTTGCCCAGCGATCGGCTGGCGGCATCCATGTTCGCATGGACCAAGGATTGACCGCCTTCATAAGCACCAAGAGCTGCGGCCAGAAAACGCACCATGTAGGCACAAACCAACAACCATATTGATCCGGTCACCAACAGCCCGGTCGAGACATCAAAAGTTGCGCGCATCCACGCATCAAGAGCATTGTCAAACGCAGCAAATGGCACAAGCAGACCCACGGCGATGACACCACCCGGCACTGCATACCCCAATCGCGCCACATAGCCAGCCAAAGCAGAGGAGCGGCCGGGCCGCATCCGTTGATAAAACCCAAGTGCAATCGCCGCTACCACCGTCAAAACTGCAGCTGTGGATGCCAGAACAAGCGAGTTGCGTACAAAACGCAGATATCGATCGCTGAGCAGATTCTGTTCCGAATCCCACCCTAGGCTCATCAAGGCAACCAATGGAAAAACAGCACCAAAGAGAACAGGTGCACCACACAAGATCACCGCCATCCACGCTTGAACACCTTCGAGTTTCAAAGGCGGCTCATGTTTTTGGCCACGGCTTGTGTCGTGATATTTCGCCTGCCCCCGCTGGGCGCGCTCCAAAACAGCGAGCAGCAATGCAAAGCTCAGCAAGCAAACAGCGAGCTGTGCAGCGCCTGCGCGATCGCCCATGGAAAACCAGCTGGTGTAGATCCCAGTGGCAAAAGTCTGCACCCCAAAGTAAGACACCGTTCCAAAATCAGCGATGGTCTCCATTACTGCAAGCAGAACGCCTGCGGCAATTGCAGGGCGCGCCAGCGGTAGACTGACTTTTAGAAACGCCGCCCACGGACGTGACCCCAAAGCCCGTGCCGCTACAAAAGTTGATCCGCTCTGTTGCAAGAACGACGCCCGAGCCAGAAGATACACATAGGGATAAAGAACCAGCACCAACATCAATGCCGCGCCACCCAGACTTCGGATTTCAGGAAACCAATAGTCACGTGGCCCCCAGCCCATCGTCGCACGCAGTGTAGATTGCACAATGCCCGGATGGTCCAGAATACTGGTGTAGGCATAAGCCAGCACATAGGCCGGAAAAGCCAACGGCACCACAAGCGCTATCTCGAAAAAGCGAACCGCTGGAAAGCTAGTCATCGTTACCAGCCACGCAGCGCCAACACCCACGGCAAAGGTCCCGAGCGACACCAATACAATCAAAAGCGCGGTATTAGCGGCGTATCGCCCAAGTACTGTGTCGATCAGATGCGCAATCGTATCTGTTCCACCGGTCAGCGCGGCAAGCAAAACGGCCAGCATCGGCAGCAGACACAAAAGCGCTACGGCCCACGCAACCACAGACAATGCTCGACGAGACAAAGCTGCGCGCCGCGATATAGCGAAAGAGGATCGTGTAGACGTCAAGGCCTGCCTCGGGTTGCTCGCCGCTTTATCCTAGTTTTTATATCGGGTTTCCAGCCCAAAGGATGCGCATGCGTCAGTCGTAGCTACGCTGATCATCGATCACCAGACCATCCTTGGGCAAAGAACCGGGCGCGACAATTTCGACGACACCTTTTAATTTGAGAATCTCAACGACGCTGGCAGAATAGTCCTGCTTGTCGCCGCCAGTGCTTTCCAATTGTACCGTCATCGCATCCTGTTGCCCGTCCCGAGTGGCAATAACACGCGCGCGCATGATTTCAGGATGCCGGGCCACAAGTGCTGCCACCTGTTCCGGACGCACAAACATGCCCTTGATCTTGGTCGTCTGGTCGGCACGGCCCATCCAGCCCTTGATGCGCATGTTGGTACGGCCACAGGGGCTTTGCCCGGGCAAAACAGCACTCATGTCACCCGTGGCAAAGCGGATCAGCGGATAGTCAGGGTTGAGTGAAGTTACAACCACCTCGCCCACATCGCCTTCGGCTACAGGATCGCCCGTTCCCGGCGTCACGATTTCAACAATCACGCCTTCATCCACGATCATCCCGTCCATCGCCGGCGTCTCATAAGCGATGTTACCTAAATCAGCCGTCGCATAAGACTGAAGACACGCAATACCCCGTTCCGCATATTCCTGCCGCAAGGATGGAAACAACGCGCCCCCGCCAACAGCTGCCTTGGTGAACTGCAAAGTCACGCCCATATCGTCAGCCTTGTCCAAAATTACCTTCAGGTAATCAGGCGTGCCTGCGTAGGCGGTTGTGCCGATATCTCGCGCGGCGGTCACCTGCAATTCCGTTTGGCCTGTTCCAGCAGGCAGCACGGTCGCCCCCACGGCCCGCGCGCCACTTTCGAATATCATGCCAGCAGGCGTCAGATGATATCCAAAACAATTCTGTACGATATCCTTGGCGCCAAAGCCTGCCGCGTGCAGGAACCTGCCCATGCGCCACCAGTCATGGGTAATCCCGCCCGGTTCATAAATCGGGCCGGGCGATTGAAAAATATGGGCCACATTAGCAACTGCAATTCCTCCAAATGGCGGGCGCGCCTTTTGCCATTCAGACAGCTCTGACTTGCGTAAGACCGGCAATTTTGGCAAATCCGCTAGGCTGTGCACGGATGCAGATGCGTTCCGCCAATCATCTGGCGCAGTCGTTGCCCTATCCAAACGATCGCGCAGAGCCTCCATTTGCGCTGCCTCTCGCGCATCTGCAGACCGGGTTTCCAGATCGTCAAAATATGTCGTTCCTGCCATTTTCCAGACTCCGCTTGTGAAAATATACTCTCGCTACGAGGACTTATCGCCTCACGGTGTCCACACAATCAGCAGTTCAAAATGACGTACACGGCCAAAGAGCTAATAAGATAGACGCCCAAAGATCAGCTGAGCCAGCGCTTGCGCCGACGGTATGACCGTACATCGCGGAACGACTTGCGACCCTCTTCAGACATACCAAGGTAGAACTCTTTTACATCTGGATTCTCGCGGAGTTCGGCCGCTGGGCCATCCATGACCACGCGACCGCTCTCAAGTATATACCCGTAATGCGCAAAGCGTAGCGCGACATTTGTATTTTGCTCAGCCAGCAAGAATGTCACGCCTTCATTTTCATTCACCGACTTCACAATACCAAATATCTGTTCAACCAACTGCGGTGCCAATCCCATGGAAGGTTCATCCAAAAGGATCGTTTCAGGCCGTGACATCAACGCGCGACCAATCGCCGTCATCTGTTGTTCACCGCCTGACGTATATCCCGCCTGACTCTTACGACGCTCGCGCAAACGTGGAAAATAATTATAAACCATTTCAAGGTCGGCAGCGATCGCGCCCTTTCCGTCCATCCGAGTATAGGCACCCGTCATCAGATTTTCCTCGACGGTCAGGTGCTCGAAACAGTGACGTCCCTCCATCACCTGAACAACGCCTGCCTTGACCAGGTCTGCGGGGTCTTTTTCCGCGACATCAGCGCCGTTGTACTGGATCGACCCCTTGGTGACCTCGCCACGCTCACTGGCCAGAAGCCCTGAAATCGCCTTGAGTGTTGTCGTCTTGCCAGCTCCATTCCCGCCCAGCAACGCAGTGATGCCCCCTTTGGGCACCTTCAGGCTCACGCCCTTCAACACGAGAATTACGTGATTATAGATCACCTCGATGTTGTTGACCTCCAAAACGGTCTCTGCCTCGACTTGGGCATCCAGCATGGGTCACACCTTCATTGTTCCGAAAATTACTTAAGTTTCCGGCGGCAACGGTCGCTGCCGCCGGAAGTGTTCATTCTCAGCAGTTGCCAGGAATATTGTTCTCAGAAGCATAAGAAGCACTGTCTTCTTCGATCAGCGGCCCAATGATACTGCTATCAGTCGCCTTGAATTCAGAAATCAGCGACCATGCGCCAGCGCTCGCATCCCATTGAGTCACACCAACCAGAGCGTCACCACCATGATTTGCACAGCTCACTGTAAATTCGGGCCCAAAGTTTGGCAGGCCCAGCGATGCCATTTTGGCCTCGTTGATCTCTAACGCTTCCATCCCGTCACGCATCATCGCCGCCGTGATGTCTGCTACACCATGGATGCCTTGCGCAGTTTTTACCGCTTCGGCTGCAAGCATCGCCGCATACATGCCACGGTTGTACAGCACTGTGCCAACCTGATCACCGGCACCGGCAGCCAAGCCTTTATCAACAACATGCGTATTTATGTCATCAAAGATCGGGAAATCCGAACCCACACCGTGGAATGTCAGAGCCTTGTAGCCCGTAGCCGCGTCACCGGCTGGCAACACATCATTTTCAGAACCAGACCACCAAATGCCAATAAAGTTTTCCATCGGATAGCGGATGTTAACCGCTTCCTGAATTGCCACTTGGTTCATGACGCCCCAACCCCACATCAGGACATTATCAGGACGCTCACGGCGGATTTGCAGCCACTGAGACTTCTGCTCTTGGCCAGGGTGATCAACTGCCAATTCCAGCAGCTCAAAACCGTGCTTTGCCGCCAACCCCTGCAATGTACGGATTGGTTCCTTGCCATAGGCAGAGTTGTGATAAACAAGTGCAATTTTCTTGCCGCTGATATCACCATTGTTGGTTTCCAGCAGATAGTTGATAGCACCCGACGCACCATCCCAATAGTTTGCTGGATAGTTAAACACGTGACTAAAAACGTTGCCGTTCTTTGCCGAGGTCCGGCCGTAACCCATTGAGTGGACCGGAATGTCATCAGCGGTAGCTTTGGGGATCAGCTGATAGGTGATACCTGTGGACAACGGTTGATAGACCAGCGCACCTTCGCCCTTGGTCGACTCGTAGCATTCCACACCTTTTTCAGTGTTATAGCCCGTTTCACACTCTAGCAGGCGCGTCATCACACCACCGATGCCACCGTCACGTTCGTTGAGCAGCGTCAAATAGTCGGCATAGCCATCCGCAAACGGAATACCGCCCGCAGCATAAGCGCCTGTTCGATAGCTAAGTGACGGGAACACAAGGTCCGCCATCACCGGGCTTGCCGCCATCATGGCGGCTGTTGCCCATGTTGCCAGTTTCATTTTCATCGGGGTCTCCTCCCTTGGTTTTTCCGATATGCAGGCCTTGCAGCCCGGACTTAGGGCGGGGTTTCACTCCGCCATTATTGGTGGCGCTCCGTTTAGTGCGGAAACGGCCACAATCTCAGTTTTTCCTTAGCTACGCGCCAAAGTTGCGCCATTCCGTGCGGCTCAGCAATCAAAAAGATGATGATCAATCCGCCGACAATTACCAATTGAAAGTGCGCCACAATGTCCGTGGGCCACCCCAGCAGATCAACGCCAACCAGTTTCAGCACCACTGGCAGCACCACAAGAAACGCAGCCCCAGCGAATGATCCAAAAATGCTGCCAAGGCCCCCAATAATAATCATGAAAAGCACGATAAACGATTTCTGGATGCCAAAGACTTCACCGACTTCAACAGCACCCAGATACACGGCGAAGAACAGCGCACCCGACACACCCACAAAAAAGGATGACACCGCAAAAGCAGTCAGCTTTGCCTTGAGCGGGTTTACTCCGATGATCTCAGCCGCGATGTCCATATCGCGTATGGCCATCCACTGTCGCCCCATAGACCCACGTGTCAGGTTGCGCGCGATAATGGCCGAACCAATCGTGAATACCAAGCAGAACAGGTAGGTAGCCCAGGCCTCTGTGTTCGCCCCCGTGACCTCAATACCAAATACCGTTCGTTCTGGGGCGTTGATCTGGCCCGAAGCAGAATAATTGTAAAACCACGCGACCTTGTTGAAAAGCCAGACAAGGAAAAACTGCGCCGCAAGTGTTGCCACAGCAAGGTAAAAACCTTTGATTCGTAAGCTTGGCAATCCAAACGCAGTCCCGACCACAGCAGTGATCCCACCAGCAAGAATGACATGAAAAAAGATATTAACGTCAGGAAAAGAAGTCATAAGCTTATAACAGGCATAAGCACCAACAGCCATGAAACCGCCCGTGCCCAATGATACCTGACCACAGTACCCGGTCAGTATATTCAACCCAATCGCGGCAATGGCATAAATCAAGAACGGCAAAAAGATCGAATTGACCAGATAATCATCCATGACAAACGGTAAGACTAACACCGCAAATGCCAGAACGGCATAATATCTATAACGGTCAAACCGTATCGGGAAAGTCTGACTATCCTGCGGATATGTCGTCGAAAAATCGCCTGCCTCACGATAGAACATCTCAGGCTCCTCCGCCAACGTGCGCCAACGGCGTCGCTTTAACCAACATTTCAGGTTTTCCCGTTTTGCCATAGTCCAACCGGTTTCCGTGGCCATAATAGACCTGGGAAGTGGGAGTCAGCTCTATGAGTGTCATTCTTGATGACATCCGTCGTCTAGAAACAGCGTATGCACGCAGCGAAATCAATGCCATGGATTTTGCTGCTGCCAAAGCCGATTTGATCGAGGCTGTGCCAGAGGTGCGAGAAGTTGCAAACTCACGCGGGCCAGACACTGGTTCAATTCGGACGCGCTCCGGCGTTGGTACGGCTTTATTGCTGTGCTTACTGATCCTGGTGGTTTGCGTCAGCATAGCGCTGCTCCTGACAGGGGACATCATGCTATCTGCGACACTCGCCATTACAGTACTGGCCGCATTGACTGTATCGCTTTTCCGCCAGCTCGACGGCTGACAAGGCATCGGGCGGGCGGGTGTCGCGAGGGTTTCCCTCGCGCAGTCGTTCGGACGATGATCACACTCGTTCAATGATCTTCTCCCCAAACAGCCCCTGCGGCCGGAACACCAGAAAAATTAAAGCCAGAACATAGGCAAACCAATTCTCAGTGGCCCCCCCAACCATCGGCCCAATAAGAAACTCAAAAAGTTTCTCACCTACGCCGATAATCAAGCCTCCAACAATAGCCCCCGGAATGGACGTGAACCCACCCAACATCAGCACTGGCAAAGCCTTGAGTGCAATCAAACTAAGCGAAAACTGCACACCTGATTTGGCACCCCACATGATCCCCGCAACCAGAGCGACAAAGCCGGCTGACGACCATACAAGAATCCAGATAAAGTTTAGCGACACTCCCACGCTCAACGCGGCTTGATGGTCATCAGCCACCGCTCGCATGGCACGGCCCTGTTTTGTATACTGCGAAAAAAGCACCAATACAGTCACAAGGATTACTGCGATCAAGGTCGCAACAAGGTCTAATTTATCGATGAAAAAGCCAAAAAAGCCATCTCCACCGAACCAGGCAGTGTTTTCTTCGATCCAAAAGCTTGCTCCTTGTGGCAGGCCAACATCAAGCTTTTTGATCTCAGACCCCCACATCAGATCGCCAACACCTTCAAGGAAATATGCCAAGCCGATTGTTGCCATGAACAGTATGATTGGCTCTTGCCCGACTAAAAAACGGAAAACTAACCGCTGAACCAACCAAGCTAAAAGTACCATCACCATCATTGTCAAAATGATCGCCAGAAAAGCGGGCACATGCCACCCAAAGTGATGAACATCTGTTCCAAAAGTCGCATTGATCAAATGAGCAAAAGGTATCTGCCCTTCCATAATTCCAACCAACGTCAGTGCAGCAAACAGCGCCATAACGCCCTGCGCGTAATTGAATATGCCAGACGCCTTAAAGATTAGAACAAAGCCAAGCGCGACCAGCGCATAAAGCACCCCAGCCATCAACCCATTCAGCACAACTTCAACGCCATAAAGAAACTGGTCTGGCATCACATCATCTCCACTTGCATCACGGGGTGCGCACTATTGCGCAAAGGTGGGCTCGCCATTGCCGCCCAAGCACTACGCGTGCGCGGCATCCGCTGCGCCGCCATGGAAAAAGCCCTTAAATCAGTCATGTGCGACTCCCAGATAGGCGTCAATCACTGCTTGGTTGCCACGCACTTCGTCGGGCGTTCCGTCACCAATCTTCTTACCGTAATCCATTACGACGACCCGGTCGCTCAGATCCATCACCACACCCATGTCATGTTCAATCAGCGCAATCGTCGTTCCAAATTCATCATTCACATCTAGGATAAAGCGGCTCATGTCCTCCTTCTCCTCTACGTTCATCCCAGCCATCGGCTCGTCCAACAAAAGCAAGGATGGCTCTGCCACAAGGGCACGGGCCAGTTCGACCCTCTTTTTCAAGCCATAGGGCAGACGTGCTACTGGTGTTTTCCGGATAGCCTGAATTTCAAGGAAATCAATTATCTTTTCAGCGACTTCCCTGTTTTCTGTCTCTTCGGCCTGGGCCTTACCTCTCCATAGCGCTTGGGAAAACAGCCCCGTTTTCATGTGTGTCAGACGCCCGGTCATCACGTTGTCGAGAACGCTCATTCCCTCGAAAAGTGCGATGTTCTGAAAGGTCCGGGCGATTCCTTGCCGCGCCACTTCAAACGGTTTCATCTGAGGACGCGGTTGGCCCTTGTAAAACACTTGCCCCTCTTGCGGGACATAAAATCCAGAAATGACATTCAGCATTGATGATTTACCAGCCCCGTTCGGGCCAATGATCGCGCGAATCTCGCCCTCCCGTATGTCGAAAGAGATGTCCCTGATCGCCTCAACGCCACCAAATCGCAGCGTGATATTTTTCATTTCCATCACAACGGGGCCAATCTGGCGACCATCCGCGGTCATGTATCCTTCGGTCTGATCCAGCATCAGGTCCAGCCCTTCATTGTTTCAAGTACAAACATACAACACCAGTTCTTACGGGATGGTGCGCGGGACGATGGCAAAGCAGAGCGTCGTCCCACCATCATTCCGCCGCCATCCGCGAGGAAACAGATGAAACAGCCGCATCACACATTTTTAATGTGGCCGAAATCGAACCTTTTCGCCCATCTTCATAGGTCACTTCAGTCGTCGTCGACACGTCTGAAGATCCGTCATACAGGGCAGTAATAATATCGGCATATTTTTCCTCAATGATCCGACGGCGCACCTTGCGTGTCCGAGTCAGTTCACCATCGTCGGCATCCAGTTCTTTATGCAACACAACAAACCGGTGAATTTGGCAACCAGACAGCATTTCATCTTCAGCAACACTGCGGTTCACGTCTTCCACATGGGCCTTGATCGTCGCCAGAACCTGAGGATGCTGCGCGAGTTCCTGATAGGAGGCATAGCCGATATTGTTCCGCTCGGCCCAGTTGCCGACCGCCGTTAGATCGATGTTGATAAAGGCTGCACATTCAGCCTTGCCACCGCCGAAAACCACAGCCTCAAGGATATTGGGGAAAAACTTGAGTTTGTTCTCAACGTATTTGGGCGCAAACAGTGATCCGTCGGCCATTTTACCCACGTCCTTAGCGCGATCGATGATGCGCAAATGGCCGGTATCTGGCTCGATAAAGCCCGCATCACCAGTGGCCACCCAACCCTCGGAATCTTTCGTATCGGCAGTGCTTTCTGCATTTTTATAATACTCAACAAACACACCCGGCGAGCGATAAAACACTTCGCCATTGTCCGCGATCTTGAGTTCCACACCCGGGCACTGCACGCCCACTGTGTCACTGCGCACTTCACCATCGGGTTGCGCTGTAATGAACACAGTCGCTTCGGTCTGGCCATAAAGCTGTTTTAGGTTGATGCCCAAAGAGCGATAGAAATCAAAGATTTCAGGCCCGATCGCCTCGCCCGCTGTATAACCAACACGCACCCGGCTAAATCCAAGCGTGTTTTTGAGCGGGCCATACACCATCAACTCGCCAAGCGCGTATTTCGCCCGGTCTACAAGCCCTATGCTCTTACCGTCTAATATCCCCGCCCCCACTTTGCGCGCGTGATCCATGAAGTAATGGAACATACGCTGCTTTAGCTTTCCCGCATCCTCCATCCGGATCATGACGTTAGTCAACTGAGTCTCGAACACGCGAGGCGGCGCAAAATAGTAAGTTGGGCCAATCTCTCGCAAGTCCACATGCATGGTTTCAGCATTCTCAGGACAGTTGGTACAAAACCCTGTCCAAACAGCCTGCCCTACCGAAAATATAAAGTCTCCAACCCAGGCCATTGGCAAATATGCTAGAATATCATCTGACTGCCGCAGGTCATCAAATTCAGAAGATGACTTGCTGGTTTCGATCACATTACGGTTGGACAAAACAACGCCCTTAGGCTTCCCCGTTGTCCCAGAGGTATACAGCATCACACAGATGCTGTCGTAATCCAGCTTGGCAATACGTCGCTCAACCTCGGGCCTCAACGCGTCAGCCTTAGAACGCCCCGCGTCCTGCACGTGGCTGTACTGATGCAATTCAGCGTGATCGTATTTTCGCAAGCCCCGCGGATCAAGATAGATCATCTGCTCGAACAGAGGTAGGTCTGCCTGTACTTCAATAACCTTATCCACCTGTTCTTGATCGCCAACGATCACAAATCGTGCGCCGCAGTGTCCAAGCGTATAGGCCATCTCTTCGGCAGACGCGTCCTGATACAACGGCACCGGAATCGCACCGCACATTTGCGCAGCCATCATCGACCAGTAAAGACGCGGCCGGTTGCGCCCAATCACTGCAACAAAATCGCCTTCATTAAGGCCCAGATCGATCAGTCCCAAAGCAAGGGCTTCGATCTCTGTATGCGTTTCAGCCCAAGTCCAGCCTTGCCAAATACCGAACTCTTTCTCCCGATAGGCGGGGGAATTGGCGAATTCTTTCGAATTTCTACTCAACAGTGCCGGAATGGACGACAGTCCTCCGGCGCTCACTGGCGTCGTTCCCAATATTTTTCCTCCCGACGCGCCCGCTGTCGAAAGGGCGCATGTGATCGCTTTGGCGATTCTGCACTTCTTATAAATCCAAACTTGGCCGCCAAGTTCAACTGTTTACCACTCTTGCCCATCCCTTTCGAATGCAACAGTCGGCTGCCCTCTTTCTTGCACTATGTTGCTTTCATCTTTGATTGACCAGAGACAATTTTCAGTTCCACCAATTTGGCAGTAAGCTAATTCAAACCAGCGGCACGAGCCAACACGCGCAGCCCAGCCAAAAGATCTGTTTCGCAGGTGTTTTCCGCAAAGGCATGGCTAATCCCACCGATGGATGGAACAAAAACCATAGCAACCGGCATCTTACGCGCCACATTAGTCGCATCATGCAAAGCACCGGATGGCATCAATCGCCAGGCACCCGGCACAACGTTTTGCGCAGCACACTCTAAACGTTCCCGCAGCTCTGTATTCATGGTTACGGGCTCAAGCCCAAGCAAAGTGCCCGTCCGAACACTCAAGCCCAAATCAGAGGCAACATCTTGCAATGTCACATTGATGACCTCGTGCATACGCTCCAGCCGCTCCGGATCTCCATCTCGCCACTGCATCGAAAACCGCACCTCGCCCGGAACAATTGACGAAGCATTTGGCGTCATGCTGACGTGGCCAATTGTCCAGACAGATTGAGGTGTCACAACATTGCGCAGGCGCTCGTTCAGCAAGTTGGAAAACGACACAAGACCCTGAAAAGCATCGCGCCGCAGCGCCATCATAGTCGTACCTGCGTGATTTTGCTCCCCTGTAAAAGTGATGATCTGATCTCGAATACCGACAATCTCAGTCACAACGCCAATCTTTTGTCCCGCGACATCAAGCGTCGGACCCTGCTCGATATGCAATTCAATAAACCCAGTGAATTGTTCAGGGTTCACGTCTGGCCCAATCCGTTTACCCAACTGTGCACGGGCATCTGCCAACGCGACGCCTGCATGATCAGTCAAGGCATCCGCTTCCTCCAACAGCAAGCCCCCTGACCACACCGCGGATCCGGTGGTAACGCCAAACCGGCCTTCCTCATCCTGAAAAGAAACAACAGAGATCGCAGGCCCACCCGTCTCGCGGCTCGCGCGGGCCACCTCAAGGGCTGCGATGACACCCAATGCGCCATCCAGCCACCCACCCGTCGGCTGACTGTCCGAATGCGACCCAAGCAACAAGGACGGGCCCTCCGCCAATCCAAAAAGGTTCCCCATAGCATCAAAGCGCACCTGCAGGCCGGCCGCATCCATGCGAGACGCAAGCCAATCACGCGCCGCAATATCCGCCTCTGAATAAGCAGGACGCACGACTCCAGCCCCCCGCGCGCCAAACCTGCGCAACGCATGCAAGTCCGCAAGAAATCGTTTGCGATCAACCACGATAAATCCTCTTCATCTTGCTAAATAAACTCCGGGGAGCTTGAGGGGCAGCGCCCCTCATTCCAAGCAAAATCGCATGCGCCAAATGGCGCACTTTCGGATCACTCCGCAGCCAAAGTACCCGAGGCTGCTTCGACCCTTACAGCTGAGAATTTGAATTCTGGGATTTTGCCATAGGGGTCGACGGCTGGGTTTGTGAGGATGTTGGCCGCGGCTTCCACATAGGCGAACGGCACAAAGACCATATCCGGTGCGACTGCGCGGTCCTCGCGGGCCATGATCTCGATCCAGCCACGCTTGGTTGTCAGCCGCACGTGCTCTCCTGCAACGACCCCCAGTTTGCGCAGGGTCGACGGATGCAGCGAGCAATTCGCCTCAGGCTCCACCGCATCCAACACAACAGACCGTCGCGTCATCGACCCTGTGTGCCAATGCTCCAGCTGCCGCCCTGTGGTCAGGATCATCGGATAGTCTGCGTCCGGCACATCATCCGGGGCGATCACCGATGCCGGCGTAAACCGCGCGCGCCCGTCAGGGCGTGGGAATCCGTCGCCAAAGACAATGGGCTGTCCAGGGTCTTCGGGCGACAAAGAGGGATAGGTGACCGCGTTTTCCTTCGACAGGCGCTCCCATGTGATATTTTCAAGCGAACGCATGTTGCGCTTCATCTCGGCGAAAATATCGGCGGGGCTGGCATAGGTCCAGCCCAGCCCCAGTCGCTTGGCCAATTCCACCTCGATCCACCAGTCCGCACGCGCGTCACCAGGCGGCGGCACAGCCTGACGGCCCATCTGAACTTGCCGGTTGGTATTGGTCACCGTGCCCGATTTTTCAGCAAAGGCTGAGGCAGGCAGGATAACATCCGCATAATTCGCGGTTTCAGTGATGAAAATATCCTGCACCACCAAATGATCCAGCTTGGCCAGTGCCGCCCGCGCATGTTCAACATCAGGATCTGACATAGCCGGGTTTTCGCCCAAGATATACATCGCTTTAATGTTGCCTGCATGCACGTCATCCATGATCTCGGTCACGGTCAGACCCTTCTCGTTCGAGAAATCACCAGAGCCCCAGACCTCTGAAAACGCAGCCCGCACCCCGTCATCCGTCACCGGCTGGTAATCGGGTAAGAACATCGGGATAAGGCCCGCATCCGAAGCGCCCTGAACATTGTTCTGCCCGCGCAACGGGTGCAAGCCCGCACCCGGCCGCCCCACCTGGCCCGTCATCAGCGCAAGCGAGATCAGACAGCGCGAATTGTCCGTGCCGTGGATGTGCTGCGATACGCCCATGCCCCAAAAGATCATGGCCGATTTCGCCCCTGCAAAGGTCCGTGCCACATCGCGCAGCACCTCGGCATCGATACCACAAATCTCGGCCATCTTTTCAGGGGCAAAGGCGGCAAGATGATCCTTCTCGGCTTCCCAGTTCTCGGTATAGGCATCGATATACTGCTGATCGTATAAACCTTCTTCAACGATGGTATGCATTATCGCGTTCAGCATGGACACATCTGCACCGGGCCGGAACTGTAACATATGGCTGGCAAAGCGCTTGAGCGCCTGACCGCGCGGATCCATCACGATCAGCTTGCCGCCGCGCTTGGTGAATTGCTTGAAATAGGTGGCCGCAACGGGGTGGTTCTCGATTGGGTTACAGCCAATTGCGATCGCCACATCCGCATTCTCGATCTGGTTGAATGTGGCTGTCACAGCACCCGAACCTACGTTCTCCATCAAGGCCGCCACAGAGGACGCATGGCATAGCCGCGTGCAGTGATCCACGTTGTTGTGCCCAAAGCCCTGACGGATCATCTTCTGGAACAGATAGGCTTCTTCGTTGGTGCACTTGGCCGAACCAAAACCTGCCACTTCGCGCCCCCGGCCCTTGAGCCGGCCCGCCGCAAAATCCAGCGCCTCGTCCCAGCTTGCTTCGCGAAAGTGGGTCTGCCAGTTGCCCGGATCAACGTTCAGCCCCTTGGCTGGCGCATCTTCACGGCGGATCAGTGGCCGGGTCAGGCGGTGGTCATGGTGGATATAGTCAAATCCAAAGCGCCCCTTGACGCACAGGCGCCCCTCATTGGCAGGGCCGTTGATGCCTTCGACATACTTAACCGTGCCGTCCTTGACCTTGAGAGAAACCTGGCAGCCCACGCCGCAAAACGGGCAAATACTTTCAATCGCGCTGTCAAAATCGGCACTGTCGCCCACCTGATTGTCATCAACGACCGTTGCGGGCATCAGCGCACCGGTGGGGCAGGCCTGCACGCATTCGCCGCAAGCCACGCAGGTGCTGTCGCCCATCGGATCGGCCATATCAAAGGTTGGATAAGCGTTATGCCCCCGCCCCGCCATGCCGATCACGTCATTGACCTGAACCTCGCGGCAGGCCCGTACGCACAGACCACACTGGATACAGGCATCAAGGTTCACCGACATGGCAACGTGGCTGTCATCAAGCAGTGGAATGCGGCCCTCTTCCAGCTTTGGGAAACGGCTTTGATCGATCCCGTTCAGGGCGGCCATGTCCCACAGATGGCTCGATTTGTCATGCGCCTGTGCCTGTTCGGGTTGATCCGCAAGCAACATCTCAACCACCATCTTGCGCGCATTCTCGGCGCGCGCGCTGTTCGTTGTGACAACCATCCCCTCGACAGGCTCACGAATGCACGACGCCGCCAGCGTACGCTCGCCCTCAATCTCAACCATGCATGCCCGGCAATTGCCATCAGGCCGGTACCCCGGCGCAGGCTTATGACACAAATGTGGAATAACTAAACCACGGCCGTGCGCAACCTCCCAAATCGTAAGACCAAAAGCTGCCTCAACCTCGGCGCCATCCAGTGTAAAGGTGATATTGCCCGTCATTGCGCACGTCTCCCTAGTCTAATGCCTGTTTATCGCGGCTTGTGAGATGAAGGGACTCCCAATCCCGACACCAAGTCCCGATTTTACGCCACCAGCGTTTCCGATCTGCGTCATTGCAGCACCGCCCGAGGCACGTTAGCCATGCTTTATGCTTAGCCTTCCCACCCGCTCCAGCCTTGTTGTCACTGGCCAAACTCTAATCATCGGTGGAATCGGCGCTTGGATAGCGGATATTCTTGGCGCACCTATCGCGGTTTTGACTGGGCCTGCGGCCTTGGTTTCAATCGCTGCATTACTGGGCGTGCGGACCGGCATCGATGACACCGTGCGCAACCTGACATTTCTCTTGATTGGCGTCAGCATAGGCAGCGGTGTCGACATCAGTGCGACACAATCCATGTTGCGATGGCCACTTGTCTTTGTCGTGTTGGGGGTAATGCTTTGGGCAACACTTTGGCTTTGCAGTCGGGTTTTGGAACGGGGCTTTGGCATGGTGCGGCGCAGTGCCTATCTTGCCGCAGCGCCCGGTCATCTCAGCTTTGTTGTCAGCCTGTCTTCGGCGCTAGATCTCGACACCACCCGCATCGTTGTGATCCAATCCGTTCGGCTACTTGCCTTGACACTAACAGTGCCGGTGTTCGCGCTTTTCATGGGCTACGACCTGCCGCAGCAGATCATGCTGCAAGGGCCAGATTTGGCCTGGCATCATTTGGGTATCCTACTGGCGCTCGGGCTTGTCGCCGGCTTCATCCTTGATCGCTTTGGCCTGCCCGCTGCTTTGTTGATCGGAGGCATGGTCGCCTCGAGTATTGGCCACGGCACCGGGCTGACACCGGGCGTCATGCATCCCTGGCTTACCTTTCTGGGGCTGATGACCGTGGGCACACTGATCGGAGCACGTTTCAACGGGATAACACGCCGGGCACTTATCCAGTCACTGACAGCAGGGCTAACCGCTACAGCTCTGACAACATCAACCGCTTTACTGGCCGCGCTCGCAGTAGCTTGGGCCCTTGAGTTCGAACCCGCCCATGTGCTTGTCGCCTTTGCCCCCGGCGGGCTTGAAACGATGATTGCAATGGGGCTGACTATAGGTGCCGATCCCGGATTTGTGGCGGCATGCCACGTGGCGCGACTGTTGTTTCTGACAGTTCTTATCCCCGCCTTTGTTGGGCGAATCCATCGCTAATAACTGCGCTGATCTGCCATTCGCTTCCTAAAAAGATCCCAACCAAAGGCGCTACTACTTCCCACCAACCCACGCCTCGCCTAGAACACTTACATCATCAGCTGAAAGCACACATGTCCCATATCACTCTCATCCGCCACGGTCAGGCCAACTCAGACGCCAAGGACGAGGCAAGCTATGACCGCCTCAGCCCTTTGGGGCATCAACAGGCTGCTTGGCTGGGCCAACACCTGCGCCACACGCACCAACATCACACACATCTGTATACTGGCACGTTGCGCCGTCACATCGAGACCAGTACGGCAATGGAAACGGGCCTGACCGCCATCCAGGACGCCCGGTTGAACGAGTTGGAATATTTCACGCTGGCCGGTGCCCTTGAGGCAGAGCACGGCATTCCAATGCCTACCGATAACGCACATTTTACAGCACATTTGCCTCGTGTTTTCGCGGCCTGGCAGGATGGGATTCTTGAAGGTGCGCCCGAGACATTTCAGGCCTTTGAAACCCGCGTGCAGGACGCTTTGACCGAGATCGCGGCCGAACAGGGACCTGCACTTGTGGTGACATCTGGCGGACTGATTTCGATGGCCATGCGCCAGCACATGGGCCTTGGCATTCAGGCTATGGCAAATGTGGCGCTGGCAATCATGAACACGTCCATCCACCGCCTGTATCCGATCGGCGGCATCTGGGCGCCGGTCATGTTCAACGCCATTCCGCACCTCGAAGCGCCCGATCGGCACTACGCTCAAACCCATGTCTGAGACCCTAATGAAGCTTTACTATACCCCTAAAACCATTTCGATTGCAGTTGCGATTGCCCTCGAGGAATCCGGCCTCGACTATGAATGTCAGCATATCGATTTTTCGACGGGCGAACAACAAAGCGAAGCCTATGCACAGATAAATCCCAAGTGCCGTGTGCCCACCTTACAAACCGAGGGAATGAAACTTACAGAAACGGGTGCAATCCTTGAATATATTGCTACACTTGTGCCCAGCCTAATGCCGTCAGAGCCGATTGCTGCCTCCCATGCGCGAAGTGTCATGTACTTTCTCGCGTCTACGATGCATGTAAATCATGCGCACAAAGTTCGTGGGTCTCGGTGGGCGGACCGCGCGGAAAGTCACGCCGACATGGTGGCTAAAGTTCCGGAAACGATGGCAACCTCTGCCGCCTATATCGATACCAACTGTATCACTGGGCCTTTTGTGCTTGGCGATACGTTCTGCATTGCTGACGCCTATTTGTTTCAGGTCTGTACCTGGCTCAAGGGCGACGGTGTCGACCCCGTAGACTATCCGAAAGTTCAAAATCTGATGGATGCCATGGAGGCGCGCGCATCTGTAAAATGCGTGCGCGCCCAAGGGATGCTGGGATGACGCATCTGTGGGTAAGGGCCGAACAACGCCCAAACGAAGACCGCGTGGGCCTCACGCCCGAAGGTGCCGCCCGCCTGATCGCCGCAGGTATTGAGCTGACCGTCGAGCACAGTGGCAACCGTTGCATCCCCATCGACCGCTATGCACAGGCCGGTGCATCGATCACTCCTGAAAACAGTTGGCCCGCTGCACCGGATGACGCCATCATTTTTGGCCTCAAGGAGCTACCAGACGATGGCACTGCACTGGCACACCGGCACATCATGTTCGGCCACGCCTTCAAGGGGCAGCCCTCAGGCCAGATCCTGCTTAAACGGTTCAAGGCAGGGGGCGGCACCCTTTACGATCTGGAATACCTCGTCGACAAGGTCGGGCGGCGCGTCGCCGCTTTTGGCTATTGGGCCGGCTATGCCGGTGCCGCAGTCGCGCTAAAATGCTGGACCACTCAGCAAAAACAGCAAATTGCCGGACCTGTGGGCACGTACCCAAGCTCAACTCATTTGCTGGTTGATTTGCAATCTGATTTGGTCGCGACCGGCAGCCACCGCCCGACAGCGTTGATCATCGGCGCCTTGGGTCGCGTTGGCACCGGAGCAGCGGACCTATGTACCGCCATGGGCGTACCGACAACGCGTTGGGACATGGCAGAAACCAAACACGGCGGCCCATTTCCAGAAATTCTTGCTCATGATTTGTTCTTCAACTGCATTCTTGCACGCCCCGGAACGCCGGTCTTTATTCCCGCTGACACGCCCTTCAAGGCGCGTAGGCTTTCAGTTATCGGCGACATCGCATGCGATCCTGACAGCGATTTCTCTCCGATAAAGGTTTATGATCGCACCACGACCTGGGATGCACCCGCACGGCGCGTACATGATGCGCCACCACTTGATGTAACAGCGATCGACAACCTGCCATCAATGCTGCCCGTGGAATCGTCAGAAGACTATGCCGAGCAGCTCTTGCCATCGCTTTTGCAGCTTGACGAGCTGACAGCCGACGTCTGGGGCCGCGCGCGCGGCATGTTTGAAAACGCCTTGATGAACATACGTTGAAACACAAAAGGTTCGACCGCGTCTAAAGCGTTATACAAAAACCTAGGCTCACCGAATTACTGATTGAAATCCGCGATGTCAGAGACCTCTGCATAAAACAACTTTCCGCTCAGCCACAGTCCGGACAGTGCCCAACCCCAAAGGCACGGGCTTTTCGCTCGTCAAGATACTGAAATGTAATCGTTTTGTTGAGCGATGGAAGAGGTTTTGGCGTTACAATGCGCCAACCCAGAAGCGCGCTGCCCTCCGTTATGCTAGGCAGAGGTCTTTTCCAAAGCGTCAGATAATGAATGATGTTTCAAGCCTTTCGTCAAACGACAGAATCCAGTCACATCGGCGCAGTACAGCAGGTTGGGATGAAATTAGGAAAAAATACGAAAATACAGCCAATCCGGCAGAAACTGAGAGGCCCGGAATAACAAGGAAAACAATGTTGGAAAGCTTTTCTTGAAACGATCCGACTGCATCAGCGTGAATATTTCCTGCGCCGCCGCATCAGGGTCCATGATGAATGGCATGGCGAAGTTATTTTTATCTGTCAGCTGGGTCTTGATGAACCCGGGGTTGGCCACCTGTACCCTTAGGCCCGTTTTGCGCAGATCCGCATACATACATTCAGCCAGCGACATAGTCGCAGCCTTGGATGCGGTATAGCCGATCGAACCCGGCAGTCCCCTGAAACCCGTAAGCGAGGAAGTAATCACAATGTGCCCTGCATCCCGTTCGACGAATTGCGGCACGACCTGCCCAAGCACCCTGATGAATCCGGTAAAATTGATGTCCGCCATCTCGACAGCCTGATCCGCATTCCAGTCCCTTGCCCCGAAAGGCCAGTATACCCCTGCCAACAACACAACGCCATCAATTTCACCGACGGCCTTCGCTGCGGCGCGCACACTGGCGTCGTCTGCGATGTCGACACTTTGCACGAAAGCTTTGCCTGGCAGTTCGTCAACCAATCTAGTCAACTTGTCCATGGACCGGGCTGACACGATTAACTCGACGCCCGCGCGGCTCAGACGATGAGCAAGTGCCTTTCCCAATCCGTCGCCTGCGCCGATGAGCCAGTATCGCTTACCGGCCATGTCATGCGCTGTCATGCCGCCTCTTTCAATTTAGCAGGCGCCGGACGCATCGTTGCAACCAACTCTGCCACCTTCAGCCCGTATTTACGGAATTGGGACCGGTTCACGATGGTGCCGTTCGGGGCCAGGTACATCCAATCTACTGTATCCAAAACATGCCCCCCCACGCTTTCCGGCAATTTGAACCGATACTTAAGCTGGACTGTGTCACCAGACTGTTGTCCAACGCCTTCGCCGACAACATCGCCGGCCGTTGCGCGGATCAGGCCATTGCTGTCCAAAGCCAGCTTCCAAGTACGTGTCTGCTCGGACCCATCATCATAATAAAAAACTTCGTTCATGGTGCCGAGATCCCCGTCCCAAACACAATCGAATTCGCCTACAAACCGCGATGACACACGACCCGTCGGCCCATAGAGCACGCCTTCGCATATAATAGGACCATTAAGATGCGTACGGATATCAAAAACGGTTCCGCTTTTGGTATAATCTTCCGGCACTTGAGCAAGAAAACCAGCATATCGCGTGCGTGCCCAGATTAGGCTGGCCGCAAACAAGGCGCCCAACACCATGTACATCAGTTCATCCATCTTACATCCCCTTCAGGTCTGTCGTCGCTAAAAGCGCAATGGCAACGATTTTAAGGCCACAAGGCACCGCCGCATAAAGCAGGGTGAGAAGCATCAAAGCTTCGGGCGGATTACTGGCAGAGCCACTGTCAAAACCGACCCGCTCCAGAGCGGGCAACAGCAAAATCGCAGCAAAGGCCAATGTGAATTTCGAAACAAAAGACCACAGCCCAAACCCTTCGGCAGCAGACGGACTGATCCGCACCATACGCGTGGCAAAAACTGCAGGTAAAATTGTCAAGTCCGCCCCAAGCGTGGCGCCAGACAAGACACAGATCACAGAAAATAACGCCCAGTCACCCGACCCCAGCGTCAAAGCTCCGCCAAAAGCGAGGATGGCCAGGATCATGGCTGACAGCAATACTGGCTTGGCCCCAAACCGTTCTGCCAAACTTCCCCAAAACGGGGCAGCGACTGCTGCTGATAAGAAAAATAGAAGCAACAGCAACCCTTCGAAACCCGGAGCCAGCAGGCGGCTTTCCACAAAGAAAAGAAACAGTGTCGAGCTAACGGCAACAGGTGCGGCATTGACCAGTGCGATCAGTAATAATCGACGGGCAAGCGGGTCGCGCAACACCGCCCGAAACCCAACAGAAAGTGGCAGACCATCGCTGACCCACTCACCACGCATCATCAGCACCGCAGCAAAAGAAAGAACAGCAAAACCAATAGCGAAACCGACAAAGGGCGCTCCCATGAACCCACTCAGCATCACCGGTGCAATTGCAGCGATGCAGACACCCAGCAACGCGCCCGTTTCCCGCCAGCGGGCCAGTATCAGATGCCCAGAACCCGAAAGCCGTTCGGCTTTTACAACGCCCTGCGCGTAGAAGTTAATGGTAAGAAAGCTAAAGCCAGAAAATACACCCGTGAGCATAAGCGCGAACCAAACCAAAGGCGGTAACAAGGGCTGTACTGCAAACAGGCCAAACATTGACAATGCCATCATTGCACAGCCAATCAAAACGGACAGCTCGCGCCGATTGCGCAACCGTTCGCTCAGGCGCCCAAACAAAGGATCTTGCACGACATCAAGCAAACGCAAACCAAAAAGCACCGTGCCCAGCGCGGCCAAGGACACACCGTATTCATCGACATAAAACTTGGGCGCGTGAATGTAGATCGGCAATCCGGCAGACGCAAGAAGCGCAGCAAACACCGCATACGCGGACAGGTTTTTTGGATGTGTGTCGGTCATCAAGAGACTTGATCGCTGGGTGGCAATGGGCGAGGCTGATACCGCGCTTTTTTAAACCACAATTTGAGCGCCTGAAAGTGAATGAGCGCAAGAACGCGGCGCGACCCAAATGGCCTTTTCAACACGGCGCGCAAGATTGATTGGTTTGTCAATGCGTGGCGCTGCCCGGTCAACGTTGCGATAACCCCACCGTTGCCCTGAGTATAATCAATCCAGATGCCAATGCGTTCTTTTGTAATGTCGAACCTGAATTCATAACCACCCTCAACCGGCTGAAACGGCGACACATGCAAAATTTTCGTCGCGTGTAACCGGTCTTTCGGACCGATTGGGCGCAGATCAGAGTGCGCAACCAAATAACTGTGCCGGTCGCCAAACGTATTGGTCACTTCTGAAATCACTGCGACCAACCCGTCGTCATCGCGCCGACAAAGCCAAAAGCTTACAGGATTAAAGACGTGACCCAGAACCTTGGGTTGGGCCAGCAGCTCGATCCGAGCGACGCCTGTGACTTGATGCGCCGCAAGTACGTTTCTCACCCATATCGCCCCTTGGCCTGCCTTGGGCGCACCACCATGATCAACATCGTTCAACGCCGTCAGGCCCCGGCCGTTGCGCGCGAACAGGCTGGGTCCCTTAACCTCGGCCTCTGCATCCAGCAGCACATAGTCCACAGAATAGCGAAAGGCGTTTTCAATCACACCTTTGCGCCCGTGAAACGTCTGGCCCGCGATATGATCAACGGTTCTTGTCATCCAACAACGGCCTTACTGCTCGCAGCACGAGTCAAGGTCCGAACAACTTCGGCTGCGCTGGCCAGTCCGTCTTCGTGAAAGCCGTGTCGCATCCAGGCACCGCAAAACCATGTGTGGTTGGTCCCGTTCATCGCTCGTACGGCTTCCTGAGCAGCAAGCGCTTCCAGATCGTACACAGGGTGCCGTAGGGTCGTCTGATCATAAATCAGCTCTTCTTTGATCGTCCTCTTGGTATTCAGCGTGACGAAATGCGGATCATCCATTGGCACTGGCTGCAGTGAATTGATCCAATAGGTCAGATCAATACGATCAGACCGCGCATCCTTGTCTTCGGTGTATACCCAGCTCGACCATGTCTGACGCCGCTTTGGCATTATGCTCTGGTCGCAGTGCAGCACAACGTCGTTGGGTTGGTATTTTACAGCACTCAGCGCATGCGTTTCGGCATCGGTTGGATCCGCCAACAAGGCAAGACTGTCATCAGAATGAGTGGCAAAGATAACTTCGTCAAAGCTTTCCCATGTCCCACCCCAAGCTTTGACCTCAACACCGATTGGCGTCCTGCGAACCGCTTGGATCGGGGCATTAACGCGGATATCAACGCCATTGCTGTCCAGTGCCGCTTCCAACCTGCGCACGTACTCGATCGAACCGCCGTCGACTGTGTACCACTGATGCTGACCTGTCGTGCTTAATAGTGCGTGGTTTTCAAAAAATTGGATCAGCGCATGCGCCGGAAAATCCATTATTTTTTCCACAGGGGTAGACCAAATCGCGCCGCTTAACGGCAGCAGGTAATATTTACGGAACCAGTCACCGGTGCCCAAAACAGCAAGGAACTGGCCCAAAGTTCTGGTTCTGTCTTCGTTTGCGATCCGGAGGGCATGCTTGTTGAACCGCGCAATGTCGCGGATCATTCCCAAAAACCTAGGGTTCAACGCATTAGATCGTTGCGCAAACAACGCATTCAAGCTTGCCAAACCGTATTCCAGCATGCCGCCCCCGATAGATGCGCCAAAACTCATGTTGGATTTGACGACAGGGACACTCAGTTCTGCGAAAAGCTCCGCCATCAACGGGTAGTTTGCGTAATTAAATACCAAAAACCCTGTGTCGACTGGCTGATCGCCTTTTTTACCTGCTACGATAGTCCGGGCGTGGCCGCCTAGCCGCTGTTCTGCTTCGAACAGGGTAACGCGGTACTCCGGTGCCAGCATGTGTGCGGCACCCATGCCGGAAATCCCGCCGCCGATGACAGCTACGTGTTTTGGATGGTGGGCAGTTGTCTCGAAGGGCATAAACTTTGGTATCCTAAACCGTTACGACGCTTTCAGTTAATACGCAGGGCACCGCCATTCGGATGTTGGAACCTGAAAGATTTATTTTTTGATCCATATGCCAGTCGAAAGCGTAACTTCCATATGATACTGCAAACACAAATGGTAAAGGCACACAGTGTGCCCGCGACAGCTGTTACACCACAGCCGGCCACGGAGTTTGCGCGCATGAACAGCAAGAACGAGAAGCGGATGCTTTGGGTTAGCCAAATGGTCCGTATCCGCGACCATCACGATCAAGCCGCATTTGCCGAATTGTTTGATCACTTTGCACCAAGAGTAAAAGGGTTCTTAATCAAGTCCGGAGCAGACGCTTCACTCGCAGAAGAGTGCGCCCAAGAAGTGATGGCAACATGTTGGCACAAAGCAAAGATGTTCGACCCAACGCGGGCGTCCGTCGCGACTTGGATCTTCACGATCGCCCGGAACCGCAGGATTGACATACTGAGGAAAGAAAGGCGGCCAGAGCCTGAGGAGCTGACTTGGGGACCACAAGAAGAGCCTGATCAGGCCGAAGTGATGGTCATACAACAGGAAAGCGACCTGTTGAAAAGTGCAATCGACCAATTGCCGACGGCACAGCAAGAATTGATACAAAAGGCGTATTTCGGGGATCTTACCCACAGCGAAATTGCCGAACAGACCGGTCTGCCACTTGGCACGATCAAATCGAGGATTAGGTTGGCGCTGGGACGGTTGCGCCACGCGATGAAGTGAACATGAAAATGGAAAATCAAATTAAACACCACCTGTCAGACGATATCCTGATGGGATACGCAGCGGGGACTTTGCCAGAAGCGTTTAACCTGATGGTTGCTGCGCATATTTCGTTATGCGACACGTGCAGGGCTCGCGCTGAGAGCTATGATGCGGTAGGCGGATCTGTTCTTGATGTGTCGTTGGAAAGCGCGTCGCCCATGAACAGTGATAGCTTTGCTGCTACCATGGCGTTGATTGCCGGTGGTGAGCCGAACCCAAGTAAGCTGATGCGCACTGCGGATTCGATTTTGCCGGGACCGCTGCAGGACTACGTAGGTGGAAGTCTTAGTGACGTGAAATGGCGAAGCGTAGGCATGGGCGTGCAACAAGCGATCTTGCAAACGTCAAAAGCAGCATCGGCACGACTGCTTTATATCCCAGCGGGTGCAGCAATGCCGGACCACGGGCATCACGGGACCGAAATGACAATGGTCTTGCAAGGTGCGTTTCACGACGACGATGAATATTTTGCGCGTGGGGATGTCGACCTTGCCAACGCTGATTTGCACCATACGCCTGTCGCAGACATTCATGAGGACTGCATTTGTTTGGCCGTAAGTGACGCGCCATTGCGGTTCGACGGCTTATTGCCCAAAATCGCACAGCGTTTCGCGCGCATCTAATCTGTGATCGATTGAAAAACAAATCTCCTAGACAGAGCCAGTGCTATGCACTTGGCTCTTTTAGAGGGACAACGTTACGCGCCGGTTCTTCAATTTCCTCGAAGTCAAAATTGTCCAGTCGGTGAGCGCGCTTACCAGCCTTGTCAGCACTAATTTTTATTTCTTCGATGTCTTTAGACGCCTGCGTGAAATGCCGATCAAGATTACCGACCCGGTTGCCAAGTCGGTCCACGTCGGTGACAAGCAAGGCCAATTCCTTGCGGATTGCCCCTGCCTGTTCTCGCATCCTTGCGTCCTTCAGGATGGCGCGCATCGTGTTCAGTGTCGCCATGCAGGTCGTTGGCGAAACAATCCATACGCGCGCATCAAAACCGATACGCACAAGCTCGGGGAAATTAGCGTGCAACTCGGCATAGACCGCCTCTGATGGCAAAAACATCAATGCTCCATCAGCGGTTTCACCTTCAATAATGTATTTCTCAGAGATGTCGGAAATGTGCTTTTTGATCGCTACCTTCATCTGTGCTACGGCTTGTTTTAGCGCATGCTCGGTCTTGGCAGAGCGTAATGCTTCGTAGGCTTCGAGCGGAAATTTGCTGTCGATCACGATAGGGCCGGGCGGATTGGGCAAGTGGATCAGACAGTCGGCACGCTTGCCGTTGGACAATGTGTGTTGCAAGGAAAAACTGTCATTGGGCAGGGCTTTACCAACGATGTCGCGCAGCTGGATTTCACCAAATGCGCCCCGCGTCTGTTTGTTTGACAGGATATCCTGCAAGGAAAGCACATCACCCGAAAGCTTTGTGATGTTGTCCTGCGCTTTGTCGATGGCAGCCAACCGTTCCTGTAGCTGGGTCAGGCTGGTTGTGGTCTGCTTGGATGATCCATGCAGACTTTCGCGCATGCGCTCCTGCATCTCGGTCATCGCGCGCTGACTGCGCAAAGCGTTGTCAGACAAGCGGTCTTGCATCTGCTGCTGCACGGTGGCAAGGCGCGCCTCGACCGTCTGGATCATCTGCGTCTGACCAGTCGCCTGCGTGTCGGACACGGTTTGCAAACCACCGCGCAGCTGCTCTTGCCCTTGGTTCAGCGCATTTACGCTTTGTGCCAGATAACCCATTTGCTGCGCCAGAGGCCCAGCCGCCCGTGCGGAACGGCCCGCAGCGCGCACCGCAGCAACCAAAAGGATCAGGATCGAAAAAACCACCGCGACGGCCGCAGCCGCTGCTATTGTCGCGGGATCACCCGGATCGAGCGATATGTCACCAAACTGTATCATGTGCGCCCAAACAGCCGCTCAATATCGGCCAGTTTCAGTTCCACATAGGTTGGTCTGCCGTGATTGCATTGACCTGAATGTGGCGTCGCCTCCATCTCGCGCAAGAGCGCATTCATCTCTTCGGCACGCATCCTGCGCCCAGACCGGACAGAGCCATGACAGGCAACCCGGCTCAAGATCGCCTCGATCCGGGATTGTACCGATTGACTGCTGCCCAGATCGGCCAGCTCATCCAGTATATCTCTGACCATCGCCTTAGCATCGACCTTACCAAGGATGGCTGGCGTTTCCCGAACGGCTATGGCGTCACCACCAAAGGGTTCAATGCCAAAGCCCAGCCGGGCGAGATCGTCAGACAGGTCCAGCAACTGGGCGCAATCCGCCGCGGACAAACTGATGATCTCAGGAATCAAGAGCGCTTGTGCAGGAACACCGTTTTCAGCCATCTGGGCCTTGAGCTTTTCATAAACCAACCGTTCATGCGCCGCATGCTGATCAACAATGACCATGCCCGTCTGGGTCTGCGCCACGATATAGTTCTCGTGCACTTGGCCACGGGCTATACCCAGCGGCCAATGTTCGGCGTCAGCCTCTGATTCAGGCACCGGTTCGACGACCTGCCCGCTGAAGGCCGCATTGAAATCTGCAAAGCCAGCGGAAGGGCGCGGGCCAAGGTTGGGCCGATCCATCTGATAGACACGGGGGCCGGTCGGCTCTGGGCGCATCGCACCCAATGTGGCACCCGCAACCGTTGTCGACGCACGATGCCCGGCCTCAGCCAAGGTATGGCGCAGTCCAGATACCATCAGGCCACGGGCCAAGCCCGGATCACGAAAGCGGACCTCGGATTTTGCCGGATGCACATTGACGTCAACCAATTCGGGTTCGCAATCAATGAACAGGGCCGCTGCCGGATGTCGGTCACGGCTCAGGAAATCAAAATAGGCGGCACGCAACGCTCCAAGCAGCATCTTGTCCTTGACCGGACGACCGTTGACGAAAAGGTACTGCGCCACCGCAGCACCCCGCGAATAGGTTGGCAGAGCGGCAAATCCAGTTAAGTGCAAGCCCTCTCGCTGCGTGTCGACAGCAATTGAATTATCGGCGAACTCGGCGCCCAGAACATCCGACAAGCGCATGCGAAGCGCAGCCACGGCATCACCGGTCTGCGCCTCGACACAAAAAATCGTGCGTGGTGCATCCGTCACATCACGCAGTTCAAACCGAACGTATGGCTCTGCCATGGCCAGCCGCTTGATGATATCAGTTATGGCCTGCCCCTCGGCCCGGTCCGTGCGTAAAAATTTCAGTCTGGCGGGCGTTGCATAAAAAAGATCGCGCAGATTTATCAGCGTGCCTGTGTTCAAACTCGCCGGTTTCACCGCACTGACAGCACCCCCAGATACTGTAATTTCAGCGGCATCCTCTCCCGCGACCCGGCTAGCGATAGTCAAGCGCCCAACGGCCCCAAGACTTGGCAAGGCTTCGCCTCGAAACCCGAACGTGTGAATATTCAACAGGTCCGATCCGTCGATCTTAGAAGTCGCATGGCGGCTTAGAGCAAGTGGCAAGTCCGACGCAGCAATCCCGCAGCCATCATCTGTGACCCGGATCAACGTTTTACCCCCATCGGCCACATCAATGCCAATACGCCGTGCACCTGCATCGATTGCGTTCTCAACCAGTTCCTTGACCGCTGAAGCAGGCCGCTCGACCACTTCGCCTGCGGCAATTCGGTTGATCGACGCTTCATCCAGCTGCCGGATCACTGGCCTCATGTTGGGCGTATGTACATTCATGACACAACACCTAGCATAGGTTACGGCGATTCGACCACTGCCTTGCAGACTGTTTGGCAGGTCTGCTCGCCTGCCATATCTCGTTGGTCACATTCCACGCTCGACTGGCCAAGAGCAGGCCGGATATGAACTATCCCCCGATGGCTGCGCGGTACCACGCAACAATTGCTGCACGCTCGTCCTCTTGCATATAGCTTAAGTTGGCGGGCGGCATGGCGTGGCTGATCCCTGCTTGCAGATACACCGCGCGGGCATGCCGGGTCAGGTCGGCCTCGGTCTCAAGGGCCACACCTCTGGGTGCCCACAGCAGCCCGCTCCAAACCGGTTCGGCAGCATGGCACATGCTGCATCGCCCCAATACAATGTCATGGACATCCGTGAATCCTTTGGCCTCGGCAAACCGGGTGATAACGACGGCTTCGCGCTGCGCTGCTGGGGCAACACTAAGCCAGACAATCGCAATAAAGATCAAAAGCGTCACGGCCCAAGTCCAGTGTGGATTGCCCTTACGGGCATGATGGGTGTTGAACCAATGCCGGATCGTCACCCCCATCAGAAATACGAGGCTGGCAATGACCCAGTTCCATTCTGATGCAAAGGCTAGTGGGTAATGATTGCTGAGCATTAAAAAAATCACCGGCAATGTCAGGTAGTTGTTGTGGGTCGAGCGCTGCTTCGCGATCTTGCCGTACTTGGCATCTGGCGTTCGGCCAGCCATCAAATCGGCCACGACAATTTTTTGGTTTGGGATAATGACAAAAAATACATTCCCCGACATCAGCGTCGCAGTAAACGCCCCCAGATGCAGCAGCGCCGCACGACCCGTGAAGACATGAGTATAAAACCACGCCATCGCAACAAGAACCACAAACAGGGCAACCATCAAAACAGTCTGGTTGGCGTTTACAAAGACATTGCAAAGCACCGTATAGGCAACCCACCCAAATGCGAGCGAGGCCAGTGACAGGCCAACCGCCTGCCAGGTCGCAAGATCCATGACATTAGCGTCAATCAAGTAGAATTCAGCCCCAAGATAATAGACCAACACCAACAAGACAAATCCACTGATCCATGTCCAATAGCTTTGCCATTTGTGCCAAATCAGCCCGTCTGGCATGTTTTCTGGCGCAACAAGGTATTTCTGGATGTGATAGAAACCGCCGCCGTGCACCTGCCACTCTTCGCCATCCGCCCCGCTGGGCAATTTACGATCTCGGTACAATCCAAGGTCAAGTGCGATGAAGTAGAACGATGACCCTATCCAAGCGATCGCTGTGATCACATGCAACCAACGCACACCAAATTCAAGCCACGCACCCATGGCAGCCAGATCATACATGCCAACGCCCCTTTTTATCCAGCACCCAGACTAGACGGGCAGTGTAGCAAGGAAAACCACGAAAACACCAATCCATCCATGTTCCTTTTCAACATTGAGGACTTTATCTGCACTCAGACCTAATGGTAGATTGCTGCGGCACACTATGGCGATTGCGAAATGAAAGTGCGATAGTCACAAACGGCTACTGACACGAGATATCCAAGTCAGAAACTTCAGACAGGCCAATAAAGCTGTGACAGCCGATAGTTCACCTTGAGCTAGCAAGTTTTTCAAAAAATATCGCAGGTTAATTAGATACAGAATGCACCACGATCTCGGCAGTTTTTCGTGCCAGAATCCGTCGTGCCCGATTTAGGCGGCGTTCAAACCTGCCTCAATTCCTGCTAACACCGTATCGATCTCTGCCTCAGTAATTACGAGCGGCGGGGACATCATTATCGTGTTGCCGCCAACCCGCACCATAACCCCGGCATCATAGGCCGCAGCGTGAACACGCTTCATCGTAGTCGAATCCATAGGCGTTTTAGCCCCTTTATCACTCACAAGCTCAACCCCAGTCATCAGACCGTGCCCGCCGCGCACATCGCCAATGATGTCGTATTTGTCTTTGAGTGCCATACACCCATCATAAAGTTGCGCCCCGCGCAGGCCGGCATTGGCTCTTGTATCCAGTCGGATCGTCTCGGACAGGCAAGCAGTCACGGCCGCTGCACCGACCGGGTGCGCAGAATAGGTATAGCCGTGAAAGATGCCGCCATCCGCATCCGACTTTTCGAAAACATCTGCAACAGCCTCACTCATCAGGGCAGCACCAACTGGGAAATAGCCAGAGGTAATGCCCTTAGCGCAGCTGATCATATCGGGTTCTACCTTCCAGTGACGGCTGCCACTCCAATCACCTGTGCGGCCAAAACCGGTGATAACCTCATCCGCAATCATTAGAATCCCATGCCGCGTGCAAATCTCGCGCATCAGCGGCATAAAGGTCTCGTGCGGCACGATCACACCGCCAGCCCCCTGAATTGGCTCCATGATAAAAGCAGCAATGCTTCCGGGGCTCTGAAACTGGATCTCATCTTCCATCGCGGCAGCAATATTCTGCGCGAGCGTCGCGGGGTCCACCTCATTGAATGGATTGCGATAGGAATAGGGGCTGGGCAAATGAAAGCAACCTGCCAGCAGCGGCTCGTAAGCTGTGCGAAACCGGCTGTTGCCGTTGACCGATGCACCCCCGAAATGCGTGCCGTGATAGCCTTTTTTAAGTGACAAAAACTTAGTGCGCCCATGCTCACCGCGCAGCCGGTGATACTGGCGCGCCAGACGTAAGCAGGTCTCGACAGCATCTGAACCGCCCGAGGTGAAAAACACGCGCGCCATTCCGTCCGGATCAAAGAATGAACGCACAGCATAAGACGCCTCAATTGCAGCCGGGTTCGAAGTGCCAGAAAAAGCCGAATAGTAGGGCAGATCATACAGCTGCTTTGCGATCGCCTCTTTGACCACATCATTAGAGTACCCGAGGTTTACACACCACAAGCCACCTACCGCATCAACGGCCTTGTGGCCATCGATGTCTTCGATAACCGAACCATGCGCCCCGGTAATGATGGTCGGGGCATGCGCCATAGCGTCCCCAGGATGCCCCATTGGGTGCCACAAGTGGCGCGCATTGTTTGCCCGCAGGAAATTGTCATCTTTCATCACAGCTCTCCCTAGTTTGGGATATTGGGACACGAAAAAAGAAGCAGAGCAAGTGTTCTGCTTCTTTTGACATCATATATTATATGGATAAGAAACCACGCCCGGGGCTATTCCCTGGACATGGCCAGATGCATCAATCCTATCAAATCTCGTCAGGAAGGACCAGATTCAACACTATCGCAACTAACGCCGTTGGCGCCACTGCACTTGTCATGAGGGTTTTAACCACACCGGGCAGGTACTGTACCGCCGAAGGCACAAGGTTCAGACCCAGACCAACAGCCAGCGACACCGCGATGATGACCATGTTGCGACGATTCATGTTGATCTCGCTCAACACATTTAGACCCGCAGCCGCAACCATACCGAACATCACGATCACACCACCCCCCAAGACAGGCAAAGGCATAGATGCAATAATCGCGCCAACTTTTGGCAGTAGCCCGCACACAATCAGGAACAGCGCACCAATGGTGACGACATGGCGGCTCATGATGCCCGTCATGCCAACAATGCCAACATTCTGGCTAAAGGATGTGTTGGGAAGGCCACCAAACACTGCTGCTACAGCCGTTCCAAGGCCGTCAGCATAGGTTGCCCCAGAAATTTCGGCATCCGTAGCTTCACGCCCTGCGCCAGCTTTGGTGGTAGCCGATGCATCTCCGACCGTTTCGATGGCCGATACGATACTGACAAGTGTCACGGCGATGACAGCACCAAGGCTGAATTCAAACCCATACGGAAAGGCCTGTGGCACCATAAAAACAGCCGCTTTTGATACGGCACCGAAATTCACCATGCCCAAGGCGAAAGCCAGCAGATAGCCTGCAACCAGACCAATGAGAATAGCTGCATTGCTTATAATTCCCTTGGTAAAGAACTTTAGGATCAGGGAAACCAGCACAACGCATAGCGCAACAGACCAGTGCATCATCGACCCAAAGCTTTCAGCCTCCATTTGAAAGCTTGCCGCTCCGCCAGCTGCGTATTTGATCGCAACCGGGATCAAATAAAGCCCAATGGCAAGGATCACGAGGCCCGTGACCAAGGGTGGAAACAAAAAGCGCAGATGCTGTATCACGCCACCAAGAAGAAAATGGATCGCTCCGCCAATCAGGCAGGCAGTCAGCGCGACGCTTAGACCTTGGGTCGCTGCCACGCCTGCTAGAACTCCGACAAAAGCAAAGCTCGTCCCTTGCATGATCGGCAATCGCGCACCGATTGGGCCAAGGCCCACGGTTTGAAACAGTGTTGCGATCCCAGCAAACAGCATTGCCATCTGAATGAGGTACACCTGCTCGGCCCCGCCAAAGGCAAGGCCCGCAGCGCCCGCCACGATGATCGCAGGGGTCACATTTGAGGCAAACATTGCCAGTACGTGCTGCAGCCCCAGTGGCACCGCCTCTTGCAAGGGTGGTGTCTTGTTGGGGTCAGAAAACGCCCCAGATGTCATATCAGTCATCGATCTTGTCCCTTTTTTGCGCCATCTTTTGTGGCTACATATCCTATTGTATCACAATATACGGTGGATTTAGCAAAAATTCTTCAAGATTTGGGGTTTCACCAATCCGGTCTACCACGGCAAACAGCCCGGGAAGCTCAAGTGGGGTGAGCACTCCGTGCCAAACATTACGGTGTAGATTGATGCCCTGACCAGAAGCAGTGAGAAAGGCCAGAGGTGTTCCAGGACGGCCATTTTCGTCCAGTGCGACGGTAACAAGAAAGGGGTGCTCGGACATCGGCACAAAGGCCTGGCTGCCTTCTGGATGTCGCTCCATTAGGTCCAAAGTGTAGGGAAAACTGCGCGGAGTCGCCTTGAATAAACTGATCCCGCCACGCGCATCGCCGAAATCCAGTTTTGCGCGATCATGAAAGCGCCCGCACAGGCCCGCGTTGATGATTTTGTCGGGTGCTCCGCTACAATCCAATACGTCACCGAATGGTGCAAATGCCTCGGCCGAAAGCGGCTGGCACCGCACATTACAAAGGGACATGGCGGTTTACGTCCTTGTAAAGCAAATAACGAAACGGCTGATCACCGGTGGCAATACAGGCCTGCGGACAAAACGCGCGTAGCCACATGAAGTCACCCGGCCCCACGCTCACCCAATCACGATTGAGCAAATATTCCGCAGTGCCTTCGAGGACATAAAGCCCGTGTTCCATCACATGCGTCTCGGGAAAAGGAATGCGCCCACCGGGCAGAAAGGTCACGATATTGACGTGCATATCATGGTCAAGATCAGCAGGATCGGCAAAGCGCTGAGTGGCCCATGTCCCGTTTGACAGGGCCATCTCGACACGGGGTACATCGGTTTCATGCACCACGAAAGGCTTTGGAACATTTCCGCCAGGGCGTGGCATGTAATGTTTGCGGATCCAATGCACGCCACAAGGCACATCCCCATGGTTCCACAGCGTCCAAGGTGTTGCCGGGGGCACGTAGACATAGTCCCCAGCTTTCAGATCAAAGGCATCCTGCCCAAGGGTCAGTCGTGCAGTTCCATGCGCCACGAACAAGACCGCCTGCGCATCCTTATCGGGCTCGGGCGCGTTGCTGCCACCTTTGGGTGCGATCTCAAGCGCATATTGGGCAAAGGTTTCGGCGAAACCGCTCAACGGACGGGCAAGAACCCACGCGCGGGCATTTTCCCATTCCGGCAAAAACGAGGTGACGATATCGCGCTGCGTTTCGGCCGGAATGACGGCATAGGCGTCCGTAAACGCGGCCGTGCCGCCGGGATCTTGCGATTGATCCGGCATCCCGCCGGGTGGAAAAGCATAAGTGTTCACAGCAGTGTCTCCAATCGCAGCCGCGCGATCCTTTCGACCTGACGACATGCTTCTTCGAATTCGGTTTCGGTGTCATGGTCCAGACGTTGCTGGAATGCCTTGAGAATTCCAGCCTTTGTGTGTTCGCGGACCGCAATAATAAAAGGGAAATCGTGTTTGGCCATATAAGCGGCATTCATGGTTTGAAACTGTGCGCGTTCTTCGCCGGTCAGCGCATCAAGCCCCGCACTCGCCTGTTCGGCAGTGCTTTCGTTCGTCAACTGTTTGGCCGCCGCGAGTTTGCCGGCAAGGTCCGGATGCGCCGTGACAACGTCATTGCGCTTTGTTCGCGCAGCAGCACGAAAGACCCGGCACATGGCCGAATGCAACCCTTGGACCGTATTATGTGCACGGCCCAGCTCCAGCGCCCAGGTCCCTTCTGCCACCCAAGGGGAATGCTCGAACACGCCACCGAATTGGGCGATGAATGCATCGCGTGACATCTCTGATGGACGTGTGCGGCGTTGATGCGGATGATGTTCCGCCCAGTGTGCTGCGATATCTTGGCGGCGTGCACACCACACCCCCTCGTGCGATTGGACATATTCCACAAAGCGGCGCAGCGCCTGAACGCGGCCCGGTCGACCGATCAGGCGACAATGCAAACCCACCGACATCATGGCGGGGCTTCCCTCGGTGCCTTCGGCATAGAGCGCATCAAATGTGTCACGCAGATAGGCAAAGAACTGATCCCCACTGTTAAAGCCCTGCGGCGTTGCAAATCGCATATCGTTGCAATCCAGAGTGTAGGGAATAATCAGTTGATCGCGCGTACCGATCTCTGCCCAATAGGGCAGATCGTCATCATATGTGTCGCTTATCCAGTCAAACCCCCGTTGCGCGGCCAGCGCCACAGTGTTTTCCGAGCACCGCCCCGTGTACCACCCCCGGGGTCGTTCACCCGTCAACTGCGTGTGCAGCGCAATGGCGGCGTCCATGTCTGCCGCTTCATCTGCTTCAGAGTGATCTTTGTAATCGATCCATTTCAACCCATGGCTGGCGATTTCCCAATTGGCCTGCTGCATTGCGGCCAACTGTGCGGGACTGCGGGCCAGCGCGGTGGCAACGCCGTAAACCGTCACGGGCACATGTGCCCCGGTAAACAGACGGTGCAGCCGCCAGAACCCAGCGCGTGCGCCGTAGTCATAAATGCTTTCCATATTCCAGTGACGCTGATCAGGCCAGGCCGCCGCGCCTACAATCTCTGACAGAAACGCCTCTGAAGCTGCATCCCCATGCAACAGGCAGTTTTCACCACCCTCTTCGTAATTGACAACAAAGGACACAGCGATCCGTGCGCCCCCGGGCCAGTTCGCATCAGGGCGGGCGGCACCATGGCCGTGAAAGTCGCGCGGGTAACGAGGAGGCATTTGAACCATGGACAGTGCTTTGCTCTTGGGATTTGTTTATGCGCAACTTGCATCACGCAGAAAGGGGATACAATGACCGCAGGATATCTGACAACCCACGTGCTTGATACCGCACGCGGCGTACCCGCAGCAGGGATCAAGATTGCGCTGTTCCGCCTGAATGACGATTCGCGCGAAAAAGTCACCGAGGCGGAAACTAATGCGGATGGGCGTACTGACGCACCGATGTTGCCAAAGGGCGAAATGACAACAGGCAGCTATGAACTGGTATTCTTTTGTGGTGACTACATCGATGCGCACGATCAGAACCCGGATACGGTCAAGTTCCTCGATCAGATTCCCATTCGATTTGGTATCAGCGACGCCTCTGCACACTATCATGTGCCGCTTTTGTTGTCCCCTTATGGTTATTCAACCTATCGCGGGAGCTAAGCCACCTACCGGCTTACGCCGGTAGGGTTTGCTATATGCTGCTATAAGAACTCTAGTAGGGTACCTTCTCTGATGGCCCCGCAGGTCGTCAACGCGGACCCAAGGCCTCAGCAATGTTTCATAAGCTGTGGAAACTCGCGCTGAACCTTGTGAGAAGACCGGTTTCATCCGCCGCACCAGATCGCTGACCACCAGCCCTAGCGGAACTGACACGAACATGTGGAAACGGTCAGACAAAAGCAGACCACGGATGATAGCCGCGCCCTGTTCACGGCTCACATGGCAGCAGCTGTCCCGGACACGAAACCAAATATCGCCTTACAGCACCTAGTCCCGGTACTGGATCGAACCGACGATGTGGGCGCGATGATCCAAAACACGGTGGCGATCGAAGCAATAATACAAAGATCTCACAAATCTGTCGTGCTGGCACCGCTTGCCAAATGCAGAACCCCATGCCACCACATATATCTGCCAATACCCAAAGGTCAGATCCATGAAGAGCGACGCCAAAATCGAAATAAATGCCAAAATAACTTCTCAGCATCACCTTCCTCAAGTGACGGAACCGCGCAATCCGGGATTGCCGCTAGATATGGACTGGGTGCGATCGGTGCGTGCTAACACATCAGCCATCGAACGCCGCTGCGCAAGTTTGCCGGGTCGGCGATCCATCAAGAAAAATCATCAGGCAGCTTGGCTGCTGCGCGCCGTCTCTTGCATAGACCTGACAACATTGTCTGGCGATGACACCGAGCGTCGCGTTGCCCGCATTTGCGCTAAAGCCCGCCAACCGGTGCGCGCTGACCTTTTGGCTGAACTGGGGATAACGGGACTGACAACCGGTGCGGTCTGTGTCTACCATGAGATGGTGCCCGCAGCAGTGGCCGCATTGCAAGGATCAGGTATACCAGTTGCCGCCGTCTCTACCGGGTTTCCGGCCGGGCTGTCCCCGTTTCACCTCCGCATTCAGGAAATCCGTGAAAGCGTTGCTGCGGGTGCCAAGGAAATCGATATCGTCATTTCGCGACGGCATGTTCTTGAGGGCAACTGGCAGGCGCTCTATGACGAGATAGCTGAAATGCGAGAGGCCTGTGGCGATGCCCATGTAAAAGCGATCCTCGCCACTGGCGAGCTTGGAAGCCTCCGCAATGTTGGACGCGCCTCGGTGGTTTGCATGATGGCAGGTGCAGATTTCATCAAGACCTCGACCGGCAAGGAAAGCGTCAACGCAACATTACCCGTGACACTTGTGATGATCCGAGCCATCCGTGATTATTTTGAACGGGCCGGGTACCGCGTGGGATACAAGCCCGCAGGCGGCATTTCAAAGGCAAAGGATTCACTGGTCTATCTATCTCTGATCAAAGAAGAGTTAGGCGACAGATGGTTACAACCCGATCTTTTTCGCTTTGGCGCATCATCACTGTTGGGCGATATCGAACGCCAGTTGGAACATCATCTGACGGGCGCCTATTCCGCAGGCTACCGTCACCCTATGGGATGAGCGGAATTTAAAATAAACCCCGAGCCGTTTTCCGACATATATAACGCCGCTCGGGCCCCGACCGAGGATCACAATATGATTGTCAAAGACATCTTCGAAACTATGGACTACGGCACAGCACCTGAAGGCGCCAGCGAAGCATTTGCATGGATTACGAGCCGTGGCGCGCACTTTGGGCATTTCATCGACGGTTCGTTTACCGAACCTGGCGCAGGATTTGACAGCCGAAACCCCGCAACGGGTGAAACTCTTGCAAGCCTGACCACAGCGACACAGGCAGATGTCGACTCTGCCGTTGCTGCGGCGCGCCGCGCACAGCCCAAATGGGCGCGTATCGGCGGCCATGCCCGTGCCCGCGTGCTCTATGCGATTGCCCGTCTTTTACAAAAACACAGCCGCCTGTTTGCCGTGCTTGAAACACTGGACAATGGCAAACCCATACGCGAGGCGCGCGACATAGACATCCCTCTGGCCCAGCGCCACTTTTATTACCACGCAGGAATGGCGCAGCTGATGGAAGCTGAGTTGCCCGACCGGCAAGCGCTTGGTGTATGTGGGCAAATCATACCGTGGAACTTTCCACTACTGATGTTGGCATGGAAAATTGCGCCTGCACTCGCCATGGGTAACACCGTTGTGCTGAAACCTGCCGAATACACATCTCTGACTGCACTTTTGTTTGCAGACATTTGCCAACAGGCCGGTGTGCCCAGGGGCGTGGTCAATATCGTTACCGGAGACGGGGCGGCTGGTGAAATGATCGTGCACGCGAATGTCGACAAGATTGCCTTCACCGGCTCGACCGCCGTCGGGCGTACGATCCGTACCGCAACAGCCGGAACAGGCAAGGCGCTGTCGCTAGAGTTAGGCGGAAAATCCCCTTACATCGTTTTTGACGATGCCGACCTCGACTCAGCCGTCGAAGGGCTCGTTGATGCAATCTGGTTCAATCAGGGGCAGGTCTGTTGCGCCGGTTCGCGCCTGCTGTTGCACGAACCCATAGCAAACGTATTCTATGCCAAACTAAAAGCGCGAATGGACAAACTGCGCATCGGCAATCCGCTCGACAAATCCATCGATATCGGCGCTATTGTCGATCCCACACAGCTGGAAACGATTGCTGCATTGGTCGATGAAAACACAGCAGGCCAGACCTATCAATCGCCCGCCGTATTGCCCGAAACGGGGTGTTATTATCCACCAACTCTGATCACCGGGCTAAACACCGCAGACCCCCTGATGCAGGAAGAAATCTTTGGCCCGGTACTCGTTTCAACCACATTCCGGACACCCTCCGAAGCTGTCGAATTGGCGAATAATACGCGCTATGGCCTTGCTGCATCCGTCTGGAGCGAAAATATCAATCTGGCACTTGATATCGCACCCAAGCTGGCATCGGGCATCGTCTGGATCAACGGCACAAATATGATGGATGCAGCTGCAGGATTTGGCGGCATGCGGGAAAGCGGATTTGGCCGCGAAGGCGGCTGGGAGGGGCTTTTGGCCTATACCAAGCCCAGGCAGAAAACCAAAGCACTCAGCCCTATCGCCCCCTTTTCTGGGACAGCAGAACCAACTGACCCGTTGGACAGGACGGCAAAACTCTATATCGGCGGCAAACAGGCGCGCCCAGACGGCGGATATTCTCGCAATGTCTATGGCAAATCCGGCAAGCTGATGGGGCAGTCAAGCCTCGCAAACCGCAAGGACCTGCGCAATGCCGTCGAAGCGGCCCATGCCGCAAAAGCTTGGTCAAAAACAACCGGACACCTGCGTGCACAAATTCTTTACTACCTTGCCGAAAATCTATCAGCTCGTGCAGAGGAATTCGCCGGGCGGCTTAACGCCATGTCTGGCGGCAGGTCCGGTACAAAAGAGGTCGAAGCAGCGATTTCGCGGCTGTTCAGCTATGCTGCGTGGGCCGACAAGTACGACGGCGCGGCCAAGGGGGTTCCTGTCCGTGGCATTGCGCTAGCGATGAACGAACCGGTCGGTGTCATCGGAGCGTTTTGCCCTGATGAGGCGCCCCTGCTGGGTCTTGTCTCGACCATGGCTCCGGCAATTGCGATGGGCAATCGCGTGATCCTGATCGCATCAGAACCGTTCCCCTTGATGGCCACCGATTTTTATCAGATTCTGGAAACATCTGATGTTCCTGCCGGCGTGGTCAACATACTGACCGGAAGCCATACCGAACTTGCACCACACATGGCCAAACACATGAATGTTGATGCGGTCTGGTCCTTCTCGAGCAGCGCGCTCAGCACGACAATCGAACGCGAAGCGGCTGTTAATCTGAAACGGACGTGGGTGAACCACAGTCTGGCACGCGACTGGGCAGGGCCCGCCGGTGAGGGTCGCCAATTCCTGCAGGCCGCTACAGAAATCAAGACAATATGGGTGCCTTACGGAGAATAGCCTTATCCGTTTTACCACTACGCAGGAGGGCGGGACGCCAGAACAAAGCGCCCATCAAACGCATCTGCCGGAGGCAGGTGCAAACATCGCATGTGTGTCAGCACTCAATTGGCAACAGTTGTCTCCAGACCAACAGGTTGGCCGACGACCACGAAATGCAAGCCTGCGGGATCAAGCAACTCTGCCGCCACCCGGCGCACATCGGCGAGGGTAACAGCCTCAACCTTTTCGTTGCGCGTTGCAATGTAATCGATTGGCAGGCCAAGCATCTGCATGCCAACCATAATGCGTGCAATCGGACCATTGCCGTCGAACCGAAGCGGATACGCCCCTGTGACATAGGTCTTGGCAGCGTCCAGTTCGGCCTGAGTTACACCTTCGTTAGCAGCACGCGTCCATTCATCGCGGATAACAGATACCGCTTCTGCGATCCTGTCGTTTGATGATGCAACCTGCCCTTGGTAGGTGGCCGCATGATCTTGCGGAACCAGGAACGAGTAGACGCCATAGGTCAGCCCACGTTTTTCCCGAACCTCAGTCATCAGGCGACTTTCAAAGCCTCCAGCCCCGAGGATCTGGTTCAGAATCCGGGCTGCAAAGAAATCCGGGTCATCCTGACCTATGCCGCGCTGTCCAAAAATTGCCACGGATTGCGGCGTGTCAAAGGGTACGACGGTCATTCCACCCTTTATCATAATCTGAGCAGAGCCTGGTTGCGGCGCACCTGTATCTGGCAATGCACCCAACAATTCATCCAAAAGCGGGCCAAGCTCTTTGGCAGATATGTCTCCAACCACCCCCACAAAAAGCCTGTCCTTTGCAAAAACCGCCTTGTGGGCTGCGATCATGTCATCGCGGGTCAAGGCGGTTACGCTTTCGATCGTACCGTCGTATTGTGTCGCATAAGGATGATCCCCATAGGCCATCGCATCAAAGGCTGCACGCGCAATCGTATCAGGATCCTTTGCGTCTGATCGCAGACTTGCCAGAACCTGTGCGCGCACCCGGTCCAAAGCCTGTTGTTCAAAAGTTGGCTCAATAAGTGACGCCCTCAGCAAGGCAACCGCCGCGTCCCGGTTTTCTGACAGGAACTGGGACGAAACCGAAAGCGCATCATCGCCCAGGTCATATTGAAAACTTGCCGCCAAGCTTTCCAGCGCCCGAGCAAACCCGCGTGAATCAAGATCACCCGAGCCTTCTTCCAACAGTCCCGTCATCAGGTTGATCGCGCCGCGCTTGCCCGGCGCATCCAATGACGCGCCTCCACGAAATCGCAGCTCAAGTGCGACGAACGGAATAGAAGGCTCCGGAACTAGCCATGCGGTGATGCCACCCGGGCTGACCACTTCTTCAATCTTGATCTCGGCACGCACAGGCAGCGTCGCAATCAAAACAAGCATCAGGGCAGCGAGTATACGGCTCATTGTGTGACCTCCTCGTTGCGCATCAGCCAGCCCGTCACCGATGCATTGCGAACCAGCACCTTTCGGGCTGCGGCCATAATCTCATCCGCGGTGACCGTTTGCAGCACTTCGGGCCAGCTTTGTACGTCTTCGATAGTCAAGCCCGAGGCAAGCGCACGACCATAACGATTTGCAATTCCATCCACGTTGTCCCGGCCATAGATCTCACTGGCGCGCAGCTGATACTTTATGCGCGCTAACCTATCTTCATCCACACCATCAACCAAAAATTGCGCCAATGTCGCATCCATAGCGTCTTCGGCTTCTTCAAGGCTGACATCAACAGTTGGAACAACCACCACGCTAAATGTTGCGTCGTCCAGTGACACCCCCCCGTAGAACGCACTCGTATAGACAGCTTTCTGAGTTTCAAATTGTAGCTTTTCAGTAAGATAGCTGGTCGTTCCTCCCCCCAACAGATCCGCCAAGAGTGTCAGCGCCGCCGCCATGTGCTGGTCGCCACTGTTCCTTTCAGTCGCGAGGTACGAACGACTGACATAGGGTTGTGCCACGCGCGTATCACGAAGCAGCACGCGACGTTCGGCGGTTTGGGGTGGCTCTGCGCTGCGCTGCCGTTTGGGCAAATCTGTGTTTTCTGGGATAACGCCATAGTAGCGCGCGGCCAGCCTGCGCACCTCGTCCGGCTCCACGTCACCAGATACGACAAGAATCGCGTTGTTTGGGTGGTAATAGGTTTCGTAAAACCCGAGCACGTCTTCCATATCGAGCGTTTCCATCTCATGCATCCAACCGATGATCGGTACGCCATAGCGATGGTTGTGGTATTGAACTGCGCGCATTTGCTCACTTAACAGCGCACGCGGGTTGTTTTCGGTCCTTTGATTGCGCTCTTCGATAATCACTTTGCGCTCGGTCTCGATATTGGTTTCAGTCAGGCGAATATTGCGCATTCTGTCGGCTTCCATACGCATCATGATCTCAAGCCGATCCGCGGCAACACGCTGGAAATAAGCGGTGTAGTCAAAACTTGTGAACGCATTATCGCGCCCACCATTAGCCGCAACAGTCGCCGAAAGCTCACCTTCGGCCAGCGTATCTGTCGCTTTGAACAATAGATGTTCAAGAAAATGCGCCACACCTGATGTGCCGCTGGTTTCATCCGCAGATCCCGCGCGATACCAAACCATGTGCTGCACGACGGGTGCCCGATGATCTTCCACGACGACAACCTGCATGCCATTTTCAAGCTCGAACGTTGTCACTCCGGTGCTGGCGGCAGTGGCCGACATTGGCATGACATGTAAAATAAGGGAGATACCTGCTAGGGCAGATCGCAAACGGGTCATGTGATATCCTGCTACATGATTACTATAATCTTAAGTATCGCAGCATCACGCGGGTTCAAGCCAGCTAGCGTGTTTGTGAAGAAATCCTGATCACATCAGCATAGCTTTTACCTGTTTCCCGTCGGTGCGTTCGGCGTTGGGATGCCGACCCGTTGAAACGCTTCCGCTGTACTCTCTGCGTCCAGTGCCTGACTGCGATATGCTTGAAGATAACGGTCAGTGGCAATTAGGCGTATCTGAGCTAGCCTTGACTCGCGCTGGCGAAAGTCAGCGTCAATTTGCGCTAACGTTTTGCGAATATTTGGGTCGGCGCCAAATCGACTAGTATGTTTCACTAGTGCTGCATCTCGGCTTGGAACAGACCCATTTTCCGATGGGCGCTTACCACCTAATGCGGCGACTGCGTTCTCCAGAGGGCGCGTATCGGAACGATTGATGCCGTCCGGAGTAGGTGCCGGCAAAACAGAAAGATTTTTGGGATACTCCAATGGATTTACAGGAACAATTAGGAATTCGTCCGGCCCATCACCCCGGGCCGTCACCTGTCGCAAACCTTTATTCTCGCAGCCAGCCAGCAGGGTCGCGGCAATCAGCGCACATGCGATTAGTCGCATCCCAAGTCTCCTCGTTTCGCAAGCATTATCGCAGCTTGCCCCTCCTTGTCACGCGCCCTTTTTGCCTGTCTTTTGGTCATGACCAAATAAGACCAGCCCTATTGCCCCAGCAAAAATGAAAATGTCGGCTATGTTAAACACGAATGGGTTTTCGATGCTACAACACGACATATTCAAAAAGTCGAGAACAAAGCCATAAAGCAACCGGTCCAGCACATTTGCCAGCGCACCCCCGATCAGCAACCCGGCGCTTGCTCGGGCAAACGGCGGCTGAGGATTTCGCCAGAGCCAGATCAGGACTGTCCCACAAATAGCCAAAGCAATGGCAACCAGCACCCAAACGCTGACACCGTTACCAAAAAGGCCAAAGTTGATGCCCCGGTTCTCACCATAACGAAAGCGCAAAAACGGCGCCAGCACATCAATCGGGTTTAGCTGCGACACGCCCATCACATGAATGACAAGATATTTGCTGATCTGATCGACCGCAAAGGCAAAGAAGGCGCATATCCACAAGAGTTTCATAGCTGTTTAATGACGGAAGTGTCGCATCCCTGTAAAGACCATCGCCAGACCGGCCAGGTCTGCTGCCGCAATAACTTCGTCATCACGCATTGATCCACCCGGCTGGATCAATGCAGTTGCACCAGCTTCAGCCGCGGTGATCAAGCCATCTGCGAAAGGAAAAAACGCATCCGATGCCACAACTGAACCTTGGGTCAGCGGCGCGGGCAGGCCCATGACCGCGGCCATATCCTGCGCTTTTCGGGCGGCAATGCGCGTGCTATCCACACGGCTCATTTGACCCGCTCCAACGCCGACGGTCGCGCCGTCCTTGACGTAGATGATCGCATTGGATTTTACATGTTTGGCTACTGTCCAAGCAAAAAGCATATCAGCCAGTTCTTGCGCACTTGGCTGGCGTTTGGTCACGACGGTCAAATTATCTGCTTTGATCTGGCCCACGTCCTTGTCTTGCACAAGGAAGCCACCAGACACCTGTTTGACCGATAGCGCTAAGGCTGTTGGATCGGCAAGCCCGTTCGTTGTCAGCAGGCGCAAGTTCTTTTTGGCGGCAAAAATGGCGCGCGCCTCATCACTGGCCTCGGGAGCAATAACCACTTCTGTGAAGATGCCTGTGATCTCACGCGCGGTGTCGGCATCCAGTGGCTGATTCAACGCGATGATCCCACCAAAAGCACTGGTGCGGTCGCAATCAAATGCGCGGGTATAGGCCTGTGCCAAAGTTTCCCCAGTTGCCACACCGCACGGGTTGGCATGCTTGATGATGGCGCAGGTGGGGCCATGACCCGCGAATTCACTCACCAATTCAAAAGCAGCGTCCGTATCGTTGATATTATTGTAGCTCAGTTCTTTGCCCTGATGCTGGATCGCTGTCGCCACACCGGGCCGCGCGGACCCGTCGGTATAGAACGCAGCCTCCTGATGCGGATTTTCGCCGTATCGCAAGCTCTGAGCCAGTGTGCCGCCAAAGCTGCGGCGGCGGGGCGGTTCGCCAACAGCGTTTGCCATCCATGTGCTGACGGCCGTGTCATAGGCGGCTGTCCTCGCATAGGCGACTTGGGCTAGCCGCTGGCGTAACGCATAGCCTGTTTGACAGTCATTCTTGTCCATCTCTTGCAAAACAGTGGCGTAATCCTGCACGTCCACAACAACCGTAACAAAACCGTGATTTTTGGCTGCAGACCGGATCATTGCCGGGCCGCCGATGTCGATGTTTTCGATCACTTCGTCATAAGGCGCGCCTTTGGCAACGGTTTCCTCGAATGGGTAAAGGTTGACCACAACAAGATCGATGGCACCGATGTCGTGGGCCTTCATCGCGGCCACATGTTCATCGTTGTCGCGCAATGCCAGCAGGCCACCATGCACAACTGGGTGCAGCGTCTTGACCCGTCCATCCATCATCTCGGGAAAGCCGGTGACATCCGATACATCGAGCACCTCAAGACCTGCGTCTCGCAACGCCCTAGCTGTGCCACCTGTGCTCAACAATTGGACACCCTGTTCCGCCAGAGCCGTGGCGAATTCTACAAGGCCGGTCTTGTCAGATACAGAGAGAAGCGCACGGCGCAACGGGGCGAAATCGGTCATGGGGGCAGCAATCCTTTTAGTCTGGGATGATACCGGGTTCATCCCGGTTGAGATCGCGAATGCCCATGGCAGTTTCCTGCGCTTTGGACAAGGACCACCTGACCCGCGTCGCGTGACTCATTGCCTTTCCAGACAAAACAACCTGAAGGGCTGCGCGCGGCTTAAGCCGACCTTTTTCCAGATACACGCTCGGCTCCAGCGCAAGCCTCTGACTGCCGTCATGACGAAACACCCAGATCTCGCCACTCTTAAGCGCAACCGATACCGCCGATCCACCAAGGTCAAGTGCCGCATCCACCTCTGGATGCAGATGAAAACGCAGATCAAAAGGGACGCCTGCCAACTTTTTGCGGTCCATCACCTTGTCAAAGACACGTTTATCCGCATCTTCCATGGCAAGCAGCATGTCCTCGCCGGCTATTCCGCGACCGTCGAATGTCAGCTCAAGCTGTCGCGCGTGTGTCAGCCCATGCGTTTTGACATAACCGTCGTGACCACCCTGAAACCGCAAGCCGTCAGGCGCGTTGCTCACCTCGATAGGCACATGCATCGGCGAATCAACAAGCGTTTCGCGTGCGGTTGAGCGGTCAGCATCACCCAGACGGGCGCTGGAATACCGATCCAGGCAAAGAACAGAGTGCGACGGTGTGGCACGCCCTGCACGGCGCCATTCTGCCCCGAAACTTACACCAGAGCCACAATTGACAATAAGCGGCCTGCGTCCAGAGGTGACCTCGAATGCAAGTGTAGACGCATGCGCGTTGTGGCTTGCCTCGGGTTCCGGCGGGATAGCGGCATCGATGATCACGCTGGTGCGCCCAGCGCTCAAGCGCGCGTAGCCCATGGACAAGCCATGAGGCTGCCGCGTCTTTACGCCAGACGCGGCAAGTGCATGATCCAACCACCCCTCTTGTCCGCGGCCGCCGCCGTGGAATCTGGCCAATCCACCATCGGAATGCCGCAACGTGCGGAGCGTCGGGGCGATCCGCTCAATGGCGGCCATATGTGCATCCGGTGTTCTTTTGTTGGCGCCTTCCAACGCTGCTGATGCCCAAGTAAGGAGGGTAAAGACATCCAGCAGCTCTTCAGGATTTCGGGTGGGCAGACCCCCTTCGTCATCAATCTGATCGGTACACTCCCGTGACAGTGCCGCCACTGCGGGTGCAGCCAATTCCTCCATGCCCTCCAGCGACAGGCCCGCATAGATTAATCCAGTCAGCGCCTCGAACCGGGGCAAACCAGGGGCAGCCGCATGCCAGCGTTTGGACAAAAAACGGGTCTGTTGCGCAAGCGATTGATAAAAGGCGTCCGACTGCGACACCTCATTTCCACGCAATAGGAATAAAGCGTGGTTGATCCATCGGATGAGACGTCTGCCGGTCAAATCCGGCGTCCAGCCCGGACCGTGCCCGTTGCCAAACTGGTCGATCCAACTCCAAAGCCAGCGTTGGCCAACCTCGAGCGTGGATGCATCACCAACAGCCGCCAGATCATCCATCCAGGCAAATCCGTGCAACGCTTCGACAAAGGCCTTATCGGGCGCATTCACATCCCAAAGATCAACACCTGGCGCTTCGACCAGTGCACCCGCAAAAAGGTAGTTTCCCGCGACCAACTGGCGCCCCTTGGCGAAACTGCCAATTGTGCGGGGTTCCGGCGAAGATACAAACGCGGTAACGGCCTTGACGCGCGTTGCGCGGCGGGCGTGCCAACGGTTCAAAAACCGTGTCTTGCGGGCCAAAAACCCAAATGGAGTAGACATATTCAAGGACTCGACGGTTCAGGGCCGCATACTGGACAAGCATATGCGGCACTCAGCCTCAAGTCACGTGTTCTCACTCATCTTTACGCAGACAAGCGACATAAAAACCGTCCATGTGCCCCGTGTCAGCCCAAAAGTCTGGGCGTAAGCGCAGGCCGCCCTCGGCAGTGACCCAACTGGGGTCAATTCCGGGACGCTCAAGCGCCGTACGATCCACACACAGATTCGCATGACGTTCCAACGCCTCTTCGATCTGCACTTCCCCTTCGTCGGGCAACAGTGAACAGGTACAAAAAACAATACGCCCGCCCGGGCGCAGCAATGTAATGGCGTGGTCAATCATGCGAGCTTGCATTTCGATCAGGCTGCCAAATTCAGACCCATCCTTAGCAAAAGGCAAATCGGGATGTCGCCGGATCGTACCGGTGGCAGAACAAGGTGCGTCAAGCAAGATGGCGTCGAACTGCCCCTGAGTGGCAAAGGCATCCGCCACCTGCACAGTCGCAGACAAGCCAGTGCGCACAAGGTTCTGCGCCACCCGTTCCATGCGCCCCTGCGAAATATCGACCGCCGTTACATCCGCGCCCGCGGCAGCAAGTTGCAATGTCTTGCCGCCCGGGGCCGCGCAAAGATCAAGCACAGTTTCGCCAGGCTGTGCATCTAACACGCGAGCCGGAACGGCTGCGGCAGCATCTTGCACCCACCAATCGCCAGCAGTGAACCCCGGCAAGCCCGAAACCTGCACATTCGCCGAAAGCCGGACTGTCCCGGTGGGCAGCACTTTGCCACCAACGGCATCTGCCACTGCATGCGGATCAGACTTGGCTGTCAGATCAAGCGGTGGCACGGCAAAGAAAGCAGCCTCCATCCCAAGAACAATCTCACCACCCCAGGCCTCAACCAACGGGCCACGCAGCCATTTTGGCAAGCGCGGTGTGCGCAGTGCGCTCCATTGTGCGGGGCCCGTGGTCGCCACTTTCCGCAATACAGCATTCACAAGCCCCTTAAGGTGGCCGTAATGCTTGTGTTTCGAAACAATGCCCACCATCGCGTTAACGACCCCATGCGCTGCACCACCACTGCACAACTCGATGGTGCCGACTCGCAAAGCGTTACGAACCGTCAAAGCGGGATACTTTTTAAGATATTTTTGCAAAATGCGGTCGGCGCGTTCCATGCCGCGCAACGTCTCAATGGTCAAACGCTGTGCTCGAGCGCGGTCGTCTGCGGGCAGTTTATCGAGCACACCTGACCCAATCAACTCGGGCAGCAACTTGCCTTCCCCGATGATCTGATCCAGCAAAAATATAGCGCTTCGACGCGCAGGCAGCCCTAAATCGCTCATGTCACCCTCAGTACTAATGTCGCACAGACTTGCCTGAGCGCAGAGCGAGCGTATATCAAGGTCACGATCCATAAGGAAGCCATCATGTCTGACATCAAGATCACGCAAGACGATCTGCCCCCGGCCGCAAAACGCGCGTTAGCAGAGGCCGAGGCGCGGCGCAAAACGGCTAAAAACATAGAGATGCCCACAGAACTTGGTGGACGTGACGGCCCCGAGCCCGTCCGCTATGGAGATTGGGAAAAAAAGGGCATCGCCATAGATTTCTAACAATGGCAATTTCCAGTATGATCAGCGCAAACGAAACGTTGCGGATCGTCCGGCACCTCGATCCGATGTGAATTGAATACGTTTACCGTTCGCAGCGACCTCTTGACAGTTATAACCAAGCGGATCTCCACCCCAGAAAAGATCTCTACAAAAATAACCTTCTTTCCAAAACCATGTGCCTTCGACATCCCAGCGGGCGCCGCGCCCTTCAATCTTTCCGTTCGGGGAAACATTAATTTTGATGAAGGGCAGTGTCAGTGTTTTACCAGACACGATTTCAACAAAATCGATTTGTTCTTCAACCTTTATCAATTCCGCATGTGCCGGCATGGTGATCGTTGCTGCAAACATTATAGAAATTAGAACACGCATATTAAATACCCTCACGCGCCTACCAAATTTAGAGTTTATACGGCTGCCGCACGCGTTTGGTTCACTCAACGGGTGATGCGTCGTTTAATCGGCCTGCTAGCGGCGCATGCCAAGAACATCGAGCATGTCATACTGGCCCGGAGTCTTGTCGAGCGCCCACATTGCTGCCGTGAGAGCGCCCTTGGCGAACAACGCACGATCCGTCGCCATGTGGCGCAGAACAATCCGTTCGCCCTGACCGGCGAACAACACGTCATGTTCTCCGACAATGTCGCCCCCGCGAATTGCGGTGAATCCGATATCGCCGCGTTTACGCGCCCCTGTTATTCCGTCGCGGCCAGCGTCGCGCACGGTGCTCAGATCGACGCCCCGCCCCTCTGCGGCAGCCTCACCCAGCATCAAAGCGGTGCCCGAAGGCGCATCGACCTTATGATGGTGATGGGCCTCAATGACTTCGATATCAAAATCTTCGTCCAAGGCGGCAGCAACCTGTTTGGTCAGTTGCACTAAAAGGTTTACACCAAGGCTCATGTTTCCTGCACGCACGATAGCGCAGTGACGCGACGCTGGTTCCAACTGGGCGATCTGCGAGTCAGTCATTCCTGTTGTGCCTATGATATGAGCGGCGCGCGCCTGTGCCGCGACTTTACTGAGTGCGAGAGTGCTCTCAGGAGCTGTAAAATCGATGATCGCCTGCGCCTGCGCCATCGGTTCAAGCGGGTCATCTGTAACAATAATGTCTGCCGCCGCACCGCCCATCATATGGCCCAAGTCCTGTCCGACCCACGGATGGCCGCGCCGTTCTAACGCACCAACAAGTTTGACCTTGTTGCTCTGCAAAATGGTCTGGATCAGCATCTGACCCATCCGGCCCGATGCACCGGCTATCACGATCCCTGGCAGATTTGACATGTTCAGACCCTCCTTTGGCGGCTTTCTGTTGTCCTGCTGCGTTGCACGTTTTGTTAAGACACCCACCACCGCTTTTTGCGCTCGATCGTTGCGAGAGGCCGCGAAAAAGCGATTCAACATTGACCCAAAACGCTTTAGCGCGCCTTGGGTCGCTTGGCAAAGCCCTGTTGCTCGCTTAGACGGGGGAAATGGCTAAGAACAAATTTCATGATGGGCCCGGCCCCTCGCAACGGCAGCTTCGCGTGGGCGAGTTGATCCGCCGAACATTATCCGATGTGCTGGCACGCGGCGATGTGCACGATCCCGAACTCAACCGTATGTCGATCACTGTTGGTGAGGTTCGCACATCACCCGATCTGCGTATAGCCACCGCGTTTGTTTTGCCCCTTGGCGGGCAGGGCCAAAAGGATGTTGTCAAGCTTTTGGCCCGTAACAAGGGTGAACTGCGACGCGCAGTGTCCAAGAAACTGGCGCTGAAATTCGCGCCCGATCTTCGGTTTCAGCTGGACGAAACTTTTGATCGGATGGATGAAACACGCCGCATGTTGGCCAAGGCAGATGTCAAAGAGGACGTGCAAAGAGACAGCGAGGAATGAAATGGCTTGCAACGCTTTTGCTTGCACTCATCGCCGGGCCACTTGCGGCTGCGACCTGCGCCGAAGTGAAGTATCGCAATAACAGCTACACACTGTGTGAAGTCGATGTCAAAGCTCAAGAACTCCGGCTGTTTCTGTATGACGACAGCGACACGCCATATGGCCAATTCCAGACTGTGAACGCAGCGCTTGCAAAAGAGGGCAAAACGCTGGGCTTTGCCATGAATGCTGGCATGTATCATGACAACCGCGCGCCAGTCGGCCATTATATTGAACATGGCGTGGAACTGATGCGTGTGATCCCAAATGCGGGGCCCGGTAATTTTGGGCTACTGCCCAACGGCGTGTTGTGCCTTACACCAGCCCGCGCGCGCGTGATCGAAACATTGGTCTACATCAAAGATGCCCCCGCCTGCACCCATGCCACGCAATCGGGGCCGATGCTCGTCATCGACGGCGCGCTGCATCCGCGTTTTCTGCCCGACAGCACATCACGCTATGTACGAAACGGCGTTGGCACCAACGCCCAAGGAACACGCGCAGTCTTTGTCATTTCGAATAATGCCGTCACGTTCCACGACATCGGAAGCTTCTTTCGTGATCATTTGAAATTGCCAAACGCTTTGTACTTTGATGGCAACATCTCACGATTACACGCGCCTGATCTGCGCCGGTCGGATTTCGGCTTTGCGCTTGGGCCAATCATTGGCACGGTGATCCCGCTCGCCGATTAGATGCAATTGACAAAACAAGCTAGGCTGGGATACGCGGCGAGACTGACTTGCCAAGGGAAAATGCATGGGACGAACACGAAAAGGGCGCGATATCTCCGGGTGGCTAGTGATCGATAAGCCCGCGGGGCTGACTTCGACTGCGGTTGTGAACAAAGTCCGGTGGGCGATACAAGCGAAAAAGGCTGGGCACGCGGGGACGCTCGACCCAGAAGCGACCGGCGTGCTAGCCGTGGCTCTTGGCGAAGCGACCAAGACGGTGCCCTACATAACCGACGCTCTCAAAGCATACCGGTTCACCGTGCGTCTGGGGCAGGCCACCAACACCGATGACACCGAAGGCGAAGTAATTTCCACATCAGATCAGCGGCCCACAGATGCGCAAATCAAGCAAGCCCTCGGCAGCTTTGTCGGCGACATCATGCAAGTTCCGCCCAAATTCTCTGCCGTCAAGATCGACGGTCAGCGTGCCTATAAGCTGGCCCGCGATGGTGAAAATGTAGAAATTGCAGCCCGCCCGCTTTGGGTCGAAGAGCTGGTGATGACTGATCGTAACGATGACGACCATGTCACACTCGAGATGATCTGCGGCAAAGGCGGCTATGTACGATCCATCGCAAGGGACCTGGGGCAATCTTTGGGTTGTTTTGGCCACGTGCGCGACCTGCGGCGCATTTGGTCTGGCCCGTTTGATGCGGCTGACGGGCTGACGCTAGAACAAATTGATCATATGGCTCATAGCCCCGATCTGGATGCGCATGTGCGCCCAATCTCCGATGGTCTTGTGGATTTGCCTGAAGTACGTGCCACCGCAGAAGGCGCGGCGCGCATGCGCAACGGAAACCCCGGCATGGTTCTAACGTCGGATGTTGAATACGGCGATGAATGCTGGGCATCGCTCGACGGCGCACCTATTGCTGTCGGTCGCTACAAATCTGGCGAATTGCACCCGGCGCGCGTTTTCAACCTACCTTGAGCCAATCCCAAATTTAGCAATCTTGTAGCTTTGAACCACTCAATCCACTGGATTGCGGCGCGCACCTAAGACTGGCACAACAAGACGATGATCACTCGGACGCATACAAAGGGCGACGCGCCATCGACTGCGATCTATTCTGATTGCGAAAGCTACCGCTATAGCCTGACTAGGGTATGGGACCCGGGCGGGAAACGCGTGAATTTCGTAATGCTCAACCCATCGACCGCGACAGAGGTTCAGAATGACCCAACCGTAGAGCGCTGTGAAAGGCGTGCGCGTACTTTGGGGTATGGCAGCTTTGCAGTGACCAACATCTTTGCCTGGCGCGACACCGATCCCAAAGCGATGCGCCGTGCGGCTGATCCCGTTGGTCCTGGCAACGACATGGCAATCTCAGACTGCGCTATTTGGGCAAATGATGTGATCGCCGCTTGGGGAACACACGGCGCGTATATGAATCGCGGTGACGCGGTGAACAAATTATTGCGGGCGGCGGGTCGCCCCCTTTTTCACCTTGGCCTATCTAAAGAGGGGCACCCTAAGCACCCCTTATATTTGCCCTATGCGCAACAACCGCAAGACTGGTCATTGCTCTGAACTGACAATGCCTGGTTAACCAGTCATCTCAACTCCGATTGTATGGTTGAGCCACCTAAGGTAGTAAATAAACCTGCACTTTGTATGTTAGGTTGGTTTAGGAGTGTGTTATGCTTTGGTTGGCAGGATTAATGGGTCTCATGGCCACTGGTGTAACAAGTATTATGGACTTTGGAATATCATCCGAAGAAGAAGACACCTCTGATTCATCGACTGGCGCACCCCTTGAAGCGAATAAAACATCTACGATTTCCCTAAATCTCGGGTTACCCGATGATCCCGACCTGATACTCGCGACCCAAAATGACGACACACTTTTCGAATCACCGGGCAATGACACGATTTATGCTGAAGAAGGCAACGATACGATTTTGGGCAGTACCGGTCACGACACCTTGCATGGTGAAGACGGGAATGATGTGATTGACGGTAATGACAACAACGCTTCGGTTTTTGGCCACAACGGAAATGACAGCCTGAACGGTGGTGCCGGGGATGATTACTTGCAAGGATCAGCGGGCAATGACACCGTTGTTGGTGATGACGGCGACGACGCCGTTAACGGCGGCCTAAATAACGATACAGTCAGCGGTGGCCAAGGCCACGACACTGTGTTTGGTGGGCATGGTGACGACGTGATCAACGGTGTCGAAGATGATACAACTACTGCGCACCTTGATGACACGGACGGCGGTGATTTCCTGAATGGCGGCTCAGGCGATGACGTAATTATCGCAGGCAAACAAGACACCGTGACTGCA
>JAQWVA010000123.1:0-28080 GCA_029250205.1 Tateyamaria sp.
ATCGGCATGGACCTGCAGCAGCCCGTTGAAGGAATGGCTTTCGTTATAGCCAAGCTCGGCGAGGATCGGCGTCAGCTCGATCGCGCGCTCCAGCCCGTCCATCACCTGTTCCAGCTCCAGATCGCGCTGCGAGGGCGAGAGCCGCGATTCTTCCTTCTCGAGCAATTCGCTCGGGTAGCACATCCGGGGCTCTTTCCACTCGTAGAAGCCTCATTCGATCTGCCCGCCCTCGGCGGTCTTCGGATCGCCCGTGTCGCGCATATAGGCCGAATTGCCCTGATCGCGCAGCAGCGGATAGCCGATCTCCTTTCCGGTCCCGGCGAATTCGTTGAACGGCCCGAAGAAGGTCAGTGGGTGATCGATCGGCATCAGCGGCAGATCCTCGCCCGCCATCTCGGTGATCAGGAGGTCCCAAAGGCCCGCGCAGACGATCATGTGATCGGCCATGATCGTGCCGCGATGGGTCACGACACCCTTGATGCGCCTGTCCTCGATCACCAGAGAGGTCGCAGGCGTGTTGGAAAACGCGCGCAGCTTGCCGGTTTTCTCGCCCTGATCCACCAGCTTGCCCGCGCCGGTCTGCGAGCGCGTGATGACCAGACCGGCATCCGGATCCCAGAGCGCGGCGGCGACCATATCTTCCTCGAGAAGAGGAAATTTCTCCTCCGCTTCCTTGGCGGTGATCATCGTTGCGCGCGTCCCGAGGGCCTTGCCCGAGGTCACCTTGCGGCGGATCTCTTCCAGCTATGCGTCATCGCCCGTCCGCGCGACCTCAAGGCCACCAACGCGGGCATAATGGCCCATGTTGTCGTAGAAATCGACGGAATATTTCGCCGTCCAGTAGTACATCGGATCATGCGCCGTCATGAAGACGAAAGCCGAGTCATGCGAGGTCGAGCCGATATCCGTGGGGATGCCAGATTTGTCGATACCGACGATGTCATCCCATCTCGCTTCGATGAGGTGATGCGCGACGGATGCGCCGATAATCCCCCCGATCCCGATGATGACGACTTCGGCCTGTGTAGGAAAACTGCTCATCTTGCCCCCGCGCATATTCATGGCGGGCGTAGGTTAGCTTGTGGCCGGTTTTTCGGTCTTGAAATTGCGACCTTACATGACGGCTTTCCGACAAGCCCCCGGGCCGCGCGAGGCAGTCGCCTGATCCCGCTTTTGCAGCCCCGGCCCAGGGCGCCCTCTCCGCCCTTCAGCTGCTTCAGATAGGCGATGATTTCGGCCACATCCGCCGGGCTCAGCCGGTTGACCCAACGCGGCATCACCGAATCGAGCCGCCCGCCATCCTCGGCCACGCCCGTCAGAATCGCCCGCGCCAGCAGTTGGTCGTCATTGTGATACATCGCCTCCAGCGCTGGGGCCCGCAGATCGGCAGAGGCCGCCTTGCCAAGGTGCTTGCCGCCCGCGCCATCCGGGCGATGACAGACGGCGCAATCCTGCATGTAAAGATGAGGCCCGGCCCCGACATGATGCCGCCGCCCATCCCCGCCGCCTGCTCCGCAGCGCTTCCGGCCAGCCCCGAAAGCAGAATGGCGGCAAGCGCCAGACATCCCCTGCGGTCTTTGTGCAAACCCTGATCCGACACGGCCATCTTCCCTCAGCCTGACTGTAAGTCTGACCGGATCGAAGGGGGCTGTCCTTGCGCTGCGTCATATGCGCAGGCAGCCGCGAGATAGGGCGATAAACGCGGCTAAAACCAGAAAAATTCTGGGAGTTTATATGGTGCCCGGGGGCAGAATCGAACCACCGACACGAGGATTTTCAATCCACTGCTCTACCCCTGAGCTACCCGGGCATGGGAGAACGATCATCGTTCGGGTCATGGGTGTCTAGGGCCTCTATGTCGGGGTGTCCAGAGGCTTTTTATTTGTTTCGTTCCAACGCCACGCATTCCACCGTCAGTGCGGTTTTTGTGATGCATTTGTAGCCAGTTCTTTAGCCTCTGCTTCGTCTTCCTCGGACTCGGACGGCACAGCGTAGCTGCCACTCATCCAGCGTGCCAGATCCACATCAGCGCAGCGTCGTGAGCAAAAGGGGCGGTACTCTGGCATCGCCGTATTGCTGCACACCGGGCAATTCATTCCAGCACCTCGAACAAGGGTAAACGCGCACGCTTGCGCTGTAGCTCATAGTGGCCAAGTGGCGTCCAGCCGACGAGCGCCGTCTCAATATCATCGGCCCTGAATGCGGCGCGCAAAGCGTTTTCAAAGGTGCGCCGATCCTTTTTGGGCATCGGTGCAAGATCGAGTGTTATCTGCCCTGCAAGCCCGCGCACACGCAGCGCTGTGGGCAGCATACCGGCACAGGTCATGTTGGCCTTCAAACCTGCAGCCAAAGAGATATCTGAACCGGTGTTTACGTCAACAGCGATCAAGGCGCGCGTGGGCTCAACATACATGCCACCCACTCGCCCAAAGCTGACAAAGGCAGCACGTGCCGCGTCTAACGCATCAAGCACACCGTGAGCTTCGAAGGATCCATCCTGTGATGCTATTTCAGCCGGGTCGGTCCAGTTGATCCACGCCAGCACGTGGGGTGTATCACCTTTTGACAGCACTGACATCGATTGGTCGGAAGCATTGAAGACATTTAATGCGATAGGTACCATGTTCATAATGTCGTCAGCAATTTCTAGCAAATCTGCATCCGCACAGCTGGAACGCAGGATCAGCCCTGTTGGCTGATCGCCAAGTGCGTCATGCGCGGTCAGTAGCAGCTCATCTCGCAACGCCTCATCACGGATCTTGCGCGATATATTCACGCCGGGCGCATCCGGTGTTACGATCACGTAGCGGCTTTTGAACAGCAGCTTTTGCGTCACAGGGATGGCTTTGCCCGGTTCGGCATAACCTGTGACCTGTACAAGCAAGGGCTGGCCCGGAGACAGGCCTTTGACCTGCCGCAGAAAAGCCGGGCCATCCGGGGTCTTTAAAAACATGCCGCCTTGCCCTTTGACAGGGCGGTCGGCAATTGCGCGATATACAGTCCCGGGGGCGGGCGCGTCCGTTGCGATGAAAAAATCGCTCAGATGCCCATCCACCATCAATGCCGCGGCTTCGCGGCTGTTGATATGATCCAGAACGATTGTACGACCTTTCAACGTTGCTCACTCCATATCGGGTACCCTGCTGCATGCAGCAGTCCCGCTGTTTCGGCCAATGGCAGGCCGACAACAGCGCTAAAGGAACCGCTAATCCATGGGACAAACGCACCGGCAGGCCCCTGAATCGCATATCCACCGGCCTTGCCCTGCCAATCATTCGTGGCCAGGTAGCCGTCTAATTCGATCTGCGACAACATCTTCATGCGCACGTTGCTGACGACGTCCTTTTTCCAAACGCGCGCGCCGCGTTTTATCGCGACGGCGGTAATCACTCGGTGTCTGCGCCCTGATAGGCTTCGGAGAAATGCCTTGGCCTCTACCGCGTCGGCTGGTTTGCCCATGATCCGGCGGCCTAAGGCCACCGTTGTGTCGGCACACAGCACAATGTCGTCGGGGCCTGCATCAACCGCAGCTACCTTTTCAGCGGTAATTCGATTGCAATAGGGGCGGGGAAGCTCGGCCTTGCGTGGATCTTCGTCGATGTCGGGGGGACGTATGTCATCTGGCACGAGCCCAAGCTGTGCCAACAGCTCTAGCCGACGCGGCGAGCCCGACCCGAGGATCAGTTTCGGCGTACCAGTCATCGGTTAAATACGCTCGCATGGTATGCCGATCCGCTGCCGGATCGTTGTTCACATGTGTTAAATAGCAAGCGCCCGAAACGCATGCTATTTAAAGCGGTAATTGATCCGGCCTTTGGTCAAGTCATATGGGGTCATCTCGACCTGTACCTTATCGCCTGCGAGAACCCGAATCCGGTTCTTGCGCATTTTACCTGCCGTATGTGCGATGATCTCATGGCCGTTCTCAAGCTCGACCCGAAACGTCGCATTGGGCAGGAGTTCCTTTACGACACCGGGAAATTCGTGCGTATCTTCCTTGGCCATGGTCTCTCCTTTGTTACACAGTCCCCTTATTGCGGACGCGCCAGTAAATGCCCCTCTCGCTCTCTGATTTCAAGGGCTAATCGATGTTTGGCGCCGCAAGACGTCATATGTGACACGCTTGAAGATGACTAACGCTCGTCTGCTTTACAACAATGGTCGTTCCACAACCTGTACAAGCAAAGCAATTTAACCGTGCCTGAGTAGCGCGGGGGTATTTTTAAAGGTTAAAGCGCTATGCAAAAATTGAACCACCTAACGCAGCTTGAAATAACAGATATCAACGCGTTAGGTGATGCGTGGTGTGTCAGCTGAGCCTCCGAATATTTTAGACAGCACAGCATTGGGAACTCTCAGGTGAAACTCACATGATTTGTCCGCAACAAGATCAAAACCCCTTAGTTGGAATGGTCACCGTGCCCGGCACCCGAAGGTTTGCGGGTGTTGTCCACCGGGATTAAAACAGTCACCTCTCCGGCCTGCTCAAAAACCAGCGTGACAGATATTTCGGCGTCCTGATGCAGCGGGCCAGTCAGCCCCATCAACATAATATGGTCGCCGCCACGCATCATGTTGTGGGTCGCCCCAGCCACCAATGGAATGCCGCCCTGTATCTCAGTCATTTGCATAACACCATCACTGACTTCGAGATGGGTATGCAGTTCAACGCGCTTGGCCACATCCGAGCGTGCCGCGATCAAAGTGTCGTCCTGGCCTGTGTCATTCTTCAGCATCATGAAAGCCGCACCGGCTTTGGCATTGGGACTCGCGGCGCGGGCGTATGGATCGATAGCCATGATACCACCAGCAAAGGCTGGTACGGCCAAAACAGTAGCAGCGCAAACTGCCGCGATAAATGAACGATAAGTCATCGTATTCTCCTAAATTTGATCTGAAAGTGAGTGGGGTTTCAGATCGTGCAAGGAGGACCGCGAACAGGCGGACCCGTTGTGCGATCTATGCGCTCTACTACGTCCTGAGCAGTGGCCGCCTGCAGTTGCGTTGCTCCGACCATGATAACCGCTGGTGTCCAAAAAGACACCACACTGGCATCCAGATTGATCACACAATCCGAGCATAGATGAGGTGCGCTTGTCGGTTGCCCATCGGCATCCGTATAGAGGATTTCATCGCCAAAGCCCGTGCAGATCACCATTTGGCCCACAGCATCCGGACCGCTACGAGCCACGGCAGCGCTGTGGCTGGTCAACGCCAGAACAAGGCTCAGGATCAGGGCAGATATCGCACGTGTCATTTCATGAACGCTTACTTGTATGGCACGTATTTCACAACTGCACCTTTAGCGCCTGACCAAGTATGCGAAACGCCGCACATCACCCAAAGCATTGAAATAATTGATTTCCAACAATGTATGGTGGTCTTGTTCTTCGCTCAAAGTTTTCACGAAAAAGCCCCGTCTGTGATGTGCAGATGAGGCGTTAAATCTCGGGACTTAGCTAGCGCTTATGCAGAAGCAGATTGAGCTTTTGCGATCTCTTTTTTCACTTTTTGCGCGTTGACCGACAGCTCGGTGTCTTTGGCCTTTGCAAGAAAGGCGTCAAGGCCGCCGCGGTGATCTACAGACCGCAGCGCAGCCGCCGAAATACGCATCTTAATCCCGCGTCCAAGCGCTTCGGATTGCAGGGTCACATCGTTCAGGTTCGGCAGAAAGCGCCGACGAGTTCTGTTTTTGGCGTGGCTCACGTTGTTGCCAACCATTGGGCCCTTACCGGTCAGTTCGCATACACGCGACATTGGGTTATCCTCTTTATTTGCCTGCCGTTTCCAGCTCTGTTTTAAAAGCCTGAAACGGCGGACGCCTCGCAATTCGCGCGACGCTTTGGATTTCTTTCGCGGGCTTTAGGGGGAATCGGAGACCGGGTCAACCCGAAATGGATCGGATGCGCCGCCATTTCACCCGTTCAGATGCTCCAGCATTCGCGCTGCCGCAACAGCCGGATCAAGGGCATTTTCGACCACCGCTGCGCCCAATTCAGCCATCAGCGCCTGTGCCTCCGGATGATCCAGCTGTGCCAGCAATGCGGCGCGAACATCCTGTTCGAACCAATACCGCGCTTGCGCGGCACGACTGGCTGTAAAAAAGCCTTGATCCTGTCGCCATGTGACAAGGTCCTGCATGTCATCCCAAGCTGCGCGGATGCCGTTTTCGTGAAGGGCTGACACCATCACTGCCTTTGGAAAATTTTGCGGGTCCTGAGGGCGTTTTCGCAAGAGCCGCAAAGCGCCCGCGTAATCTGCGCAGGTGCGCGTTGCTGCCGGCTTCAGATCTCCATCAGCTTTGTTCACAAGGATCATGTCGGCCATTTCCATGATGCCGCGTTTGACCCCCTGCAATTCATCCCCGCCGGCAGGTGCCAACAGCAAAATAAACAGATCCGACATTTGCGCCACAACCGTTTCGGATTGCCCGACACCGACCGTTTCGATCAAGACAACATCAAATCCCGCCCCTTCACAAAGCGCGACAGCCTCGCGGGTCCGGCGCGCCACGCCACCCAGATGCGTCTGGCTCGGCGACGGTCGGATAAAGGCACGAGCCTCTCTGCTCAGGCGATCCATGCGCGTCTTGTCCCCAAGGATCGATCCGCCCGACCGCGCTGAACTGGGATCAACCGCAAGCACAGCCACGCGCAGGCCCAGCCCAACCAACATCATGCCAAAGGCTTCGATGAACGTTGATTTGCCAACACCCGGCGTGCCCGACAGGCCGATGCGCAGTGCCTGCCGGTCTTTGGGCAAAGCCGCGAGCACATCACGCGCCTGCACCCGCTGATCTGCGCGTGTGCTTTCGACAAGCGTTATGCCACGGGCCAGAGCCCGCCTTTCGCCCTCTGCGATCCGTTTCGCCAGTTCGGTTGTATCCATCGACCCTAGCCTTTTGCCTCTGCTATCGTTTCTGGGAAAGCAGCGCGCAAATGTCCAGTGTTGGCGCGCGCGATGGTATGGGTCATAACATCTGACATGATTGCCGCTGAACCCTTGCCCATCGATGCAATACTGCCTGAGTTGCTGGACAACCTTCGTGCCTGCGGTCGTGCTGTGTTGCAAGCCCCACCCGGGGCAGGCAAGACAACGCGCGTACCGTTGGCAATGCTCGACGCGGAACTTACGGCAGGCAAAATCCTCATGCTCGAACCGCGCCGCCTTGCTGCTCGTGCAGCTGCGGAACGTATGGCTGCATCGCTTGACCAAAAGGTTGGCCATACCGTGGGCTACCGCATACGCGGCGAAAGTGCCGTAGGTCCTGTTACCCGAATCGAGGTTGTAACCGAAGGCATCCTAACGCGCATGTTGCAGGATGCACCTGATCTGCCCGGCGTTGGGGCCGTGATTTTTGACGAGTTCCACGAGCGTTCTTTGAATGCAGATTTAGGTTTAGCCCTGTGCCTTGAGGTGACCGATGCTCTCCGCGATGATCTTATCCTGTTAGTGATGTCTGCCACGCTGGATGCGGGGCCTGTCGCTGACGTAATGCGGGCACCTATCCTGACATCCGAGGGCAAAAGCTTTGATGTTGAACCGCGCTGGCTGCCCAAGCCGATGGCAAAGGACATGCGCTTTGAGGTCGGCATGACCGACCTGATCGTTAGCGCTTTTGCTGAAGCGCACGGCAGTTTGCTGGCCTTTCTTCCGGGCGAGGGAGAGATCCGCAAGACTGCGGCGATGCTTGATGGCCAGACAGCCAACGTCCCTGTCTATCCGCTGTTTGGGGCAATGGATTTCAAGGCGCAACGTGCTGCAGTTGCGCCGGGCAAGGGCCGCAAGATTGTACTGGCAACGTCGATTGCCGAAACCTCGCTTACCATTCCCGACATTCGCATTGTTGTTGATGGCGGCAGGGCACGGCGCGCGCGATTCGATGCGTCTTCGGGCATGTCGCGGCTGATCACCGAGCGGGTCACCCGCGCCGAGGCAACCCAGAGGGCGGGTCGGGCCGGGCGCATGGCCCCTGGCGTTGCCTACAAGTTGTGGACCCGGGGCGAAGAGGGTGCATTGGCGGCCTTTCCACCGCCTGAAATCGAGGTTGGTGATCTGAGCGCATTTGCACTTGAACTGGCCATGTGGGGCGGCGAGGCGCATGACATGCGCTTTGTCACACAGCCTCATGCGGGACGATTGGAAGAGGCCCGTGCAGTGCTTCGGATGCTGGGTGCCCTCGACGATAGTGCACGTATCACGGAACATGGCAAAGCGCTGGCGCGCCAGCCGTTGCACCCACGCCTTGCTCATATGCTGGTCACTGCGGGCGATCAGGCCGCCACGCTGGGTGCACTTTTGGCCGAGCGTGACCCGATGCGCGGTCGGGGCACCGATCTGGCGCTGCGGATGCGCGCGATTGCAGATCCAGCAGGTTTTGGGGATCGCGTGCATCGCGGCACCGTACAACGCATCCGCGATGAAGCCCGACGCCTCAAACGCACAGGCAAAAAGAACGTACTCAGCCTCGGTGCAATGGCTGCCCTTGCCTATCCTGACAGAATTGGGCTGCGCCGCGATGGCGATGCGCCGCGCTATGTACTGTCGGGGGGAAAGGGCGCGGTTCTGCCACAAGGTGATGCGCTTGTCGGACAGCGTTTGATCGTAGCCACCGATCTTGACGGAGACCCGCGGGAGGCCCGCATCCGGCAGGCGACAACACTGGCCCAAGACGATCTGGAGGGTCTGTTCGGAGATCAGATGACTTGGCATGATCTGTGCCATTGGTCGCGCCGCGAAAACCGGGTCCTGACACGAACGCAAAGGCGCTTTGGCGCGCTAATCCTAGAAGATCGGGCATGGAAAGGCGCACCTGGAGACGAGATCGCGCACGCCATGCTGGACGGAGTGCGCCACTTGGGTTTGCGGCCTTCACCTGCTGCGGCGCGACTGATGAAGCGGGCAGCATTGATGGACGACGGCTTTGCCGACCTTCGCGAAGCCGGTTTGATGGCCTCGCTTGAGGACTGGTTGTTGCCGCATCTGAGCGGCGTGCGCACGGGTGCTGATTGGAAAGATTTTGATATTCTTCCAGCGCTACAGGCTCTGTTGGGCTGGGATCGCATAAAAACACTTGACAGGGCTGTGCCTGGGCATTTCACGACGCCGTTGGGGCGCAACGTACCAATTGATTATGCCGAAGATGTGCCGGGCATCGCTGTGCGCCTGCAAGAGATGTTCGGGGTCACAAATCATCCGATGGTGGGCCGCAAGCCATTGCAGATCACGCTGTTGTCACCTGCCCGCAGGCCCGTACAAGTGACATCTGACTTACCCCGGTTCTGGGCAACGTCCTATGACGATGTGCGCAAGGATATGCGTGGGCAGTATCCCAAACATCCGTGGCCCAAAGACCCGACACAGGCCGATCCAACCCTGCGCGCTAAACCCAGAAACTGATAGGTGATCACCAAGATCCGTGGTGGTGTCCCTCTTGGTCGGTACGCTCAAAACCGTGGGCACCAAAATAATCGCGTAGGCCCTGTATCATGTCCGCGGTGCCCCGCGATTGGCGCATACTATCATACCATGCTAGTGCCGCGGAAAGAGCAGGCACTGGTTGACCGTTCAGAGCCGCCGCAGCCACGACCCGGCGCAGACCGGGCATCGCGTCTTTCAGCTGCTCGGCCATCTTGGCGGACAAAATCATGTGCCCATGTGGGAGCGGCCCGCGAAAAGCCTCGGCAAATGTGTCCAGAAGGGCTGAGCGGATGATACAGCCTGCACGCCAAATCTCGGAAATGCGTGCCATGTCGAGCGACCATCCGAATGTGTCAGATGCGGCCGCCATGATCTGGAAACCCTGCGCGTGGGCAAGGATGCGTCCAGCATACATGGCCTCGAACAAATCAGTTTCGCTGGGCAATGTCGTCTTTTGTGCTCCCGAGGACAGGATATCGCTGGCCGCCAGCCGCATGGCCTTTTCCGACGACCACCCCCGCGCACCCACCGCGGCTTCGATGGTCGATGCCGACTGCCCCAGTTTCAATGCCTCGATAAGGGTCCAGCGACCGGTACCCTTTTGTCCAGCCTTGTCCAAAATCACGTCGATCATCGGCCCATCGGTTTCTTCATCGGTCGCCTGCAAAACTGTAGCTGCACTTTCGATCAAATAGGAATTGAGCGCGCCAGTCTGCCAGCTTTGGAACATTGCACCGATCGTTGCAGCGGAATGCCCTGCCAGATCGCGCTGTATCCCATAGATTTCTGCTATCATCTGCATATCCGCATACTCGATGCCGTTGTGTACGGTCTTAACAAAGTGGCCGGCACCATCGGGACCCAAATGCGCAACGCATGGGTCGCCGTTGAACTTGGCAGCGATGGCTTCAGCCATGGGCTTGAACTGGGCCCAGGAATGCGCACTGCCTCCGACCATCATAGAAGGCCCACGACGGGCCCCTTCGGCACCGCCTGAAACACCCATGCCAACGAAATGTATGCCTGTCCCGCTCAGGCGGTCCGTGCGGCTGCGGGTGCGGTTGAAATCAGCATTTCCACCGTCAATGATCGTATCACCCTGTTCCAGCAACGGCGTCAAAAGCTCTATCATCGCATCCATCGGATCGCCCGATGGGATCATGAACAGTATGGTACGCGGTGCCTTGAGCGAGCGTACAAAATTGCCAATATCTAGATGGGTGGTGACGGAGCCTGCGAGCAATTTAGCCTCGACTTCGACATCTATAACTCCGTCGCTGTTTTGGTTCGAAATGGAGACGGCAAAGCCCTGCTCTGCAAAGTTGAGCGCCAACGCACTGCCCATGGTTCCGGTGCCAAAGACCCCGATATCCGCCTTTTCCATGTCTTTGCCCTTTGACGCTGCTTTCCGGGCCAACATATGCGGCGCAGCCGGGGGCACAAGCCTAACCGCCAATATAGAGGGGTATCGGGCTTGGTGGCCCTTTAGCTGCCGCCTGATACTGATTGATCAGGTGCCAGATGAGGGCACAGCTATCGAACAGCTAGATTTGGACTTGGCCGCCAGAATTTAAAGTGTTTATTCGTTGGGTAGAGTTTGCGCGCATTCAGATGCAAATGCGGCCAGCAGAAATATCAGACACCCAAGCACCAGCGCATAACTGCCTTTTGCGCATGCAAGCGGTTTTCAGCCTCGTCAAAGATCACTGACTGCGGGCCGTCCATCACTTCGGAGGTCGCTTCGTCATCGCGGTGTGCGGGTAGGCAGTGCATGAACAAGCTGCCCTGCTTCGCTTTGCGCATCAGATCAGCGTTCACTTGGTAACCACGCAATTGGTTGTGCCGCCGCTCGCGCGCAGATTGTGGATCATGCATCGAGACCCACGTGTCGGTCACCACAAGGTCGGCCCCCTGAACTGCAAGATTGGGGTCACGCTCGGTGGTATACAGCCCATTTAGGGCAGTCTCTGGGTCAAGCGGCTCGGGGCCGGTAAAGACGAGATTAAAATCGAACTGCTTGGCCGCATGGGCAAAGCTGGCAAAGACATTGTTGCCATCACCACACCAGACAACCTTTTTGCCCTTGATCGGGCCGTTATGTTCTTCGAATGTCATCACATCGGCCATGATTTGGCAGGGATGGGTGCGGTTGGTCAGACCGTTGATCACCGGCACAGACGCGTATTCGGCCATCTCGAGCAGTGTCGCTTCTTCGAAGGTCCGGATCATGATCAGATCGACATAGCGGCTAAGCACGCGAGCGGTGTCAGCGATGGTTTCGCCGTGACCCAATTGCATGTCACTTCCCGACAGTACCATGGTTTGGCCACCCATCTGTCGCACACCCACGTCAAACGAAACGCGCGTGCGGGTGGATGGTTTTTCAAAGATCAGCGCAACCATGTGACCGGCCAACGGCTGATCATCATCCGTGGTGCCCTTTGGACGGCCCAAACGAGCAGTTTTCATGGCATGGGCGGAGTCGATGATCTGCCGCAGGTCTGCCTGTGGGGTGGTGTTAATGTCTAGAAAGTGGGTCATGGCGGTATCTCTTTTTGGAACGTGCCGGGGGCCAGCCCCCGGGCCCCCGGAGTTTATCTGGCAAGATGAAGGCGGATCAGGATGCGAGAATGGATGCAGCCGCATCGAGACGATTGATGGCTTCGCAGATCTCTTGGTCGGTAATAGAAAGTGGAGGCAGCAAGCGTACCGTGTTATCAGCCGCAGGCACTGTCAGAAGCTGATGCGCATAACCTGCGTCAACGACATCAGTGTTTGCGGTTTTGCATTTGATTCCCATCATCAGGCCTGATCCGCGGACGCTGTCGAAAACATCCGGGTGATTTGCGATCAGTCCTTCAAGTTTTTGGCGCAGCAAGGCAGCCTTGCGGTTAACGTCGGACAGGAATTCAGGGTCGGCGACGATATCAAGAACTTTGCACCCCACCGCACAGCCTAGAGGATTGCCGCCATATGTCGAGCCATGGGTGCCTGCCGTCATACCGCTGGCTGCGTTTTGCGTCGCAAGCACAGCGCCCAAAGGAAAACCCCCACCGATGCCTTTGGCGACCATCATGATGTCGGGGTCAATCCCGGCCCATTCATGCGCAAAGAGCTTGCCCGTTCGACCAACGCCGCACTGGACCTCATCAAGGATAAGAAGAATGCCTTTTTCATCGCACAGGTCGCGCAACCCTTTCAGGCAAGCATCTGGCAACGGGCGGATGCCACCTTCGCCCTGCACTGGTTCAACGAGGATCGCAGCTGTCTTATCAGTGATTGCGGGCGCGATTGCATCGTGATCGGCAAAATTCAAATGGACAAACCCGGGCAGCAACGGGCCAAATCCCTTGGTCATTTTTTCTGCACCTGCAGCGGCGATGCCTGCTGCAGACCGGCCATGGAAGCTGCCTGAAAAGGTAATGATCTCGACCCTTTCTGAGTGACCTTGATCGTACCAATACTTGCGCGCCATCTTGACTGCGAGCTCGCAAGATTCTGTTCCTGAGTTGGTAAAAAATACCGTGTCCGCGAAGGTCGCATCGACCAATTTATCAGCCAGAGCCTGTTGTTGCGGAATATGGTAAAGGTTCGAGGTATGCCAGAGTGCTCCGGCCTGTTCTGTCAGCGCTTGTGTCAGCGCAGGATGCGCATGGCCCAGTGCGTTAACGGCGATCCCGGCACCAAGATCCAGAAAACGTCGTCCGTCTGCCTCGATCAACCAAGAGCCTTCACCCTTAACAAAGCTTAGGGGTGCACGGGAATAGGTGGGCAGAACAGAAGTGATCATCTGGATCATCCTTGAAAAGAAGCCAAAAGCGACATGCAAGCCTTGGTGCATGAGGCGGGCGGCCGGGTCAACAATTTATGAGTGGTAAGCGTGGGTGGCAAAGAGAGCGACATCGCAGCGATCAGTTGCGTTGATTACGTCAGGTGCGTTGTCGGAGGTGTGTCCAGTTGCTCATGCCGAGGTCGATAAACAAATTATTACAGCGGCACCATAGAAAAGTCACAAGAACAATTCACTTGCGCTAGCGCACCCGTGGGCGCAGGACAGACGACATGTATCGTGCCAAGCCCCACAACCCCGCTTTGGCGGCAGGTCTGATTGCGGTTGCGACTGCTTTCATCGCCGCAACAACGCTGATCGCCAAAGCGCTTGGTACCGATCAGTTCGGACCGGCGATACATCCGTTTCAAATCGTGTTTGGTCGTTTTTTGTTTGCTTTTCTTGCATTTTCAATCGCGGTAGCAATTTTAAGGCCGACGTTGCAACGCCCTCACCTTGGCCTGCATTTGGCAAGGACAATTGGCGGATGGGCGGGGTTGACGCTTATGTTCGCTTCGGTTGCATACATCCCGCTGGCCGATGCGACCGCGATTTCATTTATCAACCCGGTCTTTGGCATGATTTTTGCGATTCCGTTCCTTGGTGAGCGGGTTGGTAAATGGCGCTGGCTCGCGGCAGGAATTTCTTTGATCGGTGCGATGATTCTACTTCGTCCAACACCTGACAGCTTTCAGCCCGCGGCGCTTTTGGCATTAGCGGCAGCGGTGATCCTAGGTGCAGAGCTGAACGTCATCAAAAAGCTGACCAGCCGAGAAAACCTATTTTCAATCCTTTTTGTGAACAATGCCATTGGGGTTGGGATCGCCGGAGTGGCTGTTATCTGGGTTTGGCAGGCCCCAATGCCTACACAGTGGGTTCTGATGGCGACACTGGGTGTTGCCATGGCGGTTGCACAAACCTGTTTTGTAAACGCTATGGCAAGAGCCGATGCGAGTTTTGTGGCCCCTTTTAGCTATGGCACACTGATCTTTGCCGCGCTTTACGATGTTGTGTTTTACGATGTGATCCCAGACCACGTGACATTACTGGGTGCGGCAATCATCATTTTGGGGGCACTTTTGCTAGCGTGGCGCGAGGGCCGCACACGACCGATCTCGGCCAAACCGTAACCGAACGAACATCCCTTGTAACTTTGGCACATGATATTAATATAGAGGTCGAAACTGAAGTAGAACCAGAGCGGCCCAAAAGCGGCCGCTTTTTTAGCTCAGAAAGCCACTGATGTCCTGGACTGATGACCGTGTAGAACTGCTGAAAAAGATGTGGGGCGAAGGCCAGTCGGCCAGCCAGATCGCAAAAGAACTGGGTGGCGTGACCCGAAATGCTGTGATTGGCAAAGTGCATCGGCTGGGCCTGTCTAACCGCGCCAGTGGCGGTGGCAGCACCAAGGCCGACGGCAAGGCAAAAGCTGCCCCTAAGGCAGAAGCCAGATCAAAACCGCAACCCAAAACGGAACCAGCGATCAAGCCGGCACCCGCGACTGAGACAAAAACCACGCTGCCGGCGCGTAAGCAGATTATCCCCGCTGGTCAACCGTTGCCCCCGCAACCGTCAGCAAACGAAATCAGCCCAGAGGCGCTGGCCAAGGTCAATGAGGTCGAGAAGAAGGCCAAGAAAATCAGCCTGATGGAGTTGACCGAGCGGACGTGCAAATGGCCTGTGGGTGACCCTGCAACCGACGACTTTTGGTTTTGTGGGCTGCCGGTACAACAGGGCAAGCCCTATTGCGAGGCACATGTGGGTGTCGCTTTCCAGCCAATGTCATCTCGTCGGGATCGCCGACGTTGACCTAACCAGCGCTTGATACCAGGTTAAAACAAGCGCACTTACCATGCCTCGCGGACTTTGCTTGCGTGGTTTTCAAGTTGAGGCGCAATAAAGGTTAGTTTTATCGCCACCAAAAAGAAAAGAGGCACTTAGGGCTTAACTTTTTTCTGAGTGGCGAGGTCTAACAGGATAGGGCAGTCAGGCCGGTCATCGCCTGCACAGGATTCTACCAAATTGGTCAGAGTATTCTGCATGGATTTCAAGGCCGCGATTTTGTTTTCAATCTCGGCTAAGTGATCGTGAGCAATGCGTCTGACATCAGAGCTGGCGCGGCTGTGATCAGCCCAAAGGGCCAGCAAAGACCGGCAATGATCTATAGAGAACCCAAGAGCGCGGGCGCGGGCAAGAAATTGTAACTTTTGCACGTCAGAATCAGTAAAACTGCGATATCCATTAACGCTGCGCAGGGGCTGAATTAGGCCGATCTCTTCGTAGTAACGGATGGTTTTTGCCGATAGGTCAGCCGCTTTGCCCACATCAGAGATGTTCATGACCCGCCGACCTTGCGCAACCGCAGCGCGTTGCTAACGACAAAGACAGAAGACAGCGCCATGGCCAATGCCGCAAGCGCCGGTGACAGCTGTGGCCCACCCAATGGGACCAGCAGACCGGCGGCCAGTGGGATCAACAGAGTATTGTAACCAAAGGCCCAAGACAAGTTTTGCCAAATATTGCGCAGGGTCGCTTGGCTAATTGACAATGCGCGCAGTACCGCATCGGGGTCAGACGACATCAAAACCACATCTGCTGCCTCTACAGCCGCATCACTGGCCCGATTCACTGCAAGGCCGACATCGGCGGCTGCCAGCGCCGGGGTATCGTTTATACCATCCCCTACAAAAGCAACCGCGCCGTATCTGTCACGCAGATCACGAAGTGCCGCGACCTTGCCGTCTGGTCGTGTGTTCCCAATAATAATGTCGATCCCAAGAATTGAACCGACATGGTCCGCCGTACTCTGCGCATCACCAGAGATCATTGCAATTTTGCGACCCGTCGCAGCGATCGCAGCCAAAGTATGCGCCGTGCCTGGTCTAATCGGATCACTGATCGCCAGGACACCTATATGTGCGCCGTCCATGGCCACGTGCACAGCCGTCACTCCGGTTGCGGCCCAGTCAGCGCCAATTTTATGCCACCTGTCTGATATTTGTATGCCCCTGCCTTGCAACAGTTCGATATTGCCAACATGAACAAGAAGCCCATCGACCGTTGCGCTTGCGCCCTTGCCCATGATTGCGGAAAAGCCTGTCACATCTTGTGCAACGGTCTCGGTGGCGGCAACGATTGCGCGCGCGATGGGGTGCTCAGAGCGGCTTTCGACGCCCGCCACAAGGTGCAGCAGTTGAGCGTTATCTGTGTCACAGGCGACGTCTGTGAGCATGGATTTGCCCTCGGTCAAGGTACCCGTCTTGTCAAAGGCAATCACCTGCACATCCTGAAGCCGTTGAAGTGCCCCCCCCTTATGAAAAAGCACACCCAATTGCGCCGCCCGCCCTGTTCCAACCATGATCGACATGGGCGTGGCCAGCCCCATGGCGCAGGGGCATGCAATAATCAGAACCGATACAGCGGCCACAACGGCAGGTCCGAGATCGACCAATAACAGCCACGTTACAAAGGTCATAGTAGCAATACCCAGCACTGCAGGTACAAAGCGGGCCGTAATGCGGTTGACCAGCGCTTCGATTGGTAGACGAGCAGCCTGTGCTTGTTCTGTGAGGGCAGCGATCCGAGCCAGTTCAGTATCGCGCCCGACATGCGTTGCGCGATAGGTAAGTGATCCTGTCGCGGCCAATGTGCCTGCGCTGACCGTATCGCCTGATTGTTTCAGCACCGGCGACGGCTCACCGGTTAGCATGGATTCGTCGAGATAGGTTTCACCGTCGACAACCACGCCATCAACAGCGACCCGCCCACCTGGCTTGAGGCGCAAAACATCACCCACATTGATCTGGTCGATTGAAACGGTGCGGGGCATTCCATTTTCGATAATTTCGGCGCTGTCAGGGCGCAGTCCAATCAGACGGCGTACGGCATCTCCGGTCCGCCCCTTGGCTCGCGCCTCCAGCCAGCGCCCGAGCAGGATCAGGGTGACAATTACGGCTGCGGCTTCAAAATAGACGCCCGAAGGCGGCAAGAGACCCGGTGCAATAACGGCCACCGCCGAAAAGATAAAAGCGGATCCAGCACCAAGCGCCACCAGCGCATCCATGTCTGGGCGCGCGTGCCACAACCCCGGTATACCTTGCTTGAAAAACTCTGCACCGGGGCCGGCCAGCACCAAAAAGCTCAGAGCAAGCTGTGCTATGTGACTGTTTTGCAACCCCACAGCCGCAGCGATCCATTGGTGAAAAGGTGGATATAGGTGCCCGCCCATTTCTGCGACAAACACCGGCAAAGTCAGAACAGCAGCCCAGATGAACCGCCACAACAGGGCACGCGCTGGATCTTGATCCGGTGTGTCTGGCGTCGCTGCCGCTGCCGGATATCCGGCCTCGGTAAGAGCTGCGCGGACGACGTCCAGCGACCCTAAGGTTTCAATTGTCAGGCTATGTGTTGGCAGCGCAGCATTGGCGCTTAGTGTGCCCGGAACATTCCGAGCTACCGCCTCAATCCGAGCGATGCAGGACGCACATGATATGGCTGGGATGTCAAATTTAGCTGATTTGATCTGCGCATTATAACCAACTGCAACAAGGGCCTGCACCACCGCCTCAGCAGCGACACCCGAAACGTGCCCGCTGTGCCCGACAAGATTAACCCGCGCTTGACGCGCACCTGGGATCGCAGCAAGCGCCGCTTCTGCCCGACCCGCACAAGAGGCACAGTTCAACCCCGTAATTTCAAAAGAAAGTGCAGTTTCTGTCATAATTTATCTATAAAGGTTCCCGTCACTGTAAGGTCAAGAGGCCTGAGGTTTTTGATCGAAGTAAGATTAAATATTTCACGTCGCAATTTTCTTTGACGGCTCAAGCTGTTTGGCCAATTTGGACCGCGTGCTGCGATGTATTCAACACGAATGAATGGATACGCAAATGACGAAGCGACGGAGCTTTATCAGATCATTCCAATGCTGCAGTGGCCCTTGATGCGCTGCGTTGAGACAAGACGGTGCAGTAGATCGCAGCGAAGCGCCAGCTGCATCCGACCTGAGTGAGCACGTGGAAACGCAAGGTGACTGAAGGCATGGCGGGCGTTTTTTCCGACAAAATAAAAAATGCTGAGAACAAGGACAGTGAAATTAAAAATAATTCATGCCATTTTGGCCAACTCAAGAGCGAAAATGATTTCTTGTACTAAGGGCTGAAGTCTTAGCGACAGGGTATAGCGCAGAAATGCCCCGAGAGGTGATGAACCCGTCAGAACGCCGCGCTATGGTCCGTCAAAGATAACACGGTTTGAGCCTGACGCGTCAATGTAGACTGCTCGAGATTAGCCGCTCATCAATCTACTACAAGCCGCTTGACTTTGATCAGGCTACGATTGATCGGATGGATGCGATTAACAGGAATTTACGAAGTGCCCGTTCTTAGTAATTCGCAAGATCGCGGCGTAATTGCCCTAATCACAATCAACGACGAGCCGACACCGCGTATGTTGCCTGATGGGCATCATGAAGTTTCAAGCAGTCTGCAAGGGGCTTTGTTGTGTTGAATATCAATGACAACTGACACGGTATTATCTCCAAAATTTGCTCCACTCTTGGGATTATGCGCGCCCCAACCATTGGGGCGCCCATCAATGAGACCGGTTTATTGATCCAAGAAACTGCGAAGCTTGCGCGATCGTGACGGGTGTTTCAGCTTGCGTAGCGCTTTTGCTTCAATTTGACGGATACGCTCGCGGGTCACGCTGAACTGCTGACCGACCTCTTCAAGCGTATGGTCGGTATTCATACCAATGCCAAAACGCATCCGCAGCACACGTTCTTCGCGCGGTGTAAGTGACGCCAGAACCCGAGTAGTTGTTTCCTTGAGGTTTTCCTGAATCGCGCTGTCCAGCGGCAATACGGCATTCTTGTCCTCAATGAAATCGCCCAGCTGGCTGTCTTCTTCGTCGCCGATCGGTGTTTCAAGCGAAATAGGCTCCTTGGCGATTTTCATCACCTTTCGGACTTTTTCTAACGGCATTTGCAGCTTTTTCGCAAGCTCTTCGGGCGTGGGTTCGCGACCAATCTCGTGGAGCATCTGGCGGCCTGTGCGCACAAGCTTGTTGATCGTCTCAATCATATGCACGGGAATACGGATGGTGCGCGCCTGATCCGCGATGGATCGGGTGATCGCCTGACGAATCCACCACGTGGCATATGTGCTGAATTTATAACCACGTCGGTATTCAAACTTGTCGACAGCCTTCATCAGGCCGATATTGCCTTCCTGAATCAGATCCAAAAACTGAAGTCCGCGGTTGGTATATTTCTTAGCAATAGAGATCACGAGGCGCAGGTTCGCTTCGACCATTTCCTTTTTCGCTTGGCGGGCCTCTTTTTCGCCTTTCTGAACCTGCTGCACGATGCGGCGGAACTCAGAAATATCAAGGCCCACATACTGGCCCACTTGGGCCATTTCCGCGCGAAGCTCTTCAACCTTATCGGTCGACCTTTCGATAAACATCTGCCAACCACGACCAGATTTGCCGCTCATCTCTTCGAGCCAGCCAGGATCAAGCTCGCGGCCGCGATAAGAATCGACGAATTCCTTGCGGTTGATACGGGCCTGATCGGCCAGTTTCACGATCGAGCTGTCGATCTGCATGATGCGGCGGTTGATGCCGTACAACTGATCAATCAGAGCTTCGATCCGGTTGTTGTGCAGGTGAAGTTCATTCACCAGCAAAACAATCTCGGCCCGCAGCTTTTGGTAAGTCGCCTCATCACCTTTGGTAAAAGAATCGTCTTCGTTCAGTGTCGCCGAGATGCGGCTGTCCTGCATCTCGCTCAGTTTCGCATAATCGTCGGCGATAATATCAAGAGCTTCGAGTACCTGAGGCTTAAGTGCCGCCTCCATGGCCGCAAGCGACATGTTGGCCTGTTCTTCTTCCTCCTCGTCGTCATCATCCTTGGCAATCGGGTTGCCGTCGGCGTCTAACTCAGGGGTCGTATCGGTCTTGTCCTCAGGCTTGGCTGCGGCGTCGACAACGGGCTCTTGCACCTCGCCCTCTTCGCCCATCTGAGTGCCGAAAGTAGCCTCTAGGTCGATCACATCGCGCAGCAGGATATCTTCGGACAGCAATTCGTCGCGCCAAATCGTAATCGCCTGAAAAGTCAGAGGGCTTTCGCAAAGGCCCGCAATCATTGTGTTGCGGCCCGCCTCGATACGCTTGGCGATGGCGATCTCGCCCTCACGGCTAAGCAGCTCGACGCTGCCCATTTCCCGCAGATACATCCGGACAGGATCATCCGTCCGGTCAAGTTTTGCCTGACCCGTCGCACCCAGCGTCAGATCGCGGGTACCTTCGGTGGTTGCCACATCTGTCGAGCCTTTGTGCTCTTCCTCATCGGCCTCTTCATCTTCGATGATGTTAATGCCCATTTCGGACAGCATCGACATCACATCCTCGATCTGTTCCGAGCTCACCTGATCAGGGGGCAGAACCGTGTTCAGCTGATCGTAAGTGATGTAACCCTTTTCGCGCGCTTCGCCGATCATCCTTTTGACGGCGGTCTGGCTCATGTCCAGCGAGTGCTCCGCGTCTTGGTTGTCGGTCTTGGCGTCTTCGTTCGTGTCTTTCGCGGCCATCCTGGGCTCCTTTGCCGGGGCTCCTAAGTGATTCGTCTTACCGAATCACTAAAAGAATCATCCATGCCTTTGGGTGATTCGGCCACCCATATACGTTAAATCTCTGAAGGTTTCGCTGCCAAAACGCATCACCGCCCTGGCTTAGTAAACCTGATCTTGTCCATCAAAGCGTCAAAGGCGTCCAGCTCGCGGCGGCTTACTCGGGCACCATTGTCGCCTGTTTCGTACTCGGCCATGTCCTCTTGCGTGCTTCGTGACGCATCTGCTGCTGCGGCTGCCGCCTCACGCAGACGCCACGTTACACCTTCATCTGCTGTTCCCGCCATGTCCTGAACCGCGTCCGCTATTTCAGCATTTAACCCCTCTGCCGCGCTAAGTTTTGCGATCTCTTCGGCCACGGTCGACCGTACCATGTCAGCATCCCCCGGCGTGCGTATACAGGGGATAATGGCCAAATGGCGCGATGATAGCATATTATCAAGGGCATCCGGCCCAAGTGCGCCAAAAATCTTTTCACGCAACACCCGTGCACCATCCCGAGAGTGGCGTAGGATCATATCCCGCAGAACGGCATGGTCTCTGTCAGAGCACTCAAGGTTTTCAAGGCTGCTCTCGAATTCCTCGGCCACCTGAGGAGTACAGATCAGTGCAGCAAGGATCACTGCCTCACGCAGTTGAACGGTCACATGCGCATCCCCAGCGCTTGCTAGAACTGACGATTTTGTGCTTGGCATGGCGGACTGTGGTGGTTGCCATCGGCGATTTCCCTTTCGGGCGGTTATTCCGCTGTGCTGCGGCCGGAAAAGTCGCCAGCGCAGATCCTTGATCGCCTGCCCATAGTGCTGTCGGATCGATGGGTCCTGGATCAATTTAACCTTGTCACGAAGAACCTTGTCGAGCGCCGCCTTGCGTTCGGGGCTATCAAAATTTTTCCCTTCCGTCTCGCGTTGCCACAGCAGACTGACCATCGGGATCGCACCATCCAACAGCTTTTGAAGTGCAGTCGCGCCCTGAGACTTGAGCAAGTCATCGGGATCCTGCCCCTCGGGCATCAGCGCAAAGCGCAGAGATTTTCCAGCCGCCAGCAGTGGTAAGGCCAGATCAATCAGGCGCATCGCAGCGCGCAGACCGGCCGTATCGCCATCCAACGCGATAATCGGCTCGGGCGACACGCGCCACAATAAAGCCAACTGATGTTCGGTGATAGCCGTACCAAGAGGAGCAACGGCTGCACCAAATCCATGCTCTGCAAGCGCAATCACATCCATGTAACCCTCGGACACGATTAGCGGCTGGCCTTTGCCTGCGGCCGTGCGCGCGGGCCCATGATTGTAGAGGTTACGGCCCTTGTCGAACAATTCTGTTTCAGGGGAATTAAGGTATTTGGCATTGTCATATGGGTCCATCGCGCGTCCGCCAAAGGCGATGCACCGGCCTCGGGCATCGCGGATAGGAAACATGATGCGGCCACGGAATGTGTCATAGGGCTTGCCGCCCTTCTGGCTGGGCTTTGCTAAACCGGCGTCCAAGATCAGGTCGTCTTCGACACTCTTGGCCTTGAGCGCATCCCAAAGCCCCTGCCAGGTATCCGGCGCGAACCCTATCTCCCATCGGTCAAGCGCCGCAGCAGATAAACCACGCCGATCCAGATAGCTGCGCGCATCAGCGGCGGCCCCTGTCTTGAGTTGCAATCGGAAATGCTGAACCGCCTGCTCCATGACTTCTGCCAGTAATGTATGGCGGTCTGCCTTTTCCTTAGCACGCGGATCGCGTTCCGGCATCGGCATGCCGGCCTCTCCTGCCAAAATCTCGACCGCCTCCATGAAGCCTACATTTTCGGTCTCTCGGACAAAGCTGATGGCATCACCCTTGGCATGGCAACCAAAGCAATAGTAATAGCCTTTGCGATCATCCACATGAAACGATGCGGTCTTTTCCTGATGGAACGGGCAAGGCGCCCACAAATCACCTTTGCCCTGATTAGATTTGCGCGCATCCCACGCGACCTTGCGACCAACCACCTGTCCAAGGGACAGGCGCGTGCGCAATTCATCTAGAAATCCAGGCGGCAGGCTCATGCTGTTAATATCGGGACGATGCGACCAAAAGTCGAGAGGCAACCCCTGCCCTTATTGCCGCAAACAAAGTTCGGCCCAGACCGCGCTCAGATCTTTCTTCCTGATAACGCGTCTTTTTTGTTCGTAAACCCATGGTGCAATCAGGGGGATGGCGACATTGTATTGCTCAGGCCAGTCGGGATCCGTCGCCAGAATATGTTCGGAAACGGACCGCTCCGGCACGCGTTTTAATCGGGCCAGCTGGATAGCAGACACCACTTTCGCCTGATAAACACAGGCCTCTTCTAGGTGCTCATCGGCCAAAGCAGCATTCGCCAGCAGTGTGGCTGAAATCATCAATGCGAGGCGGGTCAAGGCAGGCTCCGTCGTTAAGAATCAATAGCACGGACACTATCGCCGCGCAGCAATGCTTTCCATCGCCCTTTGTAAATCATGCAAAAGAGTCCCAGCCATGGATCGAAATACCATGACCAAAAACGTGTCTGCCCCAGTGCGCGTGACTGACCCGTTCATGTGCTGCACCAGGCTACGCACGGTATGGCCACGCTTGAAAAAAGCATTGCGGAGATCAACGGGCACAAGCCGCGCCAGCACGTCTTCACTATCTGCACCGGACATTTGCAAGCAAGCCCAGGCATCTGTCTGATCCGTAAGCGCACCATATACCGCCAGAGAGGCATCAGGTTCAGGGCCCGCCAGCAGCGCCATGTCGCGACCAAACCAAATTGCGCGTGCGCCTGCCTTGCCAGTGATGCGGTTCGGAGCGGGCAGTGCCATCCCATGCGCAGCTTTAAGTGCTGCGCTCATTGATTTACGCTGCCCGCCGTAGGGCGCAAGCGAGGTCAGAACGCCCAAGTCCACCTCTTTGAGGGATACCGTGCCAATGGTCATCGGCGCCATATCGTCAAGCGGCGATGTTGCAGCCAGTTTAACCACGTGTCCGCCCTCCTTCCGGATCAAAGAATACAGGGTTACACAGCTCTACCTGCGTATCGATGCCACGCAAATGATCGGTCATGCGCAGCACTTCTCCGTGGCGGCTCAGCCCTTCGCGCACAAAACCAAGGCCAATGAAATGCCCTAAGGTTGGAGAAAACCCAACAGAGGTAACATAGCCCTGATCATGGGCGCTTACCGGATCTTTCCCATCCGAATAGATATGGGCACCGGCTGTCAGTTGCTTGACCGGGCCGACGGGTTTAAGGCCGACAAGCTGCTCGCGTTCCTCATCAACGAGTCCGGCGCGCGCGGCCATCACCTTGCCGATACAGTCTTTCTTGGACGAGACCATCCGATCCATTCCGATATCGCCTGCAGTCACGCGACCGTGGATCTCAGCGTGGGTGATGAAACCCTTTTCTATGCGCAGGACATTCAGCGCCTCCATGCCGTATGCCCCGCCAGCCATGGCCTCGGCCCGCGCCACCAGCAAGCTAAAAAGCGCCGCACCATAGCGCGAAGGCACTGCCAGCTCATAGGCATGTTCCCCCGAGAACGAAATGCGGAACAATCTCCCAAGAACACCCTTTAACGACACAGCACCACAGGACATGAACGGCCAGCTTTCATTGTCGATCGGCGCATCCAAAACGCCCAGCAGCAGATCGCGCGACCGCGGCCCTGCCACGGCAAACTGCGCCCACTGTTCTGTTACAGACACGATCCGCACATTCCATTCAGGACGCAGCACCTGGGCGGCAAATTCCAGATGCCGCATCACTTCACCTGCCGCTGCCGTGGTGGTGGTCATCACGTAATGGTTTGGCCCAAGGCGCGCGGTTGTGCCGTCGTCCATGACAAACCCATCTTCGCGCAACATCAAACCATAGCGCACGCGCCCCTGTTTCAGCGTCGAAAACGTGTTGGTGTATACGAAATCAAGAAAGCGGGCTGCGTCCGGTCCCTGAATGTCGATTTTACCAAGCGTGGATACGTCACACACGCCGACCGCGTTGCGCACGTACTCGACCTCGCGATCACAGGATTGACGCCAAGTTTGTTCGCCATCGATCGGGAAATACGACGGGCGATACCATTGCCCAGCTTCGATCATCGGGGCAACCGCCGCGACGCTTTGGGCATGACTGGTGGTCAGACGTTCGGGCGCAAATCCTTTGCCCTGTGCTCCGGCCCCAAGTGCCGCCAATGCAACCGGAGTGTAAGGCGGGCGAAAAGTGGTTGTTCCGGTTTCTGGAATCCCGCGTCCGGTTGCATCCGACAGCACAGCCAAGGCCGCCACATTCGAATTCTTGCCCTGATCGGTCGCCATTCCCTGTGTCGTGTAGCGTTTCATGTGCTCGACCGAGGTGAAATTTTCTATCGCGGCCTGTTTGACATCCTTGACGCTCACATCGTTTTGAAAATCAAGCCACGCGCGTCCCCGACCAGGCACAGCCCAAAGCGGCTCAAGCGCGTAGGCCGCATGATCCGCCTGCGGCAGTTCGTATTCAGCACCGGCAATGCCCAGCGCTTCAAGACTGTCATGCGCGGCTTTGGCCCCTTCGGCCAGACACTCGGCAGTGGAAAACGCCCCATTGCAAGCCCCGGCCGCCAGCAGGCCGGGAATGGCCCCCGCGGACGGAACAAAGCTGGCGATCTCCGGGCTCCACGCAGGCCGTCCGTTCATATGACAAGTCAGATGAACGGTTGGGTTCCATCCACCAGACACGGCCAGACAATCTGTGGAGACCCTTTCGGTTCCGCGCGCCGTCTGGATCGAAATCGTCTCGAGCCCCCGACGTCCCTGCGTGCCCGTCACCATGGCACCCGCATAGAGTTGGTAGTCACCCAGCGGTTTTGCATCCTGGCGACTGTCTACAACACCCGCGATATGCACGCCCGCAGCCTGCAGGTCGACCGCGGTCCGGTGCGCATCATCATTGTTGGCAAAAACGGTGACCGATTTGCCCGGCGAAACGCCCCAGCGGTTCAGATAGGCCCGCACCGCGCCCGCCGCCATAATTCCGGGCCGGTCATTGTTCTGGAACGCGATGTGACGCTCGAGTGCGCCAGCTGCCAGCACCGACCGCCGCGCGACAATCCGCCAAAAGGTTTCCTTGACCCCCCCCTTGGGCACCGCTTTAACATGATGTGAAACGCGCTCAAGCGCGCCGAAGGTTCCACCATCATAGGCACCCGTGACGGTGGTCCGGGTCATCAGGCGGACATTGCCCATGGCGCGCAAGGCTTCGACCATTTCCGCAGCCCAAAGGTGGCCGTCTTGCCCGTTCACCTGCCCCGTCTCGGCATTCAGACGTCCGCCCATGATGCTGTCTTCGTCAGCGATTATGACATCAGCACCTGATCGCGCCGCAACAAGCGCTGCCATCAAACCAGCAGGCCCCGCACCCACCACCAGCAAATCGCAAAAAGCATATGCTTTTTCATAGTGATCCGCATCAGCCTCGCCGCTTAACCCCCCAAGGCCCGCAGCGCGGCGAATAACCGGCTCGTAGAGTTTTTCCCAAAAGGCGCGCGGCCACATAAACGTCTTGTAATAAAACCCAGCCCCAAGAAACGGGGCTACTAAATCGTTCACCGCCATTACATCAAAGGCGAGAGAGGGCCAGGCATTCTGACTGCGCGCTGACAAGCCCTCGTATAGCTCCTGCACCGTGGCCCGCACGTTGGGATCGGTCGCCGCGCCCTGCCCGATGGTGACCAGAGCATTCGGTTCTTCGGACCCGGCGGTAAGTATCCCGCGGGGGCGGTGATATTTGAAAGATCGCGCGACAAGCCTGATATCGTTGGCCAGCAACGCCGATGCCAGAGTGTCTCCGGCGAAGCCGCGGTATGTGGTCCCGTCAAACGTGAAGGAGACCGGCACGCTTTTGTCGACAATACCCTTGCCATCGACCCTCATCGCCGCTCCTCCTTCGCAAGGGCTGTGGCGAGCACCGCATGTGTCGTGGTATCGCGTGTCACTTTCAGCCAGGCGCCACAGCCCGCATCATGGCTCCACAGTTCCTCTAGCAGGCCCGGCTGGTTGTCACGCAAATACACGTAATCATCCCATGCTGCGGCATTCGCATCAGGATCAGGACGGTCCATTTTGACAGCCGAACCCTGATAGTAAAACTCGCGGTGATCCCGTTCTCCGCAAATCGGGCATCGCAGTCGCATCAGCGTTCTCCCGTCATGCGCATGTTTCGGTTCATTATTCCCACAATCCTCAAGTCCATTCTGCCACCCGACACCTAATGCAAGTTGTGCTGCGCGCCGGTAGATTCCTCGTCCATGATACCAAAGCCTGTCCGAAAACGATCCAGACGGTGGCGTATAGTAGTCGGGTGTGGCGTTCCGGTTGCCAGCAGATGGGCAAAGGTGTGGCCAGAGGCAGGCGTCGCCTTGAACCCTCCATAACACCAGCCAGCGTTCACAAAGAGCCCCTCGATGTCTGTGCGATCCATGATGAACGACCCATCCGGCGACATATCCATTATCCCACCCCAACTGCGCAGCATCTTGGCCTTGCCAATGACAGGCATCAGCGTCATCGCCGCTTCGACCACATGTTCTGCCAGAGGCAGGTTTCCACGCGCAGCATAGCTGGAATACATGTCCAGATCACCGCCAAAGACCAGCCCCCCCTTGTCAGATTGACTAATATAGAAATGCCCCATTCCGTAGGTGATCACATGATCAATGCAGGGCTTTAGTCCCTCTGTGACGAAGGCTTGCAAGACATGGCTTTCGATCGGCAGACGCAGCCCCGCCATCGCGGCAACCTGACTGGACCGCCCAGCTGCGACCATACCCACCTTTTTGGCGCGGATCGGGCCGCGCGTGGTCTGCACACCCTTTACAACGCCGTTCACGACATCAATGCCTGTCACCTCACACTGCTGGATCAAATCAACCCCGCGGTCGCTGGCCGACCGGGCATAGCCCCAAGCCACCGCATCATGGCGCGCGGTACCGCCTCGCTTGTGATAGAGGCCGCCGTAAATCGGGAACCGGGTTTGGTCAAAGTCCAGATAGGGCAGAATCTTGCGTACGCCCGCTGTGTCCAGCAGGATTGCGTCATCGCCCTGCCCGATCATCATGTTGCCGCGGCGCGCAAAGGCGTCTCGCTGGCCGTCGGAATGTACGAGATTGATGATGCCACGCTGTGAGTGCATGACATTGTAATTTAGATCCTCTTCAAGACCTTCCCATAGCTTCA
>JAQWVA010000053.1:0-1873 GCA_029250205.1 Tateyamaria sp.
TCACTCTCGCTGCTGAATTCTGGTGGGTCTGCGACGTTTTCTGATATACAGGTATTTATTGCGGGTGAGGGGCAAGACTCCAGTGTAACTGGTGGCGGTACTAACCTGCTCTCTGGATCTCCTACTATTCCTGCAGATGACTCCGACACGGATCACAACGACGTTACGGTGAATGGCGACAAAAGCGATGCAAATGCCATCACTGGTGCCCCCGATGGTGCAGACGGGATCGAGGAGGTATTTTTCGCGCAGGACGGTGGGAGCTTCTCAAATTATGAGTTCAAATTTTCCGGGAAAAATGGTGCTTCCGACGGAGGTGATGGAGAGCAGGACATCCTGTTTTTCGACCTTTCGGCTTTTAACGACACATTCCAACTCGAAATTGCATCGGAAAACGGGACGAATCAGCCGACAAAAGACCAGGTCATTTTCACTAACGCCACATCGCGAACAAACAATAATGACGGGTCAGTGACCGTGAATTATATTGGTAGCGATGGACAATCAAACACCGTAACTATTTATCCTGACAACGCTGAGGTTCTCGTCTATGGGGATCAAACGCCGCTTTCTTCCACAGATACAATTACCCTAAATGAAGCTGTTCGTCCCGCAGCAGTTATAGATATTGATAATACCGCGGTCGGCACATTCACCCCCGCAGATGGAAGCGCCACAATTCAGTTTGGCAACCCAGGTGATTCAACAATTTCCGAAATCTTGACAGGCGGAAACCCAGTTGGAGCGTACCAGATTACTTCTGGCGATGAAAGCGGCACCATCGGTGGGGTCGAATTTCAAAATTTTGAAGAAATCAATTTCTCCGTAGCATGCTTCACACGGGGTACTCGCATCAAAACAAAAAAAGGCGATGTGAATATCGAAAACCTGAGAGTGGGTGACGCGGTTCTTACGCTTGATAACGATTATCAACCAATCCGTTGGATTGGAAAATCGCAAAAAACAAGTGTATTTTTGGAAAAACACAAGAATCTGAGGCCCATTGAAATTAAAAAAGATGCTTTGGGCAGTGGATACCCGGCAGAAACCTTGTGTGTTTCGCCACAGCATCGGATTCTGGTTCGTTCAAAGATCGCGCGCCGGATGTTTGACGAACACGAAATTCTAGTGCCGGCTAGCAAACTTTTGCCCTTAGATGGCGTGAGTATCGCCAATACAGGGAACGATGTCGAATATTGGCACATGATGTTTGAGCGGCATGAGATCGTTTGGAGTAACGAGGCAGCTAGCGAAAGCCTGCTCACAGGCCCGGGGGGGCTGCAGGCCGTGCCACCTGCAAGCGCAGAAGAAATCAAAAAACTGTTTCCTGAGATCTGCGAACCTGATTATGAGGCTGTGTCCGCACGCCACATCCCAAACACCGGCAAACTGATGAGAGAACTCGTGGCGAGGCATAAGAAGAACAACAAGCCACTCTACACGATCCACTGAACAATCTTGCCTGTGATCACAGCTGTGAACTCATGGCGAAGTGAAATTTCTGTGTTTTCAGTTTCCGTTCGATGACTATTGGTAGCTGCAGGCGCGGCGAAGGGCGGCCTGTGGTTGCTGCATCGCAGCGAGGCTTCCCGGCTGAGGCCATTGAAAGGCTGGGTTTGCAAAGTTCACTATCTGCGCATTGCTGCCCTTGGTGCCAGGTGCAGCAAAGCTGGCACAGCTTTTTGGCCTGTAAATGTCAGCTTTTGCCTAACTGAGATGATAACTGTGCAGGTGCGGCGAATGCTCACTTCCCACCCTTCACGGGCTTTAACTCACTCTAAAGCTGCTCGCCAGAAAGCCTTTGGTGTATACATCTTAGACTGCCATCGATTGGGTCAGGCAGACGTCAGTGGCTTCAGGCTCCCGCAACCAA
>JAQWVA010000071.1:0-10016 GCA_029250205.1 Tateyamaria sp.
TCAGGCGACCTTTTTTGTTTGTATTGTAGGGTTTAAGCCTCTTTTCCAATAGTCTTGAGTTTATTTCGATGATGCCTATATTCGTTCCTTGAGTGGTATGGAAAGTGGTATTTTTGAAGTGGCCTTATCTGGTAAGCTGACAAAAAAGCTGGTCGAGAACCTAGGCGCTGGGCGTCACGGTGATGGCAACGGCCTTTATCTTGTCGTCGATCCATCAGGCGCGCGGCGTTGGATTGTCCGCGTGGTTGTCAAAGGTCAAAAAAACAAAAAGGGCGCACCGTTGCGCACTGACTTCGGCTTGGGAGGTGCTGATATTGTCACAATCAACCAAGCGCGTGAACGGGCGTTGGAATATCGCCGGATGGCTAAGCAAGGCCTAAACCCACGTTTCAATGCCCAACGGGAAATCCCGACGTTCGAAGAGTTTGCACAGCAGGTCCACATTGAACGGATGCCGACGTGGAAGAATGCCAAGCATGGGCAACAGTGGATCAACACGTTGCGCGATTATGCCTTCCCCAAGATTGGGCGGATGCCCATAGATGCAATCGACCAGCCAGAGGTGATGATGTGCCTTGCGCCGATCTGGACGGAAAAGCATGAAACGGCAAAGCGGCTGGCCCAGCGTATTAAAACAGTGTTGGACGTAGCCAAGTCCAAAGGCTTTCGATCCGGTGAAAATCCCGTCACAGGCATCAAGGACGCGCAAGCTTTGCCGAAGGTCAAAGCAAAGGTGAAGCACCACAAGGCGATGGACTGGAAAGCTGTACCAGCCTTCTATGCGGACCTGAGAACGCGAAAGGCAATGGCGGCAAAGGCGCTGATGTTCACGTGCCTTACAGGATCAAGAACAAGTGAGGCGCTTGGCTTGCGGTGGGAAGAGCTAGACCTTGAGGCGCGGCTGTGGACCTGTCCAGCGGAGCGGATGAAGGGTGGGGAAGAACACCGCGTCCCGCTTACGGATGAAATGCTGGCGATCATCGAGCCGCTAAAGGCAATGAAATCCGATTATGTGTTTGAGGGCCAGAAACGTCACAAGCCTTTGTCGAATATGTCGATGTTGATGCTTTTGCGCCGGATGCAGGTTGACGACGTAACAGTTCACGGTTTCCGCTCAACCTTCCGCGATTGGGCCTCTGAGGTTTCTGGTGTGCCAAGGGAAGTTGCTGAAATGAGCTTGGCGCATACAGTGGGGTCTAATGTGGAGCGTGCCTATGCGCGGTCTGATCTGTTGGAAAAGCGGCGAGCACTAATGAATGACTGGTCCGTATTTGTTACGGGTGCTGCGGTACCAGCAAAAATGTGACGTGATCCGAAGAAAGTTAAGCAACAAGGGGATACCAATCGCCCCTTCTTTCACAGCAAGGCAAATCGAAAGACAGCCAAAGCAGCTCTTGTGCTGTAAAAAGGTGCAGGGTTAGGGTGGGTTTATGCCTAAACCTATAAAAGAGACTCCCCGTTCTGATCTTAACGATGTGCTACATGATATTGTGGATCGGATGCTTGCACCATTTGGCAAGACGAGCCAGCGTTCGCCCCCTTCGCTTCTGGGTGCCAACTATCCTATCGACATTACCAAGCCAAATCAGCATGATTCCAAAGGTGCGTTTCTCTCGGAACTGTCTGTTGTCGAAACAGCTATAGAACATGCAGAAGGGTTCCTTGGCCTTTTTCTTGATTTTGGATCAGAGCAAGCACCAGCGACGAATTTGGATCGGTTTGAAGAGGCAATTGATGCCACAATGCAAAGCGCATCGTCATTAGTCCCTATCACCTCAACGAGTGAACTTATACGCCGAAACATTGCGGAAACTGGAGGTTTGAATGGAAGTCTTTGGATCATGGTGGATATTCGCCATGCAATGAAGATGCGCCTCGAGGAACTCAAAGAGCAACATGACCAGTTCTGGAATGTACCACATCGCGCACCTGATTATTACGCACGGGCTATCGCCAGCCGCCTTGCAAAACTGTTTGCGCGTGAGACAGGGAAACGTCCTACGTCAGGATCGTCACCTGTCTCAGGCGGTGCGTCCACTGGCTTCACACGAGCCTTGGAGGACATTTTCGAGTTGCTGGATATTGAAAGCGGCACGCGGACTCCAGCTGAATGGGCAATCAAAAACCTCACTGAAGATGATTTTAAGCCAGCACTCATTACCTTTGCTGCCACGAGCAATTTAGGGTTTCCGATGAAAACAGGGCGTCCCACGCTTAGTTCAATACTGGAAACAGAGGATTAAGGTCACTGCATTAAGAGCTTATAGCAAGGGCTCATCTGGCTTTTTACACATTAAAATGGCTGGACTTGAATAGCTTCCACAACAATTGATGGAGGCCAAACAATGGCAAACCTTTTCGAGCAAAACCGAAACTACGTTCTTGGCGACGATGATCTGAATATCATTGGCGACCGCGACAAGCTGGCGCAATGGCGTCACAAGGGGATGGGGCCGGCGTTCTACAAGCTGGGTCGCAAAATTATCTATCGTGGGGAAGACTTGAACGCTTGGGCAGATGCCCAGCGCGTTCAGCCTTCCAATGGTGGGCAAGCCTGATGGCCAAGCGCGTCTCAACACGCAAAATTAAAAAAAACCGCCTCTATGGTTATGGCGAAGCGGGCGCAGCGTTGGGGGTCAATGCTCATACGATACGTTCTTGGCGGTCCAGTGGTTTGGTGGTGATGGCTGCAACCACTCCCCACTACATCCTTGGTGCCGAATTGATCCGGTACGTTGAAGCCAAACAAGCCAAAAAGTCGGTCAAAATGGCAATGGATCAAATGTACTGTCTCAGTTGCAAAGCCCCTAAGAAGCCGCTGTGGGGAATGGTCGATTATGTCCCTGTCAACGACACAAGAGGACGGCTAACAGGGCTTTGTGAGACTTGTGAGAGTGGCTTACAGCGCTTTGTAGGCAAAGGTGATTTGAGCAAGTTTGGCCAGATCTACGAGATTACGATCAAGGGCATGTCTTGAGCCTATACGAACCCCTCAAGCCCAGTTCAAAACCACATTTTGAGCAGACCGCCCGAGCAGCTGGAAATTTAGGGCCGAACCCACCCCAAAACCAAAGGAGCCCATGATGAGAAAAGTAATAGAAGAAAACGAACGAATGAAACGCAACTATGTGTTTTATCTAGAAGAAGCGGATGGGTTGGATGACAAGTCCACCGATAAGGTTCTGGCGGCGATCCTCAAGTTTGAGCAATCCACAGGGTTCAAGCCATTCAAACGGTTCCATATTGAGCAAGCCGCGAAATTCAAAACCGATCTTTCCCAAGCAAAAAACCAACGCGGCCAACCCTTTAGCCATTCGACGGTGGACGCCACGCTAACACTTGTGCGCAAGTTCTTTCACTGGCTGGCGGGGCAAGTGGGCTACAAAAAAGTGCTCACCTACAGCGATACGCGCTATTTCAACAACAACCGCAAGTCTGCGCGTATTGCACACACCGCCAACGACAAGGAAGCACCGTCACCAGAGGCCGCGTTTCACGCATTCCAAGCTATGCCCAGCGCGACCGAGTTTGATATGCGGGACAAGGCGCTGTTTGCCTTCTTTATGCTCACAGGCGCGCGTGTGGGGGCTGTAGCGTCCCTCAGGCTCAAACATATCGACTTGTTTCATGACAAGGTGTTCCAAGACCCGCGTGAGGTGAACACCAAGGCCGCCAAGTACATCGACACCGTGTTTATGCCTGTTGATCCGGCCTATTTGGAATGTTTTACGGCATGGGTAACATATCTGCGCACGAAAAAGTTCTTTGGCGACACGGATGCGCTGTTCCCCAAGGCCCAGATGGGGCTGGCGGAAACAGGCGGGTTTCAAAAGGTGGGGCTGTCGCGTGAGCCATTCGCCACCACAACCCCGCTTAATAAGAGCATCCGCAACGCTTTTGCGATGGTGCAGTTGCCGCAATACACGCCCCACGCCTTCCGAACGACCCTGATCAAGATGGCGAATGACCGTTGCGCCACGGTGGAAGAGTTCAAGGCGTGGGGCATGAACATTGGCCACGAGAATATGGCGGTCACAATGGGGTCATACCTGCCTATCCCAAATCAGCGTAAAGAAGACCTGATCAAGAAGATGAAAATAGCATAAGGCCCTTTGCTGGGCGGTCTGCCGATGAGCCTGAGTAAAGCTTGGCTAAGTTACACTCCGCACCAGAGCACCTTCAGCGGACAGGCACTATAAGCGTGATTGGGCACCGATTACCGGTCAAATCGGCAAGTAAGGCATAGGCGGCATCACACCCGCAATGGAACTAAAGATGGCCGCGTATTTCTGCAAACGGACTCCAATTAAAAATAGGGGGATTCCCACCACACTGCTTGAGGATTATGATTTTAGTATTCGGAAATAGAGCGTCTCAGAGACACTGCGGCGGTTCTTGCATTTATCAAAAATTTTGCTACTTCGCTGTCATCTTTTTTACCAGCTGCTTTTTGGACTATTCGCAGGCTCTCCGCAAAGTTTTCAGCGCCTAGCATAGCGGCGGCACCAGAAACTTTATGCGCAAGCGATGCGAGATCTTTCTCATTTAGGTCTTCAGCTTGGATAAAAAAACCGTCGATTTGTTGGTCTAATTTCATATATTTTTCCTTGAGCGCATCTCGACCCAAAAGGGTTTCGAGCTCAGCCACCACTAACGAGGTGAGATCATCTTTCGTATTCGGGCGATCTATGAATGACGTTCTATTATTGCTTTCAAGTGAGATCAAAGAATTAATACGATTAAAAATGACTTTTCTAAGCTCATCTTTGAGAAAAGGCTTAGTCACCAAGCTATTTGTCTCCAACATATGTTTTTCAAATGTCATCGCGTCTTCTGTTACCGCGCCACCCGTCATGAACAAAAATCGATCCTTGTTAAAACCTTGATTGCACATCGATTTATAAAAAGCGCTACCATCCATATGAGGCATCATGATATCGCTTAGTATAATATCTGGTTTCTCACCTTTTTCAAATGCATCAAGAGCCATCTTGGCATCTGAGTAACTGCAGACCAATAGATCCTCTTCTAATATCTTTGTAATAAGTTCTAGTACTAATGGGTCATCGTCAACGACCATTATCTTGGACTTCTGGTGAAGTGCTTCTAATGCCTTATCTGCGTTTTGTAATTCTTCGATATGATCTGGAATTTCCTTCGCAAAAGGTAATAAAATTGTGACACGTGTGTAACCCCTCAACTTAGATTCGATCTCAATTGACCCGTTTACCTCACTTAGAATTCGCCGACAGATTGATAGCCCAAGACCTGTGCCACCACTTTTTTTACTTTTCGTAAAGAAGGGTTCCCAAATCTGCTTCAAATCATCCGCATCAATTCCCTCACCATTGTCCAAAATTGTTATCTTGGCATAATCTCCATCTGTTTCAACAGTTATTTTTATCTCGTTCAGCATGCTATCAAGTTTTTTAAATGCTCGGGCGGAATTACTTAAAATATTGAGAACGACCTGCGATAATCTGGCGGAAGGTAGTGCTACTTTTGGCACCTCAGGTAGATCCATAATCAAGGTAGCGCTGTGCCTAAGGTCCGACATCGCAACCCTAGATGCTATCCGGATGACTTCGCAGGGATCGCAAGAGATTTTGCTTTCATCGCTTTGACTTAAGGTTTTAAGATCGGTGACTATTTCTTTTACCAATTCGCCGCCTGTAATAGCCGATGAAATAGTTTCCTCTATTTCCGGATTGGAGATCCCCATATTTTTTACCGATGATTTAAGAATTTCCAAGTTTCCAAGCATATAAGTTAACGGGTTGTTGATTTCATGCGCTACTCCGGCTGCCAATGTCCCCATTGATGCCATATGTGATGATAACTGTAGCTGGGCGTCGCGTTCTCTTACATCTCTCTCCAGCTGAACACGGTCAGAAATATCGCGGAAAACTCCAAGAATTCTGGTTTCACCTTCAAGTTCGATAAGGCTTGAGCTGATCTCCGCAGGCACCTCCACGCCGTCAACGCGTAAGATCGGAACGCAGATTGTCGCACGTTTATTTTGCTGTAGTGCTTTGATATGTTCATTGAACGCAAGCTTCGCTTCTTCACTTATAACAGGAGGGTGAAGTTCTGTTTGATGCAATCCAACGAGCTCAGAAACAGGCTTCCCCCAAAGACGTTCCGCAGGTTGGTTTGCTTCTAAGATTAGGCCAGTGCCTATATCTGCTAAAAGTGCTGCATCGTTCATTTGATGAAAAAGCACCGTAAACCGTTTTTCGGTGTCTTCTAAGCGTTTTTCGACTCTTTGTATTAAAGTACGGTCGGTTAGACTTCCTACAAACAATACAGGCGTGTCTTCTTTGTTTCGGAGTGCGGTTCCATTTGCCATAAAATGTCTATAAGTGCTGTCTGCACCTCTTAACCGCATTTCTAAATTTCTATAAGGTACTTTGAAATTAAAATGGCTATTAATTGCTTGCTCTATACGATCCCTATCTAGGGGATCTATCAAATCAACAAATTCTTCAATATTTTTGGGAGATTCATTTATATTTATACCTACAATTTCAGCTGTCCGCTTGGACCATTCAATTTTATTACGAATAATATCCCAAATCCAATATCCGTCAACAGAGTGTTCTAAAAATGCTTTGAAAGCCTGATTTTGGATTCTGATATCTTGCTCTGATATTGCTGCTGACAGCAATGTTTTCGCAGAGGGCCACTCTTCACAGATTAGCAAATCAAACTGGCTATCAAATTTAATTATACTTGCAACATTTGCATTTTTTACCAATAATATCTTCCGAAATAAATCCGTGCTTTTCTTAAGTTCCTGCAGTTCATAACAATAACGCCCAACGTCCTTCATACTGTTGACTGGAAAAATAAGAAGACCGCCATTGTTTAATTCGGATAGATTTAGGTTGGAAAAATCAGCAAGTGATATCGTCTCAATTTTTTCAAATCTTCCAGTAGCCTCCTGAACGAGCGACTTGGTATCGTTGTCTAAGTCAATATAGACAATGATACACTCATCAGATTTTTCCATTAAACTACCCTCAAAATCCGTTAAAACCGGCTATAGTCATCGCATATATATCTTAAAGATGTCTAGGGTCAGGACCCATTAATCCCGTGCCGTCAGCGACAATTTCACAATATTTCAGATACTTGGGACTTTCGGCCAATATTGGTTCTATTTGCAAGCGGCCAAAGACACTGAATGAAGTGAAGTTGCCGCCCTTTGGGCTTTCTAGGTTTTCCCTCTGCCTGCGTTACAACTAAGTGAAATATAATAACTATTTATGCGCAGACGCTTCTTGCTAAAGGCAAAATCCGCAAACTGACGGTACAGGATTACTGGGCCCTGATCCTAATGAAATCGCGACGTGACGCAGTTTTTTGGGTCTCAATTTTCACGTTAAATCCTCCCAGATTTTGGTTAAACTTTAGGCCCGGCAAAAGGCTCCCCTCTTTTATCTGTTGGTCATTTGGCCCGCACAGCAGCACGGACCAAAAGTCATTTGTTTTTAAAGGTCGGGGTTCATCGTATATGTGCCCATGTGCGATGCTTGGTCCAGAACGTGGCCCTTCATCGCGGCCAAAGCATCTGCGCCTGTGAACGCGCCCTTAAGGTCCAACAGTTCCACATCCAACGCGTAAACCGTGAAATGGTAATGATGCATGATGCTGTCGTTCCATGGGGGGCATGGGCCGTCATAGCCGGCATAATACCCACCCATATCCGCATCACCCGTGAACCAATCGGTGTAGCTGTTGATGCCTGTTGTGCCGTGGCTTTGCACCCCTGGTGACTTGCCTTTTGGGGTCACGCCAGCGCTGTCTGCACCTTCAGCAATCGCATGCGTGTCCGCCGGAATGTTTACCAGCACCCAGTGGTAAAAATCAACACGCGGCAGATCGGCGGGAACCATTTTACCCTCTTGGTTTACATCCTCACCAGAGGACGGAACATCGGGGTCATGACAGATCATGGCAAATGATTTTGTTCCCGTTGGCGCACCCTCCCAGCTTATTGCGGGATTGATATTTTGCGCCAGTTCAAAGCGCCCTTCGTCGGGGATTTGACCAAAGGCGAATTTGGTGGGGATGGGCTGACCGTTGGCCCATGCGTTGAGGGTAAGTTTCATGTGAATGCTCCTTAAGCATCGAAAGTACCCAGACATATGTGTCTGGGCAGCTTCCGATTAACGGTTGTAAACGGCTGTGATTGTCGACGACGCGAGACTGTTGGCGTTGACCATGAAGCCAGCCAGCGCATTGCTGACCGAGTTGTCGATCTCGAGAGTGTTGCCCAAAGCGTGCACAGTGAACTGGTAGCGGTGCACTTCGCCCGAAGGAGGGCATGCGCCGCCGAACCCAGTCGCGCCATAGTCATTGGTCAGTTGCACGCCGTTCACCTCACCACCCGCGGGCAACGATGTGACGTCTGCGGGAATGTTAAAGGCGAACCAATGCCACCAACCCGAACCTGTTGGCGCATCGGGGTCGTATACGGTGACAGCAAAGCTTTCGGTGCCTTCGGGTGCGCCAGACCATTCCAATGTCGGGGCGATATTGCCGCCCTCGCAACCGAAGCCTTGGAAGACGAAATCATTGCTAAGCTGCTGACCTTCGGCGATGTCAGGGCTCGTCAGGGTAAAGCCATCTGCAAAGGCTGGAACAGCCAGTGTTGATGCCAAAGTGGCGGCGAAAATAACAGAGCGTTTCATTGCGATTATCCTTTCGGGAGTATGAATTATTGATACACTCATCCTAACGGCCATATAGCTTTACCGCTTCCGGCTCCCAATCAAGAAATATTGAAATTCGATCAACCAGCCGCCAAACGGATGTCTTTTGGTTTAATCCCGAACCTTTTGCGGAATGCGTCGGAAAAATGGGATGGTGTTTTGAACCCGCAATCCAGTGCGATTTGGGACACTTGCGCATCGGTTGTTTGTAGTAAACTCAATCCCCACTCCAGCCGCGTGTACAGCAATATCCTGGCAAAACCCTGACCCGTTTTGGAAAGCCAGCGGCGCATTGTGGCTTCGCTCATGGCAAAGTGCGCCGCGACCTCTGCTGCCATCCACGGGTAGCTCAGATCAGTTTCGATCAAACTGCGGACTTGGCTGATTGGATCGTCTTCCACCTGTGTTGGCAATTGGAACCCTTGTTCACGCAACCACAAAAGCGGCTCAAGCAGCCGGTGATTGCGGATCGTGGCAGGCAGTGTGCCATTATCCAAAGTGTCTTGGATTAAGCTTAGTATACCCGAAGGATTGTGCTGCGACGCGCGAACAATCTGAACACCATGGGCTGCGTCGGATTTTGGCGCATTGCCGAACACGCTGTTTATCAGTTCATGCGTGTAGCAGACGCCAAGTGCGCGGTAACCTCCCTCCATCACGGGTCGATTTTCCATGGTCACCATCGATCCGGGGGAAAAGATCATCAGATCGCCTTCTTCCCCCAACATCTCGCCCTGTTTTGGGTGAAGGACGTATTTGCTGCCGCGTTGGATGAAGAAAAAAAACGTCAAAGGAAAGTAGAGTTCCGTGAACGTGGCCGTGGTCGCTTGCGTGATTGGAAATATGGAAACTTTGCTGTCCATCAGGCGTCCTGTCGTTTCGGGTGCATCCTGCGCATATGATGCACCCGATTTTGTCAGGCGACTTTTGACAATGTGGAGGGCACACCATTGGCCAACAAAGCACCGCCGCCGGGGGCAACTTCGGTCAAATCAAGGTTCCGCAAAATCTGGCGCGTTGTCGCAACGGCGGCAGAAACGGTGGGTACGCCAGAGGCGCGCTCAATCATCTCGATCGACGGAAGCGACGGCATCTGAACACAGGCTGACGCAACAATCGCATCCACGCCGCGTATGTCCAACTTGCGCCACAACTCTGCGGGTGCGGTCGGGTCTTGGGCCGCCACTTTGAGGTTGTCAGGAATTTCAAGCGCCATGAAATCCTGCACCTCAATCCCCTCGTTTTCGATATAGTCGACAACCATCGCCGTAAGCGGTTTCATATAAGGACAAATGATAG
>JAQWVA010000095.1:0-17670 GCA_029250205.1 Tateyamaria sp.
ATGGCCCGTCTCGCAGATGGCGGTTCTACGCGATCTTTTGGCATTTTTGATTTGGCCACAACAAGAAGACGTGAAGCCCGACAGATAAAAACTGCGGAATTCGTAATTGTTTGGGCGCGGAGGATAGCAAAATCGTTACACGCGCTTAAAGCTTGTTGAAAAGTAGGGCCGCGACTTTCAGAGGGAACTTCAGCACATTTTAATTGCGCGTCAACTTGTAGGTACTTTGATCGTCCAAATGCTGCACATGCGGCGTGACACAACCATAAGATTGTGCTCTGATGAAACCGCACTCGACTAAAAGGAGGACCGAATGAGCGTGACAGCCCATCTCGAAGAGTTGAAAAAAAAGCATCAAACCTTGAGCGAGCAAGTTGATATGGTTCAACGCTCACCCGCAGCAGACACCACGCAGGTCGCTGCCATGAAAAAACAAAAATTGAAACTTAAAGAAGAAATCACGCGCTTATCTGGTTGAGCAGGGCGCTCGCAAGCTGGCGCGTGCGGCAACAAGCGCACCGGCTGTGATTAGGATGGTTGCGCCGACCAGCGACCAGGTTGGTTGCGTGACCCCGCAGATAACCAAAACAATTGTCGAAACTAGGGGTGCGGCGTATGATGTCGTGCCAAGCAATTGGATGTCACCACGTTTCACGCCCACGTCCCATAGATAAAAAGCCAGCCCCACGGGACCCACGCCCAGCAATGTCATGCTGGCCCACCCAATAGGGTGTGACGGCCAGATTGTGGTTTCCAAAATGATATGTAGCGGCAAGGACAACGCCGCACTGACAAGGCAGAATACTGCGACCGATGCCGTGGGAACACTACCAATCTGTCGCGACACGACCGAATAGCTGGACCATGTCAGGGCGCAGGCGCCTGCCAGCACGTAGCCACTAAGTGAAGCTGCATCGAATCCTACGGCTCCATCCGATAAGACAAGAACAGCTCCTAAAAAGCTGATGGCGGCACCAATCACATGGCCTTTGCGCAACTTTTCACCCGGTAACAGGCCGGATAGCAGTACAATCAGCAAAGGCCAAAGATAAGCGATAAGGCTTGCTTGTGCGGCTGGGGCCAAGCGCAGTGCTCCGAAATATAGAGCGTGGTATCCAAACAGCCCAAGAGATCCCAACCCGTAGACATGCAGCGGCACTGCGCGCAGCTGATACAATCCGCCCGATGCCGCAAGCCAGATCAAACCAAGCGCTCCGCCGATCGTAAAACAGACGGCGTTCAACTGAAATGGTGGCACCGGTGCTGACCAAACGGTAAGCAATGCTAGCATGCCCCAAAGTAACACAGCAACAAATCCCAAGGCTGTTGCGCGTTCTTGGCTCATGATTGCTGCACGTTAGTATTTGGGATCAGAGTCATCGCTTTGGTGATGTGAGAGTTCTTGTCAATTTCGGTCACCATCCAATTGCGAAAGGCGGCAATTTGGGGCCGGTCTTGGGTGCCTTTCGCACATAGAAACCGAAAACGGGCCCCGGTGTTTAGCGCGGTGGAAAAAGGAGCGATTAGACGACCATCAGCGAGGTCCTTGACCACCAGCGCACGACGCCCCAATACGACTCCGACGCCTGCGAGCGCTGCATCCAGCGCGTGATCCGCTTGGCTGAACCGCAGCCCATGGTCGGGGGCAAAGTCCACGCCCACGGCGCGAAACCATGTCTTCCAGTCAATACACGGTTTAATAAAGCTGATGCTATCGTCGAAAATTAGTGGCGCTTTAGTTAAGCTTTCGGGCGTCGTGTATTGAGCGGCGAGGGCAGGGGTCATAACGGGGCACACCCATTCCTCGGCCAGTGGGATTGAATAAAGCCCCTCATCCGCTCCATGCCCGAACCTGATCGCCACATCAATCGCATCTCTTCCAAAGTCCATGATCTTGAGCGACGCGGAAAAACGCAGCTCGATCTCTGGATGAGCCTGGGCAAATTCATACAGGCGTGGGGCTAGCCACTTGGCCGTAAAGGCTGGGCCCGCGGTCACCGTAAGTGATTGATTATCTGATTGTCTTTCGGCAGCTCTCCACGCGGTAGCAAGGGTTTGGAACCCGGCCAACGCACCCGGTGCCAAGGCGCGCCCCGCTTCGGTCAGCTCGACTGCTCGGTTTAATCGCCGAAAAAGCGGTGCGCCAAGATGTTGTTCTAACGACTTGATCTGAAACGACAACGCGGCTGGCGTGACAAATAGTTCATCCGCCGCCTTGGCAAAAGACATATGGCGTGCGGCTGCGTCGAACGCGCGCAAAGCAGTCAGGGGGGGTAAACGATCAACCATGACCAGTTAAATATAACTTATGTGAGGTGATGAAAAGTCTCGTTTGTCGGTTGGGTATTAAAGGCGCATATCAAGCCCAACAAGGATTACAACTCAAGGATTAACACCATGATCGAAGCAAGCACAGACCGCGCCACTCGGAACGCAATACAAAACGCTCACAAAGAACGGGCAAAGGCCATGAAAGATGTCTGGGCTTGGATGTTTGGCGGTAAGAAATACTGTTGATTGCCCTGTGATTAGCGCAGGGCTGTCATGTTTTTGCATGAACAAGGGGCTGATGCACGAAGCATCAGCCCCTTGTTCTGCGCGTGGCGGAATTCAAACGAAGAATTGCGCGCCGTTGGCTGAGATGGTTGAGCCGTTGATAAAGCCCGAGTCGTCCGATGCCAGGAACACAACGCAGCGTGCGATTTCCTCTGGTTCCCCGAGGCGGCCTGCTGGGATCTGGGCGATAATGCCCTCGCGCACTTTCTCCGGGACGGCCATGACCATGTCAGTGCCGATATAGCCCGGGCAAATCGCGTTGGCGGTGATGCCTGCGCGCGCGCCTTCCTGAGCAAGGGATTTTACAATACCCAAATCGCCCGCCTTGGTTGCGGCATAGTTCACTTGCGCGAACTGGCCTTTTTGACCGTTAATCGAGGAAATAACTATTACGCGACCAAATTTGCGTTCGCGCATGCCGGGCCACACCGGATGGACGGTATTAAACACGCCGGTCAGGTTGGTGTCGACGACCTGATGCCACTGTTCTGGTGTCATGCGGTGAAAGGGGGCGTCACGTGTGATGCCGGCGTTGGCCACGATCACGTCGATCGGTCCCAGATCGGCCTCGACCGAAGCGATGCCAGCAGCAGAATCGTCATAATCTGCCACGTTCCATTTATACGTCTTGATACCGGTTTCTTCGGTAAATTTGGCCGCAGCTTCGTCATTGCCCGCATATGTGGCAGCGACGGCATAACCTGCGTCTTTAAGGGCTTTCGAAATTGCGGCACCGATGCCGCGGGAACCACCGGTGACTAGAGCAACGCGGGACATTAGGGACTCCTGAGATTAGATACGTAAGTTTGTTTCGTTTTCGGGACAGTTTGCGTATGAAAAATACAAACGCATGCTGTGTGGTCGGCCAGTTGTGTAAAGTGAAGTAGGGGCGGCCCCATGCGGAGCCACCCTTTTTGGGATTAGTCGCGTTCGAGGCACATGGCGACACCCATGCCACCGCCTATGCACAGCGTAGCCAGTCCCTTTTTGGCGTCTCGACGCTTCATCTCAAACAGCAGGGTGTTGAGGATTCGCGCACCAGAGGCACCGATAGGATGACCAATCGCAATCGCACCACCGTTCACGTTTACGATGGCAGGATCCCAACCCATATCTTTGTTGACGGCACAAGCCTGGGCCGCAAACGCTTCATTGGCTTCAACCAGATCAAGGTCTTCGGGTTTCCAACCTGCCTTCTCCAACGCTTTGCGGCTGGCATAAATTGGACCAACACCCATGATCGACGGGTCAAGGCCAACGGTAGCATAGCTGGCGATACGCGCCAGCGGCTCGATCCCACGTTTCTCGGCATTTTGGGCGGTCATCATCAGTGCGGCAGCCGCGCCATCATTAAGGCCCGATGCGTTTGCAGCGGTAACCGACCCGTCCTTGGTGAAGGCGGGGCGGAGTTTTTGCATCGCTTCCATAGTTGCACCATGACGTATGTATTCGTCAGCATCGACAATGATGTCACCCTTGCGCGTTTTCACGGTAAAGGGCGTTATTTCATCCGCAAATCTACCGGCCTTCTGAGCGGCTTCAGCTTTGTTTTGACTTGCCACGGCAAAGGTGTCTTGGATGTCGCGGGTGATCTGCCATTGATCAGCTACATTCTCAGCAGTCTGGCCCATGTGGTAACCGTTAAAGGCGTCCCACAACCCGTCGCGGATCATAGTGTCGATATATTTCATATCGCCCATCTTGTGACCGGCGCGCAAAGTGGCGGCATGGGGGCTAAGGGTCATGTTTTCTTGTCCGCCACCGATTACAATATCCGCATCGCCCAGTTGGATGTGTTGTGCCGCCAACGCAACCGCACGTAAGCCTGAACCGCAGACTTGGTTAATGCTCCATGCTGCAGACGCCTGTGGCAGACCCGCGTTAATGTGCGCTTGACGGGCAGGGTTTTGACCCTGTGCAGCAGTAAGGACCTGTCCAAGAATGGTCTCGGATACCTCGGCTTTCTCGACGCCGGCGCGTGCGACCACTGCCTCCAAAACGGTGGCCCCTAAGTCGTGGGCGGGGGTGTTGGCAAACGAACCGCCAAAGCTGCCAACGGCAGTTCTGGCAGCGGAAGCGATGACGATGTTGGTCATAGGGTCTGATCCTCTGTCTGTTTAAAAGATAAAGTTACGAGGATAACCCCGGATTGTGCGGCTCAATGCCGACGCTTGCGCCGCATACCGGATTTGCCGCAGCGCGGCAATGGGCATGGTGTCTCAGGCGCGTTGACCGGCTTTTGGTCTTACGCCTCGTTTTCCACTCTTCTCGTTGAGCAGCCAATCGGGTCGGATGCTTGGTGCCGCGAAATAGTAACCCTGCAGGCAATCTACACCCATCTGTGTCAACATTTCGGCGTCCGCTTGACGTTCGACCCCTTCGGCGACGACCAGCATGTCAAAGTGCTGACCGATATCAGCAATCGCACGTGTCAGAATTTGCATATCTGGATCTTCGGCGATGCCATCACAGAACAGCATGTCAATCTTGAGCACATCGAAGAGGAAGTTTTTAAGATATTTCAAAGCGGTGTAGCCCGATCCAAAGTCATCCAATGCGAATGAGATGTTGGACTTGCGCAGGCGAGCCATAAAGTCGATGACCAACTCCGGCTGATCCATGGCGGAGTTTTCAGTGATCTCGAGGATCAGTCGCTCGCCAAGAGTGCTGTCTTTTTTGACCCAGCGTTGTAAGGTCTGCATCCAACGATGATACCCAATTGACCGCGCCGACATATTGATTGAAAGCCGCAAAGATGGGTTTCTGTGCAAGGTTTTCAGTCCTAGGTTCAGTGCAACCACGTCAATTTCTCGACCCAGCTCGGCCCGCTCGACGATCGGCATAAACTCGCGTGCGGGTATAATCCGTCCCGTTTCGTCCAGAACGCGAATCAACCCCTCGTAAAAACCGACGCGTCCGGGATCACCCGCGATCACGACCGGCTGAAAGGCAAGCATAGCCTGATTGTTTTTGATTGCCTGCGCGACCATATCTAGCGTTCCTCGATCCCGTGACGTGACGGCAGCGTTTAATGGATTGTCGGCGCCCACAGGGACACTCATCATTTTTTTCTTTCGCATGGTCTGGCAGCGACCCCCTTGCAGATTTACTATGGCGACATTCACCCATAAATTGTAAAAAATGCTTAATGTTGGTGTTTCGTTCTAATATTAAAGCTGAATGAAAGAGAACGTAACATGTACGGAACGTGTGGCTGGGCTGGTCCTGAGCAAATTTACGTTGATTATCACGACACTGAATGGGGTGTGTCTGAGTATGACGCGCGTACGTTGTGGGAAAAACTGATCCTCGATGGGTTCCAAGCGGGGCTCAGTTGGATCACCATTTTAAAAAAAAGGGAAAACTTTCAAGCCGCGTTTGCCGACTTTGATCCCGACATAATCGCAGAGTGGGGCGCTGAAGATGTGGTGCGCCTGCTGGCTGATCCCGGAATTATTCGTCACCGAGGCAAGATTGAAGCCACGATCAACAATGCGCGGGTCTACCAAGAAATTAATGCGACCGAGGGATTCGACCAATTTTTATGGAAGTATTTTGACGGCTTTCCGCTGCAAAATGCTTGGGCTACGCAGGCGGATGTACCGCCCTTCACATCGGTGTCGGCACAGATCTCTAAGGACCTTAAGAGCTGTGGCTTCAAGTTTTGTGGGCCCACGATCGTCTATGCATTCCTTCAAGCGACGGGGCTGGTCAATGATCACATCATTACTTGCCATCGGCATGCTCAATGCGCCGCACTGGCAAAGCGTTGACAGAGCGTTGATGGAGCGTTGACTCTGGGTGGGGAGCGCTTATAAGCGCGGCTTCATTGGTGTTGGTGGCTCCCGCAAGGGGTTTCCTGTCGGCCCGGCAAAATCCGCGCAAAGGACAACGCCCTCTTGAACCTACAAAGAGGAGAACAGCCGTGACAAAACGCACGTCTGCCAAGTACAAAATTGATCGCCGCATGGGCGAAAATATTTGGGGTCGCCCCAAATCCCCCGTAAACCGTCGTGAATATGGCCCGGGCCAGCACGGTCAGCGACGCAAAGGCAAGCTGTCAGATTTCGGCATTCAGCTGCGCGCAAAGCAGAAACTGAAAGGTTACTACGGCGACCTGACCGAAAAGCAATTCCGTCGTATTTATGCAGAGGCAGAGCGGGTCAAGGGCGACACTGGTGAAAACTTGATCGGCCTGCTGGAGCGGCGTCTGGACGCGCTTGTTTATCGCGCAAAATTCGTACCGACCGTATTTGCGGCGCGTCAGTTTGTGAACCATGGCCATGTCCGCGTGAATGGTAAAAAGGTCAACATTCCGTCCTATCGCGTCAAAGAAGGTGACGTGGTCGAAGTGCGCGATCGCTCCAAGCAATTGGCTGTCGTGCTTGAAGCCACGCAACTTCCAGAGCGTGATGTTCCCGATTACATTGACGCGGACCATTCAAAACTGACCGCGACGTTTGTGCGCACACCGACACTGGGCGACGTGCCATATCCGGTGATCATGGAACCCAACTTAGTCGTCGAATTCTACGCCAAGAACTAATTTGGGTCACGCGCTCAAACGCGCACCCCTCAAATTATTTGGGCCGTTCCCAGCGGGGCGGCCCTTTTTTATTGTGGCCTGTCTTTGATCATCTCTCGACACATCGTAACGCCCGGATGGTTGGAATGTGGGGCCTCAGATCTCTATTCTGTACAGTGGTTCTAAACCGCTGACACTCGGCCGCTACGGGTACTTGTTCGAACGAGCGATTGCGTCCGTGTCATGGGCGGTATCGTGTTTCCGCTATAGGATTCGGGGATGGGGTGCAGGAGTGTTGGCACCTTTTGCACCAACAGAAATTGGTGATGGCGTGCTGGGCATTTTGTCACTGGTCTTGGGGCGCGGCGCGCCCTAAAACCCTGTTGACCGCAGGAGGCAAAAATGACCCGCATTGATCCGCAACCCGGCATTATGGACATCGCTCTTTATCAGGGCGGGTCGAGCCACGTCGCAGGCATCGAGAATGTGGTCAAGCTGTCGTCAAATGAAAACCCCCTCGGACCCAGCGACAAGGCGGTCGAGGCATTTCGCCGTGCGGCGCAGGATTTGCACCGCTATCCACCCTCAGATCACGCCGCTTTGCGCGCGGCAATCGCTGACGTTTACGGGCTGGACGCAGACCGCATCATATGCGGCGCGGGATCGGACGAGATCATCGCCTTTCTTTGCCAAGCCTACGCCGGACCGGGGCGCGAGGTCATACATTCGGTGCACGGCTTTGGCATGTATCGTATCAACGCACTGGTTGCGGGGGCCACTCCGATCGAGGTGATGGAACACGACCGTGTGACTAACGTTGATGTGATCCTTAAGGCAGTGACTGACGATACCTGCCTTGTATTTATGGCCAACCCTAACAACCCAACGGGCACTATGATCGCCGCATCAGAGGTGGAGCGGCTGGCAGATGGCCTGCCCGACCATGCGTTGTTGGTGTTGGATGGGGCCTATGCAGAATACGTCAACGGGTACGATGGTGGTGCAGCATTGGTCGAGTCGCGTGAAAATGTTGTTATGACGCGGACGTTTTCCAAGCTTTATGGTTTGGGTGGTTTAAGGGTTGGCTGGGGCTATGCCCCGTCACATGTGGTTGACGTGCTGAACCGTGTGCGTGGCCCATTCAACGTAACGGGTGCAGCACTTGCGGCCGCCGAAGCTGCGGTGCGCGACGTTAACTATGCAGCACATTGTCAGGCCGAAAATGCGCGATGGCGGACTTGGATGGCGGATGCGTTGGCCGAAATCGGCGTGCCGTCTGACGTGTCGCTGGGTAATTTCATCCTCGCACGATTTGCCGACAAGACCGAAGCCGAAACCTGTGATGCCTATTTACAAACGCAAGGTCTGATTGTGCGGCGTGTTGCAGGGTACAACCTGCCTTCGGCGCTTAGAATTACGGTTGGCGACGAAAGCGCATGCCGCCGCGTTGTACACGCCGTGCGGCAGTTCAAGGGCGGCGCCCGCGCATGACCATGATCTATAACCGCGTGGCGTTGATCGGGCTTGGGCTGATCGCGTCGTCAATGTTCTGGGCGATGAAACGCAAGGGTCTGGCAGGCGAGGTGCGTGGATACGCGCGCACCGCTGAAACGCGCGATACGGCGCGGCGGATTGGCCTGTGCGACCAAGTTTGTGACAGCATTGCAGCTGCGGTCAAGGACGCTGACCTTGTTGTGTTGTGTGTACCGGTAGGAGTCATGGGCGCTGTTGCAGCAGAAATGGCACCGCACCTTGCCCCAGGCACCACTGTAACAGATGTTGGTTCGGTAAAACGCGACGTGATCGAAGCCGTCAGCCCGCACCTGCCTTTAAATGTCCATTTCGTGCCGGCGCACCCACTTGCAGGCACCGAGCATTCCGGCCCTGAAAGTGGATTTGCTGAGCTGTTTGATAATCGCTGGTCGCTGATCGTTCCTGTCGAAGGTTCTGACCGGGACGCGGTTGCGCAGTTGCGAAGGCTGTGGGACCAGATGGGTGCCAATGTTCAGGAAATGGACCCTGATCACCATGACCTTGTCCTAGCCGTGACCAGCCACGCACCGCATCTGATTGCCTATACGATGGTCGGTGTGGCGGATGATCTGCAACAGGTGACGGACAGCGAAGTGATCAAATACTCGGCGGCAGGTTTTCGGGATTTCACTCGGATTGCTGCGTCGGATCCAACGATGTGGCGTGATGTATTCCTGACCAACAAGGACGCCACACTAGAGGTTTTGGGCCGTTTCACCGAAGAGCTTTTTGCTCTGCAACGGGCGATCCGAACCGGTGATGGTGATCATTTGCACGCTTATTTCACTCGGACCCGGGCTATTCGCCGCGGCATTATTGAAGCAGGTCAGGACACCGACGCGCCCGACTTTGGCCGAGGCGCGAAACGGTAGAGCATGTCGCGTTCAATCAGATTGAATTGAAACGCCTTAACTTAGTGGTGTGTTGTATGTTCGAACAGCGAAACCTTTGCCCACTTTGGCTGAACATGCTCTAATATGCCTTGTTCGATGACGGGGTAGAACGTTTTTTGTTGGATTTTGGATTCTTTCCTTGTTTTCGGTTCCTTGAAACTTGCAGCTGCGCCTCTGCAGCGTTTGCCAAAAAACCTGAAACATTGCGTATGACCGGACGCGTTGAACCCTAAAATTTTAGGTCGGGTCATGTGGCGCAAGTTTTTCTTATAGATATCTAACGCAGAAGCAGCCGGGGGCTGGGCAGGAGCGGGATAAAACCAAGTTTGATCGCGCCGTCACCTAAGCTAAGCGTGACGTCAAGCGTTTCTGGGTTGCCAGAGGCCTGAGCCAAAGCTTGCAGTATACCCTCTGACTGTTGACGCCGGGCCCGTGACAACTTGCCTGCAGCTTCGGCAAGGTCGAGCATGGCGCGCCAGTTTTGCGCCTGAATCGCCAATGTTCCCTCTGGCGTGCCATTTACATCCACGACCAGATCGGCCGCAAAATTAAGCTTCAGATCGCCCCAACGCGCCTCGGCAAGGTGTAAGCTGATATTGCGCGGTTGCGGCCGTCGCTTATCAAGCGCGCGGCTGTCCCATTCGGTATCAAAGGTCACCGTGGCCTTTAACTGCAGGCTGTCAAACGTCGGTGGTATCGTGTTTGCCATTCGGAGTTGTTTGCGAATAGCGTCTCCGGGCGCAAAGCCGGACGCCTGCGCCAACAGCTCATAGGTGGCGCCCTGTGTTTGTGTGATCGTCAGCGTCAGGTCTTGGGCCTGCACGACTGTACCGCTCGCATTGGCCAGATTCCAGGCGCCTGCTGTCCAGCCCAATGCTTCCAATTCGAGCGCCGTGCCGAGATGCAGGTTCAGCGACATCACACTACCGTCCATAGTCAAAGTGCTGCGACCCAAAGGTGACGCCAAAAGTATCGGGCCATCGTCCAGCGTGACGCTGACATCGCCGGGCCACCATGCGCGCGCCGATATGTCCAGCGCTGCTGTTTCGATTGCGATGCCGGCTTGCGGATCGGCAAGGGTTAGATCCGTCAGTCCTGCGCGCAGTGTACCTGGGAAACCACCTCCGGTTATGCCGGACGTTTCAGCCTGCCAGCCTTCGGCGGTGCGCGTTTCCAGCCAAGCAGCGATGCTCGCCCGCATTCCAATTGACGCGGTAATCCACCACGCGCACCATGCAGCCGTCACTAGCACGGTGATCCAAACCAGTTTGCGCATGCTACCCCCCCCTTTACTTGTCCGCAGAATCGGGTCTATCGCACGCAATATGGAAGGGAACAGTAAGAATGACGATGTGGGTGTTCGGATATGGTAGTTTGCTTTGGAACCCGGGCTTTGAGGTTGCCGAACAGGTGATGGCTACCCTGCCGGATTACGCAAGGTCATTCTGCATGCGGTCCATCCACCACCGTGGGTCCGAGGCTGAGCCAGGCTTGGTACTGGCGCTAGACGAGTTGGCAGGTACATCTTGTCAGGGCGTAGCTTTGCGCCCGACCCCTGGCACCGAAAAGAGCACCTTGGAGTACTTGCGCGAACGCGAGCTAATTTCGTCAGCGTATTTGGAAAAGATGTTGAATATTACATTGCAATGTGGCCGTGAGGTCACCGCCGTGACCTATGTGATTGATCCGCTGCACGTGCAATATTGCGGCGGTTTACCCCTTGAACAGCAGGCGCAAATCATTGCGAAAGCGCAGGGTGGCCGGGGCCCAAACAGCGAATATCTCTATAACACGGCTGATCATTTACAGGCACTTGGGGTGGCAGATACAGATCTTGACTGGCTTTCACGCCGCGTTGCAGCAATTACAGCATAAATCCTTGTCACTTCTGTCGAAAATCCGCTAGATACAAGTAGAACAGAGAAAAAAGAGGGTCAGAAGCCAACCGATGGCACAGACCACCCCAGAGGCGCAGCCGCATTTTTCACAGCCTGTGCGGCAAATTGCATTGATGTTGATCGTGCTTGGCCTGTCCGGCTTTGGCGTGGTCGTGGCGTTGCCGCGCGTGTTGCCCGTATTCGAGGCAAACCCCTACCTCAACGGTTTTATTATGTTCGTGTTTGCGATTGGGGTCGTGGCCTGTTTCTGGATGGTGTTTCAGTTGATCCAGTCTGTGGCTTGGATTGAACGCTTTGCTTCCGAGGGACCTGCGACATCGGGAAAGGCGCCGCAGCTGATGGTTTCGTTGGCGTCGTTGTTGCGGTCGCGGGGATCGCGGATGCAATTGAATGCAACCTCGACACGGTCAATCCTTGATTCTGTGGCAACGCGCATTGACGAAGTGCGTGAAATCACGCGCTACATTGTTAACATGCTGATTTTCCTAGGCTTACTAGGAACGTTCTATGGGCTGGCTACAACGGTGCCTGCGCTCGTTGACACTATCCGCAGTCTTGCACCGCAAGACGGTGAAACAGGGACTGAGGTGTTTTCGCGCTTGATGGGTGGGCTGGAATCCCAGCTCGGCGGTATGGGTGTTGCTTTTGCGTCGTCCCTTTTGGGCCTTGCCGGATCTCTGATCGTGGGGCTGTTGGAACTGTTTGCCGGTCATGGTCAAAATCGGTTTTACCGTGAGCTTGAGGAATGGCTTAGCTCGATCACGCGCGTTGGGTTTGCGCCCGAAGGCGAGGGCAATACCGAACAAAATGCCATAGCAGGCGTTATCGACCATCTGGAGGATCAGATGGAAAGCCTCCAGGCTATTTTGACCAAGTCGGACGTAAGCCGATCTATTGTTGACGAAAAGCTGGGCAGACTGGTGGATGCAGTCGAACGTATGACGACGCAATTGCAAGGGCAGGGGGCCAACGGTACCGCATTAGAGCGCATGGTAGACGGGCAAGAACGCTTGATTGCGTTGATTGAAACGCAGGGTATGGGTGATGGGATGGACGCGGAAAGCCGTATGCGGCTGCGGTCCATTGATGTGCAAATGCTTCGCATACTCGAAGAAATCAGCGCGGGCCGTCAGGAAACCATGGCTGAGTTGCGCACTGACATCTCGGCGCTTGCCAAGGCATTTAGACAACCACGCGGCACGAACCAGAGGCAGGCGCAAGTTGCGCGCGGTAAATTAGGCCCGACTGCAGGGGACAGCTGAAAATGGCTCTGTCGCGGCGCACGGGTCAGCGATTTCAGGCCTCTATATGGCCCGGTTTCGTAGATGCGATGACGGGGCTGTTGCTTGTGCTGATGTTTGTGCTGACCATCTTTATGGTCGTGCAATTCGTGCTGCGTGAAACCATTACCGGACAGGAAACTGAACTTGACCAACTCGGCAGTGAAATTGCTGCTCTTGCACAGGCTTTGGGTCTTGAGGAACGTCGCACCAATCAGCTTGATGCGCGTTTATCTTCGCTCAATGCGACCCTGAGTAACGCGCATTCCCAAGTTGCAAAACAAGCCGACCAATTGGCGGCACAGGCCAAACGGATCGTTGGTTTAACCAGTGAACGCGATGCGCAGTCAGTGGCGCTTGAGGCCGCAGCCACACGTATCACCAGTTTCGAAGCACAGGTTGCCGCGTTAATTTCGCAACGCGATGGTGCGCTTGAAACAATGTCTGGCCTTCAGAACGAACAAACCCGTCTTATGTCTGAACAAGAGGCGTTGAATGTTGCACTTGCTCAGGCGCGCACCGAAATGGATGCACAGGTAGAAGCCGCGCGTCTCGCGGCTGCTCGAACTGACGCCTTGCAGGCGTTAATCGCTGATCTGCGCACACAAAACGCCGACAGCTCGGAACAGGCTGCGACGCTGCTGGCATTGGTTGCTGAATTACAATCCCGTAACGCGGAAAGCGCGGATCAAGCCACCGACTTGCAGGCGGATTTAGCCACCACCCAAGAGGCATTGAGCGCCGAAGAAGCCGCTCGTTTGGCGGAAGCCGCAGCAGCACAGGCCCTGCGCGAGCGTCTTGCAGAAACCGAAACCGCGCTGAGTACAGAAGAGATCGCGCGCCTTTCTGAGGCCGCTGCTGCCGAAGCGCTACGGGCTCGACTTGCTGACGCAGATGCCGAACTTACCGCTATGACCCTCGCGCTTGAAGCCCAACGCAAACAGGCCGAAGATACGTTGACCTTGCTGGCAGCCGCCCGTGCGGCAGAAAAAGATCTAGATGCGCAACTGGCAGCAGCCCTGCTGGCGGTCGGTACAGCCACTGGCAGCACTGCTGCTGCTGAGGCTCTCCTTGGCGAATTGGAGGCCGAGCTTGCCAGTGCATTGGCGGACTTGAGTGTAGCCAACGCGGAAAACACTACGCTGGCAACTGAACGCATCAGTTTAGAAGCACAACTTGCAGCCGCTCTTTTAGACTCTGAGGATGGGGCCGCTGCTGCAGCTGACCTAGAAGGACAGCTGGCGCGCGCGCTTACGGCTTTGGATAATCGCTCTGCCGAGGCCGCGACGCTACAGGCCCGCTTGCGCGCGGTCGAAAACGCGCTCGAAGGTCGCACGGTAACCACCGCAGAGCTTCAAACCGAACTAAGTACTGCGCAGGGTGCACTGGCTGTGCAGGGCGAAGTTGTGACCAATCTGCGCGCTGATCTCGCCACGGCGCAATCTGCGCGCGAGGCTTCTGCGGCAGAAGTAGCAGTGCTGGAATGGCGGATGACGGCGCTTGAGGCGCGGCTCGAAGCGTCAAACCTAGAAATGTCCGAAATCCGCGATAAGCTGGCCGCTGCTTTGGCCGCTCGCACTGCTGCAGAGGGGCAGGTTTCTGCGCAATCGACCGACCTCGACACGCTGCGTGTACAATTGGCCACAGCCATCGCTGCCCGCGATGCCGCGATCACTGATGCGCAGGCGGCTGGAAGCAATAACGAAGATGTGCGTTCGCAATTGGCTGCGGCCCTAGCTGCTAAACTGGCCGCTGAAACTGAATCGCAATCATTGGACGCTAATGCGTCGGACATCCGTGCCAAGCTTGTCGCTGCGCTGGCCGAAAAAGCCACCGTCGAGCAGGCTCTGACGAAGCAAAGCGGCGCGTTTGACCGCACCGCAGCCCTTTTGGAGACCGCGCGGCAGGCGCTAAAATCTGAGGAGGCCGCAACACTCGAAGCGCAGCGACAGACAGAATTGCTGAACCAACAGGTCGCTGCCCTGCGTGAGCAGTTGGGCCAGTTGCAGGCACTTTTGGATGATGCGGTTGCGCGTGATTCTGCCCAAGAGGTCCAACTGCAATCGCTGGGATCCGATTTAAACACGGCCTTGGCCCGCGTCGCTGCTGAAGAGCGCCGCCGCCGTTTGTTAGAAGAGACTGAACGCAAGCGTCTCGAAGATGCAGCGCAAGACCTCGAACGCTACCGCTCAGAGTTTTTTGGCCGGTTGCGTGATGTTCTTGGCGCTCAAGAAGGCGTGCGAGTCGTGGGCGATCGCTTTGTCTTTTCTTCAGAAGTGCTGTTTCCGCCCGGTGGGGCCGAATTGTCTGATGCGGGCCAAGTTGAGATTGGCAAGATTGCAGGGATTTTGCGCAACATTGTCGATGATATCCCGCCCGAAATTGATTGGGTGATTCGCGTCGACGGTCACACGGACAATGTGCCCCTTTCGGGACAGGGCGAATTTGCCGACAACTGGGAGCTAAGCCAGGGCCGTGCCCTTTCGGTGGTGAAGTACATGGTGAACTTCCTAGGTATACCGCCTGGCCGGCTGTCGGCAAACGGCTTTGGCGAGCATCAGCCGCTGGATCCGACTGATACGGCCGAGGCTCGTGCACAAAATCGCCGAATCGAGCTGAAATTCACCGAGAAATAGTTGGATGATAAAGGTTTGTTATTCGATCGTTAGTTCCACGCTTTGCTTGCTGATGGTCTGTTCGTCCCTGATCAAGCTTACGATGCCGCGATATGTGCCGACCTGCCAGGGTGCGCTGCTCCGCTTCTTGCCGATAGCATGAAAAAACCTAGCACGATTGCGATTCAATTTCACAGTCTCTTGAATAAATAGGCCGTTCAGGCCGTCTATAATCAATAACATCTCATCGTCTGTTCGTCCGCCAAACGCATAGCCAAAGACCACCAAAGCAGGCGCTGTCGAAGGTAGGTGGCGCCGTGCCGCTGACCCATCCTTGACGGCATCATAGTCGGGAACCTTATCAGAAAAGCCAACGGTGAGCATGCCTCCGGGCTGATAAGGCATGGGGCCGATCCACAAAGTGTTAGTGTCAGCCCCGTCACAGGTGATCTTGCCATCGGGGTCAAAGGGGTCGATTGGGTTGCCGTCCTTGCGGACGGTCAAATGCACGTGTGGAAATTGTGTGCGGCCGGATAGGCCCACCTGACCCAGACGTGTGGCGAAAGAAACATAGTCACCACGCGACACTGCGACGGATCCTTGCTTTAGATGGCAATATTGCGTCGTCCAACCATCACTGTGGTCGATGACAACTCCGTTGCCACAGTCCCGCCCGTCAATCTCTGCACTGTTCTGAGTATTGTAGATCTGGTCTGGCATGCCGTCACGCGTGGCGCGCACTATGCCTTTTGCCGCGGCTACAACGTCCACCCCAAGGTGCATCTGAGTAAGCGTGCGCAGGGCGAAATCTGTCCCTTTGTGAGTGTCATAGCTAAGCGTCGCGCAGCGATAGTCTGACGCTGCATCGGTTGGATCGTGGTCATAATATTGTTGAATAAAACAAGCCCCCCTAAGATCACAGTCCAGAGGCGAGCCTAGTAAAATATCCCTTGCCGCGAGTGGACCAGCGGCAAGGGTAGTAAGTAGTGCAGCGTAGACCGCTGCATGCATCAATCAGCTGTAAGGAGAGGCGGTTTGTTGCCTGAAAGACGCGGTTTTTCGAGGCCTTCTACACGCAGATCCAGCGCACCATCCTTGACGCCGACCTTGACCACGCCGCCCTTCATCAACTTGCCAAATAGCAATTCTTCCGCCAGTGGTTTTTTGATGTGCTCTTGTATCACTCGGCCCAGTGGGCGCGCGCCCATCTTGTCATCATAGCCTTTCTCAGAAAGCCATTCGGCTGCTGGACGTGTCAACTCGATGGTTACATTGCGGTCCATCAACTGAGCTTCAAGCTGTAATACAAATTTTTCTACAACTTGAAGGATGACTTCCTTGGGCAGCGGCGCAAAGCTGATCACCGCATCCAAACGGTTGCGGAATTCGGGTGTGAACGTGCGCTCGATTGCTGCGGTGTCTTCGCCTTCGCGCCGGTCGCGGCCAAAGCCAATGGCCGCTTTGGCCTGTTCTGCGGCACCTGCGTTCGATGTCATGATCAAGACGACATTGCGGAAATCAACCGCGCGTCCATTGTGATCTGTCAACTTGCCGTGATCCATCACCTGCAAGAGTATGTTGAACACATCTGGGTGCGCTTTTTCGATTTCGTCCAGCAGCAGAACACAATGTGGATGCTGATCCACACCGTCGGTAAGAAGACCACCTTGATCAAATCCTACATAACCGGGGGGCGCGCCGATCAGGCGGCTTACGGCATGTTTTTCCATGTATTCAGACATGTCGAACCGCAGCATCTCAACCCCAAGTGTGTCTGCCAATTGCTTGGCGACTTCGGTCTTTCCGACGCCGGTCGGACCCGCAAAAAGGTAGTTGCCGATGGGCTTTTCCGGCTCGCGGAGACCGGCACGAGCCAGTTTTATCGCAGACGCCAGTGCATCAATCGCATTGTCCTGTCCGAACACGACCCGTTTCAGGGACGCTTCGAGGTCTTTCAGCGTCGCCGCATCGTCTTTCGATACATTCTTGGGTGGGATACGCGCAATTTTTGCAACCACATTTTCGATTTCTTTGGTTCCAATGGTTTTACGCCGCTTGGCCGCCGTCACAAGATGCTGGGCTGCACCCGCCTCGTCGATCACGTCAATGGCACTGTCAGGCAATTTGCGGTCGTTGATATAGCGGCTCGCCAACTCAACAGAGGTTTTAATTGCGTCAGAGGTGTATTTTACCCCGTGATGGTCCTCAAAATAGGGTTTCAGCCCGCGCAGGATTTTTGTTGCATCCTCTACCGAAGGCTCGTTCACGTCGATCTTTTGGAACCGGCGCGATAATGCGCGGTCCTTTTCGAAATGCTGGCGGAATTCTTTGTATGTGGTCGAGCCCATCGTGCGTAGTTTGCCGCCCTGC
>JAQWVA010000102.1:0-3775 GCA_029250205.1 Tateyamaria sp.
TGTGGCTTCAAAGATGCTTCAAGCCATTCGGGACGCAGAACCTATATTACCAGATTGGCAAACAAGGGAGTAGGTGTACGCTTGCTTGCAGCACTTGCGGGGCATTCTCATATCTCGACAACCCAGCGATACATTGATGTGAATGCAGATCAGATGAAAGATGCTGTGGAGCTGCTGTGAACTTATTTGGTCGGGTCACCGCGATGTCAGGCGATATGCCAACTGCCCCACTAATTCTCGTATTAGAATATTGAGATTGCTTAAATTGCGTCCAAAGTTCCAACCAGTGTGATCCTCAAAGGAGGCCGTCCGATAATCAACAGGATATGCCGTCACGTTCCGCCAGCCTGCTGTTTCAAAGCTGCGCATGGCGCGCGGCATGTGAAACGCGCTTGTGGTTAACACCCAGCTTTGATCTTCTTTGGGTTGGATTAGGTAAAAACTCATCTCAGCGTTTTCTGCTGTATTGCGTGATTGCCCTTCTATGATCAAGCGGGGTTCAGAGATGCCGTGCGCCGCAAAGAAGGTTTGCGCTAGATCACTTTCAGATTTTTCTGTGCCCAACACCTCTCTTAAAGCGCCACTGCCTCCAGTAAATATAATCAGAGCTTCTGGATGCCGCTTGGCCAATGCAAGCGCAGCAGTATAGCGGTCTCCGCCCTCGCTCAGCTCTGGTTGCCCCCAGCGACTGAACACATCTAAATCGCCACCACCACCGAGTACGATGATGCCATTAACATGACCAAGTGTAGGCTTTGCTGGATAGGTCTGCTCAATACGGGCCAGTAAAGAGCCACCAACTGGAAATACGCTGAGGGCGGCCACGCAGACGAAAGTGACGATTGTGACCCAGAGTGCAGTGCGATGCCTCTGACGCAGCATTGCAATGATCGAAACAGCTAATGCAATTACGAGCCAAGTTTCTGCGCGTAGCAGCATCCCAACGATTTTAGCAATAATGAAAAACGCGATATCCATGCCGCTGCTTATCAAAAACAGCTTTCGCCCGCCAGTAATGCGCTCCAGATTAAATCAGCAATTTTTTCATTGCGTCCTCTGACAGACGACCATCTTCAAACGCTGAGAGTGTGCTTAGGCGTAGATCCTCATCAAGTTCAAAGCCCCTGCGCGCCGCCCCAACAGCAATCAGCTGTAAGGTGCGGTCACAGCGTACGCCCAGGAAAGCGAAGGCTACACGCGCAGCAAGGTCTGCTTCTCAAACAACTGGTTCAAGATGCGACGTTGGGAGAAGGGACTGGCCGAGATACAGGCCGATCGCAAAAGGCGCAAGAGGCCGAAGCCAAAGGCCGTGCGAGCCTTGCTAAGTGGATTCACGAGCACCATCCCCTGTGCCGCCATATCACTAACCGCCAGATCGAGGGCTTGATCGCGTCAAAGCTGGTGACGCGTGAACAGGTTCGCGCGGCAGGGCTGTAGGCATGACTTTCGAAGGAAGGCGACGCAATCGTTTCGTTCGAGTAGACGCATTGTATGAGTGTGGCGAGGTGGCCGGGTTGCGCTTCGTAACAGTAACCTTAATGCTCTCAATGTTATGATGAGATAACATAAATCGTGGTGTGAGCCGAGGCGTTAGATCGTCAGGTTGAGCGGCGAAAATTGACATTAATGTTTTCTCAAAGTAACATATTATAGCTTAGTGTCGCTTGGAGATTTCATTATGGCTGTTCCGATCAAAATGCCCAGAGCGGCACGTAAGGAGCTCGTGACACTTGGGGAAAACATTCGCGTTGCAAGACTGCGCCGTAAGTTGACCGCCGAGATTGTTGCGCAGCGCGCTGGCACAACGCGGCAGACCATCGCCAAGATCGAAAGCGGAAACCCCGCAGTTAAGATCGGCACTTACGTGGCAGTACTGCAGGCGCTCGGTCTCTTGAAAGGTTGGGGGGATATCGATGACCCGGTTGGAGAGCAAATGGCCCTGGATGACCTCCCGCAGCGTGCGAGACTGAAAAATGGTTGAGGTCTGGATCGACTGGAAGAGGCTGAAACAGGTCGGTACGCTCCACCGCACAGCGGGGCGCGGCCGAGAGCGGGTATCTTTTACCTATCATGACGATTGGCTTGCCAATGAAAACGCCTTCAGACTTTCGCCGGACATGCCCCTAGTCAAAGGACAATTCGTGCCTGAGGCAGGGCAAGACATGCTCGCACCGCTAGGAGATTCTGCCCCTGATACCTGGGGCAGAACGGTGATGCGGCGCTTTGAGGGGCGCATGGCAGAGGTCGAGGGGCGACGTCCGAGAACGCTGCAAGAAACCGACTACCTGCTTGGCGTTAATGACGAGACCCGTTTGGGTGCGCTGCGCTTCAAGGTTGATGGCGACTTTCAGGCGCGCGAAGGCATCGGCGTGCCTGCGCTCGTGAGCCTCGGGGATTTGCTTCATGCGTCTCAGCGCGTTCTGCTCAGGGAGGAGACCGCTGAGGACCTCAAGATGCTGTTTGCACCGGGAAGCTCGCTAGGTGGCGCACGGCCGAAGGCTAGCATCCTTGACCAGCACGGACGTCTTTCTGTCGCCAAGTTCCCAAAAGAGACGGACACCTATTGCGTGGAACGCTGGGAAGCCATTGCACTGGAGCTCGCAAGACACGCCGGAATTACAGTTTCGGACCACACGCTTGAAATGGCAGGCGACAAGCCTGTTTTCTTGTCCCATCGGTTTGACCGGAACGATGACGGCAGGATCCCGTTCATCTCAGCGATGGCGATGCTGGGCGGCAAGGATGGCGAAAACTACAGCTATTTGGACCTGGCCGATATTATCACCTCAGAAAGCGTGACGCCTGACCAGGACCGCGAAGAGCTATACCGGCGGGTCGCCTTCTCCATTCTCGTGACGAACCTCGATGACCATATGCGCAATCACGGATTTCTGCGTGGGCGTGGCGGATGGCACCTCTCACCGGCCTACGACATCAACCCTGTGCCGAACCAACCGCGCGTGCTCAAAAGCTACGTTGATGATGACAACCCCGATGCACGTATCGCCCTGCACCTCGCGCAACATGAATCCTATCTTCTCGAACGCGGCGAGGCAGGTCGCATCATTGCAGAGGTAGCTGAAGCTACTACAGCTTGGCGTGACGTTGCCCGTTCATTGGGGGCTCCGGAGAGGGAAATCAAGGAGATGACGACAGCCTTTGAGCACGAGGAAGCGGATAGAGCGCGAGCGTAAACTGGGGTAGCTGATGACTTGGCTTGAGCGCAAGCCGTTTAACTGCAGCGGGATTTTGAGGTCCTTGGCCATTCCGATGCGTTACGACGTGGCAGTCGATTTTGGAGTGCCGAACTCAGGCCCTTAACTCCGTATTTCTAATTGTTGAACATCAGCGGGCTGGACTTGTCGCGTTTACATTCCGGTCTCTATCTCCTTCATAGCAAACATTGCTCGAAAGAGACCGGAACTAAACCGCGACAAGACCAGACTATGTCAGGCCCATCATCCAGTAGCGACTGATCACAGTTGTATCTGTGGCCAAGTATTTTGCTTGATACCGGAAACCGGACTTGCTCTTAATGATGAAATAATGCGATCTATCTGCAAAACGTAATTTTTCAGCACCAAAATTAAGCGACCTGCCAATGTTTAATGTACCTGTCGAATGGATAACTTTGAGTTTTGGCATATCAGCTCTCACGAGTTTCTTGATCATTGCTTGGTTCGCGCGCACCAAAATACAGCGTCTGAAACGCAATGATACTTCTGCCGTACAAGCCTCTCACCTATACCCAACTCCTCGCATTGGTGGGCTTGCG
>JAQWVA010000117.1:0-4319 GCA_029250205.1 Tateyamaria sp.
ATGGATGCGCTGATGCGGGTGGGCCTTGGCTATATCAAGGTTGGTCAGCAGGCGACTACCCTGTCAGGGGGCGAGGCGCAGCGTGTGAAACTGTCGAAAGAGCTTAGCAAGCGGTCAACTGGTCGGACGCTTTACATTTTAGATGAGCCAACCACCGGGCTGCATTTTGAAGATGTGCGCAAGTTGTTGGAAGTGTTGCATGAATTGGTTGATCAGGGCAATTCGGTCATCGTGATTGAACACAATTTAGACGTCGTGAAAACCGCTGATCACATTATCGATATTGGCCCCGAAGGTGGTGATGGTGGTGGTCAAGTGGTTGCAACCGGCACGCCCGAACAGATTGCGGAAAACGCTGATAGCCATACAGGTCACTACCTTAAGCCGATGTTATCCGCGCGCAAAGTTGCAGCCGAATAGCCAGAGCGGAAGCTTGCAGTTGTTTTGACATAAACGGCACCACCTCGGTGAGGTGCTGAGGGCTGTGTTGATTTGGGGTTTTTCGATAGTGTTGGCCAAAATCCCTGACAGATTATTCATTATTTAACGCGTGAAGATTGTTGATTTTTGGCAGAGTCAGATGCAGCAAGATTTTCGCATAACGCTTTAGGCAAATCGAGCCACCATCACGCGCTATTCTGATCAGAGTCGCGTATCAGGAAATCGCAGCCTCAGTCACGGTTGCGCGATTGAAAGTGTGGCAACATCGCACTGAAATCTTTACCTTTTCCATCTTCATTCTCTACAAAATTGCGGTACAGTTCGAGTGCACGTTGACCCATTGGGGTGTCCGCGTCTACGGCTTCAGCGGCTTGTTGGCTTAGGCCCAGATCCTTCAGCATCAACTCAGCGGCGAAGCCTGGTTGATAGTCATTGTCAGCCGGGCTTTGTGGGCCGATCCCGGGGGCGGGGCAATAGGCGTTCATTGACCAGCTGTAGCCAGATGACGTGCTGACCACATCAAACATTTTTTGCCGGTCCAAACCTAATTTGTCGGCCAAAGCAAAGGCTTCACAGGTGGCGATCATGGTCGCGCCAAGGATCATGTTGTTGCAGATCTTGGCTGACTGTCCGGCACCCGCATCTCCACAATGGACGGCCTTTTGGCCCATGATGTCAAAAAGTGGCTTGGCCGCTGCAAAAGCAGGCGCACTGCCACCGGCCATGAAAGTCAGCGTGCCGTCTGCAGCACCACCGATGCCACCTGACACCGGCGCATCGACGCTCAGCAAGCCTGCGGCCTCAGCCATTTCGGCCACGACGCGCGCGCTTTCGACATCTACCGTCGAACAATCGACCAGCGTCGCTCCGGTGCGCATGGCAGGGATCACCTGTGCCGCCACATCTTGCAGGATTGCGCCGTTGGGCAGCATCGTGATGACAACATCCTGCCCTGTTGCCGCTGCGGATGCAGAAGCCACATTGGTCACGCCCTCGGCCGTGGTGCCAGCGGTGTCAAAACCTGTGACAGTATGCCCGACGCGTGCCAGATTGGCTGCCATTGGGGCGCCCATATTGCCCAAACCGATAAATCCGATCTTCATGCCTGCATCTCCCAGTTTCAGAGCTATTTTTCCAAGTGGCATCAACATTTTGCTCACTGCGGTCGCAGGGACGTCGCCATCTGTGAACTGCCATTGTGGGCTGCGGTCCTTATCAATGATCGCGGCCCTTATCCCCTCAAGGAAGTCGCCGTGCTCCATCGCGCGTGCGGTGAAACGATATTCAAGATCGAGCGCCTTTTCCAAACTGATGGATGGGCCGCGCAAACGATGCAGCGTTTCGATGGCGCAGGCCATGGACAGAGGGCTGTTGCGCCCCATCCGCCTTAACGTATCGCGGGCGAAATCGCTGTCCTCGGCCCGGAGCGTTGTCACGATGTCACCCAATGACGCACCATGGAAGTGCCGCTCGATGTCGGGTACGGCCGCTTGCAAGGGGCCCGGGGCAGGGGTGTTTGCCGCTGCTTCCAGTGCCGCGACGTCGCCTGAGGTTTCCAACAGGGCAATGTGCGCGGGCCAGTCTGTTTCGGAAAGGTAGTGATCGGCAAAGCCTGCGAATATCGCATCGCCGGCGTTCATCCGCGCTGCGGTCGTGCCCAGATATTCGCCCAGTCGACCCGGCGCGAGCGCCAGCATCAATGTGCCACCCACATCCGGGACAAGACCGATACCGCATTCTGGCATGGCAATCTGGCTACTATCGCCCACGACCCGATGTGAGCCATGGCAGCCAATTCCCACGCCACCGCCCATGGTAAAGCCCTGCAGGAAACTGACAACAGGTTTCGGATAGTTAAAAATCTTGTGATTTAGGCGGTATTCGTCAGCCCAAAACGTCTGACCATAGGAATAATCACCTTTGGTGCCGGTCTCGTACAGTTCCGCGATATCGCCACCAGAGCAAAAGGCGCGCGTGCCTTCGGCATCAAAAACGATCAGATGCACAGCCGGATCTGTGCGCCAGCCATCTATTGCAGCCTCGATCGCGCAACACATGTCATAGGTCATGGCATTCAGCGCCTCGGGGCGTTTCAAGGTGATCCGGCCCGCGCGCCCGGTGATGCGGATGGAAATATCTGTCATCGGTTTTTCAGCATATCCCGCGCGACGATCACACGCATGATTTCATTTGTACCCTCAAGGATCTGGTGTACGCGCAGATCGCGCACCAGCTTTTCGATCCCATAGTCGGCCAGATAGCCATAGCCGCCATGCAGTTGCAGGCATTGATCGACAATCTTCGATCCGGCTTCGGTTACGAATTTCTTGGCCATGGCGCAAAACTTGGTGGCGTCCGGGGCGCTGCTGTCCAGCTTCCACGCCGCCTGACGCAGAAAAGTGCGGGCAGCTTGAAGTTCGATCTCCATGTCCGCAAGGCGCCATTGCAACCCTTGAAACTGGTCGATCGGTTGGCCAAAAGCTTTGCGCTCGCCCATATAGGCCAGAGTGGAGTCAATTGCTGACTGCGCAGCACCCAGTGAACAGGCGGCGATGTTCAGACGGCCACCATCCAGCCCTTTCATCGCATATGTGAAGCCCATGCCCTCTTCACCCACCAAGCTATCGCTTGAAATTTTGCAATTGTCGAATTGTACCTGCGCTGTTGGTTGGCTGCGCCAGCCCATTTTATCTTCGATTGCACCAAAACTCAGGCCCTTGGTCCCATCTTCGACATAGACGGTTGAAACCCCTTTTGGGCCTGCGTTGCCAGTGCGTACCATGCAGACGTATGCATCTGAATATCCGCCGCCAGAAATAAAAGCCTTAGTGCCATTGAGCGTGTATCCTTCGTTCGTGCGGTCGGCACGTGTGCGCAGGGCGGCGGCATCCGATCCCGAACCCGGTTCGGTTAGGCAATAACTAAGTACGGTTTCCATGCTCAGCACACCCGGCATCACGCGCGCCTTCAGATCGTCATCGGCAAAGCTGTCAAGCATCTTGGCGCACATGTTGTGAATAGACAAAAACGCGGCAACAGAGGGGCACGCCATTGAAAGTGCTTCAAAAACCAGCGTAGCATCCAGACGCGACAGGCCTGCGCCACCGGCGTCTTCGGAAACATAAAGTGAAGCAAAGCCAAGCGCTCCAACCTTGGGCCACAACGCTTTGGGGATGGTTCCATCTGCTTCCCAGTCGCGGGCATGCGGGGCAATTTCAGATTGGCCAAAGGCGTGTGCCATATCAAAGATTGCGCTCTGTTCTTCGTTCAATGCAAAGTCCATGATGTTCCCTTTGCTGCTGTAATGCAGAGTATTGCCATCTTTGTTCCCGCCTTTACCATAGGATTGCAAGGCCGCTGTTTTGGCGCTGCCGCAAACGCGAACCATCCAGAATGGCAGCCCAGTGTCGGGGCTGCCATTCTGTGATATTTGTTTGCAAGTGGGCCCACTATTCCATAACAGGGATCGAGAATTCTCCGCCTTCCTTGATGCCTGATGGCCAGCGCGCTGTCACGGTTTTCGTTCGCGTGTAGAACTTAAACGCATCTGGGCCGTGCTGGTTGAGGTCGCCAAAGACGGATTTCTTCCAGCCGCCAAATGTATGATAGGCCAGTGGCACCGGGATTGGCACGTTGATACCGACCATGCCGACGTTGATCCGGTTGGCAAAATCACGCGCGGCGTCGCCGTCGCGGGTAAAGATCGCGGTGCCGTTGCCGTATTCGTGGTCCATCGCCAAACCAATCGCTTCTTCGTAGCTTTGGGCGCGTACGCAGGTCAGCACGGGGCCGAAAATCTCGTGCTTGTAGATGTCCATGTCTTTGGTGGCTTTGTCGAACAAATGCGGCCCGACAAAGAAACCGTCCTCATAGCCTTG
>JAQWVA010000085.1:0-7574 GCA_029250205.1 Tateyamaria sp.
ATGCTGTTTGGCGACTTTGTTCGCTCGCCCTACGCACATGCTCGGATCAAAAACATCGACACCGCCGCTGCCCTTGAGGTCCCGGGTGTTCTGGCGGTTCTGACCGCTGCTGATCTGGAACCGTTGGGTCTTCATTGGATGCCGACCCTTGCGGGCGACAAACAGATGGTACTGGCCGATGGCAAGGTGCTGTTCCAAGGTCAGGAAGTTGCGTTTGTCGTTGCTGAAGATCGCTATGCCGCCGCTGACGGCATTGAGCTCGTTGAGGTCGAATACGAAGAACTTGAAGTCATCGTTGACCCATTCAAATCGCTGGAATCTGACGTTGTACTGCGTGAGGACACCGTAGACGAAAACGGCAAGGCAACTGATGGTGCCCACGGTCCGCGTAAGCACCCCAACCACATCTTTACCTGGAACGCTGGTGACAAAGAGCCGACCGAAGAAGTGATCGCGAACGCTGAGATCGTCGCCGAAGAAAGCATGTATTACCACCGCACGCACCCATGCCCGCTGGAAACCTGCGGCTGTGTGGCGTCGATGGACAAGGTCAACGGCAAGCTGACGTTGTGGGGCACATTCCAGGCACCGCACGCGATCCGCACAATCGTTTCGCTGATCTCGGGCCTTGAAGAACACAATATTCGCGTGATTTCCCCTGACATTGGTGGCGGCTTTGGCAACAAGGTTGGGGCGTACCCCGGCTATGTCTGCTCGGTTGTGGCCTCCATCGTGACGGGCAAACCGGTCAAATGGATCGAAGACCGGATGGACAATCTGATGACCACCGCCTTTGCGCGTGATTATTGGATGAAGGGCAAGATCAGCGCAACACCGGAAGGCAAGATCACCGGCCTGCATTGCCATGTAACAGCCGACCACGGTGGCTTTGACGCTTGCGCGGATCCGACCAAGTTCCCCGCTGGGTTTATGAACATCTGCACCGGGTCTTATGACATCCCAACCGCTTACTTAGAAGTCGATGGTGTTTACACCAACAAAGCACCAGGTGGAGTCAGCTATCGATGTTCCTTCCGCGTGACCGAGGCTGTGTATTTCATCGAACGGATGATCGAAGTACTGGCCATCAAGCTGGACATGGATGCAGCAGAACTGCGCCGGATCAACTTTATCAAAAAAGAGCAGTTCCCCTATACCGCAGCTTTGGGCTGGGAATACGACAGCGGGGATTATCACACTGCTTGGGACAAGGCGCTCAAGGCCGTCGACTACGACGGGTTAAGGGCCGAACAAGCGCAACGGGTCGAAGACTTCAAAGCGGGTAAAACCCGTAAGCTGATGGGAATTGGCCTGTCCTTCTTCACAGAGATTGTGGGTGCAGGCCCAGTCAAAAACTGTGACATCCTTGGTTTGGGCATGTTCGACAGTTGCGAAATCCGTATTCACCCGACGGGCTCAGCGATTGCACGGCTTGGCACGATTTCACAAGGGCAAGGCCACGCGACCACGTTTGCGCAAATCCTCGCCTCCGAGATCGGTTTGCCTGCCGACAGCATCACGATTGAGGAAGGCGATACCGATACGGCTCCGTATGGTCTGGGCACCTATGGTTCACGTTCAACTCCGGTTGCAGGGGCGGCCACTGCGATGGCAGGACGTAAAATCCGTGCCAAGGCGCAGATGATCGCGGCTTATCTGTTGGAAGTTCACGATGACGATGTGGAGTTTGACGTGGACCGGTTTGTCGTCAAAGGCGCACCTGAAAAGTTCAAGACGATGAAGGAAATCGCCTTTGCCGCTTACAATCAAGCCATTCCAGGGATCGAACCAGGGCTTGAGGCAGTCAGCTACTATGATCCGCCTAACATGACCTATCCGTTTGGGGCCTACGTCTGCGTCATGGACGTGGATGTGGACACCGGTGTCGTAGATATCCGTCGCTTCTATGCGCTGGATGATTGCGGCACACGCATCAATCCGATGATCATCGAGGGTCAAGTTCATGGTGGTTTGACAGAGGCGCTCGCCGTCGCATTGGGGCAAGAGATTGCTTACGACGATATGGGCAACTGCAAAACCGGAACGTTAATGGACTTCTTCCTGCCGACGGCGTGGGAAGTGCCAAACTATGAGACCGACTTCACTGTGACGCCATCCCCGCATCACCCGATTGGGGCCAAGGGCGTGGGCGAAAGCCCGCATGTTGGCGGCGTGCCGTGTTTCTCCAATGCGGTGCAGGATGCATTCCGGCCCTTTGGCAACACGCATACCAATATGCCGCACGACCACTGGCGCATCTGGAAGACCGCCAACGATCTGGGCCTGCACGGATAATCGAGTGTGGCGGGTGCGCAATGGAGCGTACCCGCCATTCCATCAAAGCTGAGCATATTATGATTTGGACTGATTTGAAATTTGCCCTTGCCGGAGAAGGCTATGTGGCCTCTGACGACTTGGCCGTTGCATTGCAACTGGCGCTGTCCCTGGGCCGTCCTTTGTTACTGGAGGGGGCGGCTGGTGTCGGCAAGACCGAGATTGCGCGTACGCTTTCCATCGTAAAGGACACGCAGCTTCTACGGTTGCAGTGTTATGAAGGGCTGGACGCAGCACAATCCATCTATGAATGGAACTACCAACGTCAACTGTTGACGATCCGCGCTGCGGCTGAGGATGGCGAGACGGGCAAAGCCGTCGAAGATCGCATCTTTTCACGCGACTTCTTGTTGGAGCGTCCTTTGTTGGCCGCGATCACTCAAGATACGCCTCCGGTTCTGCTGATTGATGAAATTGACCGCGCAGACGAAGAATTTGAAGCGTATTTGCTGGAAATCCTGTCTGATTTTCAGGTCTCCATCCCCGAACTTGGCACGATCAAAGCCGTTACCCGGCCCATCGTGATCCTGACGTCGAACGGTACACGCGATCTGTCAGACGCGCTGCGCCGTCGGTGTCTCTATACCTATGTTGAGTACCCTGACCGTGCGACGGAGTTGGCGATCCTCAAAGCGCGCTGCCCGGAGGTTGAGGCGCGGCTGGCAGATCAAATTGTTGGCTTCGTGCAAAGACTGCGCGAGGAAGAACTGGAAAAAACGCCCGGTGTCGCCGAGATGCTGGATTTCGCCGCCGCCCTTATGGGGCTTGGCATCGCGGACCTCACCGATGATCCCAATGTGCTGCATTCAACCCTGACAACTTTGCTGAAAACCCAAAGTGATCAGGCCAATGTCACCCGCGAAGTTGCGGGCCGCATCGCAGGCAAGGCTGCGTGAGCCGGATCACTAAATTTGCCAGCCGTGACCCTGGCCCTGCTGCCCGAATGGCAGGCTTCATTGCGCATCTGCGCGAAAACGGTTTGCGCTTGGGTGTTGCCGAGGCGGATATCGCGATGGCAGCGTTGACCCACGTGGACGCCATCCACCCCGATGAAAGCCGCCGAGCGCTACGCGCCGTGTGTACGGGCTGCAAAGAAGAGGCCGCGCAGTTTGATGATCTGTTCGACAGCTATTGGATGGATATGGGCCGCGTGCGCCAGAAAGCTGTTCCAACAGCCAAAGCTCCGGCGAGTGATGATGTGCATTCCTCGCTTGATGCGAAGGGAGCGGATGCGGGGGCTGCTGGCTCTGCCACCGCACCAGATGGCGCAGATGGTGAAGCGGCGAGCGACGGTACCGGCAAACTGATCGCCACAGAGCAGCGCAACCTCGCGCGAAAAGACTTGCGCGATCTGGTGAGCCCCGAGGAAATTGCAGAGGCCGAAGATGTTGCGCGCCGTATGGGGGCTGCTTTGCGCGACCAAGGCTCGCGCCGCCGAATTGCAGCCCGCAAGGGTGACCGCCTTCATCTCCGTAAGACCATCCGTGCGAGCCTAGCAACGGGCGGTGAACCCGTACGTTTGCTGCGAAAGAAACGCCCGGACCGTACCCGCAAGATCGTGGCGCTGTGCGACGTTTCCGGCTCGATGAGCGTCTACTCCCAAGTCTTTTTGGCGTTTCTCGCGGGGTTGATGCGCGCTGATACCACCGCAGACGCGTACCTTTTTCACACCCGCCTTGTGCGGATTACCGAGGCGCTGCGCGACAAAGATGCGATGCGCGCCGTTGGGCGGATGTCCTTGATGGCCGATGGCTTTGGCGGTGGGTCCAAGATCGGGCCGTCCCTAATGCGATTTACCGATACCTACGCCAAACGGTTCGTAGACGGGCGTAGCGTCGTGATGATCCTGTCGGATGGATACGACACTGAAGCGCCAGAAATGATTGACCAAGCTTTGGAAAAACTGCGCAAACGCGGCTGCAAGGTGATCTGGTTGAACCCGCTAAAAGGCTGGGCTGATTATGAACCGGTTGCAGCGGGCATGTCGGCGGCGCTGCCGCATCTTGACATCTTTAAAGCCGCCAACACGCTGGCCGATTTGGCATCCCTGGAAAAGGATTTGGCGACCCTATGACACCCGCTGAAATCCTCTCAACCGATCTGGCCGATGCCGCACAAGAACTGCGCGAGCGGCAAGAGCCCTTTGCCTTTGCCACGATCGTTCGCACTGCCGGGTCTACTGCGGCCAAACCTGGCGCAAAAGCACTGCTCAGCGCGGATGGTACAATCATACAAGGCTGGCTGGGCGGCGGATGCACACGCGGCGCTGTGAAACGAGCGGCGGTGCAAGCCTTGGAGGACGGCACTCCGCAGCTAGTGTCCGTCGCACCCGAAAATTTGCTCGCAGAAAGAGGCGTGAGCGCTGGTGATGAGGTGGACGGAACGCGTTTTGCCCGCAATGGTTGCCCGTCCCGAGGAACGGTAGATATCTTCATTGAGCCCTGTATTCCAACACCACAACTGGTCGTTTTGGGCAACTCTCCTGTCGCGCAAGCGCTGACCGCGTTGGCACCGCAGTTTCACTGGTCAGTGACGACAGCATTGGACGACGGGACATCGCATCAGCAGCGCTTTGTCGTGATTGCCACGCAAGGGCAAGGTGACGTTGACGCACTGACAGCCGCTTGTGCCGCCGACCCCGCGTACATCGCCTTTGTCGCCAGTCAAAAGAAATATAAAGCCCTTTCGGAAAAGCTGGCAGCTGCTCGCATTTCGCAGACGTTCATTGACCGAGTCCATGCCCCTGCGGGCCTTGATCTGGGTGCCGTGACACCAGAAGAGATCGCTCTGTCAATCCTTGCGCAACTCGTCAAAGAACGACGTCACGCGGTGGAAAAAACTAGTGGTTGATGTGGTCGCAATCATATTGGCCGCAGGGCTGTCCCGCCGCATGGGCGCGCGCAACAAGTTGCTGTTGCCCGTGGGCGGCGTGCCGATGATCCGACACATGGTCATGACCTTCGCTGCGGTCATGGACGGACCTGTTATTGTGGTGACCGGGCATGAGGCCAACGCGATAAAGTCATCCTTAGATGGCTGCGATATCGAAATCGCACATAACCCCGACTACGCAGATGGTCAGCAAACCTCGGTCGTGTGCGGGTTGCGGGCTGTGCCGGACGCGAGGCACATAATGATTGGGCTGGGCGACCAACCGACCCTGACAGATCAAGACCTGCGAAATCTAATCGACGCGCACAACGCCGCCGATCCAGAGCGCATCTCCATCCCTTTGCTCAACGAACAGCGCGGCAATCCGATAATTGTACCCGGCTCCCTACGCGAGCGTTTGTTGGCTGATCCCAGATCGCCAGGATGCAAGACCTTCACCCGCGCGAATCCAGACCATGTGCAGTTTCACGCGCTCGCCTCGCCAGGCTTCTACACTGATCTGGACACGCCCGACGCCTATGCAGCGCTGACCGCTGGCGCATCAGAAAGGACGCAATGAAAACACTCATACGATTGACGAAAGGTCTGCGCCGCAGACTCGCGCTGACGCCTGAACAAGCCGAAAATATCAGATTCCCCTGTTGCTAAGATAAGGACGCAAAAAATGGAACTATCAGACGAAATCACCATCAATGCATCCAAAGATCGGGTCTATGCCGCACTCAACGATCCCGAGATTTTGCAGCAGTGTATCCCTGGTTGCGAAGAGCTGATCAAACACTCTGACACAGAACTTGAGGCTAAGGTTGTGCTGAAAGTTGGCCCGGTAAAAGCAAAGTTCAGCGGCGATGTGCAACTCGATACCAGCGGTGCGCCTGACGCGTTTTCCCTGACAGGGCAAGGCAACGGTGGAGCTGCAGGACATGCCAAAGGAGGCGCAGATGTAACCCTGACAGCAGATGGACCTGACACGACAATTCTGCGCTATGAAGCCAAGGCCGATATCGGCGGCAAGCTGGCGCAACTTGGCAGCCGGTTGATCCAGAGTACAGCCAAAAAACTCGCTGCCAAGTTTTTCAAATCCTTTGCGGACGTTGTAAACGAAGATGTCTCAGCCTGACGATCTGATATATTCAGAGCATGCATTTGAAATCATCGCAAAGGCAGCGGAGCTTGCAAAGGCAAACCACCCCTTTGCGTTGATCACGTCACTCGCAATCGAGGGTGGAGCGGCCAGAGAGGTTGGTTCGCTCGCGATTGTCGAGCATGACGGTGCGATGACGGGCTACTTATCGAACGGCTGCATTGACCGCGATATCCAACACCACGCGTTGGATGCCTTGGTCTCGCAGAAAAAGAAGCTGATCCGATACGGTGACGGCTCTCGATATGTAGACCTTAAGCTGCCCTGCGGGGGTGCTCTGACCGTGCTGATTGATCCTGATCCCGATAAAGCAGCGATCCTGAATGCGGAGGCAGCCCTTAGGGCCCGTCGAACGTCGTCCTTAGCGTTCGAAAGCCCCGCGGGTGAGGCCGCCGCGATTTCAAAGGAGTTTGAATACAAGCCACGCCAACGGCTGGTGCTTGCAGGACGTGGGGCCATCTTTCGGTCGATGGCGCAAATTGGCAAAGCAACGGGCTATGAAGTATATGGCCTCTCGCCTGAACTGGGCGATCTTGACGCGGTCCGACCCGCTTTAGATGCAGAACCCGTTCATTTGACTTCACCCAATTCAGAAACGCCCTTGGACATGTTGGACGCCCATTCGGCTTTTCTGACACTTTTCCACGATCACGACTGGGAACCGGCATTGCTCAAGGCTGCATTGGATACACCCGCCCGCTTCATCGGCAGCCTCGGAAGCCGTCGGACCCATGACATGCGCAAGGAAACTCTCCAGCAGATGCAAGTTCCAGAGTCCTCGATAAGTCGGTTGCGCGGGCCAATCGGTCTTGTACCATCTCTTCGGGATGCGTCATCAATTGCGGTATCCGCATTGGCAGAGATCGTCGCTGAATTTCGCAGTTGAGTTAAGTTCGGTTTGGGAAATTAAAAATATCGTCTGCTCCGTCAATCTTTTATATGTTTTCTGCGGCGATCTCCAAAGGCTCACTTAGCTATGCCTGCCATCCAGCTCAAACCTTGGAGCGCCACCACAATGACCGTTTCCGTGACCAGTGCTGCAAAGCCGCAGAAAACTCGCAGCATTCGCAAAGCAATGCTGCGTCAGCGAACTGAGAAAAACGAATGGCAGGTTTGTCCCGCAGTGTGTGAATTCGGGTGGGTTCGGATTTCGGCACTGCGGCGAAAGTCGGCTCTGACGGGCCGCACCGCAGCGTGACGGAGG
>JAQWVA010000086.1:0-3053 GCA_029250205.1 Tateyamaria sp.
CCCTTGACGGTCGGACACAGGAGAGCGTCAGTAGCAACATCCGAAGATGCTGTTAGAGAGGCTCTTTTATTGGGAGGGTGTGTGTGGTTAGGTTGCCGAATAGACTTAAAAAGAAACTATTGTGCGACTTTTATTTACAGCGATTTTCTTGATTACAGCTAACGGCGCAGCCGCATTAGGAGAGGGCGGGTATGTCGTGAACCATTTAATCCACGGTAGCGGTTGGGTGCTGCTGGACACAAAGACGGGTAAGTTTCGTGTATGTAATATCGATGATTATGTTAGAGTAGTTCGTTGCATCTCTTGGTTTGACGGTGTCGATGGACCAAAGACCGATCATGCACTAACATTCAACATGGACCAGCCAATGGGGGCCGATCAATGGGAACGACGCTATTAGCAACGATGCGCGACGAAGCCCCCTTTATTTTGGAATGGATAGCTTATCATCAGGCCATTGGCTTTGAACGTATAATCGTATTTTCTAACGATTGTACTGATGGAACCGATAAGGTTTTGAGTGCGCTAGAAACGGCCGGACAGATTATTCATGTGCCTCATAAACCTTCCCCTGAAAAGTTGGTGGCAGAACAGATCAGCCAGTACGTTCTAGAGCATGATCTTATTCCTGATGGCGACTGGGTCATTTGGCTGGATGCGGATGAATTTCTCAACATTCGCGAAGGGCAAGGGACGGTTAATGACCTTATCGCTGCGACGGGCAGTGCGCGGGGCATGTGTATTTCTTGGCGTGTGTTTGGAGACGCAGGACAGGGCAGCTTTTCGGGATCATTTATTGCTGAACCCTTCACATCTTGCGCAGAGCCGGGAGAGGCTTGGCAAAATGTGAAAACGCTCTTTCAGATGGGGCCGGATGTTGTTGAGCTTTTTCAACACAAGCCCATCCTTTCAACGACATTTTGGAAACAAGGCGGCACGTTCTTGTCATCCAGTGGCAAAACCTTGTCGCAAAAATCCCAGTATATGAAGCTTTGGTCCCAAGGTAAAAAACGCGGAAAAATCGCAACCGATGAGGCGGGGTGGGATATCGCCCAAATCAACCACTACGCGGTTCGCACCAAACGATTGTTTGAATACAAGAAGGCCCGCGGGCGCATTGGTGCCGCCAACAAAGGAGGCAAGGCGCGCTACACAAACGCCTACTACAAAGGTCTGAACCTTAATGCAGACACTGACACCTCAATTCTGCGCTGGTCTAATACTGTTGCAATTGCCGCAAAGCAGCTTGCGGATTTGATCCGGCCGTCGCTCGATATACAAACACTCATCACAGAAGGTTATCCAGAGGATATGATCCAGCCTCCTAAGCTTAACGAGCAATCCCTGAATGACTTGGCCGAATCCAGCGCGGACACGCGTCGATATCAACGCATGCACCAAGACCATCATGATGAGATTGACGAGCGTAAATACTCCAGTTCAACGCTTGCCGCTACCGTGATGACCGCCTTGCGTCCTGAAAGCGTTATTGATGTCGGGTGTGGTATCGGACTGCTGAATAGCTACATGGCCAAGGGTGGCGCAAACGTTTTGGGCTTAGAGGGCAACTGGTTAGAAGATGGCAGCATGGTGTTACCGCCAGAGCATTATCAACGCGTTGATCTGGAAGAACCCTTTTCTCTAAACCAAGAATTCGATCTTTGTTGCTGCATAGAAGTCGCAGAACATCTGGAACCGAACCGCGCAGATGGTTTCGTAGCAGACCTGTGTGCTCTATCAGAGGTGATTTTGTTCTCGGCGGCCATAGATGGTCAGGGTGGCAAAGGTCACAAGAACGAACAATGGCAAGAATACTGGTGCAATAAGTTTGAGCAAAACGGCTATGGTACTTTCGACCCGTTCCGCGAAGCTTTCAGACGTGATGATAAAATGCTTCCGTGGTTCAAGCAAAATGTGTTGCTATTTTTGAAAGATGGAAACCCGCTGTGTAAATTTTTTGCTGACGACAAAATCACACCAGAGTGTGCGAATATGATCTTACCGACATATCATCAAAAGATCTTGAGACGTACACGACGTCGTCTTCGTAAGAAACTGATGGAAGCAAAGTTAAAGGCCAGTAATGTATAGAGGCCAGGGGAATCGATTGAATGTCATTTCCGGATGATTTCTTCCATATAGTCGTCGTCCCAGGCTGCTGAACGGCGTTTTTGCGGCAGGCTTATTTTGCCCGGGCTACGGCGTAGCAAGTTGGTTGCGGCGTGATAGAGGTGGTCGCAGAATTTCGGACCAGTTGTTAAGGTGGATCGCATGAAGAAAGTGACGATCCAAAATGAAGAAACGAAAGAACCATTCGCCGGAATTCAAAGCCAAGGTTGCGCTTGAAGCGATCCGCGAGGAGATGACGCTGGCTGAGCTGTCCAAGAAGTATGGCGTGCATCCAACGCAGATTGGGACGTGGAAGCGTGCGGCGATAGAGAACATGGCAACGGCTTTTACCCGCAAAGGTTCAGCACCTGAACGGGTCAGTGCCGCTGATGTCGACAAGCTACATTCCAAGATTGGCCAGCTTGTTGTGGAACGGGATTTTTTGGCCGATGCCTCGCAACAACTGCTCGGGACGCGAGGCAAAAAATGGTGAGCAAGGATCATGAGCTGAGCATGCGTAAACAGTGCGAACTGTTGCAGCTGTCGCGGTCGCGGCTTTACTATCAGCCTGTCGGCGAAAGCGCCGAAAATCTTCGCTTCATGGAAATCATCGATAAGCAGTTTCTGGAAACGCCTTGGTACGGGTCGCGCCAAATGGCCCGTCATATGAAGCGCAACAATCACCAATGTGGCCGTCATCGCGTACGACGCCTGATGCGCCTCATGCGGTTGGTTCCGATCTATCAAGAGCCTAACACAAGCAAGAAGCACCCGCAGCACAAGATCTGGCCATATCTGCTAAGGAACGCGGTCATCGATCGCCCGAACCAAGTCTGGTGCGCAGATATTACGTACATTCCTATGCGGCGCGGCTTTCTGTATCTCGTGGCGATCATGGATTGGCACAGTCGCAAAGTGCTGGCCTGGCGGCTATCAAACAGCAT
>JAQWVA010000089.1:0-43849 GCA_029250205.1 Tateyamaria sp.
AAAGCCTGTGACCCGGCAAAACCAATCATAAAATGGAACTGACGCCCAAGCCAAGCCACCCATAAAGACAACAAGTCCCACGGTTTGCAAAACAGTTTTCTTGGCGCCCGTGACTGCCATTATTCCGCATCCTCGACGCGTGGCAATTCGAAATCGCCGCTTGTGATCTTGACGAACGTCAGCGCCAGCACCAACACAACGAAACCAGCCAACATCAGTCCGACGCCGACGTTGCGGCCCTTACGCCGCTGATGAATCTCGTGCTCGGCCTTAATGCTCATGCCCAGATGCCCCATGTTACAGGGAGCAGTGCTTCGGCCAAAATCGCACCAAAATGCAGAAACAGATACCATAGCGACAGTTTGAAAAACTTTTTTTCCACTGCATAGCCGTCAGCATCGGACTGCGCTTCGTCCCTACGCCAAATGTCGAATGCTCCTTTTAAGAACAGTGCATTCAGAACCAATGCAATAGCCAAATAAACTGGACCGCCGATGGCAGTAAACCCAGTGCCCACTGCAAGTATTACGAGTGGCACGGTGTAAATGAGGATATGCTTTCGCGTTGACGTGCGCCCATGCGTAACAGTCAGCATCGGCACACCCGCATCATGGTAGTCTGCCTTCATAAAAAGGGCCAGCGCCCAGAAATGCGGCGGTGTCCACATGAAAATCAGCGCAAACATCAGCCATGCTTCGATGGACATCGATCCAGTGGCAATAACCCAGCCTATTACCGGCGGAAACGCACCTGCAGCGCCCCCAATCACGATATTCTGCGGGGTGGACCGTTTCAGCCAAGCTGAATAAATCACAATGTAGAAAAAGATCGTGAACGCCAGCAAGAAGGCCGCTAAAAAGTTAGCGCTGAGCGCCAACATCATAACCGACATTCCAGACAACGCAAAACCAAGCATCTTGGCCTCGTCCGGAGTGACCTTGCCCGCCGGGATGGGTCGCTTTGCAGTGCGGTGCATGACTTGGTCAATGTCTGCGTCCCACCACATGTTCAGCGCGCCAGATGCACCTGCTCCAATGGCGACAAACAATATCGAAGCGATGGCAATTACAGGATGCACTGCAACCGGGGCCGCTAACAGGCCCACCAGCGCAGTGAAAACCACTAATTGCATGACACGCGGCTTCATCAAGGCAAAATAATCGCCCAAGGTTGCTTCGGTCGTCTGCTGCGCATTTTGATAGCTAACGTCGGTCATTTGACCCCTGATGGCTGAAAATTCCAAACCAAGGGCGGGAACAAACCCGCCCTTTATATTAGTTCGATGCTACGTCAAAGGATTGCAGAGTTCCTGCAAACTCTGCGCGTGCTGTATTGAGCCATGCCTCATAAGCTTCTTGGCTTACGACTTTGACTGTAATTGGCATGTAAGCATGCGCAATTCCACACAGTTCCGAGCACTGGCCAAAATAGATGCCTTCTTTCTCGGCCTTGAACCAAAGTTCTGCCAGACGGCCCGGCACCGCATCCTGTTTTACGCCAAACGCTGGCACGGTCCACGCATGGATAACATCAGCGCCAGTCACTTGAACGACCACGGTTTTATTTACCGGGATCACGACTGCGTTGTCGGTTGCCAACAAAAAATCCTCGCGGGCATAACCAGCTTCGATCAAGGCTTCTTCGGTCTCCGGTGTCAGAGCATTATTACCACCAGTCGCCGGAGCGCCAATCATGTAAGCGTCAAAAGCAAAACCCTCATCAACATACTCGTAGCCCCAGAACCATTGGTATCCAGTCGCTTTGATTGTTACGTCCGCTTCTGGGATTTCTTGTTGATGGAACAAAGTGGGCAATGAAAATGCCCCGATAAACACCAAAATTACGATTGGTATGATGGTCCATGCGACTTCGATCGGCGTGTTGTGGGTAAAGCTGGCCGGAACAGGGTTCCGCTTTTGGTTATATCGGATGACAACCCATACCATCAGGGCGGTCACGAATAGCGTGATCAGTGTCATGATGACCAGCATCATGCCGTCCAACCACTGAAGACGGCGCGCCACTTCTGTCGCCGCGGGTTGAAAGCCCATCGCGCCATCGACTGGCTTACCGATTACCTCCAACGTGTCCTGTGCCCATGCTGGGCTTGTTTTAAAAGCGCTGATAGCGCCCGAAATTGAGAATAGCTTTTTCATCTGGTCGTCCTGATCATGCTGGACCGTTTCTGGTTCGGAGAAGGCCAAATACGCGCACCGCAGACCCCACCCGTTGTATTGTTGCGGAGTACAATCATATCTTGGAAACAAGATAAAGGCTTTTGGCCGCGTCAAACGGACGCTTTTGGTCACCCAGTTGCGCCCAATGCCTCAACACAAAATAGGAAATTAACATGTCTGATGCTCGCTTTGCCCCACTCGAGAATACAGTGGATCGTGACAAATCTCTTGGCATCCTACGTGATGCAACTGTCGGGGCAGATGATGGCGAGCTTTTTCTGGAACGCCGCCGCTCTGAAGTACTGGTTTATGACGATGCCCGCCTAAAGACTGCCAGCTATGACGCATCCGAAGGGTTTGGTCTGCGCGCGGTGCGCGGTGAAGTGACCGGATACGCCCACTCGACTGAGTTGAGCGTTGCCGCATTGCGCCGCGCCTGTGAAACTGCGCGCCGTGCAGTCGGGGATGGGGGCGGAACATTGGCAGATGCGCCACAAGCGACCAACACACGCCTCTACACAGACGCTGATCCAATTTCCGGAGCCAGCTTTCCTGTCAAACTCGAGACGTTAAAAGATATCGACGACTACCTCCGCGCACTTGATCCGCGTGTGGTTCAGGTCTCGGCTTCGCTTGCGGCATCGCTCCAAGAAGTTGAGATTCTGCGCCCGGATGGGCTATCTATGAAGGACATACGGCCAATGAGCCGCCTGAACATCTCTGTAATTGTCGAGCAGAATGGTCGACGCGAAAGCGGATCGGCGGGCGGCGGCGGCCGCGTCGGTTTGGATGGGCTGATTGACCGGGACAACTGGCAAGGCAAGGCCCGCGAGGCGCTCAGAGTGGCCGTGGTGAACTTGGATGCAGTCCCGGCCCCTGCGGGCGTCATGGATGTCGTTCTTGGCCCAGGGTGGCCCGGCATTTTGCTACACGAGGCGATCGGTCACGGGCTTGAAGGGGATTTCAACCGCAAGGGAACCTCTGCCTTCGCAGGGTTGATGGGAGAGCGTATTGCCGCCAAAGGGGTTACAGTTCTTGATGACGGTACGATCCCCGATCGCCGGGGGTCGATCACGATTGACGACGAAGGGACTGCTTCGGGGGAAAACGTGTTGATCCAGGACGGCGTCCTAGTGGGTTATATGCAAGACCGCCAGAACGCGAGGCTGATGGGTGTCAAAGCAACCGGCAATGGGCGTCGCCAAAGCTATGCCCACACCCCGATGCCCCGCATGACCAACACCTATATGCTGGGCGGTGATACCGAACCGGGTGATATCGTCGCCGACCTAAAAGACGGTATCTACGCCGTGGGCTTTGGTGGCGGGCAGGTCGATATCACGAACGGAAAATTTGTGTTTTCCTGTACCGAGGCGTATCGCGTGGTGAATGGCAAGGTCGGCGCACCCGTCAAAGGTGCCACGCTGATTGGCGATGGGGCGACCGCGCTTAAGCATATACGTGGCATAGGCAACGACATGGCCCTGGATCCGGGCATGGGCAATTGTGGCAAGGCCGGGCAATGGGTGCCGGTGGGCGTAGGCCAACCAACGCTAATGATCGGCGGGCTGACCGTAGGGGGATCAGCCTCTTGATGGGTCAGTCAGGGAACGGATGTGGAATTCCACCAATGGGAGAACTTGCCAGAGCCACCCACTTTTGTTCATCCGTTATTAACCTTGGCGATTCTATAAGAGTTTAAGCAATAGACGGAGAAGCGGATGACTGAAGCCAAGGACACCCATCCTTCTTCCACTCACCCCCCCACTCCCACCCACCTCGGAAGACGACCAGTTCACGCGTCTCCGTCTGTTGCGATCACGCCGGGTCGGCATCGCGACATATCAGCGTTTGCTGATTGAACACGGCACCGCGCAGAATGCGCTGGCAGCACTACCCGAAGTTGCGCGCGCCGCAGGCGTTTCGAACTACATAATTTGCTCCGAAGCCATCATTGACACGGAATTAAAGATGGCGCGCAACATCGGCGCGCGCCTCGTGGAAAAAGGCACGCTTGATTATCCCGCAGCGCTGGCCGACTTGTCAGATGCGCCGCCTTTTCTTTGGGTGCTGGGCGACAGCCACCTTCTGAAACGCCCGATGATCGCGATGGTCGGTGCGCGAAACGCTTCGTCGCTGGGAACGCGCATGGCGCGCAGACTCGCAGGGGATTTAGGCGCTGCCGGATATGTTGTTGTGTCGGGTCTTGCCCGCGGCATCGATGCCGCTGCGCACTTGGCAGCGCTAGATAGCGGCACCATTGCAGTGCAGGCGGGTGGCGTTGATACGATCTATCCCGCCGAGAATGCTGAATTGGCACGGAATCTAGGCAAGAATGGACTGCGGATAAGCGAACAACCGATGGGCCTCCAGCCGATGGCGCGGCATTTTCCTGCGCGCAACCGTATTATATCGGGCTTGGCGCAGGCAACCATCGTGGTCGAAGCAGCTGCAAAGTCGGGATCTTTGATCACTGCCCGTGACGCATTAGATCAGGGTCGCGAAGTTTTGGCAGTGCTCGGGCACCCCATGGATGCGCGCGCCTCGGGCTGCAACATGTTGATCCGGGATGGTGCCACACTGGTACGCAGTGCCCAAGATGTGCTGGAAGCGCTGGCACCGTTGGCTGCCACCCAACAGCCCGAGTTGTCACTTGTCATCCCTGAAGCGCCACAAAAAGACAATAGATCATTGCGCGAAACAGCAGACCTCCAAAGTCAAATCCTTTCACGACTTGGCCCCTCGCCACTGGCTGAGGATCAACTGATCCGCGATCTTGGCCGCCCGGCTGCCAAAATCACTCCAGCCCTCGTTGAATTAGAGCTGGATGGCAGCATCGATCGCGCCCCGGGCGGGTTGCTCACCCGGGCCAGTTAACACGCACTCATCTAGCCTGGTTGACAAACTTTACTTGCACACCACGTTTTGTGCGGCCATAGAGCAATACAGCTTTTTTGTCCGAGGTGCGCCCTTAATTATGCCAGTCGTCGTCGTTGAATCGCCCGCAAAGGCCAAGACCATCAATAAATACCTGGGCGATGATTACACCGTTCTGGCAAGCTATGGGCACGTGAGGGACCTACCCCCAAAGGACGGATCGGTTGACCCCGACAACGGCTTTGACATGTTGTGGGAGGTCGCGAGCGACAGCAAAAAACACGTCAAGGCAATCGCTGATGCACTCAAAGACGACAATGCTTTGATCCTTGCAACCGACCCCGATCGCGAGGGCGAAGCGATCAGTTGGCACCTTCAAGAAACATTGACCAAACGCAAATCAATCAAGAAAGACACGCCCGTGAGCCGCGTAACCTTTAACGCCATCACAAAGGCCGCCGTGACCGAAGCGATGGCTAATCCGCGCCAGGTCGATATGCCGCTTGTCGAGGCATATCTCGCGCGGCGCGCGCTTGATTACCTTGTTGGCTTCAACCTGAGCCCGGTGCTGTGGCGCAAGCTGCCGGGGTCACGTTCGGCGGGCCGTGTGCAATCTGTGTGCCTGCGCATCCTGACCGAACGCGAAATGGAAATTGAAGCGTTTCGCGCGCGAGAATACTGGTCAGTCAAGGCCCTTTTGTCCTCGCCGCGCGGTCAGGAATATGAGGCGCGACTAACGTCGCTTGCGGGTAAAAAGCTGGACAAATTCGACCTTGAGAACAAGACTCAAGCCGAAATGGCCGAGCAGGCGATTACCAGCCGCGAACTCAAAATCCAGTCCGTCGAAGCAAAGCCTGCGTCGCGCAATCCATCTGCTCCGTTCATGACCTCGACGCTTCAACAAGAAGCGAGCCGCAAGTTCGGCATGGGCGCACGACAAACGATGAGTTCGGCCCAACGTTTGTACGAGGCGGGCCACATCACATACATGAGGACAGATGGCATCGACATGGCCCCAGAAGCGGTTGGCATGGCCCGCGACGCGATCAAGGACCGCTATGGCGTAGAATACGTCCCAGATCAGCCGCGTATCTACAAGAACAAGGCCAAGAACGCTCAGGAAGCGCACGAATGTATTCGCCCCACAGATATGACCCGCGACGCCGGTTCGCTCAATATTTCGGACGCCGATCAGCGCAAGCTCTATGATCTGATATGGAAACGGACATTGGCCTGTCAGATGGCCGGCGCGCGATTAGAACGCACCATCGTCGAGATCGGCAGCGATGATGGCCAGGTGGGCCTGCGGGCCACTGGTCAGGTCATGCTGTTTGACGGATTCTTGCGGGTCTATGAAGAGGGCCGCGATGACGATGTGGTCGATGACGACGACAAGCGCTTGCCACAGCTAAGCCAAGGCGAAAAAGCCGACAAACGTTCGGTCACTCCTGAACAACATTTCACACAACCGCCACCCCGCTACACCGAAGCGACGCTGGTCAAACGCATGGAAGAACTGGGCATCGGGCGGCCCTCGACTTATGCCAGCATCGTAACGACCATTCAGGACCGTGGTTATGTTCGAAAAGACCGTAATCGCCTGATCCCCGAGGATAAGGGCCGGTTAGTCATCGCATTTTTGGAAAACTACTTCCGAAAATATGTTGGCTATAATTTCACCGCCACGCTCGAAGGAGAGCTGGATGACGTCAGCGCCGGTGATCGCAACTACAAGGATGTACTTGGCAGGTTCTGGCAGGATTTCAGCGCCGCCATTGCAGAAACATCCGAGTTGCGCATTACGGAAGTCCTTGAAAAGATCAACGAGGTGCTAGAGCCACACCTTTTTCCACCGAATGAAGACGGAAGTGACCCGCGCTTGTGCCCGAACTGCGGCGCAGGTACATTGAGTATGCGCACGGCCCGCTCTGGCGGCGCTTTTATTGGCTGCTCCAACTATCCGGAGTGCCGCTACACTCGCGCGTTTGGCCCACCTGGGGCTGAGGACGAGAGCGGCATTCCACCAGAAGGCAAGCTTCTTGGCGAAGACACAGGCGACAAAATATACGCGTTCAAAGGCCGATTTGGCCCATACGTCCAGCGCGGTGAAGTCACTGACGACAACAAGAAACCACCTCGCCAGTCGATCCCGAAGGAGTGGCCGCCCACTGAGGTCGACCTTGAGCAAGCTCTGCGTTTGCTGAGCCTGCCGCTTCAAATCGGCCCTCATCCGGAAGACGGGATCATGGTCTGGTCCAATATTGGGCGCTATGGCCCCTATTTGAAACATGCAGAATCCACCTCTGACCGGGGTGGCACGAATGCTAATCTCGAAAGCATTGAGGAGGTTTTCACGGTCGGCATGAACCGTGCCGTACAGCTATTGGCCGAAAAAGTAGCAAGCCGTGGCGGACGCGGAGCGGCGGCCAAGCCGCTACATGAATTGGGCGAGCATCCCGACGAGGGTGGGCCAGTCAATGTGATGAAGGGCAAATACGGACCCTATGTGAAGTGGGGAAAGGTCAACGCCACTATTTCCAAAGAAATAGAGCCTGAAAACGTCACGATGGAAATGGCCCTACAGCTAATTTCAGAAAAAGCGCCGACTAAGAAACGGGCGCGCAAGTCCCCAGCTAAGAAAGCACCAAAGAAATCCAGTGCAAAGCCCAAGACAACTAAAAAGGCGTAGCCGTTCCCCAATGCGGCCAATTTAGCACCGTATTGTAGTGTCAAACGCTTTCGGTACGTTGACTCAGACAGCCAGTCGCTTAATTATGATGCACGGCAAGGTCAAAGCGCGGCAAGGCGGTTTTGGGGGATACCATGAAGAAAATCTATGGCTCGGCGGCTGAAGCCCTCGATGGGGTACTGTTCGACGGGATGTTCGTCGCATCAGGTGGGTTTGGTCTGTGCGGCATTCCCGAACTCTTACTGAACGCCATCAAGCAAGCCGGCACCACCGATCTGACGTTCGCGTCCAACAATGCGGGTGTCGACGACTTTGGAATTGGCATCCTTTTGCAAACGCGACAAGTTAAGAAAATGATTTCGTCCTACGTGGGCGAAAACGCAGAGTTCATGCGCCAATATCTGTCAGGCGAGCTTGAGCTCGAGTTTAACCCTCAAGGGACTTTGGCAGAACGTATGCGCGCAGGGGGCTGCGGGATCCCCGGTTTTTATACAAAAACCGGCGTGGGCACCGCCATCGCCGAGGGCAAAGAACACAAAGAGTTCGACGGCCAGACCTATATCATGGAACGTGGGATCGTGGCTGACCTTAGCATTGTGAAAGCGTGGAAGGCCGACGAGACCGGCAATTTGATCTTTCGCAAAACCGCGCGCAATTTCAACCCACCAGCAGCGATGTGTGGTAAGATATGCATCGTCGAGGTCGAGGAAATTGTACCAACTGGCAGCCTTGATCCTGACAGCATTCATTTGCCGGGAATCTACGTGCATCGTCTGGTGCAGGGCACGCACGAAAAACGGATCGAACACCGTACAACCAGAGCCGCATAGGGGGAAGAATCATGTCAGATACACTTCACCGAGTTCTGATGGAGGACGCTTTCTTTGACGGGTTCAGCGGTGCGCAGGTCGCAATGGTCGTGTGCGACCCACACCTCGAAGACAGCCCAATCATCTATGTAAATCAGGCATTTACTCGCCAAACCGGCTACACGAGGCATGCCGCTATCGGGCGCAACTGCCGTTTTCTGCAGGGCGAAGGCACCAGCAAGGCGTCGGTCGATCGTCTGCGCGAGAGCATTCAAACCCAGACACCTGACGCGGTCGACATCCTGAATTATCGCGCAAATGGCGAACCTTTCATGAACCGGCTGGTCGTCGCCCCAATAACCGACAATAAAGGAAACCTGCGCTATTACGTAGGGATCCAAAAAGAGCTCAAACCGCAGCACCGCGACGAAGACACGGAAACCACCAACCGGCAACTTTCCGAAATCCAGGACCGGGTCGAGGCAGACATGTCGATGATCATTGGGATGGTGCGCAAGCAGTCCAACCAGACATCGCAGTCTTCTGAACATGCCGCCCTGACCCGCCGGATCGAGACATTGCAGCTGCTGTACGAAGAGATGAAGCTTTCCGACCAGCAATCCAATGAAGACACCATTCGCATGGCAAGCTATGTGTCGCGGCTGGCATGTGCCATCGCGCATGTGTATGGACGGTCAGGCATTCGGATGAACCTGCAGCTTGAACCGCTGGACGCGCCAATTGAAATTGCCTCACGCGTGGGATTGGTGGTATCGGAATTGCTGACCAATGCGTTTGAGCATGCTTTTAATAGGATCGATACCGGCCTTGTCGAGGTGCGGATGTCCCAGCTGAGCGGGGGCGGACTCCGAGTAATCGTGTCTGATGACGGGGTCGGCATTCCAAAATCCATGACTTGGCCCAGCCAAGTCAACATGGGCGGCCGCATCGTAAGCGGCTTGATCGAGGGCCTCGAAGGCACGCTGGATTTGGGGCGTGGCGCGGCAGGTAGCTTTGTCACCATCGATGTGCCTGCGGGCGCTTCCGTAGTAAAATAGGATCAACAGTAATGCCCTGGGACCGAAACCAGATGGCGGCTCGCGCCGCGCAAGAGCTTGAAGACGGATGGTATGTCAATCTTGGTATCGGCATCCCAACGCTTGTGTCGAACTATATCCCCGAAGGTATTGAGGTCACACTGCAATCAGAAAATGGCATGCTGGGCATGGGACCATTTCCGATAGAGGGCGAAGAGGACGCTGACCTGATCAACGCAGGCAAGCAAACCATAACCGAATTACCACAGACAGCTTATTTTGACAGTGCGCAGTCCTTTGGAATGATCCGGGGCGGCAAGATCGCGATGGCCATTCTTGGCGCAATGGAAGTTGCCGAAAACGGCGACCTTGCCAATTGGATGATTCCTGGCAAGCTGGTCAAGGGCATGGGCGGCGCAATGGATCTTGTCGCCGGGGTCGGCCGCGTGGTGGTAGTCATGGACCACACCAATAAGCATGGTGACAGCAAGGTTCTCAAGGCGTGCACGTTACCGCTGACCGGAGCAGGAGTTGTCGATCGAATCATCACCAACCTTGGCGTTCTTGATGTGGCCGACAACGGATTGCGCATTCAAGAACTGGCGCCAGGTGTGACCCGCGAAGAGATGATCGCTTCAACAAAAGCCACGATCGTCTGAAGTTATGACTCAGGTTTCTGGCGTTTCCCAGAACGAAAAGAGCACGATATTTACTCGGACTTCTTCAACTGTACATCCAGCGAAATGTGGGGCAAGAGCGGTCTACATGGGCCGTTCAAGCCAGGTCTGCTGCAACAATCATATCTCGGGTATAAAATGTAACCCAAAGTAGGATACATTCAGTCGCCTTCTGCGACGCCGCCAGCGCGGGCCTTGGCGCGCCTAGCCCGGTAGCTTGGCAGCACAATCAGAATTGCAGCAATCACCAGCAGCGCCAATGTCATCGGTCGTTCCCAAATGAATGCAACGCCATCGTAGAGCTGCATTGAGCGTGAGAAGTTATCTTCTAACATTCCACCTAAAATGAATCCGATCAATAATGGGGCAAGTGGATAATCCGCGAATTTCAACGCCGTAGCACAAACCCCAAAGCCAACAAGTAGCAACAATTCAGTTGCGTTGTTCTGACCGATGTAAGCGCCCATCAAAGTAAAGAAAAGTATGAATGGTATCAGATAGGTACGCCGAACCGAAAGAACTTTAGCGATATAGGGAATAAGCGGAAGATTTAGGATCAAAAGCACCAAGTTGCCAATAAACATCGACATGATAACAGCCCAAAAGATTTGTGGGTTGTCAATCATAAGCCGCGGGCCGGGCGTTACGTTCAACGCTATCAACGCACCAAGAAGTATCGCGGTGGTGCCCGAGCCGGGGATGCCAAGTGTAAGAAGAGGCACAAAAGAGCCTGTGCAAGCTGCGTTATTGGCAGTCTCAGGCGCGGCAAGCCCCTTGATCGAGCCCTTTCCAAATTCATCTTGTTCGTGCTTCGGGGCGATATTTCGCTCTACAGCATAGCCCAAAAAGCTGGCAATCGTTGCACCAGCCCCAGGCAGGACACCGATAAAGAAACCTTGCAAGGATTGGCGTCCAATCACGGGCATAATGGCCTTGGCCTCAGCACCTGTGATGCGCAAATCCTTGATATCCCCCTCGCCACCCTGCAAGTTCTTGGGCTTGAGCACGAGAAACAGCGCCTCTGGCAAAGCAAACATCGCCATTGCCAGTGTGATGAAACCAAAACCCGACTGCAAATCCATGATACCCATCGTGAACCGCGGGAGATTAAACAAGGCCCCCTCTCCCACCGTCGCCATGATCAGGCCAAGGACCGTCATGATCATCGCCTTGGCAACCTGCCCGGTGCCCGCAAAAGCCGCAATTGCCGAAAGACCAACAACCATCAAGGCGAAATACTCTGCCGAATGAAAAAGCAGCGCCACAGAAGAAAGCGCGGGCGCAAATATCATAAGTAGCAGCGCGCCAATGGTTCCGCCCGCGAAACTTGCAATGGCCGCAATGGTGAGAGCCTTGCCTGCCTTGCCCTGGCGCGCCATTGGATAACCGTCAAAGCTTGAAGCAACCGTTCCCGCCACGCCAGGCGCATTCAGCAAAATCGACGACGTCGACCCACCAAAGATCGCCCCATAATACACGCCCGCCAACAAGATCAGTGCAGCCGACGGATCGCCCATGGAAATGGCTACGGGAATCATTATAGCGATGATTGACATCGGGCCAAGGCCGGGAAGCATTCCGATGAACGTTCCGATCAAACACCCCGCGACGACCATCAAAAGGTTCTGGATTGAAAGCGCCGTTGTGAGACCAATCAGTAGTCCTTCAAGCATATCAGCCTCCAATAAAGCCCGGCAGCGGGCGCATGTATATGCCAAGAATTTCTTGAACCAAATACCAAACGGAAACCGTTGCGATCGACGCGACTGGCAGCATAACATGCCATTTACGCTCACCCAGAATATACGATCCGAGGATCAGAAAGGCTAATGTTGACACAAGAAAGCCCAACGGTCGCAGACAAAGCGCATAGGTTACCATCAGCACCAATAGCAGTAAGGCTTGGCCAAGGTGATATTCCCCAAGACGACGGTAATCGATGTCAGCTTCTTTCGGCACGCTTTTTTCAACACCAAGCAGGATAAAGAGTGTGGCGATAATACCAAGGATCGACAGCAGCTTTGGAAAGGTGCTTGGCCAGATCGGGTTGCGCCGCATAAAGGGGGCTAGACCTTCGTCCATCGTAAACCAAGCAGCATAGCCATAGGCTAAACAAATACCCAAAAGAACCAGCGCAATCCAGCGATCAAGTGCCATCGTCCCCTCCCATGGAATGGCGGGATCAGAGCGGGTTGACCGCTCTGATCAATTTTTCGGGTCGGATCAGAGGAAGCCAAGCTTCTTCATCAGATCGCCAATGACCTTTTCCTGCGCCTCGAGGAAGGTCAGGAAGTCGCCGCCAGAGTTGTGAATATTCACCCATCCGTTGCGCGCACGTACAGCTTCCCATTCAGGCGTGTCATACATCTTGGTGATGGCATCCTGATACATAGCCAATTTGTCATCGGGCAAACCTGGTGCCGCAAAGAACCCGCGCCAGTTGACGAACATCGTGTCGATGCCTTGTTCCTTCATGGTCATGGCATCGGGGGCTGCACTGACGCGTTCATCAGCGGTTACACCGATAATTTTCACTTCGCCGGCATTGGCCAGATCAACGGCCTCTGAAAACCCAGTTGAAAGCGCCGCAATTTCACCCGACAGCAAAGCTGCCATGGCCTTACCGCCAGCATCGTAAGGAATGTATTTTACACCCAGTGCATCTTTGCCAGCGGCTTCCATCACCATGGCTGCAACCAGATGGTCCATCCCGCCGGGAACCGAACCGCCACCAATGGCCGTTGCGCCGGGATTTGCGTCATAAGCGGCGACCAAATCACTCATTGAGTTGATTGGGCTGTCCTTGCCCACAACCATGGCCGCATAGTCACCGATGGTCCCAGAAACGAGCGTCAGATCGCGAAAATTGTGCGGAAACACACCAGTAAGCGACCGGATAACGATCGGCGTCGAGTTGACCATCAGCGTGCCATGATTGCTTTCGGCATTTTCGATAAGGTAGCCAATAGCCTTGCCGCCACCACCGCCCGACATGTTTTCATACGAAGCAGAGCCCACAAGACCAGCCTCGGTCAGGGCTTCGCCGGTACCCCGAGCAGTTCCGTCCCAGCCTCCTCCGGCACCGCCGGGGATCAAAAAGTGAATACTATCCATTACCTGATGGCCATCGGCTGCAACAGGGCCAGCCAAGCCAAATGCGGCAACAGCCGCGAGAAGAGCCCGACGGCCCATTACGAAATTCGACATATTTTCCTCCCATTTGACAACTGGGCACGTCTTGGCCCAGTTGATGTGTTATTAATCACACCAACCTGACACAAACCTGTCATGATGAAAGAAAGCTCAGGGACAGCGATGAAATTCCTGCTCGTTGAAGACAATAAAGACCTTGCCAATGCCATCGTTTCTCGCATGGAAATGAGCGGTCATGTCATTGATCATGCTGAAAAATTAGAAGACGCAACAGTTTTTGTTGCGACAGGTGAATACGACCTGATTTTGTTGGATATCATGCTTCCAGACGGGGATGGACGTGCTTTCTTGCGCCAACATCGCGCCAGTGATTTCGACACTCCTGTGATCGTTTTGACCGCCCGAAGCCAAGTGTCAGATCGAATCGGTTCGCTTGATCTGGGTGCCGATGATTACGTCACCAAGCCCTTCGATCACGCCGAACTTGAGGCGCGTTGCCGTGCTGTTTTGCGCCGCCGTGCTGGCAACACCACGACAGCAATTGAGATTGGCGGCATCGCTTTTGATCCAGTTGCTGGCAATCTTGTGGTTCAAGGACAGGCTGTGACCTTGCGCAACCGAGAGCTGCGCCTGCTCGAGTTATTTCTGAATGCACCCGGCCAGATATTTTCCAAGAACAAGCTGTCTGATCGGTTATTTTCTTATGACGACGATGCCTCAGAGAACGCGATCGAGGTCTATATCGGACGTCTTCGCAAACATCTGCAGCCTTCGACATTGAGAATAACCACCTTGCGCGGGCTGGGATATCGGTTGGATCTTGATGGCTGATCTGTCTGTATCCGGATCGCTAAGAAATCGGCTGGCTCTGACCCTGATCGGAGGAGCCGCAGTGCTTGCGATATTGCTCTTTTTCGCCGTGCGTAACTATGCCGTTCAAGTGGCCCAACAAGGTCAGAACGATATTCTCCAGGCCTCTGTGACATCGATATTGGACGCTGCTGTCATTCGCAACAACAAGGTAGAACTTGACCTGCCGTATTCCGCGTTTTCAATGCTCGCCACGCCAGCGGACGATCAGGTTTTCTATGCGATTTTGCAAGACGGTATACATATATCCGGATACGATGATCTGGTTTTTTCAGCAGGTGTATCTGGTGGGAATTCTATTTTTGAAACCGGGAAAATGCGCGGTGTCACCATCCGAAAAATCAGTGCAAGCAAAACTCTGATTGGTGCAAACCAACGGATCGAGATACAGATTGTTCTGGCTCAGACACAGGACGCACTGTCTGAAACTCTCGACCAAATATCCCGAAACGCAGCTGTTTTGGGCATAGGGTTCTTCGCACTTGCCGCAGCACTTTCTTTTTGGGCCTCTTCGGCAACGATTGGACAACTCGGCAAGCTGACGTCATCGGTCACGCGGCGGGGCCCCCAGGATCTGAGCCCATTCAGCAAACCAGTACCGCGTGAGATGGCGCCTTTGGTGACTTCGCTGAACTCATTGATGGGGCGGCTCGAACAATCACTGAGTCAGTCGGAGGATTTTATTGCTGAAGCCGCTCATCGGGTCCGCACGCCGCTTGCCACTGTTCGATCCTATGCCGAAGCAACGCTTCAGCGCGTCAACAAAGAAGAGAACCGCGAAGCAATGCGATCAATGATAAAGGCAATCGACGAAAGCTCGCGCGCGGCCGGTCAACTCTTGGATCACGCGATGATCACGTTCCGCGCAGACCACTTGGAACGCCAAGAACTTGACCTTGTCGCATTGACGAAAGAACTGGTTTTACGGCTGACACCGATCGCTGACATGAAGGATCTGTCACTTACCTTGCAGGGCGATTCAGTCGTGCCATATTCAGGCGATTTTGTCCTAATTCAGAACGCGGTACGCAACCTCATTGATAATGCGATGAAATATAGCCCTGCCGAAGGTTCCATACAGGTCATCGTTTCGGCTGGTCCCAGCCCACAAATTACAGTTTGCGATCGTGGACCGGGTTTTCCAAATGACGAGATTGAAACTCTGACCGCTCGTTTTCAACGCGGGACCAACGCGACAAACACAATTGGATCTGGTCTGGGACTTACCATTGCACGCGATGTCGCCGCTGCACACGGTGGCAAGATCACACTCACGAACGTGCAGGAGGGCGGCGCATGCGTAACTTTATCGCTTTAGGTCTGATCTTGATGTGTAACGCCAGTTGGGCGCAAAACTGGGAAGTTCGTCAGCAGTTCAATGCCACAGACGCGACGACCACACTTCGCATTATATCAAGTACCGACACCAACTTGTTTGCCCCCTTGATAGAAGCGTTTGTTGCCCAGAACCCCGATGTCGCAATCGAGTATCTAGTGACCGGGACAGCCGACATTGACACGCGGTTCCGCAAGACACCAAAAGCATTTGACATCGCAATCTCAAGCGCGATGGACTTGCAGTTAAAGCTCACGAATGACGGATATGCCCTGCCCCTCAAAGGTGTATCACACCCGGCTTGGGCGCAATGGAGGCAAAGCCTTTTTGGTTTTACCTCTGAGCCGGCCGCCATTGTCATCAATCGAGCTGCGTTCAAGGGGCTGCCAATCCCGCAATCTCGGCAAGAACTGATAGAAGCATTGCGCGCGCGCCCCGATGTTTTTCGCAATCGGGTTGGAACCTACGATGTTCGTCAGTCCGGGCTGGGCTATTTGTTTGCCACACAAGATGCCCGCGCATTCGAGACATTCTGGCGGCTGATGGAAGTGATGGGTGGTCTTGATGTACGGCTGTATTGCTGCTCTGGCGACATGATCGACGATTTGATAGATGGCAAGATCGCGGTCGCCTACAATGTTCTAGGCAGTTACGCGCAAGCGCGCGCCGAAAGCCAGAACGTCATAAAGATTATTCTGCCTTCAGACTTTCCAACAACGATGATGCGGACCGCTTTGGTTTCAAGGTCATCGCAAGAACCACAGGCCGCCGAGAGATTCATTCAGTTTTTGGTTGCGTATCAATCAAACCCCATTGAAAGTACACGACTATTACCGCCACTCAACGCAACAGAGAACGGTGTTGAGCGTGCAACCATCGCGTTGGAACCTGCCCTTATGACGTTTCTTGATACGCTGAAGCGAAACAACTTTCTATACGAGTGGGAAAACGCGCTGATACAGAATTAGACCAAAGATCCCGAACCAGAACATCACGACTGCAGCGCAAGAGATACCTACCACAAACACCATTGGCCGAAGAAATCCAATGCGGGACCCACAGTAAATTTCGACCGCGTGGTTCCCATTTCGACAGCGATTGATTAACCCCAATTTATCGGGGGTCACCATACGCGTTGAAATCTTGAATTTCAGGCGGCGTTAATTGATTATAGTTTTTTGCATAACGCTCTAACGGAAATGTCTCACAAGTAGTGGCCAATCTAAACTCCACTTGATGACTCACCCTCTGTTAGATATGAACAAAATATGAACACGTGCGCCCTCACCTTGGCTGGATCAACACTGCAAGCGCTTGGGTCAGGCGCCCTCTTTTGGCCCGAGCACGACCTGCTATGCGTGTCAGATCTGCACTTGGGCAAAGCAGAACGGATTGCGCGGCGGGGTGGTAGCCATCTGCCCCCATACGAGACTCGCGACACTCTCATTCGATTGTCCAACGACCTTGAAATCACCAGAGCGCGCACGGTGATCTGTTTGGGTGACAGCTTTGACGACCTAAGTGCCGCACAAGCATTGCAAGAGGATGACAGGCTTTGGATCACACGGCTGCAAGCCGGGCGTCGTTGGGTGTGGATCGAGGGCAACCACGATCCCGGACCTATCGAATTTGGCGGCACTCATCTGGCTGAACTGTCCCGCCCGCCACTAACCTTCCGTCACACCGCACGACCCGGCAGCAGTGGCGAGATCTCGGGTCATTACCACCCCAAGGCAACGCTGCATGCGCGTGGGCGCGCAATCACCCGGCCTGCTTTTCTGATAGACAGCTACCGCCTCATTATGCCGGCCTACGGTACTTATACTGGCGGATTGCGCAGCGATAACGTTGTACTCACACAGTTGATGCAGCCTGACGCACATGCGATTCTAACGGGCCCAAAACCGCTGCTCATCCCTATGCCGCGCTAAGCCGTCAACCCTTCTGGAACATTGATGCCATTTGCGCGGCAGCATGCCGTGACGGTATTAGCGAGCAGGCAGGCGATTGTCATGGGGCCGACGCCACCGGGGACGGGTGTCACGGCGCGCGCGACCTCCATTGCTTCGGCATAGTGCACATCGCCCAGCAATTTCCACTTTCCAGACTTGTCAGGGTGTGGGATGCGCGTGATACCCACATCAATTACCGTGGCGCCCTGCTTGATCCAGCCCCCCCGGACCATTTCAGCCCGCCCCACGGCGGCTACCAGAATATCCGCCCGCTGACAGACTTCAGGCAAATCTACGGTTCGGGAATGGGCAATCGTGACGGTACAGTTCTCTTGCAGCAACAACTGACCCATCGGCTTGCCAAACAGGTTTGAGCGGCCAATCACAACTGCGTTCTTGCCAGTCAGATCGCCCAACTGATCACGTAAGAGCATCAAACAACCCAGCGGGGTACACGACACCAGTCCATTCTCACCACTGGCCAGCAACCCGGCATTTACCACGCTCAGCCCATCCACATCCTTGGCCGGATCAATGCGCGCCACGACAGCGCGTTCGCTCAGGTGGTCTGGCACCGGGAACTGACACAAAATACCATGCACAGAGGGGTCCGCATTGAGCCTGTCGATCAGCGCAAACAGATCCGCCTCGGTCACATCCGCGGGCAGCTTGTGCTCGAACGAGGCCATTCCGACTTCGAGTGTTTGCTTGTGCTTGGCCGCCACATAAACCTCGCTCGCCGGATCCTCGCCCACAAGGATCACCGCAAGGCCGGGCGTAATGCCCTGTTGTTCTTTCAGACGTGCAACATGATCCGCAATTTGCGCGCGTACATCCGCTGCGAATGCTTTGCCATCGATGACTGTGGCTGCCATTTCAGCGCCCCTTTCAAAAAAAATTACATCCCAAAGGGATTCGGTCAAACCCAAGGCTGCGCCGCCTGCGTTGACTGAAAGTAACTTCACATTCAACCGAGATCAAAACCCCTGCCTCTCGCAACACTCGACTGGGGTTTTGAACATTCACGCGCCATTGCCTCGTCAAAGCAATCTAGAACAGCCCCTCGATCTGGCCGTCGTCATTCAAATGAATACTTTCGGCAGAGGGCACACGGGGCAAGCCCGGCATTGTCATGATCTCTCCGCAGACGGCCACGATAAACCCGGCCCCCGCCGACAGCCGCACCTCGCGCACCGGCACAGAAAAGCCCGTAGGCGCGCCCCGCAGCGTCGGATCAGTCGAAAACGAGTATTGCGTCTTAGCCATGCAGACCGGTAAATGACCGTATCCTTGCTCTTCCCAGATGCGCAACTGGTCGCGGATCTTTTGGTCCATCAGCGCCTCGTCGGCGCGATAAATGCGCTTGGCAATGGTCTGTATCTTATCTGCAAGGCTCATTTCATCAGGATAGATCGGGGCGAAATTCGCCATGTCCGCATCGGCAATCTCGGCCACGCGTGTTGCCAGATCCGCCGATCCTTCGGACCCCAGCTCCCAGTGACGCGACAAGATCGCCTCGGCGCCCTGACCCTCGACAAAGTCCTTAACCGCCTGAACTTCGGCGTCCGTATCGGTGACAAAATGGTTGATTGCCACAACAACGGGTACGCCAAAGGATTTCAGGTTCTCGATGTGACGGCCCAAGTTCGGACAACCTTTTTGAACCGCCGCGACATTTTCTGGGCCAAGATCCGCCTTGGCCACCCCACCGTTCATCTTCATCGCGCGTACGGTCGCCACGCAGACCACAACCGACGGGGCAAGGCCCGCCTTGCGACACTTGATATTCATGAACTTTTCGGCCCCAAGATCAGCGCCAAAGCCCGCTTCGGTGACGACATAATCCGCCAGTTTCAGTGCCGTTGTCGTCGCGATAACCGAATTACAACCATGCGCGATGTTGGCAAAGGGCCCACCGTGCACAAAGGCCGGATTGTTCTCGAGCGTTTGCACAAGATTGGGCTGCATCGCATCCTTTAGAAGCACGGTCATCGCGCCATCGGCTTTGATGTCGCGCGCAAACACCGGGCTGCGGTCGCGGCGATACGCCACGATCATGTCACCCAATCGTTTTTGCAGATCCTTCAGATCGGTCGCCAAACACAGAATCGCCATGACCTCAGAGGCAACCGTGATATCAAAGCCCGCCTCGCGTGGAAATCCGTTGGCTACACCGCCCAGTGACGCCGTTATCTGGCGCAGCGCGCGGTCGTTCATGTCAACCACACGGCGCCACACCACCCGCCGGGTGTCGATCTCAAGCGCGTTACCCCAATAGATGTGATTATCGATCATTGCAGACAAAAGCGAATGTGCGCTGGTAATGGCGTGAAAATCACCAGTGAAGTGCAGGTTCATTTCTTCCATCGGCACGATCTGCGCATAGCCGCCACCGGCTGCTCCCCCCTTCATGCCAAAGTTCGGGCCAAGCGACGCCTCGCGGATACAAACACAAGCGTTCTTGCCAATGCGGTTCAAACCATCACCCAGACCCACTGTCGTTGTGGTCTTGCCCTCGCCGGCAGGTGTGGGATTGATCGCTGTCACAAGGATCAGTTTGCCGTTGTCCCGATCCTGCACCGAGTTGATGAACGACTGGCTGACCTTGGCCTTGTCATGGCCATAGGGCAGCAAATCACTACTGCCAATGCCAAGCTTGGCTCCAATCTCTTGGATCGGCTGCTTGTGCGCTTCACGCGCAATCTCAATATCAGACTTATACGACATTTTTGCTCCCCGCACGTCATATGGGTTTTTTCGTCTTGGCCTGCATACAGGTGTATGCACAGTGCATAGGCGCGCGATTCCGACATTTCAGCGAGACGGAGCGGCCCAATTCGCCACCGCCGTTTCATTTAGGAAACGAAAGTAGCCACACGATGTCGACGCGCCGCGTACTGGGACGGCAAACACTGCTGCTGAGGGGCTGATTGATACGAGGGCATGCACTATTTTTGAGCCCGTGCATCCTCCAGATGCGCCCAGACCGGCTGATCAGGAATATGCAAACGCAATGTGTCGCCAAGGGCGAAACGCCCGGGCCGTTCGATCCACGCTGTTACACCCCGACGCCCAAGTGCCGCGGGCTTATAGCGAGCACCAAATCCCTCGGCCTCTCGCTCAACCTCGCGAGCAGGCAACGAGCAGGGCCGATTTTCCATATCGACCACCAAGGTTGCCCCTGATGGGGCCTGAAACCTTGATGATGGGGGCACATGAGTAAAGTCGGGGATGCCCTCCACGACCATGGACGCGCCCAACAGCGCGGGGTCAATCGCTTCCAAGCCCATATCGGCGGCCGTTTCAGCCAGTTGTTCGGCGCTTATCACGCTCAATTGACGGACATTGCGAATGATCGTACCACGGGTGTGCTGCGCCTTTACTCTGACGCAGGCAGGGCGTGTGACACCGGCGTGATCCTCGCCCGGAAACCCATCAAAATCAGCGTCAACATGAACGATTGGTACCGCGCGCAAACTGGCCTTGCGGTTGGGTACCTGCCCCAGCCAGACGATGCGCGCAACATAGGATGTGGGTTTTAGGGCAGGCATAGTGATCTCCTGTCAATCCAAGGCTGAACACGCCGCACTATCATCATTTACCACAAGGTTTTCATCATCTGCGATGGATCGCCCAGGGCTCCCCAAAACAAAAAGGCCCTCCAAAAAGGAGGGCCTTTGCTAGCTTATGCCGAGGGTTCCGGCTCCATTCCGCCATCAGCAGACGGGTCAGGCTTTTTTTTGGCTTTCGGAATCGATGTTAGGCTCGCTTTTTTGTCTTCGACAGCAGCCCCACCACCTTCATCATCCGGCGCTTGCGGTGGCTCGCCACGCATGACGCGGTCAATTTCTTCGCCGGTCAGAGTTTCATATTCTAGCAAGCCCTGCGCAAGACGTTCGAATTCGTCATTATCTTCCTGAATGATCTTCAAAGCCCATTCATAGCCATCCTGAATGAACTGCTGCACCTCCTGCTCGACCAGTTCCTTTGTATTGGCAGAAACAGAGAAACCGCCGGTGTTTCCAGTATAGCCCTGAGCCGCCTCGGAATAGTCGATGTTGCCCACTTTGTCCGACATGCCCCACTGCAGGACCATAGCACGTGCCAGCGCGCTGGCCTGCTGAATGTCGCCCGCCGGACCGTTGGATACTGAGTCTGCGCCATACTTATGAATTTCAGCCGCCTTGCCGGCCATGGTCATGGCCAGACGCTGATGGCATTCATCCTTGAACATGTTCAAACGGTCCATCTCAGGCAGGCTCATCACCATGCCCAGCGCTCCGCCGCGCGGAATAATTGTCGCCTTATAAACGGGATCGCATTTCGGAAGCTTGTGCCCAACCAATGCGTGCCCAGCCTCGTGGTAGGCGGTCATTTCCTTTTGTTCGGGCGTCATTACCATGCTGCGGCGCTCTGGGCCCATCATGACCTTGTCCTTGGCCGACTCGAAATCGATCATCGTGACAAAACGGCGCCCGACTCGTGCTGCCATTAACGCAGCTTCGTTCACAAGGTTGGCCAGATCAGCACCCGAGAAGCCAGGCGTGCCGCGTGCAATGATTCGCAGATCAACATCCGGGCCAAGTGGCGTTTTGCGCGCATGCACACCTAGGATTTTCTCGCGCCCCTTGATATCTGGGTTGCCCACGGTGACCTGACGGTCAAACCGACCGGGTCGCAGCAACGCGGGGTCCAACACATCCTTGCGGTTGGTCGCCGCGATGATGATCACACCCTCATTTGCCTCGAAACCATCCATCTCAACCAGCAACTGGTTCAGCGTCTGCTCGCGTTCGTCGTTGCCGCCGCCATAACCTGCACCACGGTGCCGACCCACAGCGTCAATCTCGTCAATGAAGACGATACACGGCGCATTTTTCTTTGCTTGCTCAAACATGTCGCGCACCCGGCTTGCGCCGACGCCCACAAACATTTCGACGAAATCAGAGCCTGAAATGGTAAAGAAAGGTACGCCCGCCTCGCCCGCAATCGCACGTGCAAGCAACGTTTTGCCGGTGCCCGGAGGACCAACCAGCAGAGCGCCTTTAGGAATTTTTCCGCCCAAACGGCTGAATTTCTGCGGATTGCGCAGGAATTCAACGATTTCTTCTAGTTCTTCCTTTGCTTCGTCTATGCCCGCAACATCGTCGAATGTCACGCGACCATGCTTTTCGGTCAGCATCTTGGCCTTGGACTTTCCAAAGCCCATGGCGCCACCTTTACCGCCCCCCTGCATGCGGTTCATGAAATAAATCCAAACACCGATCAGCAAAAGGAATGGTAAAAGCGATACTAGGAATGTCTGAAAGCCCGATTGCTGCTGCTGTTCGGCGCGCAAGGGGATGTCGTTCGCAATCAGAAGGTCTGTCACTTCGGCATCTTCAGGCTTGATAGTCACGTAATCTTCCGCACCGCGACGGAACCTGACCTGTTCACCATCCAGCGTGACATTGCTGACAGACCCGTCCTCGACGGCATCAACAAACTCAGAATAACTGATTTCGCGGCTTTGAAGCGTATTGCCCGCGCCGCCAAAAAGATTGAACAGCGCCAGGACCAGCAAGAACAGAACGACCCAGAAGGCGATATTTCGTACATTTCCCAAGGAATGTCTCCCGATAAGTTCACCGCCCGGTTCGATGCCCGCGCTGTTATCTGTAAGATAGTGGTCTAGAAACTTAGTTCAATGCGATAATAGCGCTGAGAAGTACGCATCGTCGCCATCTTTTAGATATGCGGTCCATTCCTTGTCGGGATTTGCCACTGGGGCGGCAACCAACTGGCCATTGCACCAAACTGCAGGAGATGAAGCCAAGGCGGCGCGGGGCAGCCCCACGCTGCGCCAGCCATCAATGCTTGTGAGTGCGTCGAAACCCAGAGCGCGGACTTGCAGGTCGGGATCGTCGTCGGCACAGTCAACTAACCAACGAACATCCCACGTCTCACCAATCTCACTGGTTAGACTACGGACCGCATCATATTCACGAAACACCCAAATTTGGCTACCATCAGACATGATCTGACATCCATCCAGCGTAACCGTTCGCCCATTTGCAATCGCCTCAAGAGTGCGGGTCACTGTTCCACCACGCGGCGGATAGCCGTTGCCTGAAATCCAACGCACTGTATGCACCAGCAGGCGACGACGGATTTCTTTGGGATGTGTGTCAAAGCGGCCCTTGTCCATAACGATGACACCATGCCGCACGGTGGCCAGGTCGCGCGCCGCCTGAAAGGTCTGCCAATCCAACGCCTCGCGGGCCTCAGTCATATTGTGGGCGACATTTAGCAATCCATCCACTGTGATGCCCAACGTGCCCAACACAGTAAGCGCATCACGCACCTTGATGCGCTCATAATCGCGATTTTCGTTGCTGGGATCCTCGCACCAATCCAAACCTGATGCGCGCAGAAACGTTCGCAAGGCAGCGCGTTCCACGGTAAGAAAGGGGCGAACCCACGTAATCCCCCGGCTGCTTCGGCTCGAGGCCATGCCACTTAATCCGTCCACGCCAGCGCCGCGCGCTAGCCGCATCAGAAAGGTTTCGGCCTGATCGTCTGCCGTATGCCCCAACGCAATATGGGTAATGTCATTGGCACAGGCCCAATCGGCCATCAGCGCATAGCGTGCATCGCGTGCCTTTGCCGAAAAATTACCCTCGCCATTCCAGCCTGTCCAATATTCCACATGATGCTGCAAATCCCATCGACGGCACAGGTCCGCAACAAAGGAAATCTCCTGCTTGGCCTCTGGCCGCACCCCATGATCAACGCTCACCACATGCAAGGCGATCCCGTGATCACGGGCATAGCCCACAAGCACCGACAACAATGCAACAGAATCGCCGCCACCCGATACGGCCACCCCCAACCGCATGGGGCGCGCAAGGCCAAAAACGGCGTCCACACGTTCGCGCAAATACGCGGTCATAAGTTAGAAGCAGCCAAAATCTTGTCGGGCCGATTGCGCGTCCTGCACAAAGGACGCATCGGGATAACGCGTGCCAACTTCTGACAGCGTCACACAGGCCTCGTCGGTCTTACCCAAGCGACCAAGCGCAGCACCCAACCGAAATAGTGCCTCTGGTGCTTGCGGGCTTTGCTCGTCGAGTATGAATGCGGCCAGATAGGCACGCGCGCCCTCGCGCACATCACCCAAACCCTCAAGGGCCTTGCCCCGGCGCAATTCAACCTTTACCGCAAGGGGCCCGTCTGGGTAGGTTACATTGAAGGCCGCAAACTGGTCTGCTGCGGAGCGGAAATCACCGGAAGCAAGAGAAGCCTGCGCCCGCTCAAAATCGGCGCGCTCTTGTTCTGCCAGTTGAATGTCCGACTGCGAAGCGGACGCTGTGGTAGGTGTCTCTGGCACTGAACCGCCCCCTAGGGTGGACGTAATACCCAACTGCGTGACGTCGCCACCCTCAAGCTCAACCAAACGAAATTCAATATCACCGATGCGATTTGTACCGTCCTTGACGATGGCATCAATGCGAAACTCCATCTCTTCGGTCTTGCCAGTCAACCGCTGCAATTCGCGCTCGATCGCATCAAGCCGATCTAATGTGTCCATGCCAGTCACCGGGATGGACATACCGTTAGTTGTTGACAACTCGCGGCGCAGTTTCTGCACCTCGACATTCAACACCGTCAATTCCTGTCGGATATCTGCCAGCGTCTGGTCTTGCGCAGAGACATCCTGCGAGCCGATCAGACCCGCAACAAGCACAGCTGCGGCAAGCAAATATGCCCGCATCAACGACATCGCACTCTACCCCGACAAACCAGCGGTCAGCACTGTAACCGCGCGACGGTTTTTAGCATAACAGGTTTCTTGGCTGCAAACTTCGGTTGGGCGTTCTTTGCCGTAGCTGAGCACCTGTAAACGTCCCGAAGGCACGCCTTTGCTCACAAGATAGGCACGGGCCGCGTCAGCCCGGCGGGCGCCCAGCGCCAAATTGTATTCGCGTGTGCCTTGCTCGTCGGCGTGGCCCTCGATGACAGCGGTGTAATCGGTATTGGTGAGCAACCATTCCGCCTGCCAATCCAGTGTTGCGCGCGCCGCAACCGTCAGGCTGGACTGATCGACCAAAAACAACACCCGGTCACCGACGGCCTGCTGGAAATACGCAGCCGATGCCGGATCAGACGCGCTGCCAAGCCCCGATCCATCCGCACCTCTGCCAAAAAGACCAGACCCTGCACCGTCAAGGTTATCAAAACGGTTGGGATCGGTGCAGGCAACCAGGCTCAGGACGGCGGATAGCATCACGATGGATGTCTTAAGTTTCATTGGCTTGCCTCTTTTTCTGTCTCAAAAAATCTTATTTTACAATGCTATTACCATGAATCGCAGGGTTTGGAAACGGAACCTATGGCTGCAATGGCCCCCAGGATGGATCCGATCCGCCTTCGGGTGTGCGCACTGGGCGTAAATTCCGGCCCGTGATATCCACCGAATAAAGCGTTGACCGCCCGGCCACACCTTGGGTCTCGCGGGTGAACATAATGACACGGCCATTGGGTGACCAGCTTGGCCCCTCGTCCAGAAAAGACGCCGTCAACAACCTCTCTTCACTACCATCATTGCGCATCACTCCGATATGGAACCGGCCCTTGGACTGCTTGGTAAAGGCAATCAGATCACCCCGCGGGGACCAGACTGGTGTGCCGTATCGCCCATCTCCAAAAGAAATTCGGCGCGCTTCGCCACCGTTGGCGGGCATCACGTAAAGCTGCTGAGTTCCCGACCGGTCGCTTTCGTAAACAATCCGGGCCCCGTCTGGGCTAAAGCTGGGTGCGGTTTCAATCGACGGTGCACGGGTCAGGCGGGATGTGGCACCGCTGGCGATATTCATCGAATAGATATCTGTGTTGCTGCCTTGGCTCAGTGAGTAAACAACTGTCCGCCCATCCGGCGCAAAACGGGGCGCAAAACTCATGGTGCCTTGCTGGCTTTCTAGAACCTTGCGTTGAACCGATCCAACATCCAGCACGTAGATGCGCGGAAAACCGGTCTCGTAACTGGTATAAAGCACCCGGTCACCATTGGCCGAGAAGCGCGGTGCCAGAACAATCGCGTCCGAGTCGGTCAGGTACTGCACATTAGCACCATCGTAATCCATCACCGCAAGACGTTTGCGGCGTTCGGACTTGGGCCCACTTTCGGAAACAAAGACTACGCGGCTGTCAAAATAACCACCCTCTCCGGTGATTCTGCTATAGACTGCGTCTGCGACCTTGTGGGCAATACGCCGCCAGCCATCTGACGCGCCGACGAATTGCAATCCATCGCCCAGTTCCGCACCGGAAAACACATCATACACCCGAAATTGCACCCGGACCTGCCCGCCTTGCACCCTGACAGCACCCGTGACCAGCGCCTGTGCGTTGATGGCCTTCCAATCAGCATATTGGACTGCGGCACTAAAATCGTTGATCTGACTGATAAAGGCAGAGGACGGTACTTCGCGAAATAGTCCCGTACCCGTCAGGTCCGCAGCGATAACCCGCGCGATCTGCTGCCCCATCTGCACACTTCGCGCCGTTTCGGCGACCAGATCTGGGATTGCAACGGGCAAGGGTTCGATCACCCCTTCGGTGATCTCGATTCGCAGGGGGCCGGTCTGGGCCACAGCGGGTGCCACGCCCAGCCAAACCAGAATCACAAAAAGCACTCGAACCATCATTTGATACGCATCCTTTCGGGATTGAACGTTATCTCGATTTGTTTCCACTGATCATATTTTTCAATGGGCAATTGATATCCATTTTGGCCGGTGCAGCGAATGATCGCCCGACGCGCGGTTTCATAGGCTTGCTTGGCCCCTGCCGCAGATCCACCAGAGCTGGATATCATCCGCATGGTCGAAACAACCGGGCGGCCTTTTCGGCTCATGTCGAACCCAACTGTGACGGTGGTGAGCAAAGCTTCGGACGATAGCGATCCGACGTTCCAGCAGACTGAAACCGCAACCCGCAATGCGTCCTTTTCGCCTGCCGACAGCGGTGGGCCAAGGGGCACGTCGGGTGCAGTGCCACCCAAGGCCTCGCGCAGCGCATCGTTTACGACGGCCTGAGTAGCGGCAGCGGCTGGAGGATCTGGCGTTTCAACTGTTCGTGTTGGAGGCGCCGGTCTGCGCGATGGTGGACGCAACGAGCTGCGCAGCGCACCCGAGGGTTCTTCGGCCTCGGTCACGATTTCGGTAGCAGCCTCTTGGGGGGCCGTGGTCTCTTGTTCTTGCGCCGGAGTCTCGGCCTCGTCCTGTTGGGTCACTTGATCACGTTCCACCGGATCAGGTAGCGCTTCGGGCGGCGGTGGGGCCACGGCCAGCGGCGCCACCCGTTCCGAGGGGCGCGGGATCGGCCTGGCGCCCACGTCAGGCACCAACGTCGCAAAGTCCTGCGGCTGTAAAGCTACCGGAGCAGTATCGATGCCCTCGGGCACCGGCGGCACCGGGCTTGGCAATTCCGCTGGCACGGTCTCAGATACGGGTTCCGGGGACACCTGTGGCGCGTCTGTGGCAATAGTTTGATCGGGCTGTGATGTCGCGACCGGGTCCAAGTCTACGGTAGGTGCTGCAGGAAGAACCACCTCAGTCACGGTATCGGGTTGCGGACCAGTGGTCAGCAGGGCTTCGAACGCATCCGATGATATCATCGACACTTCAGTCACCTCGAACGGTAAGGGCTCGCTCTGGAACGCGCCACCGAAAAGCACCCAGCCAATCAAACTCGCGTGACCAATGCCAGATATAATCAGCCCGGTGTTCACCTTTCAAAGCCCCACACCCGCAGCTATCCGTCGCCGTCCATCGTCGGTCCACCGATATCCGTGACCAGTCCGATGTTCGAAAACCCGCCCGCGTTGAGCGCGCCCATCACTTGCATGACCTCCGAATAAGGCACCGCCCCATCCGCTCGCAGGAACACCTGGTCGCTCGACCGCTCGGTTGCAATTGCGCGCAACCGTGGCACCAGCACATCGCGCGCAACTTCTGTGGTTTGTATCTGCACAGATCCACCTGATGTCAGCGTAATGGTCAATGGCTCGTCCTGCCCGGTGGACAGCGCGCCGGCAGCGGTTTTGGGCAATTCGACAGGCACGCCAACCGTTAAAAGCGGAGCAGCCACCATAAATATAATGAGCAAGACAAGCATAACGTCGACAAAGGGCGTCACGTTGATTTCAGACATTGGCCGGCTGCGGCTGCGCTTGCGGCGCCGCCGTTGACCGCCCCCGTCATCAGACCGGATCACACCCGCGCCCATGGCTCAGCTGTCCAACTGGCGGCTGAGTATAGTTGCAAACTCATCGGCAAATGCCTCGTAGCCCGATACGATCTGGTCGCTGTCAGCACTCAACTTGTTGTAAAAGATCACAGCCGGGATCGCCGCCAACAGCCCCAACCCCGTCGCCATAAGGGCCTCGGCAATGCCCGGCGCGACAACCGCCAGGTTGGTGTTTTGCTGCTCTGCAATCTCGATAAAGGCGTTCATGATGCCAATCACTGTCCCAAACAACCCAATGAAAGGCGCCGCCGACCCCACTGTTGCCAGAACAGTCAACCCGCTTTGCAACGCCTCTGCCTGCTTGGCGATAGCCACATCCATACTGCGGTCAATCCGCGCTGTGGCCCCCGCAATCAGCCCGCCATCCTCGCGATGCGAGCGTTGCCATTCAATCATCCCTGTCGCAAACACTGTCGCAGTTGCCCCCTTAGGGTCGGGACCGATTTGTTCGAACAGCTCATCCAGCGGCTCGCCTGACCAAAATGCCTGATCAAAGCGAGCGCCCTGCGCGCGCGCGCTTCGGTAGATCATCAACTTTTGAAAGATGATGCCCCATGACCAGAATGATGCAACGATCAATATGATCGTCACCAATTTCACGGTCAGGGTGGCACGTACAAAAAGCCCCCACATAGAGAAATCAATCTCCCGTGCCAAAGCCAAGGTTTCTGCTTCCATCTGCCTGCTCTTTTCTTTGGGCGCGTTTGTCGACCCTTATTGAGTTAAAGTCTAGCCGACGACAAAAGGAAAAGCCATCACTTCGGCGTCAGAACGGGTTCATTTCTCAACTATTGCGCGGATTTCCGCAGGCAATCGTTTGGGTTTACCCGCCGTTGTCATGCACACCGCGACCACATGCGCGCGAAAGATCAACTCGGCGCCCCGGCGCACCTCTTGGTCAAAAGTCCAGCGCACCGGGCTGGCCGCGCGGTGCGTGGTGACAACCTCCAGCCGGTCACCAAGTCGAGCGGAGCCAACATAGTCAGCCTCGACCCGTGTCACCGCAAACACGATATCGCGCGCGCGCATGGCGTTTTGATCCACACCCATATCCTCGACAATGGTCGACCGCGCGCGTTCGATGAAGCGCAGATAATTTGCATAGTAAACGATGCCCGCCATGTCGGTGTCTTCATAAAAGACCGTGATCGAAAAACGGTGTGCAGCCATTGCTGAAACCCTCGTAAAACAACCTGAAACCTAAAAGCGCGCTTGCCTTAGATCAAGGCAGATCATTGACTCGATAAACAAGTCCGCTTTGCAAAGATTAGAGCGACCAACAAAAGCGCCCTGAAATTTTGCAAGGATTATAGTGTTATACGAAGAAATTGAAACTCCTAAATCTGCCTGAAATAATAGATTTCAACGCGTTAGGTAAAGTGCGACGTTTCGGATATCCCATCAAACGCTGTAGATCAGCAAATTGCGCGAGACAGTCATTAATACAAACTATTGCGCGTGCCCGATGCGCGCACTCAGCCTTAGGGCATGGCTCAGATCATCAGCCGCTGCAGGGAGCACAGGATCATAGGCTGCCCGGATCAGTGCAGCGATGTCGGGGCGTAAAACCGTCGTCTCTCCGGCAACAGCCAGCGGAGAACGTTCGCGAAATGCAAGATCAGACCACAAGAGCATCGATTGCACCACCTGGCTCAGCGCAAGCGTCTGTGCTGGCACTTTCAACAAATGCTGATCCATCCTCAAAAACACAAAACAAGCCTGAATGGCGCCCGCACCATCAAAACGAAAAACTCGATACTGGTTGGCATCCGCCGCCTGCAATCGCGCGACGAGCAGCCCAAGATCAGGGACTAACCGATCCAAACCCGGCACCTTTGGCAACTCCGCCCAATCATTGAAAAAGAACAACATGAAATTCGACCCCAGTTCGGGATCGGTTTCAGCCATTTCGTGACCTGCCAACTGGCAAACTGCCTCAATCGCACCCTTCACTGTGCTCAGGGTCCTGTCTTCAACCCCAAACACCACCGGCGCCAACGCGCGCCCCCACCGTGAAAACGCGAATTTCCCACTGTCGCGGGTGAACAACACCTCGATCTCGTCTGCAGTCATAACAGGCACCTATTCAAAGCGGCCTACCCCCTAACGCCTGAATGGTCAAAGCTCAATCCACACACGCCTAAAGCGTTTGACGAAATGCCTAAAAGATCGCGTATCACCTAACCTATTGAATGCTTTGATTTCCAGCAGCGTTAGGTGTTTCAAGTTATTTGCATAACGCTTTGACACGACTTGCAACGCATACAAGGGACGGTGGGCGGGGCGCCGTTCCTGGGCCGTATGGTCCAGGAACGCGCGTCGTCCCCGTGCCTCACAAACACATCACTCAAACAGGTCACCGGCCACCCGTGGCGCATCCAAACCCAAATGCCGCCACGCCCGCGCCGCCAGCATCCGTCCGCGCGGCGTGCGCTGAATCAATCCCTGTTGCAGCAAATAAGGCTCAATCACCTCTTCCAGCGCATCTCGGCTCTCTGAAAGTGCCGCAGACAAGGTTTCAACGCCAACGGGGCCGCCCCCATAATGTTCTGCCATCAAGCTCAGATAGCGCCGGTCGGCTCCATCAAGGCCAAGGTTATCGACCCCCAATCGCGTAAGCGCAGCGTCCGCCAATTCCTGCGTAACCCGCCCATCACCGTCCACGATTGCGAAATCTACAACCCGGCGCAGCAACCGCCCGGCGATCCGTGGTGTGCCGCGCGCCCGTCGGGCAATTTCACGCGCCCCTCCCTCATCGGCTGGTGCGCCCAGCCTGCGGGCATTGCGTTCTACGATGATGAAAAGCTCGTCCTCAGTATAGAATTGCAAACGCGTCGGAATGCCGAACCTGTCGCGCAGCGGTGTTGTCAGCAAGCCCATACGGGTCGTCGCACCCACCAGCGTAAATGGCTGCAATTCGATGCGCACTGTGCGCGCCGCAGGCCCCTCACCAATCACAAGATCCAGCTCAAAATCCTCAAGCGCCGGGTAAAGCACCTCTTCGACCACTGGATTCAGCCGATGGATTTCATCAATGAACAAAACGTCGCGCGCGTCCAGATTGGTCAAGATCGCTGCGAGGTCCCCTGCCCGCGCCAGCACCGGACCCGAGGTCATTCGAAAATTGACCCCAAGTTCCCGCGCCATGATCTGCGCCAGAGTGGTCTTGCCTAGCCCCGGAGGACCATAGAACAAAGTGTGGTCCATCGCTTCGCCACGCTGCCGTGCTGATTGGATAAAGACGCGCAAATTCGCTCGCGCCTCGGCCTGACCAACAAAATTATCCAGGCTCTGAGGCCGCAACGCACGATCCCGATCATCGGGCAAGGCCGTGGGGCGCAATGTCGGATCCGGTTCAGACATGCATCACCCCTTTGGTGCCAATAGTTTCAACGCCGTCCGGATCAGTGCGGGCGTATCCGCGTCGGGTGTTTCGCCTGCCGCCTGCGCAACAGCCGCAGCTGCGTCAGATGGACTGTAGCCAAGATTTCCCAACGCTGACAGTGCATCCGCCTGCGCCGAAATCGGAACTGCAGGCGTCATCGCGACCGCAACTGGCTCAATCATATCCGCCTCCGCATCGCCCATCGCCTCGGCAACCGCATTGCCCATGGCCATCATAGACGGCGCCTTGTCCTTAAGGTCCAGCACAACACGCTGCGCTATCTTTGGGCCGACCCCCTTTGCAGCCTTTACCGCCGACCAATCGCCCAAAGCAATCGCCCGGCTCACGCCATCGGCACCCAGCGTACCCAAAATGGCCAGCGAAGCCTTGGCACCCACGCCCTGAACCGACACCAACAACCGATGCCACTCTTTTTCGACCAGCGTTGGAAACCCGTAAAGCTGCATCAGGTCTTCACGCACGACCATATCAGTATAAAGCGCACAGACTTGTCCCGCTTCGGGTATAGCCGCCAATGTCCGATCCGAACAAAACACCAGATACCCAACACCGCGCACATCCATCAAAACGTGGTCCAAGGCGCGGTATTCAATCCGTCCCGTCAGCTTGCCAATCATGCCTGCACCCGTGCAATCGCCGCAGCCAGCGCACCCCCCGACCGATGCGCATGACAAATCGCAATCGCCAAGGCGTCTGCTGCATCCGGCCCTGCCAGTTCAACGCCGGGCAGTTGCACGCGCACCATATGCGCCACCTGCCGCTTGTCTGCATGCCCCACCCCAACGACCGTTTTTTTCACCGAGTTGGGCGCATATTCACCGACCTGCAGACCAGCACGCGCCAGCGCCAGCATCGCTACGCCGCGCGCTTGCCCCAGCTTGAGCGTGCCTGCACCGTCTTTGTTCACAAATGTCTCTTCGATCGCCGACGCCTCTGGCGCATGGGCAGCTATGACCTCGTTTAGCTGTTCAAAAAGGCTCAGCAAGCGGCTTGGCAGTTCTGTACCAGTCGAGTGACAGACACCGTTGGCTACGTGACGCAACCGCGATCCCTCTGACTCGATGACGCCCCACCCCATATGCCTCAGACCCGGGTCGATTCCCAAAATACGCATGTAATATGCTTGTCCTTCACCTGTGCCGACTTTTTCGTGGCTTTTGTAACGCACTAGCACGAAAGGCGAACATCCGCCAAGAGTTAACCGCAGATGAACATTTGTGACATGCATCTTTCCAACAGCGACAAGTGCTTGAGTAAATGTGTCAAAATCGCCCTAAGAGTGTCAGATTACGACATATAATACGCGCAAATTTTCCCATTATTTTCTGTATGTTAACACATGTCCGTGACATGCAAAATCTGCATAGCACATATGCTTTTTCACCGCTTGTCGCCTCTTTGCATGCCGCCTAAATGCTGTGCACAACGCCGAATGGTTCGACGTTCCAAATCTAAAAAGGACTGCTGCAATGGCTGCTTTCGACACCAACCGCTCCGCACATGGCGCTGCACCTATTGCAGGCCAAATCACCCGCTTCTTCCACGTACTGATCAATACAGTCGTGACATGGAACGATGCCCGTTTGACCCGCAATGCCCTAAATAGCCTTACCGATCGCGAACTCGAAGACATCGGTCTGATGCGCGGCGATATCGAAGACGTCGCGAAATACTAAGGTGCCAAAGCCCTCTTCACTGGAGGCCGCACTAAAAGAAAAAGCCGTATGCCCCAAAAGGGTCCGCGGCTTTTTTGCAATTCTGACCCATATGGCACGACTGCTCGCATCCTTAATGAACGAACCTGAGGTCACTCAAGTGTCTATAAAGGATGCCGAAATACCTCAAAAGTCTTGCGTTATCTAAAGCGTTGAAACGTAAGGTTTCAGACAGATTTGGATGCGTCACGTCTTACCTATAGCGCTCTGAACACCGACAACTTCGCTCAGTCTATTGGAAAATAACCTAGGATCAGCACATCTTGTGCAACGTTAGTGTCGTCCATTCACCAATCTCTGCACGATGGTGGAGAGTGTTTCCAAGGCGATTATACACCTCAACCACATCGTCGGCCTGCTCATTGAGAATCCCCGAAAGGATCGCGTATCCACCCGCACACAGCCGGGCCGTCAGGTCGGGCGCAAGCGCTACTAGCGGACCCTTGAGGATGTTGGCAAAGATTAGGTCAAACGGCCCCGTCAACTCGGGGTGATCGAAACCGGCGGCTTCGACGACGGTGACCCGCCCCTCCATGTCATTGGCGCGCAAATTGGCCAGAGCCACTTCGACGGCCTGCATGTCGATGTCGCTGGCGAGCACCCGTTCGGGCCATACAGCGGCCGCCCCCATCGCCAAAACTGCGGTGCCACAACCGATATCAACTGCCCGGCGACCATGGAAACCTGACTCCGCAAGCCTATCCAACGCTTCCAGACATCCCAAAGTGGTGCCGTGGTGGCCAGTTCCAAAAGCCATTGCCGCCTCGATCAGCAGCGCATGCTTGCCTGAGGGCACTTTATCCGCGTCGTGGCTACCATAGACGAAAAAACGGCCCGCCTCCACCGGCGACAGCTCTCGACGCACATGTGCGACCCAGTCGGTCTCGGGCAATTCAGACACTGTAAAGGTCTTAGCGTCCAATGCCGTCGACAAGATCAGCAATGCTGTTTCATCCGGCGCGTCAGTGAAATATCCACCCACTTCCCACAGCCCCGATCCATCCTCGACCTCAAAGACACCGACCCCTGTGGGTTCAGGTTCCATTCGTTCAAGCGCCTCGCCAAGAGCGGTGGCAGCGGTCTTGCCATCCAGAGTGGTCAGCGCGGTCCATGTGGGCATTTTCGTCTCCGGTGTGTATCCATTGCGGCGAGGGGCACGCAGCTTATCGCGGTCTCTTACTCAAGGGATGCGGAATACTGGCAAGCCTTAGTCGCTGCAAGCCCACAGTTGTCACACACCTGACTGCAAGACCCACATCGCCGTAGCTGGATCACGACCAAGTACAAAAGAAATACCTATCCAAAAATATCATTCTGCGCAGTATCGAACAAATCAGGCTCTTGCCAATGCTCTGCTATTGGGCAGGTGCCGCAGATAACCGGGCAAGACGGGTCTCGTATCCTGGCTCTGGGTGGCGCGGGATCAGCAATGCCAGCAAAAGCGACACCGCGGCCATGCCCGCAGCAAGCAAAAAAACCGACGCAGGCGACACCAGCCACAGAAATCCAAGGGGCAGCGGTAAACCGACTGCAGCGATATGGTTGATCGTAAAGGCCACGGCGGCAGTAGGAGCAATATCACCCGGATCCGCGATCTTTTGGAAATAAGTCTTGAGCGCAAGCGCCAGCCCGAAAAAGATGTGATCAATCACATAAAGCCCTGCTGCGACGAACAATCCCCAGCCAAGGAAATACACGCCGCCATAACAAAGAAACACAACCACAAGGCCAGCGTATTCGACCACAAGCGCCTTGCGCTCGCCGTATACGGCCACGATACGCCCCAAAAGTGGTGCGACAATGATCGTGATCACCAGATTGATTAGGTAAAGCGCGGTAAGCTCATGCACCTGAAAGCCAAATTTTTCGACCATCATGAACGCTGCAAAGACCATGAATATCTGCCGGCGGGCACCCGACATGAATTGCAGCGCATAATACAGCCAGTAACGACGGCGCAGGATCATCTTTTTTACCTGCGGATACGGCGCATCGAACTGCGGATAAGCCACCATAGCAAAGATAGCGATGGCGGCGGTGACGCCACCGCCAACCATGTAAACCGCATTAAACGTCAGCCCCAGCGGCTCCCAAAGGATCATGATTACAAAATAGACCAGAAGTGTCGCCACTGATCCTGTTGCCATAAGCCAGCCCAGCGTCTGTGGCGCGCTCTTTTTGGGTAACCACTGCAATTGCAAAGACTGGTTGACGGTCTCGTAATAATGAAACCCAACTGAACTGAGAAATGTCAGGATCAATATGCCCTGCAACTGTGGGAATTGCGCAGTCAGCGCTGTGGCCACACCCAACAGCACCAGCGAAACCAGCCCCAACACCTGTTCGCGCATAAATACGATGATCAGGATCACGCCCACCGCTAGGAACCCGGGAATTTCACGCACTGTATGCAACAACCCAATGTCAGCACCGTCAAAATTCGCAGCCTCAACCACGAAATTGTTCAACAACGCCAGCCATACCGAAAACGCGATCGGCATCGCGAATGCCATTAGGAACAAAAGCGATATGGGGCGCTGCCAACGGGGCAATCTTAATGCATCAGCAAGGGGTACACTGCGTTTCATACATTTGCTTTACGCCTTTTATTCAAATCGGGCGAGGGGGTGAATTGGCGAAATGCAAAAGATGCTGCCTGCAAACGCCCCCGCTGCTATCAACAAAGCCGTGCACCAGTCCAGCGCCCTGCATGCACCACCCAAATCTCCACAGTGTACCCGCACTTAGAAACGTTAAGCGAAAAACTTGAATCACCCAGCTCTGCCTGAAATCAGGGTCTCCAACGTGTGATATGATGCACGACATTTTGGGCATTTCGTCCAACGCTTTTGGCAAGCAGCTCTTTGCATGTTCACCTAACATCAGAACGCACAATCGCCAGCTGACCGACGTACATGCAGTATCAGTCGCGCTTGGTGATCACCTGTTGGGCCACCCCAGCCAAAACGAGGTAGACCGAAGTCAGGATCAGCCCCCAGTGGGCCCAGCTTTCAGGATGAAAATCAACCCAGGCGGCCCAGCCAGCAAAGAATGTCCACGCTCCGGCGATCGGCAGGCTGATCATGCGCCAACGCTCCGTACGGACCGGATGGATGAACTTCAGCGGCAAAAACATTGCAACCGACAATGTGGTGACCATGCCCAAGCTGATCCAGAAGTTCGGTTCAAGCGCAAATATCACCAACACCACCATATTCCAGCAGCCGGGAAACCCGCTAAATGAATTATCCTTTGTTTTCATTCGTGTATCTGCAAAATACATAGCAGAAGCAAAGGTGATGACAATGATCGCAAACCACCCCGTCCACCCATCCATCAATCCGGACTTGAACAGGGCAAAGGCAGGGATAAAGACATAGGTCAAGTAATCGATGATCAAATCAAGCAAGACACCATCAAACTCAGGCGCGTTTGATTTAACGTCAAACTTACGTGCGAGGGGCCCGTCAATCCCGTCCACAATAAAGGCGACGACGAGCCACAAAAACATCAGGTCCCACTGTCCATCAACCGCCGCCAGCATTGCCAGCATCGCGAAAACGGCCCCCGTGGCGGTTAGCAAGTGAACCGCCAGCGCATATGTTTTGTTTGTCATAACGTCGTCATGGGGCAAGATGCCTGCTGATGCAAACCAAAAGCGCGCCATGGCCACAGGTTGGCGTGCGCGCTAGGCTTTAGGATGCGCGTTCGCGTAAACGTCTAACAGGCGCGTCGTATCTACAGCCGTGTAAGCCTGAGTGGTTGACAAAGACGCATGCCCCAACAGTTCTTGAATCGCCCGTAAATCTCCGCCGGCATTCAGCAAATGCGTAGCGAAGCTGTGTCGCATAGCATGTGGCGTTGCACTCGCGGGCAGGCCCAACTGCATCCTTGTCTGGCTCATGACTTTCTGGATTGCTCGGGGCGCCAGCGCCCCGCCACGGATCGCCCGGAACAGCGGGTCTTCCTCAGATAATTCATAAGGGCAGGCCCGAACATAGGCCGTCACGGCATCGCGCGCCGCGTCGATCACCGGCACAATCCGTTCCTTACCGCCCTTGCCATGAATGCGCAAAACCTGTGGTAGCAGCGCGTCGGCACCTGTCAAGTTCAGCGCCTCTGAAATTCGCAAGCCACACCCCCAAAGCAGGGTTAGTACTGCGGCATCCCGCGCACCCACCCACTGCTTGACGGATTGGAGCGGCGCGACGTTAAGAACCTCTCGGGCGGCATCTTCGGCCAGTGGCCGAGGTAGCTTTTTGGTGAATTTTGGGGCCCGGATGGACAAAACCGCCGTGGGGTCAAATCCTTGCCGCACAGCGAGCCAGTTGTAGAACACTTTGACCGCTGACAATTTGCGCGCGAGCGACCGGGCACCCACCCCGCTGGACCGGGCACGCGCCATCCACGCTCGCATGTCGCGAGTCGTGATATGAGCCAGCGCACCAAGACCTTGCGGCGCGCCCGCGTGGACGGTCATGAAACTTAGAAATTCAGTGATGTCACCACCGTAGGCCACTAGGGTATTCTCGGCAGCGCCCTTTATGCTCTGCTGATGGGCAAGAAAGTCTTCCAACGCGTCACGAGCGGCTGGAGAGATAAGGCTCATCCCAGCCAACGCCGCATGGCACGTTCAAATACGCCTGTGAAAAAGGCCAAAAGATCGGTTCCTTGCTGCGGACCGAACATGTGAGGATCTTCAGCACCAAGAAGCAACAAACCAGGCAGGCGCCCATTCCCAAAGTCTAGTTTCAGGCATGCTTCAGAGCGAATCCAGTCAGATTTTTCACCGTAAATCTCGTGATCGGCGTCTTTCATTTGGCGCAGCGTGACCTGACGAACCATACCGCCCCGGCCAGAGGTAAGGTAATTGACGATAAAACCCGGCTCGGCCACGCTCAAGACATCGCCCAATCGCTGCACAGCTGGATCAGCATCGTTTTGAACCGATTCCAACACCAGTTTAACCGCGTCTACACGCAAAATCTCTGCGACTTCACCGCTCAAATCGCGCAAGAATGGTTCGAATTCTAGCGGATCAAGCATTCGCAGAATGGCACGGTGAACCTGATTTGTCCCCGCCAGATTTTCATAGGCTGCTGCAATTACCGAGCGATGCGTTTCTTCCAGACGGTCAAGACGCGACTCGAGCCGATCCATAGCAAGTCCGCGCAGATCAACGATATTTCCCCCCATCGCGTGTTCGTTTGCGGCAATCAGGGCATTCATAAGATCCTTGTCATCAAGAATCACATCGGGACGTGAAATAATCGCCTCTCGCAGGGCGTCGTCTATTTTGGGTTGGCTGCTCATACCATGCTCAAATCTTATTTTTTGAACCCATAGCATGTGCCCAGTTCAAAATCTGCACTGATCTTTCAAAAAGTGCACAGGCCGGTCACCCTATTGCATGCGTGCATCATGAAGCAGCACGCGTTGCTGACTTTGTTGTGTAATCGCGGACGGCACTAGAGCACAACGCGGAAAACCTGAATAATCCAACGCTGCCTGAAATCAAAGATTTCAACGCGTTAGGTGATGCGCGATGTCTCAAGTATTTCGCACGATGCTTTAAAGACATACAAGCGCTGTTGTTCAAGCACACAAAACACTCGTTCGGAAATAGGTGCCCAAAGCGTTATCCTCGAGCACCAATGCGTTTCAAGCGTTTAAAAATGACCGCATATATGAATTTAGATGATTTTCTGACCAGTCTTGGCCCAGTCTTTCATGAACTGATCTAAGCCTGCGCTAGTCAACGGATGACTTGCCAGCTTTTTGATCACATCCGGCGGCGCAGTAATCACATCCGATCCGATGCGTGCACATTCCTGAACATGGCTTACCGAGCGGATGGACGCTGCGAGAATCTGCGTTTCAAAACCGTAGTTGTCGTAAATCGTGCGGATGTCTTCGATCAGATCCATACCGTCGATGTGAATATCATCCAGCCGACCAATGAACGGAGAGATGAACGTCGCCCCTGCCTTGGCCGCCAAAAGCGCCTGATTGGCCGAGAAACACAAGGTCACGTTTACCATCTTGCCCTCACCCGACAGCACCTTGCAGGCTTTCAAACCATCCCAAGTAAGAGGCAGCTTGACGGTAATGTTTTCGGCGATCCCAGCAAGCTTGCGCCCCTCGGCGATCATGGCATCTGCTTCAAGTGCGACAACCTCGGCGCTAACTGGCCCTGCGACCAAATCACAAATTTCTTTGGTCACTTCGAGAATATCACGCCCCGATTTCAAAATCAGCGATGGGTTGGTCGTGACCCCATCGACCATGCCAAGGTCATTCAACTCGGCAATTGCGTCGATCTCGGCAGTATCAACAAAGAATTTCATCTCGGGCCCCTCATGATGGCTTGGCGTTTGTTGGCTCAGCGTTTACCTCAAGAGGGGTGAAGCTGAAACCCCTCATAAGTTGGCCCTGACGTGAGTCCCTCGTTTTTTGACGAAGGTGCACTTGTCGGCGTTCTGACAACACAGCCGCTGGGCCGTGCGCTGGATTACAAAGCGCCCGAGGGCGGCTGTCACCTTGGTGCGTTCGTCGAGGTGCCGCTCGGGCCACGCAAAGTGATTGGAGTCGTCTGGGGGCCGGGACAGGGCGATTATGATTATGCCAAGATCCGCTCGGTGATCCGCGTACTTGATGCAGCACCCATGCGGCTGGAAATGCGCGACTTTCTGCAAAAAGCAGCAGCCTACACGCTAACGCCCATGCCTGCGATGCTGCGTCTGGCCACTCGGGCACCGGGATTGGGCGATCCACCATCTATGCGCAAAGTCTACCGGCGCGGGACAAGAGACCCAGATCGCATGACAGATGCGCGGCGCAGGGTGCTGGATTTTCTAGCAAATTATGGTGATTTATCATTCACCCTAAAAGAATTGTCAGAATTGGCCGGTGTCACCCCATCTGTCATCAAGGGATTGGTCACCCACAAGGCCATCCATGAAGAAGACAGTCCACGTGATCTGCCTTTTGCGCCGCTTGATCCGAACCTGCCCAGTAAGAAATTGACCCCAGATCAAGCCGAAGCAGCGAATAAACTCTCTACACAGGTCAGCGCGGGCGACTATGGAACAACGCTACTGCGCGGCGTGACAGGTTCGGGCAAGACCGAAGTGTACCTCGAAGCGGTGGCCGCCACTTTGCGCGCAGGTCGTCAGGCGTTGGTTTTGTTGCCAGAGATTGCATTGACGGCCGAATTCCTAACCCGGGTCGAAGCCCGCTTTGGCGCGCGACCTGCTGAATGGCATTCAGGCGCCACAATGACAGAACGCCGTCGCATCTGGCGCATGGTTGGTCAGGGACAGGCGCAACTGGTGATCGGCGCGCGCTCCGCTCTGTTTTTGCCATTCCAAAACCTTGGTTTGATCGTGGTAGATGAGGAACACGACACCTCTTACAAGCAAGAAGATGGGGTGCTGTACAATGCCCGTGATATGGCCGTTTTGCGGGCATCTTTGATCGGTGCACAGGTCATTCTAGCCTCGGCTACCCCCAGCCTTGAAAGCTGGGCCAATGCGCAAAGCGGCAAATACAAGCGGCTCAATCTTGAGGCACGATTTGGCCCCGCCGTTATGCCAACAATGCAAACCATCGATATGCGCACCGAAACGTTGCCTTCGGATCGGTGGATTTCCGGGGCACTGCAACGCGCCGTGGAAGCGCGGCTGGCAGCCGGTGAGCAGGCGATGATGTTTCTCAACCGCCGCGGCTACGCGCCGATCACCTTATGCCGGGCCTGCGGCCATCAGATAGGCTGCGACCAATGCGACGCCCGAATGGTCGAGCACCGGTTTCTCAAGCGGTTGATGTGCCACCAATGTGGCGAAACAAAACCCATGCCCGACAAATGCCCATCATGTGATGCCGAAGGTCGCATGGCACCCGTCGGCCCTGGCGTGGAACGTTTAGGAGAGGAAGCGGTCAAGCTGTTCCCGCAAGCCCGCGTCGCAGTTCTCAGTTCAGACATGTATGGCAGCGCGCGCGCCCTCAAAGCCGAGATAGAAACGATCGCCACAGGCGGGGCCGACGTGATCATTGGGACGCAGCTGGTCGCAAAGGGTCACAACTTTCCAAACCTAACTTTGGTCGGTGTCATCGATGCTGATCTGGGGCTGCAAGGCTCTGACCTGCGTGCGGCGGAACGAACGTTCCAGTTGATGCGACAGGTCTCAGGTCGGGCTGGACGAGCCGAGAAACCAGGCACTGCGCTTTTGCAGACATATCAGCCAGAGCACCCCGTGATCCGAGCGATACTTGCTGGCGACGAGGAAGGGTTTTGGCGTGCCGAGGCTGCCGAACGCGAACAGGCAGGTGTGCCACCCTACGGCCGGATGGCTGGGATCATCCTGAGCGGGCCTGATGTCGCTCAGGTCTTTGATGCGGCCAATGCGCTGGCGCGGAACACGACACCTCTGACACGGGTGGGTGCGCAGGTCTTTGGCCCTGCCCCTGCACCGATCGCACGCATTCGCGGCAGGCATCGCGTTAGGTTGTTGGTCAAAGCAGGCAAGGGCGTGGCCCTGCAAGGTGCTATCTCAGAATGGATCGCGCAACTGCACCTCAAGGGTGATTTACGCCTTGCGGTCGATATCGACCCACAAAGCTTTTTCTGATGAAGTACTTGTAGCAGCCGAAACAGGGCGGGCGTTTCGCGCGCCGCCCCTTGGATCAGTTTAGTGCATCGTTACAGCGCGCACATACACCTGCGTGAGCAAACAGGCCTACATCGGGCAGCACCTTCCAACAGCGCGCACATTTCGCACCAGCCGCCTTTTCGAAGACAACGGCGACACCTGCCACCTCGGGCATGCGAAATGCATCCAACGGAGCCAGATCACCGGTCACAGAAATAGACGAAGTAATACAGATATCCTCGAACGTAACAGACGTGACTGCGTCGCGCAGATCGTCGTCTTCGATATGCACAATTGGTGCAGCCTCGAGCGATGCACCGATCACCTTGTCGGTACGCTGCACTTCAAGAGCGGCCGTCACCACGCGGCGCGCGCCACGCACACCGGCCCATTTGGCAGCAAGCGCATCGTCGCGCCACGCTGCAGGTGTTTCTGGGATGTCCACCAGATGCACAGAGCTGTCACCGCCCGGAAAGCGCTCAAGCCAGACTTCTTCCATGGTAAAGACCAAAATTGGCGCCAGCCAGGTCGTCAACCGGTGATACAGCAGATCCAGCACAGTGCGTGCCGCACGCCGCCGTTCAGTATCACCGTCGCAATACAGCGCATCTTTGCGAATGTCGAAGTAGAACGCCGACAGATCCACCGTCGCAAATGTGAACACGGTAGAGAACACGCGCTGAAAATCAAAAGCCGTATAACCTTCGCGGACGACCTGATCCAACTCGGTCAGACGGTGCAGAACCCAACGCTCCAACTCGGGCATGTCCGCTGCTTCAACCCTGTCCGCTTCACTGAAATCTGCCAGAGACCCCAGCATATAACGCATGGTGTTGCGCAACCTGCGGTAGCTGTCAGCAACCCCTTTCAGAATTTCGGGGCCAATCCGCTGATCTGCGGTATAATCGGTCTGAGCCACCCAAAGGCGCAAGATGTCAGCACCGTATTGCTTGATCACCTGTTCGGGCACAATCGTGTTGCCAACAGATTTGGACATCTTCATGCCCTTTTCATCCAGCGTGAATCCGTGGGTTACCACATTACGGTAGGGCGCGCGCCCAGTTGTGCCGACGGACTGCAGCAATGATGAATGGAACCAGCCACGGTGTTGATCCGACCCTTCAAGATATAAATCAGCTGGGCCAACCAAGTCTTCACGCGCATCAACAACACATGCATGAGTAACACCTGAGTCAAACCACACGTCTAAG
>JAQWVA010000121.1:0-19114 GCA_029250205.1 Tateyamaria sp.
AATGCAAATCAGCGCGTCATGGCTTTCGTACATGTCCGGCTTGGGAAAATAGACATCATTGGTCGCCACAAGCGGCAGGTCCATTTCATAGGCCATTTCGACAAAGCCGCGTTCTGTCAGTCGCTCGGCCTCTGGCAAACCGCTGTCGCCGGGATGACGCTGTAATTCAACATAGAGGCGATCCTCAAAAACCTCTGCCAGACGCGTCATCAAGGCTTGGGCCGCCGGGCGCTGCGCGGTTTGCAACAACTTGCCCACTGGACCCTCAGGACCACCAGTCAAACAGATCAGGCCCGTGCAATGACGCGCAAGTTCCTCAACCGTGACAAAGGGCAACTCAGAGCCTTCGCGCAGATAAAGGCACGAGTTCAGTTTCATCAGGTTTTCATAGCCAACCTCATTTTGAGCCAGCAGAACCAGTGGCGCAGGCGGTTTGGGCCGCTCGCCGGGGCGCTGCATCACGAACTGTAGGTCGATTTGGCACCCGATAATCGGCTGGATGCCCGCATCCGCCATGCCGACCGAGAATTCGAGGGCGGCAAACATGTTGTTGGTGTCCGTCAGGGCAATGGCAGGCATACCTGCATCCCGAACCATGCCCGGAAGCTTCTTGAGCCGCATCGCCCCTTCCAGCAAAGAGTATTCGGAGTGCGTACGCAGGTGAATGAATCGGGGGGCATCTAGCATGAGACACAGTCTAGGCCGAGCTTGCATCCATATCCAGTGGTTGTGCAAAGTTATGCACACCAAATCCGGCAAATCTCGAGCGGATCAAAGCCTCTTGCCAAACACCCGATTGCCCGATTAGCATACCAAAAATTCCGCCCGCACTTGCCTCTACGTCGCATCGAGGCCGCGCAACGTCAATGGGCTTCGGTACCGCGGCAGGTTACGTCCATGCGCACCACTTTTCTTCTGAACGGAAGAAATGTCACTGCCAACACATCTCCCACGACAACACTTCTGGATTGGCTTCGCGAGGACCGGCAGTTGACCGGCACCAAAGAAGGCTGCAACGAAGGCGACTGCGGGGCCTGTTCGGTCATGGTGACAGATGCCAACGGCGCGCGCGCTTTGAATGCCTGTATCCTTTTTATGCCGCAACTTGAGGGCAAAGCCGTTCGGACAGTCGAAGGCATGGAATCCCCAGACGGCACGCTGCACCCGGTGCAACAGGCGATGATCACCCATCACGGCAGCCAATGCGGATTTTGCACGCCGGGGTTCATCACCACCATGGCCACCGCCCATGTGAATGGTGCCACGGATTACGACACGCAGCTGGCAGGCAATCTGTGCCGCTGCACGGGGTATGCGCCGATCATACGCGCTGCGGCCGAGGCCGCAACACATCCTGTGCCCGAGCACGTCAAGGATGCCCCGCTTTTGACCAATCACCACGAACAGGCAGAGGCCCCCGACCAAAGCGTGCCGACGACACCGCAAGCGCTTGCCGTCTGGCTGGATCAGAACCCGAACGGCACATTGGTCGCTGGCGCGACAGATGTGGGGCTTTGGGTGACCAAAGGGTTCCGCGAACTGGGGCCAACGGCATTTCTCAACCGGATTCCAGCACTGTCGGGGATCACGCAAACACAAACAGACATTCGGATCGGTGCGATGACGACGCTGACCGAGTTAGGCGACACCCTGCGTGATCTCTATCCCGGCCTTGCAGAATTGATCCGCCGTTATGGGTCTGTTCAGGTGCGCAATGCAGCCACGATCGGGGGCAACATCGCCAACGGCTCTCCAATCGGGGACGGATCGCCCGCCCTTATCGCGCTTGGCGCAATGCTGCATCTGCGCAGCACAAATGGCCCGCGCAATTTGCCGCTTGAAGACTTCTTTGTCGTCTATGGTAAGCAAGACTTGGCACGAAATGAATTCGTAGAGGCCATAACCATTCCCAAGCGTGGCGACCACCTGCGCTGTTATAAACTTTCTAAACGGTTTGATCAGGACATATCGGCGGTTTGCGGCTGTCTGTGGATCGAGGTGACAGATGGCAGCGTCACTAATGCGCGGCTCGCCTATGGCGGAATGGCGGGAACACCGCTGCGCGCGGGCCAAGCCGAAGCTGCATTGATCGGCCATCCTTGGACAGAACCCACCGTGCGGACGGCAATGGCTGCCATGACACAAGATTTCGCGCCGCTCAGTGACATGCGCGCCTCTGCCTCCTACCGGATGGAGACCGCGCAAAACATGCTGCTACGCGCTTTTACCGAAGATGAGGGTGGTTGCGTTTCGGTTCTGGACGTCACGCTATGAGCATAGCCAAGCCCCTGCCCCATGATGCGGCCCGCCTGCATGTGACGGGCCAGGCCCGCTATGTCGATGACATGCCCACGCCGCGCGGCACATTGCATCTGGCCTTTGGCCTCAGCCCCAAGGCTTGCGGCAAGATCACCGCGCTGGATCTTGAAGATGTGCGCGCGGCTCCGGATGTCGTCACGGTTCTGACGGCAGATGATCTGCCCTTTGCCAACGATGTTTCACCCTCGGCTCACGATGAGCCGCTTTTGGCCATGGGCGAGGTTCATTATGCCGGTCAACCCGTGTTCATGGTGATCGCCGCCAGCCATCTGGCCGCCCGATTTGCAGCACAACAGGGTCGTATCGAAATAGCAGAGGGCAGCCCGATCCTCGAGATTGACGACGCGCTGGCCGCTGGTAGCCGTTTTGAGGAAGGGCCCCGGATCTATCAACGTGGCGATGCCGCGGGCGCTCTTTTGCGGGCCGATCATAGGCTTTCCGGCCAGTTACATATCGGTGGGCAGGAGCATTTTTACCTCGAGGGGCAAGCCGCCCTTGCCCAGCCGGGCGAGGCTGGCGACATGCATGTCATCTCTTCGACGCAGCACCCCACAGAAATTCAACACAAGGTAGCCGACGCCATCGGCGTTCCGATGCATTCCGTCCGGGTTGAGACCCGCCGCATGGGCGGTGGCTTTGGCGGCAAGGAAAGCCAAGGCAACGCGCTGGCCGTGGGCTGCACAATTGCGGCACGGCTGACCGGCAAGCCGTGCAAAATGCGCTATGACCGTGACGATGATATGATCGTCACCGGCAAGCGGCATGATTTCCGCATCGATTACGACGTTGGCTTTGATGACGCGGGGCGGATCACAGCGCTGGATGTCCGACATTTTGCACGTTGTGGATGGGCGCTGGACCTGAGCCTGCCTGTGGCTGACCGCGCAATGCTGCATGCCGATAACGGCTATTTCCTTGCCAATGTCCGGATCGAAAGTCACCGTTTGCGCACCAATACGCAATCCGCCACCGCCTTTCGCGGCTTTGGTGGCCCGCAGGGCATGTTCGGAATGGAACGGATCGTGGATCACGTTGCGGCAACACTTGGCCTTGATCCGCTGCTGGTGCGGCAGCGCAACTTTTACGCATCCTTCGGGGACACATCTGAGGGCAAACAGGCACAGACAACACCCTATGGTCAGAAGGTGGATGATTTCATTCTGGATGAACTTGTCGCACAACTGGTCGTATCATCCGATTACCATGCAAGGCGCGCAGCCGTAGCAAAATGGAATGCCGCGCAGCCGGTCTTGAAAAAGGGCATTGCCCTGAGCCCCGTAAAGTTTGGCATTTCGTTCACACTCACCCATCTCAATCAAGCTGGAGCGCTGGTGCATGTCTATGCCGATGGTTCGATCCATCTCAACCACGGCGGCACAGAGATGGGGCAAGGATTGTTCCAGAAAGTGGCACAAGTGGCCGCCAGCCGCTTTGGTGTTCCCCTGGATCTGGTCAAGATCACTGCAACAGACACTGCCAAAGTGCCAAACACGTCCGCCACCGCAGCGTCCTCTGGCTCTGACCTGAACGGGATGGCAGTAAAGATCGCCTGCGATACCATTCGCGACCGCATGGCCGAACATCTGGCGCAGTTGCACCAGTGCCCACCCGATGCTGTCATATTTCAGGACGGCCGCGTGCGCGCAGGCACCAGAGATTACAGCTTTGCCGAAGTTGCGACAATGACCTATGAGGCGCGCATAAGCTTGTCCGCGACCGGGTTTTACAAGACCCCCGACATCAAGTGGGACCGCATCAAAGGCGAGGGGCGCCCGTTTTTCTACTTTGCTTATGGCGCGGCTGTCACCGAAATGGTGATCGACACGCTAACCGGCGAGAACCGTATTCTGCGCGCGGATGTGCTGCACGATGCGGGTGCGTCGCTGAATCCGGCCCTCGATATCGGACAGGTCGAAGGTGGTTACGTGCAAGGGGTGGGCTGGCTGACAACCGAAGAACTCGTCTGGGACAATGAGGGGCATTTGTGCACCCACGCACCATCAACTTACAAAATCCCCGCCTGTGGTGACCGGCCGGATGTTTTCAATGTGGCGCTCTGGGACGGCGCCAACCGGGCCGAAACGATCTATAAATCAAAAGCCGTGGGTGAGCCGCCCCTGATGTTGGGCATATCGGCTTTTCTGGCGCTGTCAGATGCCGTTTCGGCGTGTGGGCCGCAATTCCCAGACCTGCAGGCCCCTGCCACGGCCGAAGCTGTCTTGTCCGCCATCCACAAGGCACGCGGTTGATGCTGGATCTTGCGACACTCTCAACGGCGCTCGACGCACAGGACGCGGTGGTGCGCATCGTTCTAGCCGAAGTGCGCGGATCAACCCCGCGCGAGGCGGGTACGGAAATGCTGGTCTGGGCTGACGGCGCATCGGGCACCATTGGCGGAGGGCGCCTGGAATGGGAAGCAATGGCCGCAGCGCGCGACATGCTAATGTCGGACGGCCCTGCCGTGCAGCTGTATACCTTTGCCCTTGGTCCCGAACTGAACCAATGCTGCGGCGGTGCTGTGACAGCAGTACTGGAACTTTGGGACAACGCGCGATACCGCGCACTGGATTGCGCTTTTGCGGGGATTTATGTGCGGCCCATCCGTGCAGAGCACAGTGATATGCCCCACCCCCTGCGCCGCAAATGCGCAAAGTGGGAAAACCATGACGCCCCGATACCCATTACCTTGCAAGGCGGGTGGCTCGCTGAACCGGTCTGGTGCAGTCGTCTGCCCGTGTTCATCTATGGCGCAGGCCATGTGGGCAGGGCATTGGCGCAGGTACTCAATCCCATGCCAAATTTCGATGTCTGCGTAAACGACACGCGCCTACACGAGCTAGCTAAACTACCCAATGGGATCAAGAGCAGCCACATCAAGCCAGCCGAGCTGATGGGCACTGCGGGTCCAAATGCGGCGCACCTAATAATGACGCCTGAACACGATCATGACCTGTCGCTTTGCCATACGGTTTTGCAGCGGTCATTTGCCTATGCCGGCCTTATCGGGTCCGCCACCAAATGGGCGAGGTTCCGGTCACGTCTAGCAGCTTTGGGTCACGATCAGGCTGCGATTTCGCGCATCATCTGCCCAATTGGCGACGCAAAGCTGGGAAAACACCCGCAGGCTATTGCCGTGGGCGTGGCAGCGCAGTTACTAACAATCAAGGCCCCAGAGCGGGTCAAAGGGGACAAACGAGAATGACCGCTCCGTTGCTGGATCTGACAGGTGTGACCAAGGCCTATCCGGGCGTGGTAGCCAATGACTGTGTAGACCTTTCAATCGCGCGCGGGGAAATCCACGCGCTGTTAGGAGAAAACGGAGCGGGCAAATCAACTTTGGTCAAAATGATCTATGGCTTGGTCAAACCAGATGCAGGCGCAATGCAGATGAACGGCAACAGCTATGCACCGATCGACCCAAGAGCGGCCCGTGCAGCGGGCGTTGGCATGGTGTTTCAACACTTCTCACTCTTTAATGCGCTCAGCGTGGCCGAAAACATAGCGCTTGGCATGGAAACCCCGCCGCCGATGCGCACCCTCGCTGCACGCATTCACAAAGTTTCGGAAACCTATGGCTTACCCCTATCCTCGGAGCGGATTGTAGGCGATCTGTCGGCTGGCGAAAGACAACGGGTCGAGATTATCCGCTGTCTGCTGCAAGACCCCAAGTTGCTGATCATGGATGAACCTACATCGGTTCTCACCCCGCAAGAGGTTAATATTCTTTTCGAAACCCTGCGCAAACTCAGCGCTGAAGGTACTGCAATCCTGTATATTTCTCACAAGCTGGAAGAAATCCGCACATTGTGTGACGCAGCCACCATCCTGCGCGGTGGCAAAGTGGTCGGAGATTGCGTGCCACGGGAAACGTCCGCGCGCGACATGGCCGAAATGATGGTTGGGGCTATTCTTGCGGTGCCAAAGCGGGCCGCGCCTAATCTGGGCCATGAGGCATTGGCGGTCACGGGCTTATCCGTCACCTCGCCTTCGGCTTTTGGGATGACACTGAAAGATATTTCATTCTCGGTACAGTCCGGCGAAGTTCTGGGGATCGGCGGCGTTGCGGGCAATGGCCAAGACGAGTTGCTGGGGGTTCTGTCAGGCGAGCTGCCCAGCGCACGGGGCATGGTAAAGTTCAAAGGCCGCGACCTGTCTGGAACAGGGCCTGAAGCGCGGCGCACGCTTGGCCTGCTTGCCGCGCCCGAAGAACGGCTTGGCCACGCGGCTGCTCCGAATATGTCGCTCATCGAAAACGCGCTGTTGACCGGTGCCGCGCGCGAAGGACTGGCATCGCGCGGGCTTCTAAACTGGGCCAAGACACGCGTGTTTGCCGAACGGATTATCTCAGATTTTGACGTGCGCACGCCCGGCCCCGAGAACGTGGCCCGGTCGCTTTCGGGCGGAAATCTGCAAAAATTCGTCATTGGGCGTGAGGTGCTGCAACGCCCTGAGGTGCTGGTTGTCAATCAACCCACCTGGGGGGTCGATGCGGCGGCTGCAGCGGCGATCAGGCAAGCGCTGATGGATCTCGCCGCAGGCGGGGCGGCTGTCGTTGTCATCAGTCAGGATCTGGACGAGTTGATGGAAATCTCTGACCGGTTTGCAGCTTTGAACGAAGGGCGGCTGTCGCCCCCTGTCTCGACGCAGGGCCTGAATGTAGAGCAGATCGGCCTGATGCTCGGCGGCGCACACGGAATGGAGGTCGCGCATGTTTGAAATCATCGGAGCCTCCGGCGGGAGTTTATCTGGCAAGATGAAGCGAGGGATCCGTTCATGATTCGGCTCGAGGCGCGCGCGCAACCTTCGGCTATCATGGCGTATGCCACACCTGTGCTGGCTGTTTTGCTAACCATGATATTTGGTGGGGTGCTATTTGCTGTGCTGGGCAAGGACCCACTGCAGGCCATTAATACGATTTTTTGGGAGCCGCTGTTTGGCCAGTATTCATTTTACTACCGCCCGCAGCTTTTGGTCAAAGGCGCCCCGCTGGTCCTGATTGCCATCGGGCTAGCCTTGGGCTTCAAGGCGGGCATCTGGAACATCGGCGCAGAGGGGCAATATGTAATGGGGGCCATCTGCGGCGCAGGCGCAGGCCTTGCCTTTTATCCCGCAGACAGTGTGCTGATTTTTCCGATCATGGTGCTGGCCGGAGGTTTTGGTGGTTTTGTCTGGGCGATGATACCGGGCTTGTTGAAGGTCAAATTTGGGACCAACGAAATCTTGGTCAGCCTGATGCTTGTCTATGTGGCAGAACAGCTTTTGGCATCCATGTCATTGGGGTTGCTTAAAAACCCCGAAGGGTATGGATTTCCCGGCTCGCGCAATCTGCAGCAATACCCGTCCGCCCATAATGCGGAACTGATCGCCGGAACGGGGATGCATTGGGGCGTGGTCGCCGCGTTGATCGCGGTGATCTTTTCATATGTTCTTTTAACCCGGCATCGCCTTGGGTTTGCTATCCGGGTGACGGGCGAGGCGCCGCGTGCTGCCAAGTTCGGTGGGGTAAACCCGAGCCGCTTGATCCTGTTTTGTCTGGGCACATCGGGGATGTTGGCAGGGCTTGCTGGCATGTTCGAGGTTGCCGGCCCTGCGGGCCAGATCAGTATCGACTTCAATGTGGGCTACGGATTTACCGCAATCATCGTAGCCTTTCTTGGACGGCTCAACCCGCTGGGCATCGTGGCAGCCGGATTGTTGATGGCACTGACTTATATCGGTGGCGACATTGCGCAATCACAACTCGGTCTGCCCGCAGCCGCCATTCAGGTTTTTCAGGGCATGCTGCTGTTCTTTCTTTTGGCGCTGGATGTGCTGACCAACTACCGCCTGCGGGTAAGCGGACGGGAGGCGGCATGATGTACGCTTTGGCAAAATCTGCCCCTGGAGCGGGTGTCGTTGAGGCCTTGGCGCTGGCGATGCCCGACACTCTAAACCGCAAATGGCATGCAGCGGCCGCTCAGGTGCAACATAAACGGGCTGATGCAATTCTGCGTACAGCCATCTCGCACAACCTGAAGCGTATTTTGCCCGATCCAAAACAGACCAATCTGTTACGCTGCCTGAACGGAGGAAACACATAATGGATCTTTCCGTCATTAACCCAGTCCTGCTCATTGCAGCAATGATTGCAGCGGCAACACCCATCTTGTTGGCTGCCATAGGTGAATTGGTGGTCGAGCGCGCGGGTGTGCTAAACCTTGGAGTCGAAGGGATGATGATCACCGGTGCGGTCTGTGGCTTTATCATCGCTGTAACTACCGGGTCGCCCTATCTCGGATTTCTGGCAGCTGCGGTTGGCGGCGCTGTACTGAGCTTGTTGTTCGCCTTTTTGACTCAAGTAGCGTTGGCCAATCAGGTCGCCTCGGGCCTTGCACTTACTCTGTTTGGGCTTGGGTTGTCGGCGCTGATGGGGCAAAGCTATGTAGGGATCAAACCGCCACGCATGGCCGATACACCACTCGGGCCATTGGCAGATATTCCCGTTGTCGGGCCCATCGTCTTTGGCCATGACATCATCGTTTATGTTGGGCTGACCCTCGTTGCGGCCACTTGGGCCGCCCTGACATTCACCCGCGCAGGGCTGATCCTGCGTGCGGTGGGTGAAAACCACGATGCAGCTCACACACTGGGCTACAAGGTCAAAGGCATTCGAACGCTAGCTATCATGTTCGGCGGGGGCTGTGCAGGCATGGGCGGGGCCTATATCAGCCTTATCCGGGTGCCGCAGTGGACCGAAGGGATGACTGCTGGTGTCGGCTGGATCGCGCTTGCGCTTGTGGTATTTGCCTCGTGGAAGCCATGGCGAGTACTGCTAGGCGCCTATCTTTTTGGCGGGATCGCCCAATTACAACTCAATCTTCAAGGCGCTGGCGTTGCCATTCCGGTCGAGTATTTGGCAATGTCTCCGTATATCGTAACAATTGTTGTCTTGGTGATTCTATCAGCTGATAAATCGCGCGCACCCGGATCACTGGGTCGTACATTTCACGCCTCGCAATAGGGGCACCGCCCCATTGAGGGGCCAACAACTGGGGGAAATCTCTTCATGAAACTAACTCATCTTTTGGTCACAGCGTCGCTTGCACTAGGCTTTGCCAGCGCAGCCACCGCAGACGGCCATGCAAAAACCAAAGTCGGCTTTGTCTATGTCGGCCCCGTGGGCGATGGCGGATGGACATATGAACACGATCAAGGCCGGCTTGCAGTCGAAGAAGAATTTGGCGCTGCTGTCGAAACCGTCTATGTTGAAAACGTGGCCGAAGGGCCTGACAGCGAGCGTGTCATGACGCAGATGGCGCTTGATGGTGCGGACCTAATTTTCACCACGTCGTTCGGTTACATGGACCCGACGAACAATGTCGCGGCCAAATTCCCTGATGTGAAATTTGAGCATGCTACAGGCTACAAGCGCTTGCATCCCAATGTGTCGACCTATTCGGCACGGTTCTACGAGGGGCGGGCCATTCAGGGCCACATCGCCGGCAAGATGACCAAGTCGAACATCATCGGCTACATCGGCTCGTTTCCGATTCCCGAAGTAATCCGGGGCATCAACTCTGCCTATATCCACGCCGCCAAAGTGAACCCAGACGTCGAGTTTAAGATTATTTGGGTCTACACATGGTTTGATCCCGCCAAGGAGGCAGACGCCGCCAAGGTTCTGATCGAACAGGGCGCAGACGTTGTTTTGCAACACACCGATTCCACTGCTCCCCAAGCGGCTGCACAGGAAGCGGGCGGCGTTGTGACATTTGGTCAGGCGTCAGACATGGGTCAATATGCACCCTTCCCACGCGTTTCATCGATTATTGATGACTGGGCACCTTACTATATTGCCCGCACACGCGCGGTCATGGAAGGCACCTGGGAAAGCATGGACACATGGGATGGGATCGGTCCTGGCATGGTTGGAATTGGTGACATTTCAGATGCAGTACCGACTGACGTGAAAGCCGAAGCGCTCGCGCTCAAGGCGGCATTGGGCGATGGCAGCTATCATGCCTTTACCGGCCCGTTGAACAAGCAAGACGGCTCGCCTTTCCTTGGCGCAGGTGAAACTGCTGACGATGGGACACTTGCTGGAATGAACTTCTATGTCGAAGGTATCGAAGGCGATATTCCGCAATAAGGACGCGAAACTCGAAAACCGAAAGCCCCGCCTTGCGCGGGGCTTTTTTTACCCTGCGGTTGGGCATATGTCAGGTACAGCTTTTAACTTAAAGCGTTATGCGAAAAACCGAAGTCCCAACAGCGCTTACCCAACTTAAAGCCCTGCGTGAGATGCAAAAGGCCTCAAGCGCAAAAATGCTTATGTAATTTGGCTTGGCCAAATGGGCCAGCGTTTCGCCTATCGCCGTCTCGTGGTCTCGAGCGAGTTCTTGCCTTGGGTGATCCACCGAAGGGTTTCATTCCGCCCAAAGCTGTGACACCGATGATGACATGATCACTTTACACCATCTAAACAGATCCCGCTCGCACCGTATTCTGTGGCTTTTGGAGGAGATCGAAGCCCCCTACGAGGTCAAAAAATATACACGGAACGCTAAAACTAACCTCGCCCCGCCAGAACTAACTGCCATCCATCCGTTGGGAAAGTCTCCGATGATCGAAATCGATGGGCGACTGATCACTGAAAGCGCGGCCATAACAGAAGTAATCTGCGCCCGCTATGCACCCCAAATGGTGCCGCCTCAGAACACGCATTCGTATTCTTCACATCTTGAATTGATGCATTTTGCCGAAGGTTCAGCAATGACACCGATCCTACTGGATCTTTATGTTTCGAAACTGGGTGTGGCTGGCGAACCCCTACATCCACGGATCGCGCAGCAGCTTGATGCGCACTATGGATATATGAACGACATGCTGCGTCCATCCGGGCACTTCGTGCTGGATGATTTGTCAGCCGTAGACATCATGCTTAGTTTCCCAGCAGAAATCGCAATGAGACAGAAACGAGCGGATGACTTTCCTCGGCTGGCCCAATTTGTTGAAGCGATCCATGCGCGCCCCGCCTATCATCGCGCAACGGCAATAGGCGCAGACTGACACCGCTGCTCACCACCATTTTGCGTTGCGCCAACAAGGTCGCCATGGCACCAAGTACGAATGATGACATCTTTCCATGGCACCCCGCTTTCCGACCTGACCTTTGGCACAATGCAGTTTGGTGGCGCAGCTGACGCATCCGAAAGCCAGGCAATGTACGATGCTGCCCGCGCCGCTGGTATAACCCACTTCGACACGGCCTTTGCCTATACCGACGGTGCATCCGAGACGTTATTGAGCTCTATGATCGCGGCAGAGCGCGACAGTCTGATCATTGCAACCAAAGTCGGCTATATAGGGGGATCGGGACGCAGTAACATCCTAAGCCAATTCGCGACCTCACAAAAGCGATTGCAGCTTGATGTGGTCGACATCCTATATCTGCATCGCTTTGATGATGACACGCCGCTGCAAGAGAGCTTTGATGCGCTCGCCACACTTAAACAGTCAGGCAAAATACGTTATATCGGTGTGTCTAATTTCGCGGCGTGGCAAGTGATGAAAGCACAAAGCGTTGCCGCTAACTTTGAGGTCTGCATCGACATCGTTCAACCGATGCACAGCCTTGTCAAACGTCAGTCTGAAGTCGAGATATTTCCCATGTGCGTAGATCAAGGGATTGAGATCGCGCCTTATTCACCGCTCGGCGGTGGATTGCTGACTGGAAAATACGCCAACGGCGGCACGGGTCGCCTGACCGAAGACCACCGTTATGCCGCCCGCTACAACGTCGAATGGATGCGTAAGGCCGCCCTTGGCCTGAGCACACTAGCATCTGACCTTGGCATACATCCTGCAACACTTGCCGTGGCTTGGGCCATGTCACACCCCGCACGCCCGCGGCCAATCATTTCCGCGCGCTCTGTGGCACAGTTGCAGCCCTCGCTCGACGCTATGACATTCAGCATGACGGCCGAACTTTATGACCAGATCACAGCCCTGTCGGTCACCCCAGCCCCCGCAAACGATCGGATCGAAGAGGCATGACAGATGTCATCGTGATTGGTGGCGGCATCGCCGGCGTTTCTGCCGCAGCACGGCTTGCCCCCCATGCAAAGGTCACATTGATTGAAGCCGAAGATGCGCTTGGATATCATGCATCAGGACGATCTGCTGCTTTGTTTGAGGAAAATTACGGCTGCGCGTCCGTTGTCGTGCTCAATCGTGCTAGCGCCACATATCACGCCCCCTACCTCACCCCACGTGGATTTCTGCTGGTCGGGCGCGCAGGCGAAGACGCGGCCTTTGATGCCGATCTGAAAGAACTTGCGTCGCACGAGATCAGCGTGGACGACGCCCGTGCCCGCGTTCCTATCTTGAATGAACGGATCACCCGTGCCGCCTTTCATGACAGCGCACGTGATATCGACACAGATCGAATGATTCAGGACTTTGCCGGAGTGCTGCGCAGGCACGGTGGACAAATCAGAACAGGTGCGCAAGTCACTGCCATTGAAAATGGCCAAGGATGGACCGTCCATTGCAGCCATCAGGCCTTTCACGCCCATACGTTGGTGAATGCCGCCGGAGCATGGGCGGATCAGATTGCAATAATGGCCGGCATCATACCCATCGGTATCAATCCCTTGCGCCGCTCTATGGCGCGCATCCCGGCACCCGGTGGTCATGATGTTTCTAAATGGCCCATCTTTTTTGGCGTTGGTGAGACGTGGTATGCCAAGCCTGATGCGGGCAGTTTGCTTGTATCTCCGGCCGACGAAGATCCTGTTGAGCCACATGACGCGTGGGCCGATGACATGGTGCTGGCCCAAGGGCTAGACCGCTATGCACAGCACGTAACCGCACCGGTCAAGCGGGTCGAAACGACTTGGGCCGGTTTGCGCAGCTTTGCCCCGGACCGAACCCTTGTCCTCGGACCTGATCCAGCACACCCGAGCTTTATATGGTGCGCAGGTCAAGGGGGGTACGGCTTTCAAACGGCTCCGGCCGCCAGCCAACTGGTCGCAGATCTTGCGCGTGGTCACCAACCCGAGGTCGACCCCAGCATTGTCCGGGCACTATCACCAAGCAGATTCGCATAGACGCAATGCCCGCAACTGTAAGCTATGCGATGCCTTGGCCGATCTTTCTATAGATCTTTACGAAATACCTGACACTTCGCGCATCATCTAACGCTTTGGAAGCTTTTGTTTAGGCAGCGTTAGGGGATTCAAGTTTTTCACATAACGCTTTAACCGTCCTTACGGATCACCTCATTCTTGGGATCATAGGGGCTGTCCTGCACCACCTCGGCATCCCACAGCTTGTCCTGCATTTTGACCTTTAGTTTGGTGCCTGCTACCGCCAAATCTGGCGTCACGTACCCCATGCCAATCGACTTACCGAATGCGACCGAATAGCCACCCGATGTGAGACGCCCTACGCGCATCTCACCATGATATAGCACCTCGCGCCCCCAAGGGTCTGCATCCTCTGGCCCGTCAATCAGCACGGTAACACATTTCGAACGTACGCCGATGGCCTCCATCGCGGCTTTGCCATGGAAGTCTTTCGACAGGTCGACGAAGCGGGGCAGGTCGGCCTCAAGCGGGGTGGCATCGCGGCCCAGCTCGGTGCCGAAGGCGCGATAAGATTTCTCCTGTCGCAACCAGTTCTGCGCACGCGCGCCCACCAGCTTCATGCCATGCGGCGCGCCAGCAGCAAGCAATTGATCCCAAAGATAATTTTGCATTTCAATCGGGTGATGCATCTCCCAACCCAATTCTCCAGTATACGCCACGCGGATGGCGCGAACGGGGCACATCCCAAGTTCGATGTTGCGCATGGTGAGCCATGGGAAGCGCTTGTTTGACAATACGGTTGAAGGATCGGCGTCCTTCACAATCGCGTTCAAAACATCCCGCGATTTCGGCCCGGCAATAGCGAAAACACCCCATTGTGTTGTGACATCGTGACACTCGATATAGCCAAATTCGGGGGCTTTGTCCTCGATCGCCTTGCGCAGGTAATCGCTGTCATAGGCTGTCCAGGCACCAGCCGAAACAAGGTAGTATTCATCGGCTGCGATCCGCACGAAGGTGTATTCCGTCCGTGTCGTTCCCGCGCCCGTCAAAGCATAGGTAAGGTTGATGCGGCCCACGGATGGCAGCTTGTTGCAGGTGAACCAATCAAGAAAACGGGTCGCACCGGGCCCTTTGACCACATGTTTGGTAAAGGCGGTGGCGTCGATCAGCCCTACACCTTCGCGGATCGCTTTTGCTTCTTCCACAGCATATGGCCACCAGCCACCACGGCGAAATGACCGGCTATCATGGTCAAAGTTCTCAGGCGCGTCCAGCGGCCCGTAATAGTTTGGCCGCTCCCAACCATTCACAAATCCGAACTGTGCACCCAGTGCATCCTGCCTGTCATAAGCCGGCGCGGTGCGCAATGGGCGGCACACAGGCCGCTCTTCATCCGGATGGTGCAGAATGTAAACGTGCTCATAACATTCCTCGTTCTTGCGGGCTGCAAACTCGGTTGTCATCCAATCACCATAACGCTTGGGGTCCAGCGAGGCCATGTCGATTTCCGCCTCTCCCTCAACCATCATCTGCGCAAGGTAATAGCCCGTACCACCAGCAGCAGTAATGCCAAAGGAAAATCCTTCTGCAAGCCACATGTTGCGCAAACCAGGGGCCGGGCCGACAAGCGGGTTGCCATCGGGCGTATAGCAGATCGGACCGTTGAAATCGTCCTTCAGACCGCTCTCTTCGCAAGACGGAATCCGGTGGATCATCGCCATGTATTGCTCTTCGATCCGCTCAAGGTCCAACTGGAACAGATCTGCGCGGAAACTATCCGGAACACCGTATTCAAAGCGCGCGGGTGCATTCTTTTCATAGACTCCAAGGATCCAGCCACCGCGCTCCTCTCGGACATAAGATTGCGCATCCGCATCACGAATGACCGGGTGTTCAACGTTTCCCTGCGTGCGGAATTCAACCAATGCCGGGTCTTGTTCCATAACGATGAACTGATGCTCAACAGGGATCGCTGGTATCTTTATGCCCAGCATCTTTGCCGTTCGTTGTGCGTGGTTACCGCTTGCCGTGACAACATGTTCTGCGGTTATCACGATTTGTTCATCCGACGGGATCAGGTTGCCGCCTTTTTCCACCATCTTGGTCGCAGTCACATCCCATGCCGACCCGTTCCAATGAAATGCATCCACCTGCCACTTACGCTCGATCAAAACACCACGCTGGCGCGCCCCCTTGGCCATGGCCATCGTCACATCCGCAGGATTAATATAGCCGTCCGTCTGATGATAAAGCGCACCCTTCAAATCATCGCTCCGGATCAATGGCCACTTCGCCTTGATCTCGTCCGGGGTCATGAAAGTGTAAGGCACGCCACAGGTCTCGGCCGTGGACGCATAAAGCATATATTCATCCATACGCTCGTCTGTCTGCGCCATCCGCAAATTGCCGACAACTGCGAAACCAGCGTTCAACCCGGTCTCTTCCTCAAGCGTCTTGTAGAACTTGATGGAATAGTCATGGATGTAAGTCGTCGCGTAAGACATATTAAAATAAGGCAACAAGCCGGCGGCGTGCCAGGTTGACCCGGATGTCAACTCGTCGCGTTCCAGCAACATGACATCGTCCCAGCCCGCACGAGCCAGATGATACGCAATCGAAGTGCCGACAGCCCCACCGCCCACAACCAATGCTTTGACCTGCGTTTTCATTGCGCGATTCCCTTCCACGAAGTCTGACCATGTTCTAAGCGAACGTTGCAAAAAACGTACCAGCCACCCGACCGCTCACGGCAAAAAAACGACGTCCCATAAGCTCAACTTCATCTTGCCAGATAAACTCCGGGGTTTGGGGCAGCGCCCCAAGACCACGTGTCAGCGCAAATGAACCGTGTCGCGCGCAAGCGCGTCCATTCAACGGCTGAAAATCTTACCCGGGTTCATGATGTTTTGCGGGTCCAGCGCACCCTTGATAGCGCCCATGAATTCCGTCGTAGCCCCGAGTTCTTTGATCAGGTAAGGTATCTTGCCTTGACCAATCCCATGCTCGCCGGTGCAGGTCCCATCCATGGCGATAGCCTGATCAGCCAGCCATGCAACAAACGCTTCGGCCCGCGCTACTTCTTCCACATTGTCCATATCAATGAGAACAAGGCAATGGAAATTACCGTCGCCCACATGTCCGACAATAGGCGACAAAAGGTCCAGTTCCGCAGCCTTGGCCTGCGCCCCCGTTACCGCTTCGGCCAGACGCGAAATCGGCACACACACATCCGTCGAGATCCCCTGCGCCCCCGGACGCAATTGCAACGCCGCCCAATATAGATCATGACGAGCCTTCCACAGCTTGTTGCGCTCTTCGGTACTGGTGGTCGCGGCAAAATCCGTGCCTCCCATGTCTTCGGCGATCGTGGCAAACATCTCAGTTTGCTCTTCGACTCCGCGATCTGACCCGTGGAACTCCAAAAGCAAAAGCGGCACCTCAGGCAACGCCAGATTAGAATAAGCGTTGGCCGCTCGCACATTCAGTTCGTCCATCAGCTCAATTCGCGCCACCGGAATGCCGTACTGGATCGTCGCCATCACGGCTTGACAGGCAGCGTCGATCGACGGGAATGACATGCGCGCTGCGCTGGTCGCCTCGGGAATTCCTTGCAATTTCAGCGTGATTTCGGTGATCAATCCCAAAGTGCCTTCTGATCCGACCAACAGTTGCGTCATGTTATATCCGGCAGATGTTTTTTTGGCTCGTTGGGCGGTACGAATGATCTGCCCATCGGCCATTACTGCTTCCAACGCAATGACGTTGTCCTTCATCGTACCATAGCGAACCGCGTTGGTGCCCGATGCGCGCGTGGATGCCATCCCTCCAAGGGACGCATTTGCACCCGGATCAATTGGAAAAAACAGCCCACGATCACGAAGGTGGACGTTCAGCTGCTCGCGTGTCACGCCCGGCTGCACCACACAATCAAGGTCTTCTGAATGCACGGCCAAAATCTGGTCCATTTGACTCAGATCAACTGAAATGCCGCCTGCAGGCGCATTGACATGTCCCTCCAGCGACGTGCCCGTTCCGAACGGGATAACCGGCACCTTATGTGTCGCACAGACCTTTACGATATCTGAAACTTCTCGGGTCGAGCGCGGAAAGACCACTGCATCGGGCGCCTGTGGTTTGATCCACGTTGTCGTATGCGCATGTTGATCACGCACTGCTTGACCGGTTTGAAAGCGATCACCAAATTGTTGCTTCAGCACTCCCAATGCTGTTGCGATGCCCTCTTCATTGCGCGGTAGGTCTGTAGCCTGTGCCATATGGTTTTCCTCTTTACAGCGCGGGTCGCGTCAATCACCCAGCGCAATTCCTTCGCGACGTGGATCGGCACCACCCTGCAAACCCACGCCGATGGCGATTGCATGTAAGCCCGAATTCAAGTTGCGCAGTTTCACGTCAAACCCCATTTCTTCGAGAGCTGGGCCTAAGTCAGCGGCAGGTGTGCCTTCTTCGAGGTCATAGGTCCCGAACCGATTAACCGCATGCGGCAGACTGACAGCTTGTTGCACGTCCATTCCCCAGTCAACATATGCAATGATTGCCTTAGCGGTATAGCCGATAATCCGACTGCCACCAGGCGACCCGATGGCGAGCACTGGCGCACCATCCTTCATGACAATAGTCGGAGACATCGATGACCGAGGCCGCTTGCCGGGTGCCAATGCATTGGCAATCGCTACGCCGTCCCGGTGCGTGCGAAAACTGAAATCAGTCAATTCATTGTTGAGCAGGAACCCATGCACCATCAACCGAGAGCCAAACGCATTTTCAATGCTTGTCGTCATTGATGCCACGTTGCCATAGCTGTCGACAATCGAAATGTGTGAGGTTGACGGCAGCTCAATGCTTTCATCGTCCGCCCAAAGCAGCGCGTGATCAAAGGTTGGCTGCCCCGGCGCAACAGGCCCGAGCGCGCTGTCACCCTTTAGCGCGGCCGCACGTGTCCTCAGATAAGCCGGATCCATCAGCCCTTTGGTTGGCACTGGCACAAAGTCACTGTCGGCTATAAACCTCCCCCGATCCGCAAAGGCCAGCCGCGACGCGTCTCCGATCAGGCGCCAGCTTTTGGCGCTGTCTGGGCCGAGACTGGCCAGATCATAGCCCTCGAGCATGCCTAGGATTTGCCCTACTGTCAGCGCCCCCGACGACGGCGGGCCCATCCCACAAACATCGTGATCACGGTAAGCTGCGCAAATGGGCGCACGTTCCTTGACCTGATAAACCGCCAGGTCAATCTCCGATAACACACCGGGATTATCGGTCAGATTCTGCACGGTCGTAACGATATCTTGCGCGATTTGGCCAGTGTAAAACGTCTCTGAGCCGTTCTTGGACAGCATCCGCAAGGTATCGGCATAGGCCTGATTTTGTAGCAATGTGCCTTCGGCGATCGGAACGCCCTCCGGTAAGAAATATTGCGCAGTTACAGGGTGGCGGGCCAATCGCTCGGCATCTCGTGATACCAGACCTGCCAACCGGGGCGACACTTGGAATCCGTCTTCCGCAAGAACGATGGCTGCGTCAAATAAGCTCGCCCAGCGTTGTTTGCCCCAGCGGCGATGCATCTCGCCCAACAAAGCAGGTGTGCCCGGCGTGCCCACCGAACGCCCTCCGATAACCGCATCAAAAAAGCGCATCGGCGCACCATCAACGTCTTGAAAGAGCTGCGGCGTGGCGGCCAGCGGCGCGGTCTCGCGCCCGTCCAGCGT
>JAQWVA010000002.1:0-19017 GCA_029250205.1 Tateyamaria sp.
GGGACAGACCAGTCCAGCCCGACAAGCTTCAGCAAACTGGCCACAAACCCGGTCGTCTGCCGTAGGGGCAAACCAAACAACACTTTGAGTGTCAGGCAGGCCTATATCGCTGCATCGCAATAGGCTTGTTGACGGCCTCGTCGCCAGATGGCGCAGCATCCCATACCATCTCTGGATCAAACCAGATCGCGAGCGATCCCCGTTGCTTCAGTGAAAGGTTATACTCTGCCCAGTTCTGGGTCTTGTACGTCGTGGGTGCCCAGCTGCCCATAAACGCCAGCTATCACGCTGGATTCATGACGTGAATCCCAGATAATGCTGATTTGTGCAACAAAGCCGCAGTGAACCATACTTCAGACATATTTATGTAACACTGTCTCAACAGTCCCTAAAAGAAAATATCATCCAATCCTGATTCTTCTGATTGATTACCGTTATCATTTTGTTGGTCAGTAGAATTTGCGTCTGCACCAAATAAATTATGGTAAATATCGCGCTCCGCCTTCATGGTAAATTTTTCGTAAGCATCTGATAAAAATTTATTATCAGTGATAGATGCAAATTTTCGCAAGTCCTCATCTGTAGAAGGTGTTGATAATTCTGATGCAACGGTGCGCCATTCCGAGCAAAAATCCTGGCGATCGTGAACTGTTGATGCTGCGATGTTCAATTGAGACAAAGCTTCTGGCCCAGTGTTTGCCATACATTCGGCCTGAAGACGCAATTGACCAGAGATCTGCGAAACACACTTGCTAGCCTTACTTACGTTGTTTTGCATCTCAGAAATTAGGTGTTCTTCTCCATTTCTTCGAGATCCTAGGAAATCACGCAACAGCGCTGCAGAATTTTCAAGGTTTTTTACCATTTCCTCAACCGGTGCATTTGTTTCATCGCTCAATGCACGCAAATCTGATGCAACCTGTTGAAAGGCACGACCATCTTCATCAAGAGCTCTCGCTTTCAGTGTTGAGTTTAAGCTAAGTTGGCGGACGTTCTTTCTTATTTCATCAAACGCGCCAATATGATCCAGCATTTTACCAACTGTCGAAACGACTTGATCAATCGCTACGGCACGAGCGGCATCGCCGCGTTCATATTGCTCAAGCATACGGGCTGTGCGCTGAAGGCTACTATCAATTTCACTAAGCGCGGTGTCGCCACTCGACAAAAGCATTTCAGAATCTTCAGAGGCTCTTTCAAGTAAGGCTTCAGTGTCTTCAATCAGATCATCTACCGATCTAACCAATTCAGAAAACTCGCCGTCGAAATCTGATATTGCACCACTTACCTGAGCGGACATGAGAGTGCGGATGGCTACAACAGTGCCTTCGTCATCGATTTCATGCAACGATTGTAATGTCTCTTCAACATGTTCCACGCGTTGTCGCGTGCTGTCGCCGACCTGCAGATTGCCAACGGCGCGGCTTATCCTTGAAGTAATCCGCAGGCTTCGATCGCCATGGGTTGCAATCCTACCTTCAGCCCAAATTCTACGATTTTCCATCGTTTCTAAATTCTTTGTTTGTTCAGCAGTAATCTCGTCAAACAATTTTGCGTGCTGCTCTGCTAGCTTTTCATTCATTGACGTCGCTGCGAATAGACTGCTTCCCATACTCTTAAATGCATCAACAAAGGAGGTAACGTTTCCGTCAAGTTGACTTCCTAACTCTGAAAATTGATCAGTAAACTGAACTAGATTAATTTCTTCACTGCCAGTTACCGAGGCGGTTACACGCGCTGTAACAAAAAATATGCTAAGTGTTCTTACTGCTCTTTTTAGGATATGAATGGATTCACTAAATTGGCCTGTAAGATTGTTTAGATCATTTAAAAATTCCTGTGTAGCCGAACAGGTGTGATTTACCTTTGAAATATCATTAGAGAAAATCTTTAGTAAGTCTGTTAGATCAGATATTTGAGAACCTGCTAGTGCTCCAGCCATTTGATTGTATGCGTCTGAAGTTTCATATAGTAGGCGTGTACTCGCGATTAATTTCTCGCCCATCTGGATGAAATCATGCTCAATTTCCTGCCGAGGTATTGCCAGACGATTAGTGATATCAGAAATATTGTATACGGCTATGGACGATTGAGGTACTGTATCTATTACATTCATGATGCTTTTTCCTGACCAATATTTCCTGGAAACCTTGCGATTTCTCCTGAGATTTTATTTAATCCTAACACTCGTTCAGCTCCACCTCGAGCAATGGCCTCTTTTGGCATTCCAAAAACCGTACAGCTTGCTTCGTCTTGCGCAATCGTCCTAGCGCCAGCTTGCCGCATTTCGAGAAGCCCTTGTGCACCATCATCACCCATCCCGGTCATGATTATTCCTAAGGTGTTTGATCCACCCGTTTGCGCAACGGATCGGAACAGAACATCGACAGACGGGCGGTGTCTTGATACGGGAGGTCCATCGCGAACCGCCGCTCGAAAGCTTCGACCGACACGTTCGATTATCAGGTGCCGATTACCAGGCGCTATCAAGGCCTGGCCTGGAGCTACCATATCCCCATGGGCGGCTTCCTTGACTTTAATCGCACACATGCCGTCGACGCGTCTTGCAAAAGCGGCTGTGAACCCTTCGGGCATGTGTTGGACTATGGCAAGCCCGGGGCAGTCAGCTGGCAGGGACTTGAGCACTGTTGCAAGCGCTTCAGTCCCACCAGTGGACGCCCCAATAGCGACAATAGTATCAGTCTCATATGGCAAGTTACGCCTGATGTTCATTTTCGGCAGGATTGCGTCAGCTGTAAGCTTTTCCTCGACGGTTACGGGCGGCAAAGCCCTATGCCGCGTTCCAACACGCGCATGCGCTGCGGCGCGCGCCACGTCACATATTCGCATGCGAGCCTCAATCAGCGCCTCAGCGGTCGCGACCTTTGGCTTGGCAATCGCTTCCACCGCGCCCGCCTCTAAGGCTTCCATGAATTTCTGGGAACCTTGCTCAGTCAGGGTGGAACAAATGACAACTGGTATCGGCCGTTGTGACATTATTTTCCTAAGAAACGTCAGCCCATCCATCCGTGGCATTTCGATGTCGAGGAAAATAACGTCCGGCAAGTTAATGCGCATTTTCTGTGCGGCCACATACGGATCCGAAGCAATTCCAAACACTTCAAGATCTGGGGCGCTCTCAATAATGCTGCACAAAGCACTGCGTACTGCGGCAGAGTCATCAACGATTAGAACCTTAATTTTTTCGCCACTATTTTGAGATTTATTTATCATACCGATTATCGATCTCCAATCTTATTTGACGCAAAAAACGCCTGTACCAACTTGCTCAAAATCCATTTCATTTCCTATTGCTGCCTCGGTATGGCCAAGAATAAGATAACCAGACGGACGCAAATGTTCGGCAAGACGCCGTACTACTGTTTTTTGAGTTGGTGGATCAAAATAGATTAATACATTCCGTAAAAATATTACATCTATATCTTTATCGACTGATAAGCTTTTAGATATAAGGTTTTCTTTTGAAAAATGAACCTTATTTCGCAATTCGGGTGTCACGCGCACTTTAGGGGAGCTATTGGTATCACGGCCACGCATAAAATATTTGCGCTGCAAAGCCTCAGGTACCGGGTCAATCATTCCTGCAGGATAGATCGCAGTGCGGGCTTCAGATATCATTTCAGATGATATATCTGTGCCTAGTACTGAAAATTCAAAATGACGTCGATATGCTGCTAACTCTGCAAGAACAATGGCTATCGTAAAGGCTTCAGCTCCGTTCGATGATGCGGCACTCCATATTTTTAGACGCGGTATAACACGAGTTGATCTCGCAGCTAAAAGTGCTGGGACTAAAGTTTTCTCAAGAAGATCGAAGTGCGTAGGTTCGCGAAAAAAATCGGTTTTATTAGTTGTTGCAAGATCAACAATGACCTCTAACTCAGAATCAAGCCCCCCGCGTTCAAACACCATATTTGCGTATTCCTCGATGCTTTGGAAATCGAGAATTCTAGCGCGCTTTCTTAACTTGCCCTCTATGCTTGTACGCTTTGATGGCGTCATTTTTATTCCAGTATGATGCTGAATGAGATTGTTAAACTGTGCGAACAATGCATCGCTCAAACGATTAGACTGGAATTGGGTCATATCCGGATATATTTTAGCATGTGATGACTTCATGGCGATTATTTGCTTCTTTTTATAGAGGGTTATGTTTGGGGTGGTCGTTGCCACCCCAAACGAGAGCCTATTGAAGGTCATTCTCAGTCGACATTAGGCCATGTCGAATACTGAAATATCCTCTGCACCAAAAACACGCTCAAAATTGAGAACAGTAACAAACTGGCCGTTACGCCTTCCAACTCCCGCGATGTGCTCAGCGCGCCACTCAACAGCTGCTTCGGGAGGTGGCTCGAGGGTGTCCGAGTCGAGCACACTGACTTCATGGACGCAGTCAACCTTGACCCCGATCAGGGCATCTCTTCCACCAATCGGCGCCGAGATTACCATGATCCGTGTTCCGCTATCATCCTCGCGAGGTATGAAACCCAGCTTGAGGCGTAGATCGATAACCGGCACACTTTGTCCACGAACGTCGATCATACCAAGAAGAATGGCAGGGGCCCCAGGCAATTGGGAGATTTGTTGCAATTCAAGGATCTCTCGGACCCGTTCCACCGGTATTGCAAGCAGTTCGCCCGCAATACCCAGTGTTACGTATTGAACGTTATTGGCCATCAAGCCACCCGTCCGGCTCTGCCCGAAACCCGCTCGAAATCAGCGTCAAGCGCATCTTCTCCACCAGCCATGTCAAATCCAAAGCCAGCATCCTGTCGCCCAGAAAACTTAGCATCAGCTACAGCCATCTGACCCATAGCAGCGCTTGATGTCCGCGCAGGTGACGCATGGCCATCACCACGCTTGCCCACATTGAAGAACGACATGTCTCGCTGCAGACGCTCTGCCTGATGTGACAGTTCTGACGCCGCCGAGGACATTTCCTCGGAAGAAGATGTATTTTGCTGCGTCACGGTATCAAGCTGCTGGATCGCTTGGCTAATTTGGCTCGCACCAGCATGCAACTCATTATTAGAAGCTGAGATTTCTGTTACCAATTCCGCAGTCTTCTTAATGTCCGGAACCAGGCTCTTGAGCATATCGCCCGCAGATTGAGCCGAGCGCAGTGTCTCTCCTGACAGACCTGAGATTTCGGTTGCCGCTTCCTGAGAACGCTCGGCCAATTTCCGCACTTCGGACGCAACGACTGCAAATCCTCGTCCGTGCTCTCCGGCACGGGCCGCTTCGACCGCGGCGTTCAAAGCGAGAAGGTCGGTTTGACGTGCGATTTCCTGTACGACCATGATCTTTTCAGCGATTGTTTCCATGGCTTTCACTGCGTCGCCAACTGCGGAACCGCTGGTCTCAGCATCTTGCGCGGCCTTACGAGCAATGTTTTCTGTCTGTGACGTGTTTTCAGCGTTTTGCTTTATGTTTGCCGCCATTTGTTCGACCGAGGCGGATGTCTCCTCAGTCGATGAAGCTTGCTCCTGAGCACCCTGGCTAAGTTGGGCCGAAGTTGATGTCATGTTGGCTGAGTTATCCGCAACATTCTGCGCACTTGACATCGCTCCAGAAATCACGTCACGCAGCTTATCGCTCATGTCACGAAGAGCGATACCAAGTCTGTCAACATCTGAACGTGGCTCAATGTTCGAGCTAAGGTCCCCGTCTGCGATATTTTCAGCAGCCTTGCTCATAACTTTAAGATCCGTGACCATAACATTCATCTCTGTCAACAGTGATCCAATTTCATCGCTGCTGTCAGCCTTGGCATCGACATCAAGGTTACCGCGCGCGACCTCGCGGACGACGTTAGAAGCACGCGTGAGGCCTGATCCAATGCTGCGCGTCAAGAGCCAGCCAATCAAAACTGCGGCAAAGACCATGGCAGCAGTGCCAACTATAATAGTTGTACGTGAAAACGATGCTGCAACCTCTTTGGCATCAGCGCGGACAACAAGTAACTTTGCTTCCATATCAATAAAGTCTGCAACTAATTTACGGATTGTATCCATCCTCGCTTTACCTGCCCCAGACGCTTCCATTTCCCGTGCGGCTTCACGAGTGGAAAACACTGACATCAATTCGACTTCACGTTGTGCGATATTCTCCCTCCAGTCCTTTTCAGCCTCAAGAATGCGATCAAGCCGATCCTGCTGGGTTGGGTTGTCAGAGGTCAGATTTTTCAACACTGCCCATTCGGCCTGGAACACTTTTTGACCCCCATAGTAGGGTTCAAGAAAATTTTCTGTACCGCCGATAAGGTATCCACGAACACCTGTTTCCTGATCAATAACTCCAGCGAGCATATGGTCAGCATGAGCAATAACTTTATATGTGTGGTTGGTCCACTTTACTTGTGTTTGGATTTCTTCGAGGCTCCGCCACGACACCACAGACATGGCGAGTGAAATAAGAACCATTGCGAGAAAGCTTAAAAGCAACTTTCTGCTGATAGATACATTTTTAAAAGACATTTCAGTCCCTTTCTTTTCAGATTTTTATGCTAGGAATATCGGCGCAACGGCGAACCTTGCGACGAACAGTTAGGTATTATGAAGGGTGACATTGATTTAAAATTTAGGTCACCTTTTCCACTAGTTGAGAACTTCTGTTTCTGGTTCTTTTGATTGGCTTGCGTTTCCAGAAAAAATTGGCCCCAGGTTTGGTATGATAACGAACTTACCTTCATGCTTTGCAATGCCACGCACAAATTCAGGCCGCCATCGCATCCCAATGTTAGGTGGTTGCTCGACCTCGGAGAGATCAATATCGGTAACCGTATGCACTCGGTCAGCGAGGATTCCCACGATAACCGGCTCTTCGTCGAGCGTGATTTCGAAGACAACAATGCGCGTGTCTGCATCCGGCGGTGGCCGATCCATGCCAAACTTTACGCGCAAATCAGCCAGCGGCACCACACGCCCGCGAACATTGATCAAGCCACTGACAAAAGCCTGAGCATTTGGCACTTCGGTGACCGGAACAATATCTTGTATTTCTCGAACGCTCGTCGCTTCTATCGCGAACAGCTCATCGCCAAGCTCCAACGTCAAGGCACGCATCACTGTGGCTGCAGGGGCCTGATTGCTTTCTAAGGCTAACTGTGTCATGCTGCCTGTCCTTTGTTTTCATCACGCAGTCGATTTTCGAGCTTTTGTGCGCTGCGCATCAATTGGACTATGTCGAGGATTAGGGCGACTGCTCCGTCCCCCATAATGGTTGCTCCAGCAAAAGTTTCGATGTCAGCGTGAAGACGCGACAACGATTTGATCACCGTCTGAGTGTTGCCAAGAATTTGGTCGACTACGAGGCCCATGCGTTGTTCTCCAGCAGAGACGATCACGACCTTTTGGTGGAGTTCCTCAGGTTCTTTTGTCCCAAATAGTTCACGCAGACGCAGGAACGGTACTAGTTCACCACGGATACTGAGGAAATTTCGCCCGCTTGTATTTTCAGCAACTTCTGCGGGCAGTTCGACGCATTCTTCAACCGCCGAAAGCGGAATAGAGTAACGGTTAGATCCGACTCGCACGAGCATTCCGTCAATAATTGCCAGCGTCAATGGTAAGCGAAGAGTGACCGTCGTCCCGATGTTGGGACGCGATGTGACATCAATACGTCCACGCAAAGCGTCCATTGTTCGGCTGACCACATCCATACCGACGCCACGTCCAGAAACCGATGTGATCTCTTGGGCGGTTGAAAACCCCGGATGAAAGATCATTCTATGCAATTCGTTCTCTGACATCAGAGCATCAGCAGAAATGAGACCCATTTCTTCTGCCTTTCGGCGAATGTGATCAGTATTTAACCCAGCTCCATCATCACTGACGCTGATTGCCACTTCTGCACCTTCATGCGCAGCAGAAAGACGAACGGTACCTTGCTCTTTCTTGCCTGCAGCAACCCGTTCTTGTGGGCTTTCAAGGCCGTGATCAATCGAGTTGCGAATAATATGAACGAGGGGGTCCGCCAGGCTCTCTATAACCGTCTTATCCAGCTCAGTTTGTTCTCCTATCGTGGCAAATTCTACATTCTTTCCAAGGTCAGAAGACAGGTCATGAACAAGCCTTCGAAACCGGTTGAACAGCGTTCCAATTGGGATCATTCGGATGCCCATTGTAATGTCGCGCAACCCAGCTGAAAGACGCTCGATTTCCTCAGTCACACCCATGAGGCTGCTATCACGGCTATCGTAAGAGATCTGGGATAGACGTGCTTGAGCAATGACCAATTCGCCAACGTGATCTAGTAACTCATCTAAACGCTCCGCAGCAACACGCAGCGACGAATTGCCACGCGATGGGCCGCTCTGAGAGTCAGACTTACTATTTCCTGGCTCAACCTTTTCTTCGACAACTTCTGATGGAATATCATCAATGTTATCCACCACTTCTTCCGCCCTTGGGGGTAAGGGACGAATCTCCAAGTCCATTCCATCTCGCACAAACATAAAGACCTCTTCTATGGCCTCTTGCGTGCAGTCGCCCAAAAGCGTCACATCCCACGAAAGGTAGCAGATTTCGGGATCTAACTTTTCAAGATTAGGAATTGACTTGGAACTGGCGCGTACGGTGCAAGATCCAAGATCGCGCAACTCTTGCAAAAGCAACACAGGGTTTGCGCCAAGGGACAGACCATCATCTGGGAGACTAAATCGAACATTCCAACCCTCGCTCGTATCAATAGAGTTGTTGGGCAAGATGTCGGCAGCAACGAATTCATGTTCCGATGGCTGAACTTTAGACGCGTCTGCTCCTACAATTGCGCGCAAACGATCGAGGATCGGTTCACCGGCAGCAGCATGGACTGCGGGCTCGGCGATCAATAGTGCAATATGGTCTTTGGCGTCCAGTGATACACTGACCAAATCATTGGAAGGGGCAGCATCGCCTTTTCGTACACGATCAAACGCAGTTTCAAATTCGTGAACAAAGCTGGCGACTTCTGTGAACCCAAACATTGCACCCGAACCTTTTATCGTGTGCAAGGCCCGAAACGCGCTATCGATAAGATCATGATCGTCGAGTGTTTCACCGAGATCAAGCAACGTTTGCTCGAGTTGCTCGAGAACGTCTTGTGCTTCCAATCGGAAGATCTCTGCAGGATCAGTCTGTGTCATGCGCCAGCCACCTTTTTGACAACTGCTAAAAGTTGCGCTTGGTCAAACGGCTTTATAATCCATCCGATTGCACCAGCAGATTTTGCTTCACGTTTTGATTCCTCGTCAGATTCTGTAGACAAAAATATAATTGGAACACCACGACTAGATGGGTGTTCTCGGAACTTCTTTATGAAGTCCAAACCGTTCATATTTGGCATGTTCAGGTCGGTCAGGATTGCGTTATACGAACCTGTCGTCGCCTTATCGTAACCTTCCGCGCCATCACAGGCTTCATCAACCGTAAAGCCTGAATTTCCAAGTGTCATGGAAATCATTTGCCTGACCGATTGTGAGTCGTCTATAGTTAAAACCTTCCCACTCATTTAGCTTTCCTCACGATTTTGAGATTAAAGTGAACATTCTTGTTTGAGTAAATAATATCATCTTGATAGCTAACAAAAACCTCTCGCTTCATCTTTACATCTCCTAGTTTCATTTACTTTTATTTAACACAACCCAGTTAAGCGAATCTATCATTGAGCTTTGCTCCGGGTATGATTTTTTTATTCCGTCAATAATTTGCTCAAAAGCACCTGAATTTAACCAACGTTTCCATCGAGTATAAAGAGTTTTATAGGGGCCATAGGTGATTGGAGCATCGTGCCATTTTAGGTTATTCCGTCTGATATGAATAATTCCACTGAGAACACGGCGATCATTCACTCTTTTCCGTCCTTTATTATTTGGTAGAAACAAATCAACTATTTTCATTTGTTCATGTGTTAGCCAAAATAAATCAATTTCTGAATTAAAAATTTGGTCTCCACAACAGTGTTTTTTGTGATCTATATTATGTTTAATTTTTTTTTTGAGGTGGTATACCATATGCCACCAATGTCTTTTGAATCTAATCCAATATTACTCATAAAGCGTGGAATTGGACTATCTTCATAGTTATCTAATTGAACAACCAATCCTTTTTTTTCGGCACTACGTGTCGTAGCAACTAAAATTTGAAATATACTTGTATCGATGCTTGAAAGTTCGCTAAAGTCCATTAAAATATTTTTATTTTCTGAAAGTAATACACTCAGATCTGATGCAAATTTTTCAGAATCTCGAATGCGTAAATCGCCCGAGATTTCAAAAGTATGAAGATTTTTTTCTTCATTTTCTATATTTTGCGTTGGATTAATTGTACTGGACATGGATCGACCTCCGTTCGCTTCTTCATACCAGTGCTAAGTGAGAAATATTATCAATTCCCTAAATTATTCCATATATGTAAAGCGTATCTCTGTTTCTATAAGGGTTTTAATTTTAATTTTATCTTTCCATATCTGTGCGCTTTTTTTGAATTCGCATGGCTTTGCTGCACCAATTGCATTATAGATTCACAGTTTGAATTCAGTAAGGTGGCAACTGGGCATGAGTAGTTGGCCCCCTACGTAGTAAAAGACTAGGAAATGGCCTGCATACAACACGGCGCTGAAGCAATGCGGCGCACTATGGATGTGGTCTTACCCCAGTTGGGACCTGTCGCGGTTTGATGCCGCTCCTTTGATAACATTTACTGCAACAAAGGAGACGGACTATGGGACTGAAACGGACGGACGAATTCCACTAGGATGCGGTGCGTATTGCAGTGACGAGTGGTCTAACGCTCAGGGAAGCAGCCGACGATCTGGGTGTCGGCATGTCGACGCTGGACAAATGGATCACAGCACACCTAGACACCGATGTGGTGTCGTAAGAAGATTTGAGCCTCGCTCAAAAGAGTGACTGGCTTCGACGCAAGAATCGGCTTCTTAAGGAGGAGAGGGAGATTATAAAAAAGGCCACCCAGTTCTTTGCGGGCCTAAAGCAATGAGGTTTAGATTTGTTGAAGAACACCGGGCCAACTTCCGGGCCAACCGACTGTGTGACGTTGTCGGTGTCAGCGTACGTGGTTTGCGGGCCTTCCGCAGTCGGCCAGCCAGCCGCAGACGGCGATCTGATATGGTGACGTTGGCGCACATCAAAGAACAATCCCGTCTCAGTCTGGGCAGCTACGGCAGGCCACGGATGACTGAAGAGTTGAAAGAGATTGGCTTGGACGTCGGTCATCGCCGTGTGGGCCCTTTGATGCGTCAGAATGGTTTATCTGTTTCGCGGATCCGCAAACATAAGGTGACAAAGGACAGCGATCACAAGTTCAACATCGCACCCAATCTTCTGGATCGAAACTTCACAGCAGACCTGCCAAACCAGAAATGGGCGGGTGACATCAGCTATGTCTGGACGCGTGAGGGATGGTTGTATCTTGCTGTGATCCTTGACCTGCATTCAAGGCGCGTCATAGGCTGGGCTGTCAGCAATCGCATGAAACACAACCTTGCGATCAAGGCTTTGAGGATGGCCATCGCGTTCCGACAACCGCCCAAAGGCTGCATTCATCACACGGACCGCAGGTCGCAATATTATTCCAACGACTACCAGAAAATCCTGCGCCAGAATGGCTTCAAGGTGTCCATGAGCGGCAAAGGCAATTGTAACGAGTTCAAAGATGGCCTGCGAAGCAGATGAGATGATCAGGGAGATCATTTGAAATCGCAGAACGCCGCCGTCGAGACGTTCTTCAAAACCCCTCTCGGGATCATGCTGCGCATAACCCTGTCGGGCAAGGATCAAGGCTGAACTGATCTGGCGGCATCCGTGGGAGACAAGGCAGAAAGCTGAAAATGGCAATCTTCGAATACATCAATGGCTTCTACAATCCGCGTCGGAGGCATTCAGCGTTAGGCCGGAAAAGTCCGGCCGCCTTCGAACGTAAAGTGGCCTAAACGAGCACTCGGGGCGTCACAAAAACGGGACAGGTCTAAACCCTTCATCCGATTTGCACAACAAGGCTCTCCGGATCTACCACGCCGCAACAACGGATGCATATCCCAGTCGTTGCCGGAGTTTGACATGATGCTGCCGACAACTTGGAAATACCGAGCAAACACCTAGTAAACTGAAATTACTTCAGGCTGAATGTCGTGGAAAGATTACAACTTTCGAACACGTTCTTTCGTTTTTGTTATGCGCAGACAGGTTTGAGCAGACAGCGGGCTCATACTTTGCCATTCTCTTTAGCTCTTCGGTGCCCCCAATCTCCCACAATGCTACGTTCAAAGCATGCGTTACGGCTGAGTTTACGTGTTCCAGGTCATATTTTTTCGCATATTCGCGCAGATCTTGGCAAACACCGATAATCCATTTGTGATCGTCCATAATATTCCCCGGTCTTGTTTTTGGCATAAAGAATTCATGCACTTAGTATCTTACGACAGCCTCATACTCTCGGCTTGCTCGCAACGTTACAGTTTTGCTTTCCATCTAAAAGATGTCTGGCATGACAGCCTATTTATTTCACCACTAGAATTAGATGACAAAAGGACGCTCCGCTTGGGGGCGGAGGTATAGCTGCAAGAGATTAGGGGGGGGGTGACCTATCCTAAAGGTTAGGATATTTCTCAAAAAGTAGCGTTGGCGCCTTCGTCAAGAGCTACGTTAAAAAGCGCTCGCGCGTCGATAGAGCTTGCAGCCAAACTGTCCGCCCATACATCCATCGTATGTACTTCGCCTGATCTCGTCTGACATTCCAAGGTGCCAAGATCAGTTTCCAACGCGACCTGCCCCAAAAGGGCTGCGGCCCCTTTGGCTTTATGTACAGACTCAGCCAAAGGCAGAACATCATTTTTTGGATCGTAGCGGCGAATGTCGTTAATCAGAATGTCGAGCTCGCTCAAGAATGTATCCGCCACTGCGCGCACCCGTTCCTGGCCCAAAAGCGCAATCATCTCGGTTAGTGCCTCGGGAAAGCGCTTGGCATCCAGCTTGGCGAATTGGCCTGATGTAACACCGGCGATGATACTGTGCAGAGCATCCAGCCGAATGGGTTTGGTATGAAACTGATCCATGCCTGCAGCGACTGCGTTTTCACGAAATTCTTCGCGACCATGCGCTGTAAGACCAACAATATGGGTGCCCAAATTGCGACCAACACCCGCGCGAATGCGCTGCGTAGCCTCGATTCCATCCATAACAGGCATGCTGATATCCATGAAGATCAGATCAAACGCTGTGGCTTTTTCCTTATCCAGTGCATCCGCCCCGTTCACGGCCTCTTGCACTTTATGGCCCATGGCCTCAAGCATGTCAGCCAGAACGCTTCGATTAACGGCGTTATCTTCCACGATCAGAATGTTGCATTGTTGGGTGGGCAGCGGGGTTTTTTCCTGTTCTGCCACAATTTGATCTGACATTTGTTCCGTGCGATTTACCGGCAAAGCCAACACGAATGTAGCCCCTCGTCCGGCAGCGCTGTGCACCGACACGTCGCCCTTCATCGCGCGTGCAATGCGCCTCGAAATAGACAGCCCAAGCCCATCGCTGCGCGCTTGGCGACTGTCGCTGTTGGCAAAGGCAAAGAAATCCTCGAATATCTGCTCTTGCTTGCCGGGGGGAATGCCGATGCCTGTATCGCTAATCTCAAAGCGCAAAGATGAGGCTTCTTGCCCGTGAATACCGCTAACACGCACTAAAATGCGGCCTTTTTCGGTGAACTTGATCGCGTTTCCAATCAAGTTTGTCAGGATCTGGCGGATGCGGCCTGCGTCCGCGTGATAAGGCCCGCGCATGGCCGGTTCGATGGCTAGTGTAAGGGACAGATCCTTTTCATGGGCCAACGGCTCAAAAACATCGATCAATCCTTCCATGAGATCAGTCAAGGCAAAGTCTTGAGCCGTGAATTGAAGCTGCCCAGTTTCGATCCGGGTAATGTCGAGGGCCTCGTTCACCTGCTCAAGAAGGATCTCGCTCGAAGAGGTAGCTATTTTGGCGTAGCGTTCTTGTTGCGGCGATAACGAGGTCGTTTTGAGCATGTCCAAGACACCTAGGATACCGTTTAGCGGCGTGCGCATCTCGTGGCTCATCACAGTCAAAAACTGAGACTTTGCCTTATCAGTGCGTTCGGCGCGATCACGGGCTTCGATCAGGGTCTGCTCGTTAATCTTTTGGGCGCTAATGTCACGGATATAAGCGATAAACGTGGTTGAATCACCCTCTTTCATTGTTGTGATATTTAGCTCTACCGGAAACTCTTCACCGCTTTTCCGCAAGGCCGCCAGTTCGACCCGACCTGCGTCTACAACACGCGGTTTTCCAGTGGTCAGGTATCTATGCATGCCATTGTGATGTGCATCGCGCATTCGGTGAGGGATGAACGTGTTTTCCATGGTCTGCCCGACAATCTCTGCACGTGACCAACCGAAAACATCTTCTGCAGCGGCGTTGAAATCAATAATTTGTCCAGTGTCATCCGAAGTCACAATTGCATCTAGCGATGCCGCAACGGTAGTTTCCAATTGCTTGCTCGAGGCCGAAAGCTCCGTATCCCGACGTGACGCGCGCAACAAAAGTCTGTCCAAAATCAACATGAGAAGCGCCATCAAAATCATCAACGCGATCGCTATCCCCCCGGTGCGCGACAACTGTGTAGCAAATTGGGCGCGCCGCGCCTGCGCCTTCTCGGCCCCCATCGCGACGCCCAAAACAGCGATGTCGCGCACGTGGGGCCGGACCTTTTTTACCAGGCGGTGCATTTGCACAAGAGCCAGACCAGTCAGCGGGCCTGGTGTATCCGATATCTTGATCGCGGCTTCCGCGAATTCATTTATTTTTTCAATGAGTGCTTTCACATGATAATCATCTGAATAGATATCTGCAACGCGACCTGAATTGATAACGTTTAGGCGACTTAGCGCAATGTCCACCCGTAACTGCACGGAATCGTTCGTATACTGGCCAGTAGTGATCTGCTGGGTGAGCGTCGCATCCAAGTTTGCGAATTCAGTGTCGAGCTGCGAGATGCTCCACTGCATGTTGTCGTGAGCAGCCCGTGAAAGGTCGCGCAGCTGCTCAAGTAGATTCACGGTCATGACGGCCAGCAATATGGCAAGCATACAGACGCTTGCAAGCACCGTGAGGCGATAGCTCCTCAATCCCGGCTTCACGATTGGCGTTGTTTTTGAGGCCACGACCTACGTACCCCTCGGATCAATCGATAACCCGCAAACGAGCCAGTTGCCAGATACTGTAGGAATATGTTGTTTCGGTCTGGTACTTTTCGCTTTTATCATATGGGAAAACGATCCAGTATGGTCCCTTGTCGCGCACTGACATCTGTTCGCCGTTCATGCGCGTCGCAACAAGAGGTATGCTTTCCTCGAGCACTGAAAGTGGCATTTCAACCTGATAATCGTTCAAGGCCTTCATTTCAACCGCCGTACCCTGAACACCAGCTTTGGCCAAAATGTCTGCTAGCGGAACGCCAGAGAATGTTACCACGCCGTCGGTCCACAAGGTTGTCGTGCGAAAGGTGACCTGATCCATCGCATCCAGTTCTTCAAGGCTTAATTCCAACGTGCCTGAACCAGAATCATATGAAGTCACCTGCAATGTCATAGACGCGTCTGCTTGTGCCGATCCTTGCCACCCCAAAAGAAGCACCAAAGTTAAAAGCACCATCCGTGAGTGCTGGAAACGCGCCATTTAATTTCTCCTTATACGATCATATCGTACTACACTGCGTTTAACGAAGTCGTCTTTAATGCATTGGCATAGGAGTCTATACTAAAGTATATAATGGCCACTATTTCGCCCCATTTTTTGGGTATAAGGTACAGGCTTGGATAAAAAGATTGAACACATGTCAAATATTCTAATCGCAGACGATCACCACCTGGTACGCGACACCATTGCTGCCTATCTGAGCAGCGTGGATGGATTTTCGGTTCAGACTGCCGCAAATCTGGACGAGGCGCTGACTCTAATGGCAGGGATCGACGCCTTTGACCTGCTGATCCTCGATTATAATATGCCCGGGATGGACGGATTGCATGGGCTGGAACTCGCCCGCAAAGCCTTTCCTGCGACGAAGGTTGCGCTCATGTCGGGTGTCGCGAACCGGGAAGTGGCAAACAAGGCAATGGATCAAGGGGCAATCGGCTTTATCCCCAAGTCATTGACCGCTGTATCTTTGGTAAACGCCATCAAATTTGTTTTATCGGGCGAACGCTATTTCCCCTTCGACTTTGAGATATCGGGAAACAAGGCACCACTTACAGGCGCTTTCGCCAGCTTGTCAGAACGTGAACTGGAAACGCTGGAACAGTTGTGCATTGGTCTGTCCAACAAAGAAATTGCTCGGAACCTTGGAGTACAAGAGGTGACGGTAAAGCTGCATGTTAAAAACGTTTTGGCCAAATTAGACGTGTCCAACCGAACGCAAGCCGCATTGCTGGCCAAGGAAAAGCATCTTTTTTGAACCGGACCGCAAGACTGTTTCCAACAGATGCGCAAGGCAGAGGTTCTTATAAGCTGTCCCACCATAACAACTGGTCTGAAATTACATGGCAGTGTCTGTCAATCGAAACTTGGCAGTTTTTTCCCAAAATATCGGTATTCAAGCACTTCGAGTAAGCAAGCACAAACGTTTGTGAGACATAAGCTTGCGTGCGAAGCCGTGAGTACAAATGACGTCAGGCCAATAACCCAGAATCAGCTACTTCGTGTTTTGTTGTTTCAGTGAATTCAGAAAGCTGCGATAATGCAGCCGCTATCCTAGTCGCGTCGAAATGTTTGCCAATGTCCGAAACAGAGGGTAACCGAACAGCGATGGATGTTTCCGCCGATATTCGCTCTCGCCGCATATGTGCTGATCGCTTCTTTGCCACTGAAACAGGCCGTGCGCCGCGCCCTGTGGTCTGGTTTCGTCCTGGTGCTCGTATTCTTATTGCGGGTCAGGCTCCGGGTGCACGAGTGCACAGTTCTGGTCGTCCGTTTACCGACCCGTCGGGGGATCGGCTGCGTGATTGGCTTGGTATGGACTCACAAACATTCTATGACCGCGATAGCCTGGCCATTGTTCCTATGGCCTTTTGCTTTCCAGGCTATGACGCCAAAGGATCGGATCGCTCGCCGCCCAAGATTTGCGCCAAGACTTGGCGTGCAAAGGTGTTGGATTAAATGGGAGACGTGCCGCTCGTTCTGCTGATCGGTAGATATGCACAATCATGGCATCTGGGTACGAAGAGTAGTGTTACGGAAACGGTCGCGTCTTGGCGCACCCACGCACCTCGGGCTTTTCCCTTGCCCCATCCGTCTTGGCGCAATACCGGATGGCTGAAGAAAAACCCTTGGTTTGAGGCAGACGTCCTGCCTGCCTTGCGATTGCGGGTAAAAGAGGTGCTTAAATGACACAAACGGTATTGGACGCGGCACATGCCGCAATGATGGCCAGCCCCGACAACGATACCGTACGGCTTCGGTTTTATGAGCGATTGGGGGATGTGGAGCTGTTCCTGCTGCTGGAGGGGGAAGCAGAAGACGAGAAAATCACGCCCCAGATTTATGATCCGGGAACAGGGCCGATTGTTCTGGTTTTTGATCGGCAGGAACGATTGACGGCCTTTGTTGGTGCTGCAGCCCCTTACGCTGCGCTTTCAGGACGGGTGATCGCAGAATTGCTGACGGAACAGGGCCTTGGGCTCGGGTTAAACCTTGATGTCGCACCGTCTGCTTTCTTGCTGGATGCGCAAGGGGTTAGCTGGCTGGCGGAAACGCTGGGTCACGAACCGGATGAGATCGAGGTGCAGATCGCAGAACTGTCAGCGCCCGCAGGTTTGCCAGACCTATTACTTACCGCGATTGACACCAAGCTGGCCACAGCGACGGGTCTGGCGCAGATGGCCTATTTGGTTGGTACGGTCGACGCCGCGGGCACGCGCAGTCACATGCTTGCTTTTATAGGGGCAGCACCTGGGGCGGAAACGGCACTGGCCCGTGCAGCATCCGAGGCGCTCACCTTTTCGGGCATCGAGGCGGGGGCGATGGATGTTAGTTTTTTTGATGCGGATGCACCCATCGCCGAACGGCTGTCGCGCGTGGGCCTGCGGTTTGACTTGCCGCAACCCGTTTTGGTGAAACCTCCCGAGATAATCGCTCCAGGATCTGATCCAACAAAACCCCCAAGGCTACGCTAAACCAACAATACCAAAGTAGAACGCTGTTTGTGTCAGATTCATGCCAGATTGTTCGTCAAACAAGCTTCTTGAGTGCGCCGTGACATGGTGTGGATATTGAACGCCTCTTGGGATACTTTCAATAAATTCCCTGATTTGTGATGGAGGAAGTATTCTTGACGAACAAAGAACGCGACATTCATCGCAAACTTAAAGTGTTCGAGTATGCCGAGGACATCGACAATGCTCGAAATTTTTACACTCTCCAACAGCTATGAATAAATTTATATCTATCGCTTAAGTAGTTTCAAACATATCCGTGAACACGAGTTGCTTAAGGTCATTCAAGCAACCTTCGTTACAGGTGTTCGGCAAGCCCATCTTCAACTCCATACGGTAGGGGATAGTGAAGACAGGTGCATTGTACATTCTGGAGCCTTTTTCGTCGCATGCAGCATCTCTGACTTTCGCAGAATTGCAAATCTCCGCCCCTTTTGAGTATCCACCAAAAGCCAATCCACCGATCACAATAAAGACGGCCAGTGCAAAATACACTGCTCGTTTCATGTATAAATTCATTTACTTGGACTGGTGCGCCTGCACATACGCCTGCAAAATAGCATTCATGCGCGTCTGATAGCCGCGCTCTCCTTTAGACTTAGACCACTCCAACACATCATCGTCCGACCACCTCTCAGCGATTTCCTGAGTGCCTACAATTACGCGCGTCGTCTCAAATCGCTCAGCGGTCTCACAGCTTACGAATACATCTGCAAAATCTGGACTTCTGAGGCAGATCAGTTCATCTCCAATCCAACCCACCAGATGCCGGGATAGAACAAC
>JAQWVA010000035.1:0-101871 GCA_029250205.1 Tateyamaria sp.
AAGGCGGGGGATTTTGAATCCCCTGCGTCTACCATTCCGCCACTTGGGCCTCATGACATCTGTTAGCGCGTGGACGAAGAGTGAGCAAGCGCAAACATCTTGACCTCATGCCGCACGCATGGTTTGGGCGTTCGCATGATAAAAAGCCTTTATGATTGGACGATGAGCTGGGCCGATCACCCGCGCGCGTTGTGGGTGCTGGCATTTGTTTCTTTTATCGAAAGTTCGGTTTTCCCGATCCCGCCCGATGTATTGATGGTTCCTATGATTCTGGCGGCCCCACGTCGAGCTTGGCTTATCGCTGGGGTAGCGCTGATCTTCTCTGTTTTGGGCGGCCTATTGGGATATTTGATCGGAACAATTGCGTTTGAAACCATCGGCCAACCTATCCTTGCAGCTTTGGGAAAAACCGACGCCATGCAAGCATTTAACACCCGCTTTAATGATTTCGGATTCTGGGCGGTGCTGACTGCCGGGATTACGCCGTTTCCGTTCAAGGTCATCACCATCATGTCTGGAGTAAGTGGCCTGTCCCTTAGCACGTTCATTGTCACATCAATTGTAGCACGTGGATTGCGGTTTTTCCTTGTCGCAGCACTTTTGTGGAAATTGGGAATACCTGTACGCGCATTCATCGAACGCCGCTTGGGCTGGATGTTCTTGTTGTTTTTGGTGATCCTGTTTGGCGGATTTTTTATTGTGAGCGCTCTATGAACCGAAGGCTTTTGATTACTGTGGCCGCAGCAGGATCTGCCGCACTGCTGTTTGGTGCATTTGCATTCCAGCATCTGGGTGGCCTTGCACCCTGCAAGCTTTGCATTTGGCAGCGCTACCCCCATGGTGTCGCCTTGACCCTCGGCCTAATGGCATATTTTTTTCCACTGCCGGCCCTGATCCTGATGGGCGCGCTCGCGGCACTCACCACGGCTGGGGTCGGACTATACCATGTCGGCGTTGAACAGGGCTGGTGGCAAGGACCAACCAGCTGCTCGGCCGCACCCTTGGGTGATATCGACAGCGCAGCATTGTTTGATCAGATCATGGCTGCCCCACTGGTCCGGTGTGACGATATTGCATGGCAACTTTTCGGCATCAGCATGGCAGGATGGAACATGATCGCCTCACTGCTGCTGGCGGCCATTTGGATAGCAGCTTTGCGCAAGACATAAAACTTTTGACAAAACACCCGAAACACCCTGCAATATCGGTCAAATTGAAGCTATAGATTTCATGCACCGTTAGTTAACCTAAGCTTTTCGTATAACGTTCTTAGAATGTAATCATCCCGTTTCAAACGGGATGTATTCCCGAAGTTCACCCGGCCATTTTCAATATCACAGGGTGTGCGATGCAGGCGATGTCCATGTTGGGGTGGTCGTTGTTTAAGTCCGAAGCAATAACGTGGCTTGATCCTGAGCCTCATCAATGTTTTCGCATGATGTATTGGACAGCCATACATGCCTGTCTGTTCGGTTGTAGCGTTCGACGAAATCATTCTACTGAGGCCGCACCTCCGCGCGTAAATATCGTCCCCATGGTGTCTATAGCAGTCCGTTTCCAAGTCCCAATCTGAGTGGGCCGGACACCATACTTCTTTGAAAGCTCCGCCATCGTCATCTTTTCGCCGGTGGGTTCAAACGCAACCTTGGCCCTGAAATCAGGAGATTTGTACTTTCGTTTCGTCATTTGGATCACTTATTTCGTCATGCGATCAACCTTAACAACTGGACCGAATTCCCGCGACCACCCCTCGTGGCTTGAACCCTAAATGCCCAACCATCAGATAAGCATTACTTCGTTTTTTGAATTTTAAAATCTGTCCATTGAATGCTGAGGTCAGACAACTTTTGGGGTGTTGATCAGAGGAAAATAATAGTTATTTTCACCCATAAGAGTTAGCGGCAGTTGTGTCTGTGCCTTGGGCACTGCAAAAAGGGAACAAGTTTTCAGGAGCGCCATCATGTCCGAACATGTCTCAATCGTCGATCACCCTTTGGTGCAACACAAACTGACGCTCATGCGTGATCAAAGCACATCGACCGCCGTTTTCCGGCAATTGCTGCGCGAGATCAGTCAGCTATTGGCTTATGAAGTGACGCGCGGTCTCGACATGACAACCAAGCGTATCCAAACACCAATGTGCGAGATGGATGCGCCGACACTTGCGGGCAAGAAACTGGCGTTGATTTCAATACTGCGCGCAGGCAACGGATTGCTGGATGGCGTGCTGGAGCTGATCCCCTCGGCTCGCGTTGGATTTGTCGGGCTTTATCGAGATGAAGAAACGCTTCAACCCGTGCAATATTACTTTAAGGTACCCGAGGGGCTTGAAGATCGACTGGTGATCGCCGTTGATCCGATGCTGGCCACGGGCAATTCGTCAGTTGCAGCCATTGATCTTTTGAAACAAGCCGGAGCCACAAATATTCGGTTCTTATGTTTGCTGGCCGCACCAGAGGGAATCGCCCGAATGCGAGAGGTACACCCCGACGTGCCAATCGTGACAGCAGCGGTTGATGAGCGGCTGAACGAGGTCGGGTATATCGTCCCTGGCCTCGGAGACGCGGGCGATCGCATGTTTGGCACCAAATAACACGCTTGCGCGCTTTACTCAGAACACGTCATCGGGCATCGTTGTTTCTATATATAGTTAGGTGTGCGATGAAAGTTACTAGACTTATAGCTGGCGCGTTGATTATTGCCTGTGTCGGCGTGGGTGCGCTGAACGCGCAAAACCTGCGCGATGTGCAGGCTCCAGCTGAGTTTCCATCACCCTCTTTTAAAGGCTCACAATATGTGGACAGCAAAGGCTGTGTCTTTATCCGCGCAGGTATCGACGGCAACGTGACTTGGGTACCGCGCGTAAACCGGAAACGAAAATTATTATGTGGTCAGACACCTACTCAAGGTGCACCGGCTGCGCTTACATCCCCGCAAGTTCCAGTACAGATCACCGCCAGCGCTTCAAACTCCACACCCAAGCCCCAATCTAAACCCAAGGCAAAAACTGTGCGCCGTAAAGTTCAGACTGCCGCAACAGAGGCGCAAGCGACCACACCAACGCCGCGCAAAATTGTCCGCGCACAGCCGGTCAAACCCGCTTCAATACGAGCGACAGTTAAACCTGCACCAGAACAACCAGTCTGCAAAGGCGCATCTTCGATCAGTCAGCAATATATCAACTCGGGCAGGACTTTGCCGGTGCGATGTGGTCCACAGACTGTGATGCAAACAAACAGGGCGAGACTGGGTAAAACGGAGCCATCCCGCGATGTTGGCAGCGCTCCAAAATCGTGGATAGCATCCGCGCTGCAGATTGGCAGGCCCGCGACCACCGATGCAGGAGCACCGGCAATTAGATCATTGCCACAGAATACCCGAGTTTTACCCAAGCATGTCTATGACACCCGCCAGCTTGACGATTTGAATTCGACCCCCGAGGGATATACTGCAATCTGGAAGGATGACCGGCTAAACCCGCGTCGAGCAGAACAGAGTTTGCGAGGCATCGCGCAAACCAGGCTGGTCTGGACTGATACGACGCCACGCCGACTAATCGACCAAAACACAGCCAGTGATGTGACGGCGTCTGTTCCTTTGGTTTATCCGTATACTAACACGACAACGCAACAGCGTGACTTGGGCAGTGTTACAATTATTCACCGTAATAGAATGATCATCAAAAAAGTTACCCGCAACAAAAGTCGCTTAGCCACACGACAGCCAGTTACTTCAACTCGCTCTGCGGCTACGCCCCCGGCGACGGCCAAAGCCAACATACGAACAAAAACAGGCGCACAGATTCCTAGCACAACCAACGGGCAATATGTTCAGGTGGGCGTGTTCGGTATTCCATCTAACGCAAAAGCCGCAACTCAGAGGCTCGTCAACGCTGGATTGCCTGCGCAAATGAGAGCTTCAAGCCGCAGAAGCAGGTCATATCAGACGGTTCTAGCCGGCCCGTTTACCTCGCGTCATCAGTTAAGCCGCGCACTGAAAAAGGCCTGGGCGATGGGGTTCAGCGACGCGTTTGTCCGCTAACCCGGCTACTTTTCACAAATCGCTTGCAGCTGGAGCCACATAATATCGCGCATGATGGGATCGGGTGGTGTTCCGCCCATTGGGTCAGCTTCGATCAGTGCCAGGGTCTCTTCTCCGGAAATATCACGCGCCAAAGCATAAGGAGTGCTGCGCACTTTTGCCTCTGAGAATGCCGGCAAAAGCGCATCGGCAGAGAGCGGCCCGACTGTATTGGCCAGTTGTGCCTCAGCGTAAGCATCCAGCGCGTGGGCTGGCAGCTTGCCCGTAGTTAACAACGTTGCTGTTGCTCGAGTGCCTGCATGCTCCAGCAATTGGCGCAATGGCGCCGCAAGTACATCGCGGACTTTCTCATTCAACACGTATCCAGCCGCTACATCCGGTTCATCAAAGTCCTCAACCAGTATCCTATTAAGAACTACGGTTCCGCCAGGCAAAGACAGTGCTTCGCGGACCCCGCCAGGCAGAATCACGATTCGATCAACACCAGTTCGCTCAGCCAGCATCGTCAACGCAGGCGACGCGCCCACGCTACGACAGGGTGGGCCAGACACCCGCTCGATCCGCGCCAGTAGGGCCGCTCCAATCTCTGCCTCTTTTACATAAGGGACGACGCGCAATGCATGCTCTACCAAGGCGCCGGGCAACCAGAATACCGTCAGGGCCAATACAGCGGACATAGATGCCGCCGCCCCCAACCAACGCAAGCGCCCTGGCTTTGGACGCGATTTGGCCACGGCGCGGCGGAGCATGTTAATTGCTTCAATCATCTCGGCCTCGTCTGGGCCAAGGTCAAGTGTTTCGTTGGGGTCGCCGTCAGGGCAGAATACCGCTCCCTGCCCTTCGGACGGAACACGTTCGACTGCTGCAAGCGACCAATGTGTCAGTGCCTGATCATTCAAATCCGAAATCACCAGCGTGGCGTCACCGATCGAAACGACGACTTCGCGACGCTGCTCCGATGATGTCGCGCGCCACAGTCCCGTTGCTTCGAGCCGATCATACTTGCTGAGTGCGGTCATAGTACCAACTGCTCGGGTCTTTTGTTGCCCTTGTGAAACGATAGATTAGCACGCAGCATCAAACGGGCCAAGCGGTCACGACGAATATCACCAGACAAAAGTCAGGTCGTATCATCCGTTCCGTCTTTGCGTTCACTTTTGGTGGGCAACAGTCCATATGGTCGGGCGATATGCCAGACATGATCAGGGATCATGTTCTTCATCTTGGCGGGCATGCTGTGCCGCAGGTGCAAGATCGTCTCGGCCGCTTTCATCTCGACCCGTGTCCGGGCGAATTCAAGTCCTCGTGGGCCCGTGCGCGGTTGTAGCCAGCTCACAATCGGACGCACCCAGTTTGGCATGCGCCGCAAAGGCAATCCACCGGCCGCCCGCGCGGTATTGGCGATGAAACCTTTGACAGCCCCCGTGCGCTTGCCTTTGCTGCCGACCTCAGTCAACTCGATCCGACCCTCTAAACCGGCGAGCATTTCGGCGCCACGGGCATTGCGCACCAATAGCCACTGATCCCCCTCGCCACCCATGTACCCCACTGTGATGTCTGATAAAACGTTGGTATAATCTACGCAGGTTCGACACGTCAGCGGGAAAAAGTCTGGACGCAAATCAGAGATCGGCAGCTTTAGAAATGGGATCAACTTTGTTCGGCCATCATCGAACCGCAATTCCACCCTATAGTCTGCACGGAACTCAAGATAGCTAATGCGGTCCGGGTCATCATCCAACAAGGCAATGAATTCATGAAAGTTTTCAGTCGTCGTATTGTCAGAGCAGGGTGTGCCAATCACGTATAACCGTTCAAATCCCAATTGTTGCTCTAGCCTGCGCAGAGCATAGATCTGGCAGGGAATGCCGATCACGGCCAAGCGGGCAAATCTGCGGTTTTGTGCCTCTTCAAGTAACGCCAAAAGCGGCGCATATCCCATGCGCATACCCCGCGCCCGCACCATGTCATTCGGGTCGGTGATCAGGGCTGGCACGGGCCTCCAGCGATCCTTTGCATCAGGCACCATGGTCAAAACCGCATCTACTTTGCCGCGCACCAACAAATCAGCTGCCAATCCGGTCGTAATACCCGTCCATTGCGCGCCCGTCGCCGGTTGAGCCATCCGCGCGCGGTGCATGGATGTGACCGGGCCAAAGAATAACTCATCGCCGATAACATCTCGTGTTCGACCATGCACGGTTTCTTCCATCGACGGGTAATCAGGTTTGATAAACTGACAGGCCATCCCACAGGCAGATGGGTCTGTCATTCGCGACACCCCACAATCCGTGCACAGGCTGCGCGGAACCGCCTCGCGAAGGGTCATGAAAACTGCTCTGAAATGAGCCGCTCCTCCAACCCGTGACCGGGGTCGAACAGGATTTTGTGAACCACGCAAGGATCAGATATGATCTCTACTGCTGACACAAGCTGAAATGACCGAGAATCTGCTTCTGCCATAACTGGCCGCTTCTCAACTTCGAGCACATCAAAGCGCACTTTTGCCGTTTTCGGCAGCAACGCACCGCGCCAGCGTCGCGGGCGAAATGCTGCAACCGCCGTTAGTGCCAGCACATCTGATCTGATGGGTAAAACAGGGCCATGCGCTGAATAGTTGTATGCAGTGGATCCCGCAGGGGTCGCAACCAACGCGCCATCGCAGACCAGTTCGTCCATGCGAAGCCGACCGTCTACCGTGATTCGGAGTTTGGCAGCCTGTGGACCTGCGCGCAGCAAGGACACTTCGTTAATTGCCAACGCGGTATGCTTTGCGCCCGATGTATCCCAAGCTGTCATAGACAACGGATTAATCTCGGCCACTTCTGCAGCCTGCAATCGATCAATCAAATCACCAGGAGAGTATTCGTTCATCAAGAACCCGATTGTGCCTCGGTTCATTCCGTAAACTGGGGCCGCTAGCTGTTCAGTATCGTGCAAGGTTTGCAACATGAAACCGTCACCGCCTAAGGCGACGATTACGTCCGCCAGATCGATAGGCACGTTGCCATATTGCCTGGTCAAGGTCGCAAACGCCGTTTGGGCAACAGCCGACCGGCTTGCAGCAAAGGCGATCCTGAGGCTCATTTACGTTCCCTATTGCAATCGTTTCGTGTTGAAAGAAACATATATTTCCGCTGCATACCAGCATTGCCGCGACCAGTGCACGCACCGTCGCTTTACCGCTTTGCCAAATTGCCAGCTTTCCGCTACGAAACCCGCTAATTCCGTTATGATTCATGAGCCCCAAAAGGAGCACGCCAATGAACGCCCCGCATCGCCAAGATGGTTTCTTTACTCAAAGCCTCTCTGATCGCGACCCCGAGCTTTTTGGTTCAATCCAAGATGAACTTGGACGTCAACGCGACGAGATAGAATTGATTGCGTCGGAAAACATCGTGTCGCGCGCCGTGCTTGAGGCGCAAGGCTCGGTGATGACAAACAAGTATGCCGAGGGCTATCCGGGCCGGCGCTATTATGGTGGATGCCAGTTTGTCGATGTGGCCGAGACGCTTGCAATCGAGCGCGCAAAACAACTGTTTGAATGCGGCTTTGCCAACGTACAGCCAAATTCGGGCAGTCAGGCAAACCAAGGTGTATTCCAAGCCCTGCTGCAACCCGGTGATACCATTCTTGGCATGTCTCTAGATGCAGGTGGCCACCTGACACATGGTGCCAAACCAAATCAGTCAGGCAAGTGGTTCAATGCTGTGCAATACGGTGTGCGGCGCGACACGCTCGACATTGATTACGACCAGATGGAATCACTCGCGCTTGAGCACAAGCCGCAGATGATCATCGCGGGCGGTTCGGCCATTCCGCGGGTTATCGACTTTGCACGCATCCGAGAGATTGCCGACAAGGTGGGAGCGTATGTGCTGGCGGATGTGGCGCATTTCGCCGGCCTTATCGCGGCGGGCGAATACCCTAATCCGATGCCTCACGTCCATGCGGCCACGACCACAACCCACAAGACTCTGCGCGGCCCACGTGGTGGTTTGATCCTAACAAATGACGAGGCATTGGCCAAAAAATTCAATTCCGCGATTTTCCCCGGCATTCAAGGCGGCCCACTGATGCACGTGATTGCAGCCAAAGCTGTCGCCTTTGGCGAAGCACTGGATCCGTCTTTCAAGACATACCAGCAGCAAGTGATCAAGAACGCGCAAGCCTTGGCCGATCAGTTGCATAAGGGCGGGCTTGATACCGTAACACACGGTACGGACACGCATGTGATGCTGGTCGACCTGCGCCCCAAAGGGGTCAAGGGCAACGCCACTGAAAAAGCTTTGGGCCGCGCACATATCACCTGCAACAAAAATGGCGTGCCATTCGACGAAGAAAAGCCAATGATCACCAGCGGCATCCGCCTTGGATCACCCGCCGGCACCACGCGTGGTTTTGGCGAACAAGAGTTCCGCCAGATTGGTGATTGGATCAATGCGGTTGTAGACGGATTGGCCGCCAATGGCGAAGACGGAAACGCCGACGTCGAGGCGCGCGTAAAAGCCGAGGTAACAGACCTTTGCGCGCGGTTCCCAATTTATCCCGACCTTTGATGCCAAAGGCTTTGTGAAAACAATCCGACAGCGCCCCCTTTACGGGGGCGCATTTCAGTTATCCGACGCACAAAGCCGTCATGCAACTGTTTAAGTGGTCTGATTGGTTGCTACAGACTACGATCTAACCCACGTGTACGGACACGCTATTTTGCGTTCAATGAAGGCTTTGCCCCTCTGGCCGATAAGAGCAAATATCGCTAAAGGTTTTCAAATGCTCAGCTTTACTGAATTCGGCTCCGCACATGGAACGCCCCTATTGATCGCCCATGGCCTTTATGGATCAGCGCGCAATTGGGGCGTAATGGCAAAACGGCTATCAGACACGCGCCGCGTCGTTACCATCGATATGCGAAACCACGGCCATAGCTTTTGGGCCGATAGCCATAGCTACGCCGATCTTGCTGAGGATCTGGCACAGATCATTGACCACTTGGGCGGCCCTATGGATATGCTGGGCCACTCTATGGGTGGAAAAGCAGCAATGATGTTGGCGCTTACCCGCCCTGACACCGTGCGCCGCCTGATCATCGGCGACATAGCGCCGGTCAGTTACGGCCACGCTCAGAGCCAAATACAGCATATCGATCACATGCGCGCCGTTGACCTAAGCAGAGTTGACCGTAGGTCAGATGCAAACGCCCAGCTGGCCAAGCTTGGCATGGACAAGCAGCTGAGCAGTTTTCTGACTCAATCGTTGGATATGGAAAACAAGAAATGGCGGTTCAACCTCGACGCTCTGGCCAAAAATATGCCTGAAATCCTCGGATTCCCTGAAGTATCCGCTGCGCATGTTGGACCAACCCTATTTTTGTCGGGCGGAACATCAGATTACGTTACACACGAGTATCGACCAAAGACTCGCGCGCTCTTTCCCAAGTCCCGATTTGCCAAGGTTCCCAACGCGGGCCACTGGTTGCATGCTGAAAATCCACGCGCATTTGAGGGTACAGTAAGGGCATATCTGAACGCATCCGAAGGCTGAGACTTGACGTAAACCTGTGACTTGGCCCATTTTTACTTGTGGGTTAGCACAGTGGGAGGATCTCATGTGGAGCAAGCTGCTTGATTATTTTTTGACCGGAATGATGGTCGAAGACCGTTTGTCCGTTACTTACCCAAATGGCCAGACCCGTGACTATGGCCCAGGCACGGGTGAACGCGCGCATCTCGAAATTAAAGACTTTAGGACACTCCGAGCTTTATTGACTAACCCCGATTTGGGGATGGGCGAAGGGTACATGGACGAACGCATTGTTCCCCGTAACTGTACACTAGAGCAAGCAATGACGATCATTATCCGAAATCGATCTGCAGGCACGCTTCCTGCTTGGGTTTTGGCAGCAGACAGGGCGCGGCTGCATCTGCGTCGCTTTATACAACACAATGCACCACAGGCCGCGCGCAGGAACATAGCGCACCACTACGACCTGTCTGACGAGCTATATCGGGCATTTTTGGATGATGATATGCAGTATTCCTGCGCTTATTTTCGCGATCCTGAAATGACACTCGAAGCGGCACAGGCCGCCAAAAAAGAACATATCGCCACCAAGTTGCTTCTGGAACCGGACATGCACGTGCTGGACATTGGCTGCGGCTGGGGGGGCATGGCGCTGACGCTGGCCCAAGACTACGGTTGCCGGGTTACTGGCATCACGCTCAGCATGAACCAACTAGCCACGGCGCGCGCACGGGTCGCTGCTGCAGGTTTATCCGACCGCATTCATCTGATGCTTCAAGATTACCGTCACACCGAAGGGCAATTCGACCGGATTGTTTCAGTTGGTATGCTTGAACACGTGGGTGTCCCAAACTTTGATACCTATTTCTCGTGTATCAAAAATTTGCTTCATCCCGACGGTGTGGCATTGGTTCACACGATAGGAAAGCCTTCGCCGCCGCAAGCCCACAGCCCATGGATCAACAAGTATATATTTCCAGGAGGCTATGTTCCATCTCTGTCTGAAATCGCTCCGGCTTTGGAAAACTCGGGTCTATGGCAGACTGATATAGAAATTTGGCGACTGCATTATGCACAAACAATCCGACATTGGCGCGATCGTTTTGAAGCGCACATTGACGAGCTTCGCAGCACATATGACGCGAGATTTATCCGAATGTTCCGCTACTATCTGACCATTTGCATCCTCGCTTTCGAGCACCAGATGCAGGCCGTCTATCACTTTCAACTCGCACACAAACGCGACACAGTCCCTTTAACTCGAGCGTATTTGCATGCATCATCTGGCCGGAATGCAACTAACGCGACCAAACGTGCTTAAGCAGCCAAGAGCATGCTGCGTCCTAAAGCATTTATAGGCTTCGACAGTCGTGTCACCTGAAAACCAAAATTTCGTTCGACAACCTCTGCACCCGGATAAGCGAAGGTGCGAATACCGGCCGAGACAGCGGCAGCAGCACTTTCAGGCGTATCCTCAGGGGCGATCGCATCGCTTGCAGAGACGCCCAAACATCGCAAAGCCACGTGATAAATGTCTGGGGCAGGCTTGGGATAGATTGCGCGCGTCTTGTCACCAACAAAATTAAATACGGACGAATCAAGTTCTGATTTGACTGCATCTAATATAGCAGCAACCTGCCGTGGATCAGTGGCTGAAACAAACCCAATGCGCATGCCGTTCGCCTGTGCGGCCGCGACTAGATCCGCGATTCCCGGCCTCAAGGGCACGCCCTCCCGAAGTGCACCTTCGAATACGGCAATCTTGTCGTCATAGATCGCATCGACATCGATGTCTGCGGCGTGCAACTGCGCATAATGGGCCAACCGATCCTTTGCCCCCGGCACCTTCAATAGGCTGCGGTATGTCTGGGCATCCCAATGCCAAGGCACGTTGTTCATTTTAAAAGCTGTATTGAACGCGTATCGTTGAATATTTGACGTTTCGGCCAGAACGCCAACCGCCCCTAATAGTAATGCTGAGTAACCCACTACTCGTCCTTTCTGCAGTCAAAACACACGCGCTGTACATGGTCTACGTGGGAACAAGCCGATTGGTTTTCTCAGAATGGTCAATTTCCAGCTTTGCAAGTGTCCCTGCCTCTTGCACCTGCTGTCGCCTTCCCTATAACGCAGGACAATTTGCACACATTGGGGGGCCACGATGCCAAAGCGTACCGACATTAAGTCGATCATGATTATAGGCGCAGGTCCCATTGTCATCGGTCAGGCCTGCGAATTTGACTATTCTGGCGCCCAGGCGTGCAAGGCTTTGCGCGAAGAAGGCTACAGGGTCATTCTAGTCAACTCGAACCCAGCGACGATAATGACAGACCCCGGTCTTGCCGACGCCACTTATATCGAACCAATTACCCCAGAGACGGTCGCAAAAATCATCGAGAAAGAGCGGCCCGATGCCTTGCTTCCCACAATGGGTGGGCAAACTGGTCTGAACACCTCGCTCAGTCTCGAAGAGATGGGCGTGCTTGACAAATTCAGCGTCGAGATGATCGGTGCCAAACGTGAAGCCATTGAAATGGCCGAAGACCGTAAACTTTTTCGTGAAGCAATGGACAGGCTTGGAATCGAAAACCCCCACGCCGCAATCGTCACCGCGCCCAAGGATGCCGCGGGCAAAAAAGATTTGGCCGCTGGCGTCGCTCTCGCGCTCGAGGCACTCGAAGAGATTGGCCTGCCCGCGATCATTCGCCCCGCATTTACGCTTGGCGGCACGGGTGGTGGTGTCGCCTATAACCGTGATGACTACGAGGCGATCTGCCGATCGGGCATGGATGCATCACCTGTCGGTCAGATACTGGTGGACGAGTCTCTGCTCGGCTGGAAAGAATACGAGATGGAGGTGGTGCGCGACACTGCCGATAATGCCATCATCGTCTGTTCTATCGAAAACGTCGACCCGATGGGCGTGCACACCGGCGATTCGATTACAGTAGCGCCTGCTCTGACCCTGACGGACAAAGAATACCAGATCATGCGCAACCATTCGATTGCTGTTCTTCGCGAAATCGGCGTCGAGACGGGCGGATCAAATGTTCAATGGGCCATCAACCCCGAAGACGGTCGCATGGTCGTGATCGAAATGAACCCACGCGTGTCACGCTCGTCGGCGCTTGCATCCAAGGCCACCGGTTTTCCCATTGCCAAGATCGCGGCAAAACTGGCCGTTGGCTACACTTTGGACGAGCTTGATAACGACATCACCAAGGTCACCCCAGCCAGTTTTGAGCCGACCATCGACTATGTCGTCACTAAGATACCGCGTTTTGCGTTTGAAAAATTTGCCGGCTCCGAGGCTACATTGACGACGGCAATGAAATCAGTTGGCGAGGTTATGGCCATTGGCCGCACGTTCCACGAGTCGCTTCAAAAAGCGCTCGCATCAATGGAAACCGGCCTGTCCGGTCTGGACGACATTGAAATTCCCGGTGCGCCAGACGCGGCCGCCGTCATTAAGGCAATTTCCGTCCAAACTCCGGATCGCCTGCGTCTGATTGCTCAAGCCATGCGTCACGGTCTGAGTGACGATGAAATTCACGGCGTCACGATGTTCGATCCTTGGTTCCTTGCCCGCTTAAGAGAGATCGTCGACATCGAAGAACAGATCCGTAAAGACGGCCTGCCTATCACCGAGCAAGGTTTGCGTGATCTCAAGATGATGGGCTTTACCGACGAACGCCTGGCAACACTGACCGGCGGCGAGGAAGGACAGGTGCGCCGCGCACGTGAAAACCTTGGTGTCACTGCGGTGTTCAAACGGATCGATACCTGCGCCGCCGAGTTTGAAGCCCAGACGCCCTATATGTATTCGACCTATGAATACCCGGTCTTTGGCGAGGTTGAATGCGAGGCCCGGGCTTCTGACCGCAAAAAGGTTGTGATCTTGGGCGGTGGCCCTAACCGGATCGGTCAGGGGATCGAGTTCGATTATTGCTGTTGTCACGCCTGCTATGCGCTGACGGATGCAGGCTACGAGACGATCATGATCAATTGCAATCCGGAAACGGTCAGCACCGATTATGACACATCGGATCGTCTGTATTTTGAACCACTAACGTTTGAACATGTGATGGAAATCCTGCGCGTTGAGCAGGGAAATGGCACGCTTCATGGCGTGATCGTGCAATTTGGTGGGCAAACCCCACTTAAGTTGGCCAACGCTCTTGAGGATGCCGGTATCCCAATCCTTGGCACCACACCAGACGCCATCGATTTGGCCGAAGACCGCGAACGGTTTCAAAAACTGGTCAACGATCTGGGCCTCAAGCAACCCAACAATGGAATAGCGTCTTCGGACGCTCAAGCCATTGCAATCGCATCCGATATCGGATTTCCACTGGTGATACGCCCGTCGTATGTTTTGGGAGGCCGCGCAATGGAGATCGTGCGCGATCAGGCCAGTCTGGAGCGCTATATTTCAGAGGCCGTGGTCGTGTCTGGCTACAGCCCTGTATTGCTGGATAGCTATCTTGCCGGTGCCATTGAACTGGATGTTGATGCGATCTGCGACGGGACTAATGTGCACGTGGCGGGGATCATGCAGCACATCGAAGAGGCTGGCGTACATTCAGGTGATAGCGCTTGTTCACTGCCACCCTATTCGCTATCCGACGACATCATTGCTCAGATCGAGGTTCAGACGCATGCTCTGGCGCGCGCCTTGAATGTCGTTGGGCTAATGAATGTACAATTTGCTGTGCAAGGGTCAGAAATTTTCCTGATCGAGGTGAATCCGCGCGCGTCCCGTACAGTGCCCTTTGTTGCCAAGTCAACCGACAGTGCAATAGCATCGATCGCGGCACGGGTCATGGCCGGAGAACCGCTGACTAATTTCCCGAAGCGCGCACCATATAACGCAGATGCAAGCTATGATGCCGTGCTGCCGCTTGGTGATCCGATGACCCTTGCCAATCCAAAAATGCCTTGGTTCTCGGTCAAAGAAGCCGTGCTGCCCTTCGCCCGTTTCCCCGGCGTAGACACGATTTTGGGACCAGAAATGCGCTCAACAGGTGAGGTTATGGGGTGGGATCGCACCTTTGCTCGCGCATTCCTAAAAGCGCAAATGGGCGCAGGAATGGAGCTCCCGACCAATGGCTGCACCTTTATTTCTATTAGGGATGCAGACAAGACATCCGATATGCTGGATGCTGCCAAGCTTTTGAATGACATGGGTTTTACTCATGTTGCGACCCGCGGCACCGCCGAATGGCTGGTTGAAAATGGCTTGCCTTGCGGTGTCGTGAACAAAGTTTACGAAGGGCGACCAGACATAACTGACATGATGAAGGACAATAAAATTCAGCTGGTGTTCAACACAACCGAGGGCGCGCAGGCCGTTGAGGACTCAAAGTCGATCCGATCGATCGCGCTCTATGACAAGATACCGTATTTCACGACTGCAGCAGCAGCCTCTGCGGCATCATTAGCGATACGAGAACAAGCCCGAGGCGATGTGAGCGTAAAGGCGCTTCAGGGCTGAAGCAAGCACATCGGGCGGCGCGGATTTATAACATGGTCAGCGTATCGCCCACGCAGACTGGTCCACCTGCAATGACTTCGGCATATATGCCCATATCAGAGTGGCCAAAACAGTCTCTGAGCATTTTGGGGACATCATGGTCGCGCTTTCCGGTTGCAAGATTAACTTGTGTGGCGGCGCACCGCTTGGTCCTGCGCAGTACTCGTAGCAGGGAGTCGCCGATGGCAATTTCACGCCCCACCCAATCCATTTCTGTCATGGCGGGGATCCCAGAAAACACGATGTTACCCCGAAACCGCGCAACGTTTATGTCAGCCCCTGTTTGCGCAGCAAAATATTCAACACTATCGGCATTAATAAGTGAAACGGCATTCATCATCTCGGTCGAGTCCACCGATACATCTGTAAACCGATGCGGATCAGACGCATGGAGCGTCGGATACTTGTCAGATATCAAGCCGACATGCTTCCCCACGAGACGGGCGGCACCTGCCCGCCCCTCGGAACTGTTGATGTCAAACGAGCCATTGGTTTCATCGTTGACCAGCGTTAGCACCCCCGTGGTCGGATCGTATCTAGTGTCCAAGGTGGCCAGAACTGCATCACGTGCCAACACAACAAATCGCGATTTAGCCAACGGTTTGGGATTGTTCGGATCAAACCCACTATCGTGACGCGCAAATCCGAACACCCGATCGAACGGGAAGCCCCGGTTCGGTTCCAACTGAACGTGGTCAAGTGACTGTGCGTTTAACCCTTTGACCGGGTAATGAAACAAGTCTCGAACGTTACCAAGCATGACAATTGTATCCCCCCTTTTTGCATCGCTTTTAATCGCACGGCCCGGCCAGTGCACCAAAATTTGCTAGGTCTAACACAGCACAAATTGAAGCTTTAAGATACAAGTCACTGTATAAAGCAACTGAAAAAAAATATTCTTAATGTTTACTTTCAGTAAGTTGGCCAAATTTTCCCGTCATTTGAGGTGCGTACCTCAGAAAATCATGGACTTGAGGTCCGCACCTCAAATAGCGTCAGAGCGTGGCAATTGACGATTCGAATATCATGCAACAGCCAATGACACTCTGGGAGGAAACACTATGAAATCATTCAAACTGGCATCCGTCAGTGCGCTGAGCCTTGCGGCCGCAACCTTTGCAAGCAGCGCGCAAGCCGAAGATCTGACTCTGTGTTGGGCAGCATGGGATCCCGCGAACGCGCTTGTCGAACTCAGCAAAGAGTTTGAGGCACAATCCGGTCATAACATGAGCTTTGAGTTTATCCCTTGGCCTAATTTCGCAGACCGCATGTTGAACGAATTGAATTCAGGCGGCAAACTGTGTGACTTGCTGATTGGCGACAGCCAATGGATCGGCGGCGGCGCCGAAAACGGCCATTATGTCAAGCTAAACGGCTTTTTTGACGCCGAGGGCATCGCGATGTCCGATTTTGCTGATGCAACCGTTTACGCCTATTCGACATGGCCAAAAGGAACTCCTAACTATTACGCTCTGCCCGCCATGGGCGATGCAAACGGATGGTTCTATCGCAAAGATTGGTTTGCGCGCGATGACATTAAGGCAGCCTTCAAAGACGCCACAGGCCGTGATCTGGCGGAACCGAAAAGCCAAACGGAACTGCTGGAAATCGCTCAGTTCTTCCAAGGTCGCGAGATAGACGGCAAAACTGTTTATGGCGCGTCGATCTTTACCGAACGCGGATCCGAGGGGATCACCATGGGCGTGACCTCAGCGCTTTATCCATGGGGATTCAAGTACGAAAACACGCCAGGTTCCTATGACATGGAAGGCGCCGTAAACTCGCCTGAAGCGGTAGAAGCACTTGAATTCTATAAAGAGTTTTACGAAACAGCTACGCCTCCCGGATACACGAATTCGTATATGGGTGAGTCGCTTGATGCGTTCAAATCCGGCCAGGTCGCAATGGCGATGAATTGGTTCGCCTTCTTTCCCGGCCTCTATGCTGACCCGAACACGGGCGGGGAAAATATCGATTTCTTTGTAAACCCACCTCAAAATCAGGCCGGTTCGACATTGGGTGGTCAGGGTATCTCGGTTGTTGCCTATTCCGACAAGCAGGATGCGGCACTTGAATACATCAAGTGGTTCGCTGACCCCGATGTTCAGGCCAAATGGTGGGAATTGGGCGGATATTCTGCGCACAACTCTGTGCTCAACGATCCCGGTTTCAAAGACAGCGCACCGTTTGCCGGTGACTTTCTTGAAGCCATGGGCTCGGTCCAGGACTTCTGGCAGGAACCAGCCTATGCTGAACTGCTTTTGGCCATGCAAAAACGTCTGCATGACTATGTGGTTGCGGATCAAGGCACTGCAAAGGAAGCCCTTGATAAACTGGTCGAGGATTGGATCGAAGTCTTCGAAGACGAAGGCAAACTCTGAGGCAGCGTGCGGCGGGGCAAACGCCCCGCCCATACTTGTATCAACGGCAGGGCGGCAGAGACGCCGCCTCGCCTTAAGGAAGGTTTGACCCGATGTCAGACACCCCCGTCACACGCGCCGCCTCCGCAACGCCTCAGCGCGTTGCCCGCAAAATACGCGGCCTGAGTGACCGTGCGATCGCTTGGATATTTGTAGGTCCAACCATCTTTCTGCTGCTGGCCATCAACATCTTTCCGCTGATCTGGACAATCAGACTCAGCTTTACCAACTTCAAAGCCAACCGTAACCGTCCGGTAGAATGGATCGGGACCCGCAACTACGAGCGTATCCTGACAGACAGTGACATCTGGCTCAACATGCAAGCCACCGCACATTTCTTGTTTTGGACGATTTTTTTTCAAGTGCTAATCGGCTTCACACTCGCCTACCTGATCAACAAAAAATTCAAGGGAAATGACCTGTGGACCACTATAATTGTGCTGCCCATGATGCTTTCACCAGCCGTCGTTGGGAATTTCTGGAAATTCCTTTATCAGCCACAGATCGGGCTGTTCAACTATGTGGTTTCATTCTTTTCTGGTAAAGACCCATCCAGCTTTGAAATGTTGGGCAGCGTCCAATTGGCGCCATGGTCCATAGTCATCGTAGACACTTGGATGTGGACGCCTTTTGTGATGCTGATTTGCCTAGCAGGGCTCAGGTCAATTCCTGACTATATTTACGAGGCTGCCGAGGTCGATCGCGCCAGTAAGCTGCGCCAGTTCTTCACCATTACGGTTCCCATGGTGTTGCCCTTCCTGATGCTCGCTGTCTTGTTCCGCGGCATTGAAAACTTCAAGATGTTCGACCTAGTGGTGCAATTGACCGGCGGCGGCCCGGGTTCCACCACCGAGCTGACCTCGATCAATCTTAAACGCGAGGCATTTGAAAAATGGCGCACCGGCTACGCCTCAGCCTATGCCATCATCCTTTTTGTCACCGTTTTTGGCCTGGCCAGCATCTATGTCAAAGCGCTCAACAAGGTAAAAGAACGATGAGTGCACTCCGATCCAGCCTTCATCTTGCTGATAAAACTCTCGGGGGGGCGCGTCAGCGCGGGGGGCAGAAAGCCCCCCTCAGACGCATGCCACACAGAAAGACACCAGTATGAGCAGCTTTTCCGTCACAGAGCCGTCAAAACGGTCAAAGTGGTTCGCAGGCACCATGGTCATCATCTACGCGTTGGTTACCATGCTCCCATTGGCATGGATTATGCTCACCGGGTTCAAATCGCCCGCCGATGCGATCAGCTATCCTCCAAAGGTGCTCTTTGACCCCACACTCGAGGGCTATGTGAACCTTTTCACAACCCGCACCCGTCAAACTCAGGAATTCCTGGCCGCCAACCCACCACAAACCTGGTACGAAGAAATCGTGCGCGAATACGACATGGTCATCGCAGGCCCTTCAAAATTTGGCGAACGGTTCCTTAACTCGGTGATCATTGGATTTGGCTCCACTTTCCTGAGCATCGTACTCGGCACACTGGCCGCCTATGCGTTCTCGCGCTTCAAAATACCTCTGGCCGACGACCTGCTATTTTTCATCCTAAGTACCAGAATGATGCCCCCCATCGCCGTCGCAATCCCAATTTTCTTGATGTACCGTCAATTGGGGCTGTCGGATACGCATCTGGGTATGATTTTGCTCTATACGGCCGTGAACATTTCGCTTGCGGTTTGGTTGCTTAAGGGCTTCATCGATGAAATCCCCCGCGAATATGAAGAGGCCGCTTTGATCGACGGTTACACGCGCTTTCAGGCCTTCTACAAGGTGGTGCTGCCACAGGCCGCCACTGGTATTGCCTCGACCGCAATTTTTTGTCTGATCTTTGCGTGGAATGAATATGCGTTCGCAGTGCTTTTGACCTCGGGAACGGCACAGACGGCACCGCCCTTCATTCCGACAATCATAGGCGTGGGGGGGCTTGATTGGCCTGCCGTCGCTGCGGGTGCCACAATCTTTCTGCTACCGGTCATGATTTTTACTATTCTGCTGCGCAAACACCTGCTTCGTGGGATAACCTTCGGAGCGGTGCGCAAATGACATTTTCAGCCGTTCCCCAGAACCCAGTCCCCATCCGTTGCCACCCAGAGGTATTGACATGAGCGATTTCTTCAACGGTCTTTTGCGGTTCAAGCGCAGCCCTTGGGAAATGCTCGCAACGATCCTGATTGGCCTCGGGGTGGTGATGCTGATGCAGCCATTTGTTCTTTGGGCCTATACCTACTCATTTGTCACAACACTGATCGGCACAGTGATGTTTATCATCGTTTCGCACTTCAAGGACTGAGAATGGCACAAATCATCATCAGAAATGTGCGTAAAGAATTCGGTGACTTCACCGCGGTTCAGAACAGCTCCTTTACCATCGAGGATGGCGAATTCTTCATGTTGCTTGGTCCGTCTGGGTGTGGCAAGACAACCACGCTCCGGATGATTGCAGGGCTTGAGCTCCCGACCTCCGGCGAAATCTTTCTGGATGGCGAAGAGATCAGCCAAAAGCCTCCCAGCCAACGCGACATCGCCTTTGTGTTTCAAATGTTTGCGCTTTATCCACACTTCAATGTTCGGAAAAACCTGAGCTATCCGCTCGTGTCCCAAGGGATGCCGCGTGCACAGGTCAAAGCAAAGGTGGCAGAGGTCGCCGAAATACTGGGGATCACCAGTATCCTGAACCGTCCAGTAGGAGGGCTGTCGGGCGGCGACCGCCAGCGCGTGGCTTTAGGGCGTGCCATCGTCCGCGATCCCAAAGCCTTTATGATGGACGAACCTCTGGGCGCACTTGATGCGGAATTCCGCGAACACATGGCCGAAGAACTGCGCGCCCTGCATGACCGAATGAATGCCACCACAGTCTATGTGACCCATGATCAGCTCGAGGCGATGCAAATGGGCGACAAGATCGTTGTGATGAACAACGCCGTTGTTGAACAGTTCGGAACACCACAGGAGATTTACGACAAACCCGCTACGATGTTCGTGGCCGATTTCATCGGGTCGCCTTCGATGAATTTCTTGAAGTTCAGCGGCAAGATCGCGAACGGCGCCACCGAGGTCATACTGGGCGATCAGATGCATGCAATACCGCGCCAAATGCAGGGTGCTGCGGGCGATCTGATCTATGGGGTCCGCCCCGAGCACGTCATACTGTCTGATGCCAGTTCCTACAGGGGCAAGGTTTTGGCGACAGAATACCTCGGGACGACTCAGATCGTCACGCTCGACACACCCAATGGCGACATCAAAGCCCGCATCGACAGTGCTCAAGTCGCAAGGGTTGGAGAGACCGTCGGGCTGACATTTGAGGCTCCAAAGGTGACATTGTTTGACACAGCAACCGGACTGGCGTTGCGCTCGGAATTGAACAACGAGGTGTTGGCAAATGGCTGAAGTCATTCTCAAACACCTAAGCAAGTCCTTTGGCACGGATGTCGCACTTGACGATGTCTCACTCACGATCCCGGATGGTGCGTTTGTCGTACTTTTGGGGCCAACGGGGGCAGGCAAAACAACGACGTTACGTTTGATATCGGGGTTGGAAAAGGCCGACGGCGGAGAAGTGTGGATTGATGGTCGGAACGTCGCAGGTGAAATGCCATCGCAACGCGATATCGCGATGGTGTTTCAACAATATTCGCTCTATCCGCATCTTACCGTTCGCGATAATCTGGCGTTCCCGCTCAAGTCTCCTATCCTGAGAACTCCGAAGTCAGAGATAGATCGAAAAGTTGGCGAAGTCGCCGAAGTGCTGCAGATCAGCCACAAGCTCGACAATAAGGCGACCGCACTCTCCGGCGGCGAGATGCAGCGCGTTTCCATTGGCCGAGCTCTCGTCAGAGACCCAGCGATTTACCTCATGGATGAGCCGCTCAGTTCGCTTGATGCCAAGTTGCGCACAGACCTGCGTGTCGAACTAAAACGCATTCAGGCCAATTTGGGTGCAACGCTTCTTTATGTGACCCATGATCAGATCGAAGCAATGACAATGGCCACCCACGTCGGTGTTCTGAACGAAGGCAAGCTGGTTCAGTTCGGCACACCGCGCGAAATATATGAGAACCCAAATTCGCTGTATGTAGCCAGCCGTCTTGGCCTGCCCCGGATAAATGTCCTGCCCGCAGACATCTTTGGCAACGTCCCACACGGCACAACGCAAATCGGGTTGCGCCCCGAACACATCCGCCAAGGCGAAGGTTTAAATGCCGTTGTACAACGCGTCGAACACTTGGGCGATCAGAACCGCCTACATCTGGTTCTGAATGGCCACATCATCACAACAATTGCTGATCCTGCAAGTGAATACGAACCCGGAACACATCTTAAAATTACCCCAAACAATCCGCTTTGCTTTGACGCAAGCGGAGACCGCATTCGCTGAGGAGACCCGGAAATGAACCAATTCATCAATGCCAAAGAGACGCTTGTGACGGACGCGATCGACGGTTTGCTGGAAACCTGCGGCGGAGCACTCACCCGGTTAGACGGCTATCCTCATATCAAGGTTGTTTGCCGTACAGATTGGGATAAGTCAAAAGTAGCGCTCATTTCCGGCGGTGGTTCGGGGCATGAACCTGCTCACGCTGGCTTTGTAGGGGCCGGCATGTTGACGGCTGCCGTCTGCGGCGAAATCTTTGCTTCGCCATCCGTCGACGCGGTATTGGCCGGAATTCTAGCTGTTACCGGGCCTTCGGGCTGCTTGCTTATCGTCAAAAATTATACCGGTGACCGGCTGAATTTTGGTCTCGCCGCGGAACGCGCGCGCGCATTTGGCCTTAAGGTTGCAATGGTTGTGGTTGATGATGACATCGCCCTTCCCGACCTGCCCCAACCACGGGGCGTAGCAGGCACGTTGTTTGTGCATAAGATCGCGGGCGCATTGGCTGAATCTGATGCCGATCTAGCCACCATCACAGAAGCAGCGCAAAGCGCAATATCCAACATGGCGTCGATTGGCAAATCTCTGGATACTTGCACCGTTCCCGGCTCTGCCAAGGAAGACAGGATCGCTCCCGGTATGGCGGAACTGGGCCTTGGAATTCATGGTGAGGCAGGCGTTCAACAAGTCGCGTTCAAAGACGCCCAAAACGCGATGGATCTGGTGTTGGAAAAGCTCGCCCCCCGGATAGGCACTGGCCCGTACGTGGCAATCCTGAATAACCTCGGCTCAACTACTCCGCTCGAAATGAGCGTGCTGGCTCACGAATTGGCAACGTCAGAAAGAGCCGGCAATATTACACATATTATTGGCCCGGCCCCGCTGATGACGTCACTAGATATGCACGGGTTTTCAGTCTCGGTTCTGCCCGTCGATACAGTCATCATGAGCCATCTGCACGCACCTGTAGATTTGCCTACGTGGCCAGGGGTCAAAGACATCGGACCTGTTTTGGTAAGTCCACTGCCCGACGGCCTGAGCCCAATCCAGCCAATCCCATCAAGCAATACAAAGACACGAAACGTGCTGGAACAGTGTTGTGATCTGCTGATGGCTGCCGAAGCCGACTTGAATGAACTGGACGCAAAATCAGGCGATGGTGACACTGGAAACACGCTGGCCACAGCCGCACGCGCCCTTAAAGGGGCCTTAGATCGACTGCCCTTGGCTGATCCGACACAATTGTTTCGTGCTGTCGGCAATGAGTTAAGCCAAACAATGGGAGGATCGTCGGGTGTCATCCTTGCGATTTTCTTTGGAGCCACGGGCGATGCTTGCGCCAGTGGAAAACCTATACACAAGGCATTGCTAGCCGGGCTTGAACGCATCAGCCAAGTGGGCGGGGCACATATCGGTGATCGCACAATGATCGACGCACTCGGACCAGCGTTAAGTGCCCTGCCCCACGGTCTTGATGCAGCAGCCTCTGCTGCACGGGACGGCGCACAGAAGACCGCCGCAATGGGGCGCGCCAACGCAGGACGCGCATCTTACGTACCCGAAGAAAATCTGATAGGTCATGTAGACCCCGGCGCTGAAGCGGTGGCGCGTTTGTTTGAAGGACTAGCAAAGGCATTATAACCTTATGTAAACAAACATGAAGCCAACGACAGAAACATATCTCAACCCTACAATCAACGACATAGCGCGTGTCGCTGAAGTTAGTCTTGCAACCGTTGATCGGGTCTTGAACGCGCGCCCTGGTGTGCGAGAAAAAACCATAAGTAAAGTCAATAAAGCCATTGCTGAACTTGGCTATGTTCGCGACGCAGCGGCAGCCAATCTCGCACGGGGACGGGTGTATAATTTCGTGTTCATCCTGCCCGCCAATGACAATGAATTTGTGTCGTCATTACAAGCGCAGATCGATCAGCTTAACATCAATTTGCGCCACGACCGCACGGTCCTGAGTTTCGTGCGTGTTGCAGCCTTTGATCCTATGGCTCTTGCAGCTGCAATCAACGCTATCGACAAAAGCCAGGTGGACGGGGTCGCGATCTTTGGACCGGAAACACCTTCGGTGCGCGATTCCATTGCGCATCTCAAAGCGAATGGGCTGACCGTAGTTTCTTTGGTCGCAGATATTCCAAGCTCAGAGCGGGATTACTGTGTTGGCATCGATAATGTTGCTGCAGGGCGGACGGCTGCACAACTTTTGGGTCGGTTTTTGGGTAAAAAGCGTGGTAAGGTTATGGTGCTAACCGGATCAATGCTCGCTCGTGATCATTTGGAAAGACGCCTTGGCTTTGACGAGGTCATGGGCCAAGACTTTCCCCACATCGACGTGCTTGCATCTCTCGAAGGGCGCGACGATCCCGATCTGATCGAACGCTTGCTGCCTGACGCTTTAGCAGAAAACTCAAACGTCATTGGCATTTATTCATCTGCGGCTGGCAATGAGGGCTTGGTACGTTTTTTTAATTCTCATAACTTCGACGACAAACCGGCTGTGGTCGCGCACGAGTTAACACCCTTGTCGCGCACTGCCCTGAACAATGGAGTTATTGATGCTGTCATTAGTCAAGACCCCGGTCACCTTATCCGAAGTGCGGTTCGCGTCATGCGCGCCAAAAGAGACCAGAGGCCGCTAAACAGCGCTCAGGAACGGATACGCATCGACATTTATCTAAAAGAAAACATGCCACCCTAGAATCGTGGCTCTTTGGGAGAAAAAATTATGAAAACAATTCAAGGCCCAGCACTGTTTCTGGCACAATTTGCGGGCGAAGATGCGCCGTTCAACTCGTGGGATGCGATCACCAAATGGGCTGCTGAGTGTGGTTACAAAGGTGTTCAGGTGCCAAGCTGGGATGCACGTCTGTTTGATCTGGCAGCAGCCGCCGAAAGCAAGGATTATTGCGACACATTCAAAGGCGAAGCTGCTGACAACGGCGTTGAAGTCACCGAGCTGTCCACACATTTACAGGGCCAGCTCGTGGCCGTGCACCCAGCCTATGACACTGCTTTTGACGGCTTTGCTGACCCGTCTGTGCAAGGCAACCCACAGGCGCGTCAGGCATGGGCAGTCGATCAGGTAAAAAAGGCCATCTCGGCCTCGGCAAACATGGGCATCAAGAACCACGCCACATTCTCGGGCGCGCTGGCCTGGCCCTATGTCTACCCTTGGCCGCAGCGGCCTGCAGGCCTGATTGAATCAGCGTTTGACGAATTGGCGAACAGGTGGCGTCCAATCCTCGACCATGCCGATGCCAATGACGTCAACATTTGCTATGAGATACACCCAGGCGAAGACTTGCATGACGGGGCCACCTTTGAAATGTTTCTTGAACGGGTGAATGGCCACGCCCGATGCAACATGCTTTATGACCCATCTCATTACGTGCTTCAGTGCATGGATTATCTGGATAACATCGACATCTACAAGGATCGGATCAAGATGTTCCATGTCAAAGACGCAGAGTTTAATCCGACCGGTCGGCAAGGGGTTTATTCGGGCTATCAGCCTTGGGTAGATAGGGCGGGACGTTTCCGGTCCCTTGGTGATGGACAGGTCGATTTTGCGGCGATCTTTTCCAAGATGGCGGCCAATGACTTTGATGGTTGGGCGGTTGTCGAGTGGGAATGCTGCTTGAAACACCCTGAGGACGGCGCGCGCGAAGGTGCACAATTCGTCGCCGATCACATTATCCGAGTGACCGAACGCGCCTTTGATGATTTTGCCGATGGCGGCACTGACGAGGCAGCAAATCGTAAAATGCTTGGCATTGGTTAGGCGCCACACTGGATGGCTTCAGCGGATATTATTTAAGAACAACCAAGATGGGGCCCCGCCTCTGAGAGGGAATGGATATGGTAAAAAAGATCAAGCTTGGCATGGTGGGTGGCGGGAATGATGCCTTTATCGGGGCCGTGCACCGCATCGCGTCGCGCATCGACGATCGCTTCGAATTGGTGGCGGGTGCGTTATCTTCGACACCCGACAAGGCCCGCGCTTCGGGTGAGGCTTTGGGTTTGCCGCGCATCTATGACGACTTCAAACAGATGGCGATCCGCGAAGCACGCCTAAAAAACGGGATTGAGGCCGTATCGATTGTTACGCCCAACCACGTCCACTATGCCGCTGCACGCGAGTTCCTAAAACGTGGCATCCACGTGATCTGTGACAAGCCACTGGCCTCGACGCTTGCTGACGCCAAAAAGCTGGTCAAGGCGGTGGAAAAGGCCAATGCACTTTTCGTTTTGACGCACAACTATACCGGCTATCCGATGGTGCGTCAGGCGCGGGAAATGGTCGCAACCGGCGAGATCGGCAAGGTGCGCGTCGTCCAGGTCGAGTATCCGCAAGATTGGCTGACACAGGATGAAACGTTCAAGCAAGCCGAATGGCGCACGGATCCGGCCCGCTCTGGTGCGGGGGGATCAACGGGCGATATAGGCACACATGCGCACAATCTGGCGTGCTTTGTGTCGGGTCTGACCGTGGAAAGCCTCGCCGCTGATCTGGATGCCTTTGTTCCGGGCCGCCGGGTTGATGACAATGGTCACGTGTTGTTGCGCTTTCATGGCGGAGCAAAAGGCATGCTGTGGTGTTCACAGGTGGCGCCGGGCAACGAAAATGCGTTGCGCCTGCGGGTATACGGCGAAAGTGGCGGCTTGGAGTGGGTGCAGGAAAACCCAAACTATCTGTTGCACACGCCCTTTGGCGAACCCAAACGTGTGATCACACGCAATGGCGCGGGCGCCGGTCCGGCCGCCGAACGCGTCAGCCGCATCCCCGCCGGTCATCCCGAGGGGTATCTGGAAGGGTTTGCAACCATTTACAGCGAAGCCGCTGAGGCTATCACTGCGTTCAAAGACGGTCTGACGCCGGGTACAGACGTGATATACCCAACCGTGTTGGACGGCTTGAGAGGCGTCGAATTTGTTGATGCCTGCGTAAGGTCGGCCGCACGCAATGCGGCTTGGATCAAGCTAAGTTAAAGCAATCTACCGGCCACCTGAGGAACAGAATTATACAGCTTTTGGTGAAAAAATCGAGCCATCTAACGTTGCCTGAAATCAAAGGTTTCAACGCGTTAAGTGATGACAGATGCTTCAGGTATTTCGTCAAATGCTGTAGGTAAAATCCAACGTCTGCGGCTGTCCTAAGGTACAGGACGCGTCCGCTGCATCCGCAATGACCTGCGCCTTAAAACCGTCCAATCCGTTTGGCGAAGGCGCGTTTCCTGTCGTTAATGCGTCAATAAAGTGCAGCATTTCAGCCCGATACGCATCACTATAGCGCTCTAGAAAGAATGGCTCGGTCGGGGCACGGCAAAACCCCGATGCGGTCGATACTTCGACTGTCGTCGTTAATACGTTGTCGGCCCGAACCATCCCCATACTGCCATGTACTTCAACCCTCTGATCATAGCCATAAGTGGCACGACGAGAATTCGAAATGTGGCACAACTTTCCGCTGTCCGTACGCAAGGTGACCATGGCCGTGTCCACATCCCCCGCAGCACCAATCTCTGGATTTACAAGGCATGAACCCTGCGCAAATATTTCTACCGGGTCTTCTCCTAGTAAAAAACGGGCCATGTCAAAATCATGGATCATCATATCGCGAAATAAGCCACCCGACGTTTTGACATAACCGATCGGGGGCGGGTTGGGATCACGTGACAGGATCGTAATCATTTCAACATCGCCCACAGTGCCATCGTCAATCTGTTGTTTCAGCGCGCGAAAGTTCGGATCAAAACGGCGGTTGAAAGCGACAAGAAACGGCACATTTTGTGCGCTCACAATCTTCAGACAATCGCGAATGCGGTCTGCATTCAGATCAATTGGCTTTTCGCAAAATATCGCCTTTCCCTCGGTAGCGGCGGCATGGATCAAATCATAGTGGGTGGTTGTCGGCGTACCGATTACAACGGCATCAATGTCCGCATCCGCAAGAATTGCATCGGTGTCCATTACTTTTGCACCAGTGCGCTCGGCCAATGCGTCTGCGGCGGCAGGGACGGCATCGCACACCGCTGCAACGCGTGCACCATCTATTCCAAGCAAGCTATTTGCGTGAACCTGCCCAATGCGGCCACAGCCCAAAAGTGCTATGTTGATCATGTCCTAGCCCTTCATTGTTTTCAGAACCACGCGTGTCGCTGCCACAACCGGGTCATGCGTGTCTTGCAGGATTGTCACGCGGTCAAATCGATTTGCATCCGCATTGACAGCACCGCGCAAAGCCGCGCCAAAAGCCATGCGCAATTCGGTGCCGATGTTGAATTTGCTGATCGCAGTGGTTCGCGCAAGGGTGCGGCGCTGAGCAGCAGGCACGCCTGAGCCACCGTGTATCACCAAAGGCACATCTGTCACCGCCTCAATCGCGGCTATTCGGGCTTCGTCCAGACCACCCGATTGATCCTGTTGCAAATGCACATTGCCCACCGAGATGGCCATCGCATCAACGCCAGTTTCACGCGCAAATTCTGCGGCTTCAGCAGGGTCCGTTCCGGCGGAAGCCTCGCCATTATCATATCCGACAAACCCGATCTCACCCTCGCAGGAAATTCCCGCCTTATGCGCCATTTCAGCAATCTGAGCCGTTTCAAGGATATTCTGTGCCAGCGGTTTGCGCGAGCCATCAAACATAAGCGACGTGAACCCGCTGTCCAATGCCTCCTTGCACTCATCAAAGGTATAGCCGTGGTCCAGATGCGCGACCACCGGAACACTTGCGCGCTCTGCCAAATAGCGGAACATTTTGCCTAGGATCGGCAGCGGCGTGTGTGCGCGACACGATGGTCCGGCTTGCAAGATGACAGGGCAGTCTTCGGCCTCTGCTGCCGCTACAAAAGCGCGCATATCTTCCCAGCCCAGCGTCACCAGACCCGCAACCGCATAGCCCCCCGCCTTGGCGGGCCGCAAAACATCAGCCAAGGTTGCGAGTGTCATTTGAACTTGGCAATCATGTCTTTGATGCCGGGGATTGTCTCAATCTGATAAGCATGCGAGGGCTGGAAATATTGAACCAGACTGCGCTGGCTGAGCCCCCCCAGAATGGTAAAATAGTACATCTCATAGCCGGGCAGCACGGCGCAGGGATGATATCCGTTATCAAGGCAAATGGTTGATCCATCGACAATGTGATAGGCATCTCCTGCTTTGCCATCTTCGCGCTGAAGCATCTGCACACCAGACCCATGATTGGGCCTGAAGCGGAAGTTATAGGTTTCGTCGTGTCGTGTCTCGACCGGCATCCGGTCGGTGTCATGCTTGTGGCTTGGAAAGCCCGACCAACCACCCTGACCCACGGTAAACAATTCGCTGACCAGCAAGCGGCCCACCTTGTCATGTTGCTTTTGGCCAAGGATATGCTTGATCTTACGATGGGTCTTGGTGTCGTCTGATCCGTATTGCACCAGGTCAAGCTCATCCGACCGAATGGCAAAGGCATCTAGCACTCCGTCAAAACGGGCCCCCGCCACAAAAACTTCGGCTGCGTCCGAGGTGCAAACCATTTCAGCCTTGGCGGCGGTCGGCACATAGACCCCTTCGGGTTCGCCGTCCCAGACGTCAACGCCGCGCCCACCCAGTGCATCAGCTTTGAACCCCTCAACGTTGACGTCGACCGTGCCTGTCGCTGGAACGATGCAGGTTTCGTATCCCGGTACCTTGTATTCGAATGCTTCGCCCTTTTTGAGCTTTACGATATTAAAGTAGTTTAGCGGAACGGTTGCATCGTCCAAGTCCACGATTGGGGCGTTCTTGTTGTCAAAAGGCGCGATATGCATGGCGATCCTCCGTTAGGGGTTGGTCGGGCCGGGTTGCGTTTCCAGAAAAGCCGCAAGCCCTTTGGGGTCCGGCATCGCTGGCGCACAGCCCGGTTTTGATACAGTGATCGAAGCGCAGGCCGAGCCTCGCAATATCGCGGTTTTCAGGTCATGGCCATCAGCAATCGCGGTCATGAGACCGGCCATGAACGCATCCCCTGCCCCATTGGGTTTGACAGCCGTGACCGGATAAATGCCCGTCGCAATTTCTGCGCCCGACGTATAGGTGACCGCACCGTTTTCGCCCATTTTATAGATCACAATTTCTGCGGTCGTTTCGGACAATGAACGGGCCTTAGCCTGCCCTTTTTCAAGGCCCCCAGCCATAAAGCCGAACTCTTCATCATTACCTACGATCATGTCAGACGCCTCTGCAGCGCGGCTCAAAACATCAGCGGCAACCTGTGGCGATGGCCAAGAATAGGGGCGGTAATCCACGTCAAAGATGATCGGCACACCTGCCGCTTTGGCCAGTTCAAAGGCGCGGAACGTCGCCGCGCGCGAAGGTTCCGCAGCAAAGACAGTACCGGCCGTGATCAGCGCACCATAGCGGCTATAATCCACCGCTTCGACATCTGCGATTTCCATCTGGAAATCCGCAGCACCGTTGCGATAGATCACGTTGCGGTGCCCTTTGAGCACGCTTTCGTAGAACGCCAAAGAGTTACGGTATTCGCCACCCACACGGCGAACGTGCCTTGCATCAACGCCGTAGTGGCCCAATCGGTTGATACAGTAACTGCCAATGGAGTCGTCGGAAACGGATGTGACAAGCGCAGCCCTGCCACCCAGTTTGCAGATGCCCGCACCGATATTCGCAGCAGATCCCCCAAGATCGACTGTCACATGTTCTGCATCCTCAGCACGCACGCCCACATCGGTAAAAAAGTCGATGCCTGCACGACCAACAATGACAAAGTCATTCGCCTTTATCCCTTGGATCAGAGCGCTCACGCGGTGCCCCCTGTATTGACCAGGCCTTCAGCATTCTCAGCATCTGCCTGATCGAGGATTTCTGGATACTTGTAGTTAAACCCTAAAAGCTGCCGCATCTGCGGGCTGGCCGCATCAAGAAAGGCCTGTGGCAGAGCACCGGGCATATCCTCGAGCGGTTTAACGAATTTCGGGATGTAGTTGATCAGCACGGCATTGCGGTCGTGATCGGCATTGTTTGGCATCGCACAATGCCAAGCAGCGCCATAAAAAATTATCACATCCCCCGGCACACCCGTCATGCGTGCGCAATTGGCATAGAAATCCTCGTGATCTTCCGACGTGGGATATCGCATGTTTTTTTGGCTGCCAGGCAAATAAGCTGTCGCGCCACTTTCTAGCGTAAAATGATCCAACGCCACCGTTACCTGCGCGTTCATGGGAAAACTGGCATTAAGACCAAGCGGATGGCTGTCTGGTTTGTAAAAGTCCCAGTAGGGAAAATCAATATGAGGCTCCTGTCCCGGTCCACCCGGCAAAATCCGGTTGGCCGCAATCGATCCCATGATGAACTCGGATCCGAGCCATTTGCCAAGGATTTGCATCAGCACCGGGTGTGCCGCCATGTCCGAGAACACGTTACCTTTGGCCAACAGGTTCCACACGCGGCGCTGCAGATTGGCTTTTCCGTCTTCCATAGCGGCGCCTTGAAAGTGCGTGACTTTTTCGCCCTCTTTGTCAGAATGCTGCATTATGACGCGTCGCGCATCTGCAATTTGATCATCCGACAAGAGCCCCCTGATGCGGACAGCACCGGGGCCATTCATAAGCTCTTCGCAGATGGTGATTGGATCGGCTGTTTCAGATGTGAATGTACGCAATGTTCAAACTCCCTTCCGTTGCTTGGGCCGAGTTGCTTCCCAGTCAGTGTGCGCCTGCGCCACCTTGGGATTATCGGTCACGTGGGGCGTGCCCACCTCCCACCAGGCGTGCCCTTCGGTTGTCCAGCCATCATAGGCATCAACCTTCATGCAGATCACATATGTCTTGTCGCTGGCCTGGGCGCGTTTGAAGGCCTCAGATAATTCGGCCGGGTTTTGCACCGTTTCGGCGGCAGCCCCCATGCTGGCCGCGTGCGCTTCAAAATCAACTGCAAAAGCCTCGGGGATTGTGGGTGCATCACTCAGCAGGTTATTGAAGCTTTCATTGCCGGTGTTGTTCTGCAGCTTGTTGATAACCGCAAAACCGCCATTGTCGAGGAGCAATACAATTAACTTTTTCCGACTTAGAACCGACGAATAAATATCAGAATTCAGCATTAGGTAGGAGCCATCACCGCAAAAGGTAATGGTATCGCGATCCGGCTCGCGTTCAGATTGCGCAATCCGTGCGCCCCAGGCCCCGGAAATCTCGTAGCCCATACAGGAAAATCCAAACTCAACATCCACCGTCCCGATGTCGAGCGTACGCCAATTTGCCGTGACCTCGGCAGGCAGCCCCCCGGCCGCGGCCACCACCCGGTCACGTGGATGGCACAGGGCATTTACCGCGCCGATGGCCTGCGCATAGGAATTGGGGGCGTTGCCCGGTGCTACGTTCCCAGCCACATAAGCCATCCACTTGGACCGCTCGTCTGCGGCACGCCGGGTCCAGTCAGCGGGGGCGCTATAGTCGCCCATGGCCCCGGTCAACGCATTCAGCCCCAGCTTGGCGTCGCCCACCATGGGTAAGGATCGGTGCTTGCCCGCATCGTGGCGCCCGGCATTCAATCCGATGATCTGCGCATCTTGCGAAAATGCTGTCCACGAACCGGTTGTGAAGTCCTGCAGCCGGCAACCGACCGACAAGATAACATCAGCGTCTGCCGCAATCGCATTGGCGCTGTCTGATCCCGTCACACCGATTGGCCCAGTGTTGAGCGGATGCGTATCCATCATGTTGGCACGCCCTGCGATTGTTTCGACAACCGGAATGCCATGCGCTTGGGCAAAGGCGGTCAGTTCGGACACCGCCCCGGAATACTGCACCCCGCCACCCGCAATGATTACAGGCCGCCTGGCCCCGCGCAATGCTGCAACGGCATCGGCAACTTCGGCTGCATCCGGTGCCTGACGGCGGATGCGGTGCACACGTTTTTCGAACATGGCCAACGGATAATCATAAGCCCAGCCTTGCACATCCTGCGGCAACCCAAGGAACGCGGGCCCACAATCTGCAGGGTCAAGCATTGTGGCAATGGCATTGGGCAAGGACTGGATGATCTGCGCGGGATGCGTGATCCGATCCCAATAGCGGGTCACGGCCTTGAACGCATCGTTCACGCCGAATGTCGGATCACCGAAATGTTCGAGCTGTTGCAAAACCGGATCGGGCAAACGGGTCATGAACGTATCACCACACAGCATCAGCATGGGCAAGCGGTTGGCATGCGCCAACGCCGATGCTGTGAGCAAATTCGCTGTCCCCGGCCCGGCCGAGGCTGTGCAGAACATGAACCGCTGACGCAGCCATTGCTTGGAATAGCCAGCAGCTGCAAATCCCATACTTTGTTCGTTCTGCCCACGGTAGAGCGGCAACGCTTCTTTATGATCATACAACGCTTCGCCCAGACAGGTGACGTTGCCATGGCCAAAGATGCCAAAACCGCCTCCGCACAGGCGCCATTCATCGCCATCTATTTCGATGTATTGGGCCGCCAGATATCTGATAATCGCCTGAGCGGTTGTTAGCCGAACGGTATCGCTACCCGCCATAAAAAAGTCCTCCTCGCGGCCCGCGCATGACTTTGTCGACGATTCTGTATTGACCCGTCTCTGGGATTGACGATACCAATCTTGCAACCGGTTGCAAATACTTTTTGAGGGAGGCTGCCAATGTCCGAAATAGGAATAGGCATTGTCGGTGGTGGCTACATGGGCAAGGCGCACTCGGTTGCGTTTTCGTCGGTTGGGGCCATTTTTGATACCGCACTGCGACCCCGGCTGGAGATGGTTTGCGCGAGTACCGCAGCTTCATCTGATCGGTACCGAAAAGCCTATGGCTTTCGCCGCGGGACAGAAGATTGGCGGGTACTGGTCAATGACCCCAAGGTCGAGGCCGTTGTCATAGCCTCGCCCCAAGATACCCATTATGACATAGCGCTTGCTGCCTTTGCTTTGGGCAAACCCGTCCTGTGCGAAAAACCACTGGCCGAAACGGTCGAAAAAGCCCGCGCAATGACAAAAGCAGCGCAAGATGCCGCGGTCGCCAACATGATGGGGTTCAACTATGTGCGGACCCCCGCAACGCAATATGCGCGCCAGCTGATCGCCAATGGCCGGATTGGTCAGGTGACGTCTTATCGTGGCGAAATGACCGAGGATTTCTATGCCGATCCCGAAGCTCCTGCCTCGTGGCGCAGCAGTGGCGATGCCAACGGATGCATGGGCGATCTGGCGCCGCACCCAATCAACTGCGCGCTTGCGCTAATGGGGCCAATCGACAGCCTGCATGCCGTGGTCGAGACGGTCCACAAGGAACGCGGCGGGGTCGCAGTCACCAACGATGATCAGGCGCATCTGACGCTGCGCTTTGCCTCGGGCATTTGCGGGACACTGTTCATCAGCCGGGTCGCAACCGGGCGAAAGATGGGCTATGCCTATGATATCTACGGAACGAAAGGTGCGATCCGCTTTGACTGTGAAGATCAAAACGCGATCTGTCTCTACACGGCCGAGGGACCCGAGGCAGAACGCGGTTTTCGAAAGATATTGACCGGCCCTGAACATCCCGACTATCTGCCATTTTGCCAAGGACCCGGTCATGGTACCGGCTATCAGGATCAGATTATAATCGAAGCCAAGGATTTCCTGACAGCCATAGCGACGGGCGATCCGGTCTGGCCCACATTCGAGGACGGGCTCGAAGTAAACAAGGTTGTAGCAGCGGCACTGGCCTCATCGCGGGCCGGGGCTTGGATGAATATCTCGGATTTCTAGGAACAAGGCGACGCATATGATCAAGATCGGCAATGCCCCCTGCTCATGGGGCGTGGAATTCGCGGATGATCCGCGCAATCCGGACTGGCACAAGGTACTGCGGGAAAACGCGGCGGCGGGCTTTAGCGGGATCGAGCTAGGGCCCGTTGGCTTCATGCCCGAAGACCCCGCTATCCTGGCCGATGCCTTGGCGGAACATGCGCAGGAACTGATCGGAGGCGTTGTGTTCCGCGCCTTTCACGATCCCGCTCAGTGGGATGATGTGCTGGACGGCGCGGTACGCACCTGCAAAGCGCTTAGGGCGCATGGAGCTCAGCACTTGGTGCTGATTGATTCCATCTCGGAACGGCGCGCCCCAACCGCCGGCAGGTCAAGTGAGGCCGAACAAATGGATGCCGCCGAATGGGTGGCTTATCGCGACCGGATTGGCACGATCGCTAAAATGGGTGCCGAGGAATACGGACTGACCATTGGCATCCACGCCCACGCCGCAGGTTTCATGGATTTCGAACCCGAGCTGGAAAGATTGCTGGACGAGATTGACGAAAAGATTCTCAAGATCTGCTTTGACACCGGGCACCATTCCTATGCGGGGTTTGACCCAGTGGCCTTTATGAAGCGCCATATTAATCGCATCAGCTATATGCATTTCAAAGATATCGATCCATCGGTAAAAGCCCGCGTCATTGCCAGCCGCACGGGCTTCTATGACGCTTGTGCAGACGGGATATTTTGCAACTTGGGCGATGGCGATGTCGATTTTCCGGCCGTTCGGCAGGTTCTTCTGGATGCTGGGTTTGATGGGTGGTGCACGGTGGAGCAGGATTGTGATCCTGCAGGCAACACCTCGCCCATAGATGATGCGCGAACCAACCGAACCTATTTGCAATCCATCGGTTTCTGATCCAAAGCGACCCGAAATTCCAAAACACAGGTGCGGGGTACCCGCCTTACGGAGACTGACATATGGCGAAACTGAAATGGGGTATGATTGGCGGTGGCGAAGGCAGCCAGATCGGGCCGGCCCACCGCTTGGGGGCGGGCCTTGACGGTCTGTTCGAATTCACCGCCGGCGCCTTGGATCATCGGCCCGAACAGGGCCGTGAATATGGTCAGCGGCTTGGCCTTGGTGACCGCGCCTATGGCAGTTGGCAAGACATGCTGGAGGGTGAAAAGCGGCGCGATGACCGGATCGACCTCGTGACAGTTGCCACACCGAACGCGACCCATTTCGAGATCACCAAGGCATTTTTGGAAAACGGCTTTCATGTTCTTTGTGAAAAGCCAATGACAATGACCATCGAAGAAGGCGAAGTTATCGTCGAGATTGCCCGCAAGACAGGCAACATATGTGCTGTAAACTATGGCTACTCGGGCTATTCACTGGTTCGCCACATGCGGGCGATGGTGGGCCGCGGTGACATTGGCAAAGTGCGATTGGTGGTCGCAGAATTTGCCCACGGTCACCACGCAGATGCCACCGACGCAGACAACCCCCGCGTCCGCTGGCGCTATGATCCGGCTCAGGCCGGGGTATCAGCGCAATTTGCCGATTGCGGCATCCACGCATTGCATATGGCAAGCTTTGTCACTGGCCAGGAAGTAACGAAACTATCTGCCGATACGGCATCTTGCATCGACGTGCGCACGTTAGAAGATGACGCAATGGTCAATTTCCGCATGAACGGAGGGGCGGTTGGCAGATTGTGGACGTCATCGGTTGCCATTGGTCGACAACATGGCCTTGGCATTCAGGTCTTTGGTGAAACGGGCGGTCTGAGGTGGAGCCAGGAACAGCCCAACCAGCTGTATTACATGCCTCTAAACGATCGTTTACAGGTGATCGAACGCGGCGAGGCAAACCTGTCCCCCGAGGCAGATCGCACGACACGGGTCACCATCGGACATGCCGAGGGGATGCCATTGGCCTTTGCCAATATCTACACCGATCTTGCTGAAGCCATACGCGCCCGCAAAGAAGGTCGCCTAATGGATCGGGCTGCAAATCTGTACCCGCGTGCAGAGGATGGTTTGCGATCTATGGCAGCGGTTTTTGCAGTCGCACAATCGGGCAAACAAGACGGCGCATGGTTTGACGCGCGCCCGCCGATGTTTCGTTAACCTTAGTGCTCGAAAAATAACTAAAGCATCAGGCGTCTTCTTACACGCTGAATTAAAAGACTTCAAAGAGCTTTAGGCCATGCAAGTTTCTCGCATAACGCTCTTGAGGTCATGGTGCCGGGCGCAACGTGCCCCGTTCCACCACATGACAGGCAAAAGTAGTTGACCGTGCAGGCCCGTCTTCGCCTTTTAGCATTGCTTCGATCAGATCAACCGAAGCCTTGATGATGCCGTCTATTGGGTTGTGGATCGTGGTGAGATTGACCAACTCCCATCCCGCCATCTTCATGTTGTTCAGCCCCAATATGCCTACGTCTTGGGGCACGCTAAGCCCTGCATCCTCGATCGCCGATAGCGCACCAATAGACAGGACATCATCACCACAAAAATACGCCTCTGCCGCGCCCATACGCAGCAGTCTGGTCATTTCTTCTCGACCCGCCTCAAATGAATAGGCTTTGGCATAGGACACAGACAGGCTCACATCTGTATGTCGCCCAAGCTCTTCAGCAAAACCTGTGTGGCGATCCCGGGTCGATGTTGCGCTCAAAGGGCCCGCAAGAAATCCAACCTTGCGATAACCTCGCCGCAAAAGTTCGCGCGCAGCGATCCGTCCAGCCTCGCAATTGTCGATGCCCAGCACATTGATACGCGGCGTATCCGTCAATCGGCCAAAGGAATGCACCACACGCAGCCCAGCCTCGTGGAAGCTTTCTGCAAAGCTGACTGGCAATGTGGAGGATGCAACGATCACCGCATCGACCGAGTATTGCTGCAGCATCTGCATCGAGTTTGACGGGTCGGTTTCATTCGTCAGATTGACCAGCAGCGGACGCAGACCGCGGGCCTGCAATTCGCGGGTCACCAGATCAAAGACCTCAAGAAAGATCGGGTTGTGAAAGTTGTTAGACACCACCCCAACCAACTTGGTGCGGCCTGTGGTCAACGAGGATGCCAGAGCATTGGGGCTATAGCCAAGGCTGGTCGCCGCCTTTTCTACCTTGTCACGCGTCTTTTGGCTGATCGACGCACCGGGCGTAAAGCAACGCGATACCGCAGAACGCGAGACCCCTGCCCGTTCGGCCACATCCTTGAGCGTGACAGCCATTTTCTCAGCGGCCCTTATCGTATTTCGACCAATCAATCTGCCCGAACTGCCAGAACGCAAAGCCCGACATTCCCAAAAATACCGCCGCCCAGAACGAAGCGCCCGTAACAGCCTCGACCAAGCCCCACGAGAAACAGACCGCCACTGTTACATGACGCCGCCAAGCTCGAGCAAAGAAAGGATGATCAAGGCCAATCACTTTTGTTCGATCTGATCACGCTGCATCCTCATAGCCTTCCTGCGTCTTGGCCCCAGTTATATAAGCGACAACGTCCTGACCATTGGTATCTTCGGTGCGAAGGTTTGCGCAGATCCGCCCCCGTCGGAACACGACAATGCGATCAACAAGATCCATAACTTGCCGCATATTGTGACTGACCAGTATCAATGGCTCACCGGCCTCTTTCAAAGTGCGAATGATGTTTTCCACCTGAGCCGTTGCCTGAACGCCAAGCGCTGCCGTCGGTTCATCCATGATCGTCAGGCGCGAATGAAAGGTCGCAGTGCGCGCAATCGCCACGCATTGCCGTTGGCCACCAGACATATTCCGAATGCTATTTCGTATATTCGGAATCTTGACGGCTGTCTTTTCCAGCCCTTCTATGGTTGCTTTACGCATGCCTTTATAATCAAGAAAGCGGAACGGGCCCAACCAGTTCCAAAACGTCATCTCGCGCCCCAGAAATAGATTATCAGGTACGTCGAGGTCATCGGCCAAAGCCAATGTTTGAAACACAGTTTCAATACCAGCCTCGCGCGCATCGAGTGGACCAGCAAAGTTCACTTCTTCACCATAAAGCCAGACATCGCCACGGGTGCGTTGCTCAACTCCGGTAATCTGACGCACAAATGTCGATTTGCCCGCTCCATTATCCCCCATGATGGCAATATGCTCGCCTTTTTTTATCTCAAAATTTGCGCCTTGTAGCGCATGTACACCGCCATAATGCTTGGTCAGGTCTCGGGTCTTCAGAACAACTTCATCGCTCATTTTCAGTTTCTCCTGTCTCAGGCGCGGCTGCGCTGTCGGTATTGGTCGAGGATGACGGCGGCGATGATGATGCTTCCCATGGCCATCAATTGATAGGATCCATCCAGTTTGATAAAGGTAAAGCCAGACCGGATCACACCAAGCACCATGGCACCAAGAACCGTACCGATGATCGAACCGCGCCCGCCCGTCAAACTGATGCCACCAATAACGGCCATGGCGATCGCAAAGAGTTCATAAAACTCGCCCATGCCGGCTTGTGCAGTCGAGGCCTTGGCGCTTAGCACAACACCAGCAAAGGCAGCAAGCATCGAGGCGATCATATAGACCATCACCTTGTGGCGCCGGACATTGATGCCGGACATGCGCGCGGCCTCTTCGTTTGAACCGATCGCATAGGTGTGTTTTCCGTAAATCGTATAACGCAGGATCACGTGGAATAGCACTGCCAGCGACAGAAACCAAACCACTGGCATCATGCCCGACCCAATGAATTTGTAACTTTCGGTTGGGAACGAAACTGGCCGACCCGCGGACCACCAAAGCGCGATGCCCCGACAAATCAGAAACATTCCCAGTGTCGCGATAAAGGGTGGTATGCGGAAATAGGCTACGAATGTTCCGTTTATGGCTCCTATGGCCGCTCCGAAAGTGAGCCCAATAACCACCGGAAATATGACAGGAAGATCCATTGCCCAAGGCCCAAAGATTGCCTTGGGGTTGGGGTTGCCGTTCACCAATTCAGTTTGACCAAAACTCATCGCAATCATCGCCGTCGCAGCGACAAGTGGCCCCGAACTTAGGTCTATCCCGGCTGTAATGATCACCTGCGTCACACCCAGTGCAATGATCCCGATGATCGCAACCTGAAGAATGATGATCTTTAGGCGTGCTTCATTAAAGATGGAATCAAAGCGGCCCCGCGTATCAAACAGGAAACTTTGATCTTTCATATAGGGCAACGCCTGCCCCAGAATCTCAAAGACAACGATGATTATGATCAGCGCAAACAAAACGTTCATTTCATTTGGCCAAGACCTTTTGCTTTTGTCGAACGTAAGCCCGCCTGTGCCGTCGCTGGTATCTGACATTGGTGCCCCTGTTGTTCCGCGCGTGTGAAATTACGGTGCGGCACGTAAAATGCCGCCCCGCTTATCGGTACAAAAACGAATTAGTTTTTGTCGAGGAAGTCATCCATGTTCGCCGGAGTAACCAACTTGAACGGAATATAGACTTTTTGATCGACGCTCTGACCCGCAGCAAGTGCAATTGCGGTATCGACAGATCCACTGCCCTGACCGAATGCATCCTGGAAAACAGTAACGTCATAGTCACCCGCTTGCATTGACAGCAACGCGTCTTGGCTGGCGTCAACGCCGCCAACCTGAACGTCGGCCATGTCCATGCCAGCAGCTTTCATCGCCTGAATGGCGCCAATGGCCATTTCGTCGTTATTGGCCAGAACAAAGTCGAACGGTTCACCCGAGGACATCCAGTTGGTCATAAGATCCTGCGCTTCATCACGCGACCAGTTTGCAGTCTGCTCGTCAATCAGCGTCATAAAATTACACATGTCGATGCCGATGATGTCATGCACATCCTTGGACCGTTGAACAGCCGCCTGGTTCGACAACTGGCCGTTCATCAGATACCCGCGTGCGCCACCCGCTTTGCCATCAGCACGCAGGTTGTTACAAACCTGAAATGCGGAAAGCGTACCGGATTCAATTTCGTTTGAGGCAACAAACGCCTGAGATGGCGGCAGTTCGTTTACGTTATCAGGCTCGCGGTTGACGAACACTAGGGGCGTATTGCCAGCAGCTTCGGTGATCGCAGCACCTGCGGAAGTATCAACGATGTTCACAATGATCGCATCAACGCCTGATGCCACAAAATTCCGAACTTGGTCAATTTGCTTGGCAAGATCGTCTGTTGCATCTTCCATTTGCAGAGACACGCCATCAAGGCTGGTGGCATGCTCAGTCATGCCATTGCGCATGACGGTCAGCCAGTTGTCGTCAAACCGCGAAATTGTCGCGCCGATTTCCTGCGCCATTGCAGTGCCGCTCATAAGAACGGAAAGGCCAGTGGCCAAAAGAACTTTTTTCATGGTTTCCTCCCAAAATCGCATGCCCGGATCACGCGCATTTTTACCGGGGCAGCCAACATGCTAACGCGAAACAATCCACGTAGGCCTGCCAACATCACACGCGATGATATGCGAGTCGCATATTTTTGCAACCGGTTGCATAAAAAATTGTAACGATGGCTTGCAGACCAATTTTGGTCTCGCTTTCAGACTTTGATGCAGCGATGAAACAATAACCGATTAAAAAACGGGCGCCAGAGCGGCAAGTGGGCAAATAATTCAGCACATGCCACCAATATGATCGGTTGTCGCGACCGCACACTGGCCGCTGATGACGATATGAACAGGAGTGGTATTGCCCACGAGGCATTAATGCCGCGCGGCGGGTCATCTTGGCAGATACTCCCCACCGCGCGACGACAACATCACTGTTGCGGGCCCACGCTATACTGTTTGGGACGTTCATGAAAGCGGTTCATGCACCGCTTGAAGACACCCGCAGCGACAAAAGGGACCTGAAACACATGGCTCACTCGCTTAAACTTACATCGTACATCACTGCTGCGCTGTTGACATCTACCAGTCTGGTTGCTGCCGAATGCGCAGACCCCATAAAAGTCGGCGTTCTACACTCGTTGTCCGGCACGATGGCAATCTCGGAAACCACCCTCAAAGACACAATGCTTATGCTGATCGAAAAGCAGAATGCTTCAGGCGGCGTGCTGGGCTGTGAGATTGAAGCGATCGTCGTCGATCCGGCGTCCGACTGGCCCCTGTTTGCGGAAAAAGCCCGTGAACTTCTGACGGTTCACGAAGTTGACGTGATCTTTGGTAATTGGACATCGGTTTCACGCAAGTCGGTATTGCCAGTTATCGAAGAGTTAAACGGGCTGCTGTTTTACCCTGTTCAGTACGAGGGCGAAGAAAGCTCTCGCAACGTCTTTTACACCGGCGCTGCTCCGAACCAGCAGGCTATTCCTGCGGTTGACTACTTTCTCGAAGAGTTGGGCGTCGAGAAATTCGCACTGTTAGGCACTGACTATGTCTATCCCCGCACAACCAACAACATTCTCGAACAGTACTTGCAAGATAATAGCATTGCCGCCGATGATATCTTTGTGAATTACACGCCATTTGGTCATTCCGACTGGGCCACCATCGTTGCTGACGTTGTGGCATTGGGAGAAGACGGCAAGCAGGTCGGCGTGATTTCAACTATCAATGGCGATGCCAATATCGGTTTTTACAAGGAACTGGTTGCTGCCGGCATTTCAGCCGATGACATTCCTGTCGTCGCCTTTTCCGTCGGCGAAGAAGAGCTTTCGGGCCTTGATACCTCCAATTTGGTGGGGCACCTCGCGGCTTGGAACTACTTTCAGTCTGCAGAGTCAGAAGCAAACACTGCCTTCATCTCGGCCTGGAAAGAGTTCGCTGGCAAAGATCGTGTGACGAATGACCCGATGGAGGCACACTATATCGGCTTTAACATGTGGGTGAATGCCGCCAACGCGGCGGGCACAACCGAAGTCGACGCAGTACGCGCGGCGATGTACGGTCAAGAGTTTCCAAACCTGACCGGCGGCACTGCTGTTATGCTGGCCAATCACCATCTGGCCAAACCTGTTCTCATTGGTGAGATCACCGCTGACGGGCAGTTCGACATCATCTCGCAGACCAGTGAAGTTCCGGGCGATGCGTGGACAGATTTTCTGCCCGCCTCTGCAGTCCTTACTTCGGATTGGAAAGATCTTGGCTGCGGTATGTACAACACTCAGACCAAGACCTGTGTGCAGCTGACTTCAAACTACTGAACATGACTTTGAGGGGCCGCCACGACATGTGTCGGCCCCATATCTCAAATATCTGAAAGCTCTCCCTGCATGCGCCACGTTTTTCTCGTACTCGCCCTGTGGCTCAGCACGCTGGCGGCCGCACAGGCCGAGGGTCTGCAAGATATCTTGCAAAAGCACGCCGCCGAAGTCGCCAAACCCTCACGCAAAAGCGTTGGCGTTGTTCTGGATGCCCTCGTATCATCCGGACTGCCACAGGTTCCTCTCTTTCTGGAACACTGGTCAGACAAAAACATTTGGCAACGCGCCGATGGAGTGTTCTTTTTTGCTAAGGTAAATGGGTCCCAGCTGTCGTTTACTGACCTTGATTCCGACAAGGTCGCCATCGCACCCAAATCAGGCTTCAAACAACTTAAACCGAATGGCGGGGTCCGACGCGCAATCGGCACGTCCCTTGTTCAATTCCAGCTTAGCGATCCCAATCTCGAGCGGCGCGAAAACGCCGTTGCCTCTATTGCGCGGCGGCCCGAAGCCGCGCAGCTGCCCCCCCTGCTTGCGTCTGTCGCCGGTGAAACCGACGCGCGCCTCAAAGCACGCAAAGCCCAATTGGCCAACTTTCTTTCAGCACGCTTTGCCAAGAAGCCCGCAGACCGGATCGCCGCTATCAAAAGCATGACAAAAGATACCAGCGTCGAGGCGCGTAGCACGCTCAATCAAATTCTTGCTGTAAAACCCGGTGTCAGCACCGAACAACCAGTTGGCAATATCGCCCGCATACTCGATCCGATGAAATCACCGGATGCGTTTTATGGACAGCTCGTTGATGCTGGGCTGGCCAACCCAAAGACCCCACCGGGCGCGATTCGAGCGGCTCTCAAAGACAACGTAATCGATGGCCGTGTTGGTGGCTTTGGATTGGCGCAACTTTCCAACCCCGACATACGAAAAGCAGCGTACTTGCAACTCGCTACAAAAGGTAGCGTCCCAGCATTAGTCACAGAGCAAACGCGCACAAAAGCGCTTGAACAACATGTTTTCTTTGAGGTCTACACCGAAAAAAACCCTGAAATCACCGCCGCCGCCGAAACAGCGCTCGGGTCCGTCGAATCCCGAGTGGCTTTTGCACAAACAGTCGATTTGGCATTGGACGGAATGTCGCTTGCCTCCATCTACTTTTTAGCAGCCATCGGGCTTGCCATAACCTTTGGGGTGATGGGTGTCATCAACATGGCCCATGGTGAGTTCATAATGATGGGCGCCTACACCGGTTACGTTGTTCAGCTGTTTATTCCTGACTACACCCTATCGCTGATCGTGGCCCTTCCATTGGCTTTTGCCATCACCTTTGGTGCAGGCGTAACGATGGAAAGGCTTGTGATCCGGCACCTGTATCACCGCCCGCTCGAGACACTATTGGCCACCTTCGGCATATCGATCGCACTCCAACAACTGGCCAAGAACATTTTTGGCACGCAGGCGCGGCCACTTACCTCACCGGGCTGGCTGGACGGGGCTTGGGTGATCTCTGATGTGATCCAGATCAGCTATATTAGGATCGCTATTTTTGTAATGGCTCTTTTGTTTCTGGCTCTCATCGTGTTCGTCCTTAAGCGGACCCGGCTGGGCCTAGAGGTGCGGGCAGTGACCCAAAACCCCGGCATGGCTGCGTCCATGGGCATCAATCCAGACCGGATCAACATGCTTACATTTGGTCTGGGGTCCGGCATTGCGGGCATCGCAGGCGTGGCTATCGGGCTTTACGCAAAGGTGACGTCGGAAATGGGGGCCGACTACATTGTGCAGTCGTTCATGACAGTGGTTGTGGGGGGTGTCGGCAATGTCTGGGGCACACTGGCAGGCGCATCGTTGATCGGCTTTTTTCAAAAGGGAATCGAGTGGCTAAACCCGTCCAACACGCTGGCAGCGCAGACCTATATGATCCTGTTCATTATTCTATTCATCCAATTCCGGCCAAAGGGCATTGTTGCCCTTAAGGGCCGAGTAGCGGCGGACTAACGGCATGCAAAAAACATTCATTGCACAAAACCCCTCTGTTCTGTGGTTTCTGGCCACACTTGGCCTTTTTACCTGCATTGTCGCCCTGATGTCAGAAGCGACCGGAGTCGATTTAATCTCGACCTCTTTTCTCAAGACATTGGGCAAGACACTGTGCCTGTGCCTGATTGCCATCGCGATGGATGTGGTGTGGGGCTACTGTGGAATCCTGTCATTGGGACATTTCGCGTTCTTTGGGATCGGTGGATACGCCATCGGCATGTGGCTTATGTACGCCCGAACCCAGGCGATCGTTGTGCCAAACCTGATGGCCCAGACCATCCCACCTACGCCGCAGGAAATATCGGATGCGATCGGAAATCAAATCTTTGGTGTGGTGGGCAGTTCCGAATTTCCAATGATCTGGACCTTTGCTGACAACTTGCTTGTGCAAATGCTAATGGTTGTTTTGGTACCGGGGTTTTTGGCACTGATCTTTGGCTGGCTCGCATTCCGCAGCCGCGTGACAGGTGTTTATCTGTCAATTCTCACGCAAGCGATGACACTGGCCCTATCGCTTTACCTTTTCCAAAACGACAGCGGCCTGCGCGGCAACAACGGGCTGTCGGGTTTGCAGAACATCCCCGGATTTGAGGGTGCGCCCCAAGCGACCATATCGCTTGTGTTTTTTGTCGCTTCTGCGTTTGCGCTTGCATTCAGCTATGTATTTTTTGCCTGGGTTGTATCAGGCAAGATGGGCAGCGTCGTCAAAGGCATCCGTGACAACGAGGCCCGCGTGCGTTTCTTGGGCTATCATGTCGAGAGCTATAAACTGTTCATCTTCACAATCACTGCCATCGTCTCTGGCATCGCAGGTGCGCTATACTATCCCCAAGCCGGCATCATTAACCCCGGAGAGATTGCACCCATCGCCTCCATCTATCTGGCCGTTTGGGTGGCAATTGGCGGGCGCGGGCGTCTTTACGGCGCGGTGATCGGTGCGGCCTTTGTATCACTGCTCTCAAGCTGGTTCACTGGCGGTGGGGCACCAGACATAAACCTTGGCTTTTACACCGTGCAATGGACTGATTGGTGGCTTGTTCTGCTCGGCGTGTCCTTTGTCGCAGTTACACTGTTTTTTCCCAAAGGTATCGGTGGTTTGTTTGACTATCTCGTGAGGAAACCGTCATGAGCACCCTATTGGAAGTTTCAGGCGTGTCCGTGTCTTTTGACGGATTTCGCGCCATCAATAATCTGTCTATCCAGTTCGCGGCCACCGAATTGCGGGCAATTATCGGACCCAACGGCGCAGGCAAAACCACCTTTATGGATATTGTCACCGGCAAAACCAGACCAGACGACGGACGCGTGATCTGGGGTGATCGTAACATATCGCTTTTGGGCATGTCAGAAAGCCAGATCGCGCGCGAAGGGATTGGTCGCAAGTTTCAAAAACCCACAGTGTTTGAGGCACAGACCGTGCGGCAAAACCTCGCCATGGCACTTAAGAACCCCAAGGGACCTTTTGCAGTTCTGATGCACAAAAAGACCACCGAGAATGCTGCACGCATCAATGATATTGCAGATGAAATCGGTCTTGGTGACCAGTTGGCCCGAATTTCTGGCGAACTGAGTCATGGCCAAAAACAATGGTTGGAAATCGGAATGTTACTTGCGCAAGACCCCAAGCTGTTGCTGGTTGATGAACCAGCCGCTGGGATGACAGTAGAAGAGCGCGAGAAAACCACAGACATTCTGCGCCGCGCCGCACAGACACGGGCGGTGGTCGTTGTCGAACATGATATGGAGTTTGTTCGCCGACTTGGTTGCAAGGTGACTGTGCTGCACGAGGGGGCTGTTTTGGCAGAAGGCAGCCTTGATCATGTGACCTCAAACCAGACGGTGATTGACGTATATCTGGGGCGCAGCCATGCTTGAAATCAATAAACTCGACCTGCATTACGGCCAAAGCCAAATTCTGTATCAGGTGTCTTTCAACGCAGTTTGTGGTGAAATCACTGCACTTATGGGCAACAACGGAGTCGGCAAGACCAGTCTGCTCAAGGCGATTGCCGGGCGTCACCCGGCCTCTGGTGGAACCGTAATGATCGATGGGGCCACAACGGGCAAGCTGACAGCTTTTGACGCGGCCCGAAGCGGTATCGCCTACGTCCCTCAGGGGCGTGAAGTCTTTCCAATGCTGACCGTCCAGGAGAATCTGGAAACTGGCTTTGCCTGTTTGCCCAAGACGTACAGATCGGTGCCCGACCTAGTCTTTGATCTGTTTCCGGTTCTGCGCGAAATGCAGGGCCGCCGGGGTGGCGATCTCTCGGGCGGGCAACAGCAACAGCTGGCCATCGCGCGTGCCTTGATTACAAGACCCAAAGTTCTTTTGCTGGATGAGCCAACCGAAGGCATTCAGCCCAACGTGATCGACCAAATCGGCGATGCTCTGCGGCTTTTGCGAAAGTCAGACGAAATGGCAATTGTTCTGGTAGAACAGAACGCAGACTTTGCCTATTCACTTGGCGACAGCTTTATTTTGATGCAAGGTGGACGCATTAAACGCCAGATGCTCAAAGTGGACTATTCCAAGCAAAAATTGATTGATGATCTTGCATTATGATCTGTTTTGGTTGGCTTTAATGCAATAGACGACGACGTTTCGTTCGCTGCATGCTGCGTTCTCAATCAGAAAAATATTCCATTTGCCCGCGCCTGTATTCGAAAGGCTATGAGGCATTTTCCAAGTCAGATTTGCAAACGGTCACAAAGGTTTCGAAAGACAAAAGAGCAAGGTCAATCTCGATAAATCTTATGAACTTTCTTTTCAACGTTAAAATTTTAACTAATTAAAGCCCTTCTCTTGCATTGCAATCAATGCGCGCCAACATTGAATGTACAGTGTGAAAGAGAAATTTTTGTAAAACGGTGCCATCGGGCCCAAGTTTTGATGAAGGACATCATGATTGATACTCTAAACACTATCGCCATGCTACTAACCATTGGGTTTGGCATGTTTGGTTTTGTCGCACCGCGCTACACCGCGGATGCCCTAGACCTGTCCCCTACTCATAGCACCATGGGTCTTAGCGAAATGCGGGCCTCCGTCGGTGGGCTCTTTGTTGTGGCCGGTCTAGCGGCGATTTGGCTTGGGGACCCGCTTGCTTTCGCCATGATCGGTTTTGCATTCGCAGGTGCCGCCCTAGGTCGGGCGCTGTCGCTTATTTTCGACAAACCTCCTATTCGCAAACTGCTTGTTTTTGGTGGAATCGAGGCTGCACTGGCCGGTTGGCTTATCTTTGCAAACCTCTGAACAGCCGGTGATAGCACAACGGCTTACAGCAATTTCACAGGGCTTTTTGGACTTTGTGTTAGACAATGGGTTGTTGGCCCCATCACATTTAAAGCGATAACTATCAATTGGTGCAGGTTCTGATGAGTGCGACAACATTCTGGTGATGTCAGATTACGTCTAAGTTCGGCTGCTGCAACGGAACAAAACAACAGATATTGCAGGCAGGGATCTTTATACAGATTTCGACGATCCGGCGAAAAGGTTTCGATCTGATCTCAGAGTTTTTTTGTCAAGCATCGGTACCGCACCGCTGAGCTTGTGATGACCATGCCAATGATCGACGCTTTGTTATTTTCACCAAAAATTTATCTGGTGACCACCAAAATACCGCTGATCTAAAGTATCGATAGATTGCATCAGGCGTAACACTCGCCTATGCTATCGTTGTTCTTTGGAACTATGGACATAAACGCGCTCGTAATAAGCGGATCGGACCCGGGGGCGGTACCCGGCGACTCCACCAAATATCCTTTCATTTGGGGGATCATGGGGTCGAAACAGGATCGACGGACGTCTAAAGGGGTTAGCTTTGTCTCGGCTGTCTGCCACCGTTACCGGCGAAACTTGTACAATTGCAAATGACAATCGTGCTCCGGTAGCCGTTGCTGCGTAAGCAGTAACCTATACCGAAACTTAAGTCCTGTCGCCTAGCCGCGGCAGGCGGGGTTCGCAGGCACCTGGCAACAGAAGCCTGCACTTTTCTCTCGTTATTTAAGAACTGTTAAGGCCGCATCGCTATAGTTGTACAACCTAGAGGTTACTGACGGATGCAGATGAACATGTCTCACAAGATTAAAAGCCTGCAAGGCTGGTATGACGAGGTTTGGACGAATGGAAACTTAGATGCCATTTCCAGCTTTCTTGCTCCAGATGCTCGTACGCGTGGGATCATGGGCGATATGCCGTTTGTAGCTGATGACATGGCTGAACTGGTCTCGATGATCCGCGAGCAGCTTGGTCCGATAACGGTGACTTTGCCCGTAACGGTTGAGCAAGATAAGTGGCTTTCAGCGTTGATCGAAGTCAAAAGCCGCTCGCTCGCAACCGGTGATCCCATTCATATCTTCGGCCAAGTAATTGTCCGGTTCGAAAATGAAAAGATGTCAGAAGTCTACAAAGGCGTGGACTCTCTGATGTTGTTCGAACAACTTGGAATGCTACCCGAAAACGCTATGGCCATCATGCTAAGCGGGACGCGATTGCAATAGTTTATTGATCATTCATATCTGCCGGTAGCGAGATGAACCGACCTAATGCTGCTGTGTGCGACCAATGCGCCTGAGTGTCACACCGACGTGCCAACAGGAAGGAAATTAGGCAGCACACCCATTAATTCCTGTTTAATCCTATGCGGTAATCTTTCATTTTGGGCAAAATAACGAGCGGGAGCGGCACATGGCGCGTTCAGACATGAGCGACTTGGAATGGGAACTCATCAAATCAGTGCCGCCAGACAAGTCTCATGGGGTGAAGCGGGTTGATGACCGGCGAGTGATCAATGGCATCTTTTACGTCTTGCGCACCGGCATCCGCTGAGCCGATCTGCCCGGGCAATACGGGCCTCCTACCACAATCTACAACCGCTTCAATCGCTGAACCTGCGCTGACATCTGGGATCAGGTCATGGAGGCCGTGGCGGACGCGCACAATGTTGTTTGGGTCATGGTGGACGGCACATTTATTCGCCCCCGTCATTGCGCCACCACGCTCAAAAAAACAACCCGCGTCGTAGCCTTGGGCGCTCACGCGGCGGGTTAGGGACGAAAATTCATACACTTACCAATCAGGACGGCCTGCCAATCTGGTTTGAACTGACGCCCGGGCAGGCGCATGATGCGCTGCGCTGCAAACGTTTGCCCGACGCGCTACAACCCAGCCAATACGTGCTGGCGGACAAAGCCAATGACGCTGATTGGATCCACGAGATGATCTGGGAGCAAGGTGCTATCGATGTGATCCCGTCAAAATCAAACCGAAAATGCCCAAAGGATTTTGACGCTAAAATCTACAAAGAACGCAATAAAATTAAACGCTTCTTTGGACGCCTGAAAGCCTCATTTCGACGCATCGCCACACGATATGAGAAAACGTCACGCAACTTTATGACAATGATCAAACTGGCATCGCTACGCCTCTGGATCGAATTTTATGAGATCGCTGCCTAGTTATTGTGATCGCTGAAGTCCTTTTTGATCAGCCAACGCCGACAAAAACGTAAAGGCACAGCTACAGGCGCCTGTGACGGCCCGTACTGTGCGCGCCGTTCTGATATGGGCATCGTTCTATTTTGAACCGCTGCTGGCTCTTTGGAGCTTTGATCAGGCTTTTTGCAATTAAGGCTCTTTTTTCGAAACCTACGATCGTAACCTTTAGCGGTGCCTGCGCAGTGTGGTCTATGTAATGCGAGACGTCCTAAGCTATTTCAGTTGGATCAGCGCTGAGAAAATGATCGGTGCATTGGGATTGGCCAAAACCACGACATGGCCGTTTATTCCAATGACCGCGTTCGCAACGCTGTTGACAGAATTTGCACAGGGTGAGCTTGAACACGCGCTTGCAGAGCAGGTACCATCAGCTTTTAGGTTACGTTTATCCTGTGCTTTTTATGAAAATTTGTTGCGGGACACGTCCAAGAGCATCTCGTAGAACGGCACCGACTAACCGTTGAACTGTCGGCGATCACGGCATCGGTTGCCGGCGCAATGCTCGAGTTATCTATAGGGTTCGCGCTGCATGTCCTGTGTGAAAGTGTGGGGCGCGACGGCGTCCATGCCCTGCGGCGCGCGAATATGCTCAGCTGGCATCCACCAGCCTTAAGTCTACCACTTTTTTCGCTGCTTCTATTGTTTGCACTAAACGCCCAGCTGTTGTTGACACTGCCGTTAATGGCTATGGCGGGTTGCACTTTGTCTCTAGTTGGTTTCAGTTGAGTACTAGATAAGTACGAGATCTCCTCTTTCCTTACAGGCGAATCGGGATATTGTACCAACAGAGTTCGCGAGGATTACTATGAGCCGGAGCATTGATTACGGCAACTTGATGCATGATGCCATGCGTGGCCTGATCCGTAAGGTACTGACCGATGTTTCCGAAAACGGTCTTCCGGGCGTACATCACTTTTTCATCACCTTTGATACCAGTCACCCAGACGCTGAATTGGCCGACTGGCTGTCCGACCGCTATCCGGGCGAAATGACAGTGGTGATGCAGCATTGGTATGACAATCTTGATGTGGGCGAAGATGGCTTTGCTGTCACCCTAAATTTCGGGGATGCGCCTGAGCCTTTGTTCATTCCCTATGACGCGATCAAGACATTTGTTGACCCATCGGTCGAATTCGGTCTGCGATTTGAAAACCAAGAGGAAGACGACGCGGCAGAAAACGCACAGGCGGCGTCGCCTGAAATTCTGCCAAGTGCCACGCCGACGACGTCCGATATGAATGACGGCGCCGAAAAATCTAGTACAAAACCGGCTGATATCGTTTCTCTCGACAGTTTCCGCAAATAAGTTAGCGAAAGGCTTAAAGATTAGCCTTTAGTCAGAAAAGTTTCTACAGCACGCAGGATTTTCCCGCCGCGGATGGCCTGAAACCGCAGATTAAGCCCACCTTCAGCCAGAGTTCGGTCATATTGCTGCATGGTATATCCACCGTCTGCATCTACAAACAAAGAATAGACAGTCAAAGTATCACCGGTGATCCGTGACCAAACATAGGGCTCACCCTTCATTGGGTTTAACTGCACTTCGTGTCCAAAAACGTTTTTCCGCATCGCGGCGGCAAAAACTGAGGCCCGATCGCTGGGCACAAAGTCAATCGTATATGACTTTTCGTTGCGCGTGCCACTAGCACGCAGCGTGACTGACGCCCATGTCACGCGAAAACCTTCATCGGTCTGCGATATCTCGACGCTCATATCGCGCGGGGTTACGCTGCCATCGGCTATATTGAGCTGAGCGGATCCAGCGTATTTGCCCACAAACCGTTTGATATCGGCCTGTGCCTCAGTCGCGTTCAACCCAAGGAAAAAGAACACGCCCAACACCGCAAAGCAACGCGTGAATAGTGAACCCCACCTAACGTGCATAGACATCATTCTGAAACCTCTCAGTACGTTAAATTTCTTTCAGCCTCTCATATAGGCGCGCCCGAACAGCGATACACGCGATAAATGAAAAATGTTTAAGATTGTGAACCGCGCCACACTTGTCTGCACATCTGCAGCCCAGTAGAACCGTCCCATCATCAATCAGGAGCCGCCCCATGGCCGATACGCGCACGGAAACCGATAGTTTTGGACCGCTCGAAGTTCCTTCTGAGAAGTATTGGGGCGCGCAGACGCAACGCTCGATCATAAATTTTCCTATCGGTTGGGAAAAACAACCCATCCCAATTGTACGCGCGCTTGGCGTGATCAAAAAGGCCTGCGCGATGCAAAACAAGGCGCAAGGCGGCCTCGATCCAACATTGGCAGATTCGATTATCCGGGCTGCTGGTGAAGTGGCCGAAGGCAAGTTCGATGATAACTTTCCACTTGTTGTCTGGCAGACCGGATCTGGCACTCAGTCGAACATGAACGCCAATGAGGTAATCGCCAACCGCGCCATTGAATTGATGGGTGGCGTGATCGGATCAAAAGACCCAGTACACCCGAATGACCACTGCAATATGGGGCAGTCTTCGAATGATACGTTCCCGACAGCAATGCACATTTCCACCGCAATGACCGCGCACGACGTCCTTTTGCCAGGGTTGGAGAAATTGCACGCGGCGCTGCAAACCAAGGTCGAGGCCTTTGACGGGATCATCAAGATTGGACGGACCCACACGCAAGATGCAACACCTTTGACGCTAAGCCAGGAATTCTCGGGCTATACCCATCAAGTCGCTATGGGCATCCAAAGGGTCCGTGATGCGCTTGGACGAATTTACGAATTGGCGCAGGGTGGGACCGCGGTTGGCACTGGTCTTAACACCAAGATCGGTTGGGCCGAAGCCGTCGCAGCGCACATGTCCGACATCACCGGCCTGCCTTTTGTCACCGCCCCAAACAAGTTCGAAGCACTCGCTGCGCATGACGCAATGGTCGAGATGTCTGGCGCGCTGAAAACAGTAGCAGCGTCACTGTTCAAGATTGCGAACGATATCCGTCTGCTGGGATCGGGACCTCGCTGTGGATTGGGCGAATTGGTTTTGCCAGAAAATGAACCTGGTTCGTCGATCATGCCGGGCAAGGTGAACCCAACACAATGCGAGGCGCTGACACAAGTTTGCATCCACGTAATGGGCAATGATGCCGCTGTCGGCTTTGCCGGTAGCCAAGGCCACTTTGAGCTTAATGTCTACAAGCCAATGATGGCTTATAACGTACTGCAATCCATGCAGCTTTTGGGCGATGCTTCCTCGGCGTTTACGGACAATCTGATTGACGGGCTGGCAGCAGACGAAATTCGGATCGAGAAGCTGATGCGCGAATCTTTGATGCTGGTGACAGCTCTTGCGCCAGAGATCGGTTATGACAACGCGACCAAGGTCGCCAAAACCGCACACAAAAACGGCACCACCCTTTTGCAAGAAGCAATAGCGCTTGGCTTTGTGGATAAGGAAACCTTTGATCGTGTGGTTCGGCCCGAAAACATGATTGGGCCACAGTGAGCGCCCCCATCAACCTAAACAAAGTTCGCAAGGCCCGTGCCAAAATCGCGAAAACAGCAAGTGCTGCTTCCAACGCCGTAGCCTTTGGTCAGTCTAGATCTGAGAAGTTGTTCAACAAGAAAGAAACCAGCCGCCGCAATGAAATTTTGGACGGATTCGCCCTTGAAACGCCCCAAAATAGCGCGGAGGACCGCACGAAAAAGCCGTAATCTTGGAGCACAATGTTGGCCAAGTTACAGTGACAGGTGTTAAAATGACCGAGAAGACGAACCAAGACCGTGAAAGCCGACGCCAAAGGCGTGCACTGCGCCGTGCGCGCAGGTATATTCGCGCCAACGAAGGGTCTTTGGCACGTGTTTTGAACGCGTACCAAAATGAGGTCGCACGTGACCCAGTTAGAGACTTTTGGCCGGTACATTGACTGAAGGGCCGAAAAAACATTCTCTCACTCTAAAGGGGCATCGCACCAGCGTCTCGCTAGAGACAGAATTTTGGGATGCTTTTCGACAGATTGCAGCCCAAGACGGCAGACCGATAAACGCTTTGGCCAGTGAGATCGATTCAGGGCGGGACCCGTCGGTTGGGCTGGCTTCAGCCATTCGGGTCTATGTATTGGTACGTTTCAGACAACCTTGATCATACCATTGCAGCGTGCTGAACAAATTTAGCAGGCCATAGCCCGATCGGCCTAGAAGTATATTTCAACGCGCGAACCGCCCATTTCGGTGTAATGACACGACCCTAATTACATAAAGTAGACCGCTTTTTTGGGCGCGCACGCCTTTTATGGAAGCTTTAACGGTACGGCCATTGCACGGTTCAAAGCTAAGGGTTGAATGATATCTCTGACGACACAGACCCGTTGCCGCCTTCGACTGTATCAAAGAGAGTTCAAGCGATGGACGCCTTATAGATTTTGTCAATATTTGCACCCAAGGCCGTATTAAAGCCCGCGTCAGTCATACCACGTTGCAACCCTTCTGTGAGTGCACGGCTGAAACTGGCAATCATCTTGTGGTTTTGCGCCAATCGAGCGCTCGCGTCATCGGTCGAATACCCTCCAGAAAGGGCCACAACGCGAAGAACCCGCGCATGATCGGCGAGCGCATCGTATAACCCGGCCTGATCGGGCAGAGTCAACTTAAGCATGACATCTTGCCCTTCTTCCAGCATATCTAAATGCTTCATCAGCGCATCGGCCAGCAGCGCTTCTGCCTTTTGCTTTGTTGCAGAATGTATGTTCACTTCGGGCTCGATTATCGGAACCATACCTGCGGCAATCACTTCATGCGCGACATCAAACTGATTTTTAACAATTTCCCCTATTCCGTGCGCATTCGCCTCGTTCACAACTGACCGTTCTTTTGTGCCAAAAACACCCATCGCTTTGGCCGCGGAAAGCGTTTCTGACAACCCTGGGATTGGCTTTAACACCTGCACGCCATCCGATTCTGCATCAAGGCCCTTGTCAATTTTCAGAAACGGCACAACACCACGCTCATTCCACAGATAAGCGGGTACAGATTGTCCTTCGATCCGCTCATGCAACGTCTTTTCAAACAGAATTGCGCCAATCACTTTTTCTGCAGTGAAATCCGGGCTCATGATAATGCGGGCGCGCATTTTTTGAACTTCCGCAAACATTTCTTCTTCGGTGTTATAGTTTTCTGCATCAACGCCGTAGAGCGCCAGAGCTTTGGGCGTTGATCCACCCGATTGGTCGAGCGCTGCAATAAAGCCGGCACCACTTTCCATCTGCGTATGCATCTTTTCAAAATCACTCATTTAAATATCCCCGCAGCATTTTGTTTCACTCTTTGCTCACAATTAACCTACCTAGCTCAGCGGCGTAATCCCATCACGGTGCTGTTAGCGCTGTCTTTTGCATAAATTCAGCCAAATACCGTCTTTTGCTCGCACTGTAAGGTGCGCCACCGGCACCGGAGCCCTCCCAGGGACAGGCGCAACATGTGTGTCTCGCAGCAGCCGCGCAAGAATCAACGGACCTTCGATCATGGCAAACCCCGCCCCTGAGCAAACACGTGCACCAGATGAGAACGGAATATAGGCGTCACGCTGGCATGTTTTACCATTCTCGGTCTGCCAGCGGCTTGGATCAAATTCATCAGGATTATTCCACAAACGCTCATGTCGGTGCAGGTGCCAAGGGCTGATCACAATCTGGCTGCCACGTTGAAGATTTCTATCACGAAAGCTCTCAGGACAAGCGGCCTCACGAACCATCATCGGCACAGGTGGGTAAAGCCGCAGCGCTTCACGAAACACGTCACGAGTGATTGGCATCTTGGACATCACCGCAAAATCACAAACATCGAGCGCCTGCGCCTCCGTCGCGACTTTGTCCTGCCAATCAGGATAAAGAGCCACTAAATACAACGCCCATGCCAAAGCAGCAGCACTGGTTTCATGGCCCGCAAGGAAAAAAATCGCAACTTGATCGACCATTTCGTCAGGGCTGAAGGTGTCGCCCGTTTCAGGATCGCGGGTTGTCATGATTTTGGTAGCCAAATCGTCCGGCGCAGTGCCTGCCGCAATCTGTTCGGCGCGGCTATCAACCAATTGGCCGATCAGTTTGCGGATACGCGCCGCACTGGCCAGCGTGTTACGACGAAACGGCCGCGGTATCCACTTGGGCATGGGAACGAATGCAGCAAGGTTCAGTATTGGTTGGCTTCGCTGAAATGTGCGGAATTCTTGAAACACTGCGCTTGCAATCGCATCCTCGATCGGAATGGAGAACAACGCTCTAAAAATCACATCTGTCGCTGCATGGCTGGTATGCTCTTCAATCTCGACGATGCCATCCGGCAAACGCATTGCGGCGGCCACTGAGGCAGCCCACATCGCAGGAAATGTCTCGCGCAGTCGTCCCCCTTCAAATGCCGGATCAATGATCCGCCTTTGCCTCTTCCAGACCGCGCCGTTGGTAAGAAACACCGAATGTCCAAGCAACGGGCGAAGCCCTTCGCTGATGCGGTTGGACTTGGGAAAATCATCAGGCCTCTTATTGAGTACGGTTTTGACAAGTTCCGGCTGATTGACCAAATAACTACGGAAAAAAGGTGTCCGAAATTCAGCCATCCACGCGCGATAAAGTCGCGCGGGCTGCGCCGAAATTATATCCTGACGAAACAGTTTCATATAACGCCACAGCGATACGCGATCCGGTCTGCTGGGCGGTTTTGGCGGGGTCATGCGGCCACAGATGTATATTTCGAAACGGCAATATCGATCCGCGATTTCGACGCGGGCCTGTTGGCATATCTGTCAGATAATGTGAGCGACCCTGCGGTAATTTGGAAGTAATCGTAATCTTTGGGCCGATCAAAAGCGCACATGTATTGGAAATGAAGCCGAAAAAAGCGCCAACGCAATTCAGACCAACGGCTTGGGCTTAGCGTCTGAGTAAAGGCTGCCGAAAGCACCAAGGGCCATTTCTTGTCTGGTGGTGCCACGCCAGAAACCGCTACCGGATCACATAAAGCAAAGGCGCACCCGTCGCCCGGTGCCGATACATCAACCCACGTCAATTCATCGCGCGCGGCAAGATATGCCAAGTCGGCCCTGAGCCGATGCGCGTTTGGCAGAAAAGACACCATCGGCACTACTTGCCCCAGCGACAAAAATGCCAAAGATGGACCGCTGACACAAACCCGATCAGATCGGATCAAATCAGCAAGTATTGAAACAGCCAGATGCGCACCTGAAGAGTGTCCAACCACTAAAACTTCATCGACATCTGTGCACAACGCCGCAGCGATCCTGTCTTCAAACACAGCAAGGCGCGTCTCAAGAGCAGGTGAATTTGCCCCTTTCAAGCGCGCAGAATAAGCGTAGTCGTGCATCAAGTAGTATGCAAAAAATGTGCCATCTTTCACCTTGAACCAACGCAAAAGCATAAAAAAAGCGACGGCCCCTGTTATGGCTCCCAGCCATGCGCCGATGCCATTTGAAACAACGCCACCCAAACGCCAAAGCCCTGCCCAAAGGACAAGCGCGAGGGCAAGCTGGATGATTAACATTGCTACAGAATAGAGCGCTGCGATCACGGGCCCTTTACGCAACCGCACCAACCGACGCAAAGCACCAGATGCAATATATGTCCATGCTGTGCACACCAATTGAACATAAGTTCCTAAGATCGATGCAGTCATGCTTTCACGTACGATATCCGACCAAACCAACACTTCAAAATCGGCACGTATAGCCTCACCCTCGATCTGAGCGTCGACCTGCCAGCCAAAGCCGCTGGTTCCTTTTGCAGGTTTTAAGTTCAAGGCAAAGCCAGATATCTCGGCCTGCGCACGACCTTCGGCGCGATAGAGCTCTCGGTAGCGCCGCGGGTGAATTGGATCATAACCGGGAATGTAGAAAACCCGGCGGCGCTTTATCGTTTTTGGAATTTTACTGCTCATAATGCGCCCCGAATGCGAACAGTTTCGCGTCTTTGTTTGTTGAAAGTAAGGCGAATATCCATTCAATCTTCAAACTATTTTCAAGACAGTACCAAAACGAACAAGTGATCTGAAACATTTAAACAGCACCCCAGTGCTAGCCGTATTTCAACATGACGCAGCCATTCTTTTAAAGTTAACATGATGCTTCTGCCAAGTTCTGTATATGCAAAAGCAAAAAACCCAAAGCGAATGCTTTATCATGCATTGGTTGACCGCCTATGACAGTCCGTCGAACCGTGCTTTCTGGATTGCAGTCCAATGGACATCAAACTCAAACCCGTCATCGCTTTGCCGCTCTGCTTTCACCACGTCCTGATCAAACAACCAAGCCCGTCTGCGGCCTCCGGAATAGTCAACAAAAACAGTTTCGCTTATCGTTGTTCCTTGCAAAGCTTCCGCCACATGAGCAAGCAACGTACTGATCCCCTCGCCTGTGATCGCCGACATCGCAAAGATGTTTTCATCGCGCGCTGCGCGAGCGCGCACTGCCTCTGCATGGTCTTGTGGAAGCAGATCTATCTTGTTCCAAACCTCGAACTGCACACGTTCGGCCCCTACACCTAAGTCCGTCAAAATTGACATCACATCCTGAGCCTGAGCCTCGGTTTCGGGGTGGGAAATATCACGAACATGCAAAACGATATCAGCTGCAAGAACCTCTTCTAATGTGGCACGGAACGAAGCCACAAGCTCTGTCGGCAGATCCGAGATGAACCCCACCGTATCAGAAAGAATGACTTCGGGTCCTTCCTCTAACTGCACCCGACGCATTGTCGGATCTAGCGTGGCAAAAAGCATGTCCTTAGCCATGACTTTGGCACCAGTCAAAAGGTTGAAAAGTGTAGATTTTCCAGCGTTTGTATAGCCCACAAGCGCAACAATCGGATAGGGTACCTTGGCCCGCGCAGCACGGTGTAGCGACCGTGTTTTGACCACCTTATCAAGCTGACGACGCAGCCTTACAAGCTGTGTGTCGATCGCGCGCCGGTCCGCCTCAATTTGGGTTTCGCCTGGTCCTCCGACGAAACCCAAGCCGCCGCGCTGACGCTCTAGGTGTGTCCAAGCCCGCACAAGACGGGTGCGCTGATAGCTAAGCGCCGCCATTTCGACCTGCAAGACCCCTTCACGGGTGGCAGCACGGTCGGAAAAGATTTCAAGAATAAGGCCCGTTCTATCGAGCACTTTAACATTCCACGCTTTTTCAAGGTTACGCTGCTGAACAGGTGTCACCGGCCCATCAATCACAACAAGCTCAACCTCAGCGGCTTCAAAGCGCTGCCCAAGCTCCTCGATTTTACCTTTGCCAAACAACATCCCCGCTCGCACCTTTGGCAGCGGCACGATCTCGGATCCGACAATTTCAAGTTCCGGCAACGCATGGGCCAAAGATACCGCTTCAGAGATCGCGAAATCAGCCGCGCGCCTGTCAGGGTCGGTCTTAATATCGGGATGCAATACCCAAGTGTGCGTGTGCTCCTGTTCTTCTTCCATCAAGAAGCGTCTTCGCCCTCGTATAGGCTGATCGGTTGACTGGGCATGATCGTCGAAATCGCATGCTTGTAAACAAGCTGGCTCTGTCCATCACGACGCAGCAATACACAAAAGTTATCAAACCAAGTAATAACCCCCTGTAACTTTACGCCATTAATCAGAAAGATAGTCACAGGCACCTTGGTTTTACGCACGTGGTTCAAAAATGCGTCTTGTAAATTCTGTCTATCAGAAGCCATTTTATTAAGCCCTTTTATTCTTGCAATGGCCTGCGGATCAGGCCGCCCAACAGTGCAGAGTATGTCGCGGGGTGTGCCAAGAATCCACCCCAAAAAATGGTCCGTTACTGCCCTACCTAGCCACGCCACAAATCACGCGTAAACAGTGCAATGATCGCCAGTGTTTCAAGACGACCCAGCACCATAGCTGCCGCAAAGATAGCCTTGGCAACGCCACCCATCTCGATCAGGCGGATTGGGTCATCACCTGCGAATTCCAAGAGCGGGCCAGTGGTCGACAGGCCCGCCACAGTCACCACCAAAGCCTTATCAAAAGCTACGCCAGACGCAGTCAACCCAATGGCCACAAGAGCCAGCGACAAGCCAAATAGCATAAAAGATATCCAAGCAATAAAAGCGCCGCTCTTATTTACCCTGCGCCCAAGCGCACCACCGCTGCCAACAGACGAAGGATGCACCAGCCGCTGCATCTCGCGCAGGCCATTTTGGTACAAGGCAAAAACCCGTAACAGCTTTACGCCACCTGCAGTTGTTGCAACGCCACCGCCAATCAATGCAAGCCCCATTAAAAGCACGCCCGGCGTATTTAGCCCCGACCATGCTTGTGCATCCCCCCAGCTCGCAGACGCAAAGCCAGTCGTGGTCAAAAAGGACATCACCGTAAACGCGCTGCCCCAAAGTGCATGCAACGCATCATTAACTTCCGCCCCTGTAGATACATCGATTGCCCCCACAAAATGCCGTAAGAATAAAAATAATGGCACAATAACCATCAAACCAATGCCAATTCGAAACTCTGGGTCGCGCAGTAGGCCTCTGGTATCCGATGTAACGGTATCAGTTGAGAATGTTAGGCGCGACAGAGCAAAGAGCATGAACAACAGCATCAGCACTTCGCCTGCAATGCCAGAAGCGTTTTGCCCCAAGCCACCGACCGGCGAGATTCCGGACGTGGCCATAACCGACATTGCATGACAAAGCCCCACAAGCGACCGGTCACCGCCCACCACAAGCAAAATCCATAACAGGATCGTGAGACCCACATATATCGGCAAAAGCGCCGCAGAGGCTTTAACAAGCCGCACCCGCACCTCTGGCGCAGTCATGCCAGTATCAATTGTTTCACGACAGGCCATTTTGGCCCTTGCCGTAATCTCGAACCCACCAAGATTGAGCGGCGCCAAAATTGCAGAGGCCGAAATCCACATCAGCAAGCCACCCATCCACCCCACCATAGCTCGCCAGAGATGCAGGGGGCCATTCAAACGCTCAGGATCATCAAAAAGGGTCGCTCCGGTTGTTGTTATGGCGCTCACCATTTCGATATAGGCATTCAAAAATGTAGTTGTGCGCAGCCCTTCGTAGAACGGCACAGCAAGAACCAGCGGTAAAAAAACAAATGCGCTGAACAGCGACATCAAAGGCCCCAAAGTACCGTGATGTGGATCGCGCCCGGCATGCGCCAGCCCGATCAGGGCAAACAGCACAAGCCCGAGCAACCCGCTGTACAGAAACGCCCTTGCCGTCACCAGTTCACGCACAACCCCCGCATAGACGGCAGGCACCAACATCGATCCAGACACAACGCCAAAAAGGAGCAGAAAAAGCGGTAGCCTCAGGATGTTGCTGCGAACGCTTTGCGATTGAGGAGCGCGCTCAAGCATCAGAAAAAATCGATGGACACCTGCATTAGGCGCTCCACCTCAGGAACATCCTTGGCCAATGCAAAGATCGCGATCACGTCACCTTCGTCGATGCGCGTGCGCCCCACCGGACGCATGGTTTCCGAGCCCTTGCGCACGGCCCCGATCAGCACCCCTTCGGGAAAGTCGATCTCGTTGATCTTCTTGCCCGCAAGCGGCGATGTCGACAAGACCTCGGCCTCGATAATCTCAGCGTCGGCATCCCCGATAGAATAGACCGAACGAACGCGTCCATGTCGGATATGGCGCAGGATTGAACTTACGGTCGTTGCGCGCGGATTAATGTACGCATCGATACCCAGAGGGCCCATCATAGGCACCAACGTAGGATCGTTGATCAGCGCAATTGCATAAGGGCAGCCTTCTGCCTTGGCGCGCACAGCGGTCAACATGTTCGTTTTGTCATCATCGGTCACAGCTAACATGGCATCGGCTCGGGCCACGCCCGCTTCGGACAACAGAGCAACATCCAGCCCGTCACCATGCAAAACGATTGTGCGTTCCAGTGCTTCGGCAGCGTGCTCTGCACACGGGCGATTGCGTTCGATGACCTTGGCGCGGACCCGAGTAGTGCGTTTTTCAAGCGCGCGCGCCACAGCAAGACCTACGTTGCCGCCCCCCACAAGCACCACACGCTCCTGCTTGCGCATTGTCTTGCCAAAGACCTCCATCGTGCGGGTCACATCATCTGCATGGGCAAAGACATAAGCCTCATCACCCGCAAACAACTGATCCCCTGCATCTGGCGCAAATAGCGTGCCCTCGCGGCGCACACCAACCACAACTGCCCGAAGCGTCGAAAAAAGATCTGTCAACTGCCGCAGCGGCGTGTTCAGCACGGGGCAATCAGCCTCGAGGGCGATCCCCAAAAGCTGAGCTGTGCCATCAATGAACAGCTCTGTGTCAAAGGCAGCCGGTGCACTTAACCTTTGAAGTGCGGCGGCGGCAACTTCGCGTTCCGGACTAATGACCACATCAATTGGCATGTGATCGCGGCGATACAGGTCAGAATAGATGGCAGTCAGATAAGCCTGGCTACGCAGGCGGGCGATCTTGCGATTAATGCCAAATACCGAGTGAGCCACCTGGCAGGTCACCATGTTAACCTCGTCCGAATAGGTGGCGGCAATGATCATATCCGCATCACGCGCCCCGGCGCGATCCAACACATCAGGATAGCTTGCAAAGCCCGCGACCCCTTGGACATCAAGTGTATCAGTCGCACGGCGCACAAGTTCCGGATCGCTGTCAACAACCGTGACGTCGTTGCGCTCACCTGACAGATGACGCGCTATTTGCCATCCCACCTGACCCGCACCACAGATAATCACCTTCATGGGCTTCGGTCCCGTCCTTTGCCACATTCGCCAGAATAGGCCCACACATGGCTAATCTTAGCGCCCCTGCATGACAGAGCCAACCGGCCCGGTCAACGATTGGCAGTGCTGTCCTCAGTTGGCGGTTGTCAAAACGCCAGAAATGGGGCAACGTGTTAAAATGCGTCACTTAGTATCCGCCTCTGCGTTCGTGCTTGTGACCGGATGTTTGCCGGTCTCGACATATTACGCAGAAGGCGTCAGCGTCGCCAAGATGGATCGTGATACGCTTCGGTGCGAGGTGCGTGCCATGCAACAGGCACCAGTGGCAAACCAAACACGACAACATCCAGCGCAATATGTAACGCAACAGTCGTGCGATTCATACGGAAACTGTCATGAATACAGTCGCTGGATCCCCGGCAGTTTCTACACGGTCGATGTCAATACGAGCCTACGCGAACGCATTCAGAAACAATGCATGGGAGAACGGGGATACCGCCAAGTTGAAATACCGGCCTGCAGCCCTGAAGTGGAAAAAAACGCTCCAGCAAAGAGCACAACTATTATGCCAAGACTGGGACCTGATAGCTGCGCAATACGCCAAAACAATAGCCGTTTTCTCATCGTCAACTGAGATTTGTAGCGTTTGTCGAAATCCTTGAAACATCACGAATTAACTGTCGCGTTGAAATCTTTGGTTTCAGGCAACGTTGAGCGTTTCAAGGTTTTCGCATAACGCTATACGCCATACTGCGAATGACACTCAAAGGACCCCGATGACAGATATTCAAAGAGCAAAAGCCTGCGTGCAAGCACATCACGCGAGCCTAACCGGGGCAAATTGTGATACGGTCGGAGCATGTCTGGCACAGCACATGACTGCAGACACAGTCTGGCGCGGCATGCATCCCTTTCATGTACAAACCGGCCCAGAGGCCGTGGCCAAGACGTTCTGGGAGCCGCTTTTGCGCGCCATGTCGCGGGTTCAGCGCCGCCAAGATATTTTCTTTGCCGGGCACAATCATCTCGACGACAACGGCGCAACATGGGTCGCGTCAATGGGTCACTTTCTAGCACTTTTTGATGCACCATTTCTAGGGATCCAACCGACACGCAAGATCGTCATGATACGATATGCCGAGTTTTCAAAGGTCAAAGACGACAAGATTATTGAACAGGCTGTATTCGTCGACCTGCTGCACCTGATGGCCCAAGCAGGGCAGTATCCTCTTCCTAACATGACTGCAGCACAGCTGGTGCAACCCGGGCCAATGACGCATGATGGGCTGTTGACCAGCCCACAGGATGTTACTCAAGGCGAAAAAACGCTTGGGCTTATCAACCGGATGATCACGGCCATAGATCGAGCCAATAGCGATGAAACGCCACCGTCTCCGCAGCAAGAATTGGCAAGGGACTGGCACAATGACATGCTATGGTGGGGACCAACCGGCATCGGCGCCACGTATTCGATAGACCGCTACATAGAACAACACCAAAGGCCGTTTCGGACACAGCTGGGTGCGCGCAAGTTCAATGGCCATATTTGCCGGATGGCCGAAGGCAACTATGGCGGTTTTTTCGGCTGGCCAAACTTGACGATGGAATGCAGCGGGCCGTTTTTAGGCCTTACGGCCTCTGGAAAATCTGCTGATATGAGGGTGGTCGATATCTATCGCCGCGATGGCGATAAGCTTGCCGAAAATTGGGTATTCATCGATATTCTTCACTTTTTGAACATGCAAGGGTTGGACGTTCTGGCCGAACTGAAAACACGCGCCCGATGACTTGTGTCCGGCAAAAACCAAACTAAAACTCATTCGTTTTCAATTCCTTGCGTGTAGTACTTAATATTTTTTGATTGAAACGAGCCACCTACTATGTCTGTTATCAGGCTACCCGACGTCGGCTTCAGGTTCATCTAAATGCGCAACGCGCGCTCCCGACTTGGAGGACGTCACCACACCAAGTGACTTCAGTTTTCGATGCAATGCGCTGCGCTCCATTCCGACAAAATTCGCAGTTCTGCTAATGTTGCCGCCAAAACGATTTATCTGGGTCAGCAAGTATTCTCGTTCGAAGGCTTCACGCGCCTCGCGCAGCGGCAATGTCGCCATCGCACCGGACAAAACGACACGAGCCTGATCATCATCCGGCTCGTGTGCACCGGGCAACTCGCGCGCGGTAATTGCCCCAGACCCATCACTTAAAATCAATATGCGTTCGATCATATTTTTCAACTGGCGCACGTTGCCCGGCCAAATCATAGTCTGCAAAAGTGCTGCGGCGTCGTCACTCAATTCACGTTCTGGCAAGCCTTGCGCAGTTTTAAATTCCTCTACGAAATGCATCGCAAGCATCGGAATATCTTCTCGTCGATCTTCGAGCGAAGGCACTGCTATTGGGACAACATTCAGCCGATGATACAGCTCTTGGCGGAACGTCTGTGCCGCGATCGCCTCTTCCAGATCACGGATTGTTGAGGAAATCACCCGCAGGTCCACGCGCACTCTGTCATTGCCACCCACCCGCTGGAATTGCTGATCAACGAGCACACGCAGGATCTTTGACTGCGTTCCAATTGGCATGTCCGCCACTTCATCAAAATAGATAACACCACCATGAGCCTGCTCTAAAAGGCCCGGTTCGATTCCGCGTTCGGGCGTTTCACGACCAAACAGAACCTCTTCCATACGTTCGGGGGCGACGCCAGCGCAGTTGACAGTGACAAACGGCGCATCCGCCCGCTCGGAATTAGCGTGAATATAGCGCGCAGCCACTTCCTTGCCGCTGCCCGCAGGCCCCGTCAGCATCACCCGCCCGTTCGATTTGGTCACTTTATCCAATTGGCTTGCAAGATTTCGAAAGGCCACCGATGCGCCGATCATCTGCGCGTGGACTACATCCTGCCTGCGCAATGATTGGTTTTCGCGGCGCAACCGCGAGGCTTCCATCGCGCGCCGAATTACCACCAGTAGCTGATCAATATTAAAGGGCTTTTCGATAAAGTCATAAGCACCTTGCTTTATTGCAGCGACAGCGATTTCGACATTTCCATGCCCTGAGATGATAACCACAGGCACGTCCGGATTATCACGCTTGACGGCCTTAAGAATGTCGATGCCATCCATGCGACTGTCCTTGAGCCAGATATCAAGAATCAACAGCGCTGGCGGCTCCGCATTGATCGCGCTCATTGCTTCATTGGAATTCTCTGCAAGGCGCGTGGCATATCCTTCATCCTCCAGAATATCAGAAATTAGTTCCCGAATATCGTGTTCGTCGTCTACGATCAGAATGTCGCTCATACCGCTTGCTCCTGCTCAACTTGCTTGATGGCGACAGGCAAAGTGATCACTGCCCGTGCACCAAAATTGGGTTGGCCCTCAAAGGGGGCCGCGTCTTCGAGGCTCAAAGTGCCCCCATGTTCTTCGATGATTTTCTTGACAATTGGCAGGCCAAGACCGGTACCCTCATCGCGGGTGGTAACATAGGGCTCAAACAAGCGTGCCCTGTCTTCGGGCAGACCCACGCCATTGTCGCAAATCGTTATCACAGCACCACACGTGTCTTCGCGCATGGCGACTTCGATCCGAGGAAGATGACGATTAGGAGCACCCTTTTTCAACAAAATATCAATTGCTTCACCCGCATTCTTTATCAAGTTCATCAAAGCCTGCGAGATCATTGTGGCATCGAGACTGGCAAAAACCGGGTGCGCGGGCAGATCATCAACAATCTCGACACCGGGCTGGCCAGAACGCTGCAGCACGACTGCGTCGCGAACGATTTTAACGAGGTCATGGTCCTTGCAATCCGGCTCAGGCATTCGCGCAAATTTTGAAAACTCGTCTACAATTCGGCGCAGATCACCAGTCTGGCGAACAATAACATCTGTCATCTGCTCAAGACTGTCGCTGTCTTCACCCAGCTTGGGTGCAAATTTGCGTTTGATCCGTTCCGCACTTAACTGAATGGGGGTCAGCGGATTCTTGATTTCATGCGCAATACGTCGTGCCACATCACCCCAGGCCGCCATACGCTGAGCGCTGACAAGATCGGTCACATCATCAAAGGCAATCACGTACCCTTCAAGACGGGCATTGTCGCTTCGACGCGTCGACATCCGGACCAAAAGATTTTCCAAACGCCCATCGCGCGTCACCTTGACCTCGCCCTGTGTCACTTCCATCGGCCCGGCTTTAAGAAGCGCAAACAGAGCCGCAAACTCGGGAACGGCGACCGCCAGAGGCACCGTATCGCGCCCCTCAGACCAGTTGAGCAACCGCACACCAGAGCGGTTCACAAATGTAATCTTGCCCTCTGGATCCACGCCAACCACGCCCGAAGTAACTGAGCTAAGAACTGAATCGAAAAGCCGACCGCGGCGCTCAACCTGCTCAGTGTTATTTAGCAATGCGGTACGCTGCCCCTTAAGCTGCTTGGTCATCTGATTGAAGTAGCGGCTTAGCATTGCGATTTCGTCGTCGCCGTCTTCTTCGAGCACCTGCACATCTAGGTCACCCGCACCAACCCGTTGAGCAGCGCCTGTAAGCCGCCCCACCGGGCCAGATAATCGTTCGGCGAACCATAGACCCAACCAGATTGCGGCAAGAATCAGTATAAGCGCAAACCCGAGGTAGATCAGACCGAATTCGAACAGAACGCGGCCCCGTTCGCTCTCCAACTGCTGATAAAGCAGGATGGTTTCCTGTGTCTCATCCAGCAGTGACAAAATCTCTCCGTCAACATCCCGACTGACGTACAGAAATCTATCCACGAAACTCGCCAGCGGAACCAGCGCTCGGAATTCATTATTTGGCCAATCCTCAATGATTTGAATCCCCTGATCGATGGCAAAAACGATATCTTCAGGGATGGGCCTTTCGAAGTCGAACAAGTATGACCTATCGCCCCGCGCACGCAACTCTCCTGTTCCGTCGATCAGATAGGCCTCTCGCAAACCACGCTGCACCTGCAGTTGACCCTCTGTCAGCACTTGGCGATCACCGATCGATTGCGAGGCTCTAACACGATCAATGTAAAGTGCCAGCGCTTGCGCATCTGTAGACAGATCACTGCGCTGTTCGGCTTCGTAAGCCTCAGCGGCAGCGAGCGACGCACCAACCACACTACTCACCCGTTCTGAAAACCAGCCCTCAAGACCAATATTCACAGTCAAACCAGCGAATACCGCTACCGTCACTGTCGGAATCAATGCAAGAAGCGCAAATGCACCCGTCAGTCGCAAATGCAAGCGCGACCCAGCCGATTTGGCCCGACGCGCCGCCACCAGTCGCGCAATCTGCGACAAAACAAGCGCTGCAATAACAAGCACATAGACAAGATCGGCAAGCAAAACCAGCCGCAACGAAGGCGCACTTGCGCCTTGATCCAACGGCCCAAGAACAAGAAATGTAATCAAGGCAAGAACAGGCCCCAAAAGCACCAGACCAAAGGTTACACCATTGCGAAAACGACGTCTTCGGCGCAAACGCCCAAACGTTACCGCCCAATTCGCGCGTGTCCCATTAGCCACGTGTCATATCCCCGATGATGTGGCACGTATGCGCCATGACCGCCATATCCAGTGGTCAAATGGGGGCTGCGCCCCATCCGCCACGGGTTGTGTGGCCGTTTTACATCAATTTGCGCCGCCGTGTCACCTCAATATCTAAGTCCGTTATTTTCTTACGCAGTGTATTACGGTTAATTCCGAGTAAATCCGCGCATTTCGCCTGATTTCCACCCGTTGCGTCCAGCGCAATCTCGATCAGCGGCGCCTCTATTTCGCGTAAAATTCGACTATGCAAGCCAGGAGGTGGCAACATGTTGCCATGAAGATCGAAGTATCGGCGCAAATGGCGCGCGACTGATGCACCCAGTTTTTCTGTATCGCTTGCACCGCGCATCGGCTCTAATTCGGGCTGACTGCCCAGCACCTGTCCAACCTCAGTCGCTGAGATTTCAACCGCGCGACTGGTGAGGCCCAAACGGCGCACCGCGTTTTCCAACTGGCGAACATTACCAGGCCAACTGTAGGTTCGAAATATCTCGGCGGCAGCCTCAGACAGCGCCCGCGGGCCCTGCCCTGTTTTTTCTGCTCGCATCAAGAAATGATTTGCGAGCAGCGCAATGTCATCCACCCTTTCACGCAGCGCAGGCACTTTCAATGTCGCCCCCGACAAACGGTAGTACAGATCCTTGCGGACCCTGCCAGCTTCCATTACGGCCGCCAGATCAGTTTGGCTTGTTGCTAAAAAACGGGGGGCGTATTCTACAGGCGTGTCCATCATGCGCACAATCCGGGCCTGAAGCTCTTCGGGGATGTCGCCGATCTCATCAATCAGCAAGGTGCCCCCCTTTACTCGCGCCAAAAGACGCGCAGGCCCTTCTAGGTCTTGCAGATCAGCTGCACCTGCGGTCACAAAAGGCAATGTTCGCCGATCTGAAAAATCATGAATTGCTCGAGCGATCAGGGATTTTCCAGTGCCGCTTTCGCCCCAGATCAATACAGGCAGGTCTGTATTCATGACTCGTGCAACAATACGGTACAACGATTGCATAACTGCTGTCCGCCCAACCATTGGCAGCTCATCGGGGCGTTCACGATCGTGCGCACGCGCAGAGCTATGAGCTTTGAGCTCGAGTGCCTTAGCCGTGCGTTTCATAAGGTCCGGCAAATCAAATGGTTTGGGCAGATAATCGTAGGCTTCGGCCTCGTTGGCCTGAATTGCGGTCATGATCGTATTTTGAGCCGAGATCACGATCACTGGCAAGCCCGGTCGATCTTGCGAGATCTTAGGTAGCATCTCTAACCCGTTCCCATCAGGCATCATAACATCGCTGATAACCACGTCGCCTTTGCCCTCGCCAACCCACCGCATCAAGGTAGTCAAACTTGATGTCGCGTGCACCTTGCAGCCCGCGCGGGTCAGCGCTTGCGTCAGAACGGTGCGGATTGTGCGGTCGTCATCAGCAACAAGTACAGTACCATCCATTTGCTAATCCTCTTTCATTTGAACAGGCCTTGCCGTTTGCGACGCGCGCGGCAAGGAGAGACGAAATACAGTTTTTCCCGGTATAGAATTAACAGAAATCCAACCGTCATGATCCGAAATGATCTTGGACACCAACGCAAGACCAAGGCCAGTGCCATTCTCTTTGCCTGAAACAAAGGGGTCAAAGATGTCAGCCGAAATGCCATCTGGCAGGCCCGGGCCATCGTCAATAATCTCAACCTGAAGCGGCAAGGACTGGCCAGTGCCATCGGCACGCCGCATACGAAACGAGTGTTCAAAGAAACTGTGAATTCGTATCGTTCCACCGTTTGATCCTGCAGCCTCCGAGGCATTTTTAAGGAGGTTCAACACGACTTGCAGCAACTGATCGGGATCACCGTATGCCAGCGGCAGCGACGGATCGTAATCCTCGATGATGCTCATCTGACCGCCGAACCCCAGTAATGCTGATCGCCGCGCCCGATCAAGAACGTCGTGTATATTCACGGCCTTGAAGTCCGGCGGTGAAAGGTTTCCGAACTGTTCTACCTGCTCAAGTAATTTTACGATGCGGCGGCATTCACCAACGATAAGATCTGTCAGCTCCAGATCGTCTTTGCTTAAGTTCATACTTAGCAGTTGTGCCGCCCCGGTAATTCCAGCAAGTGGATTTTTGATCTCATGAGCGAGCATTTCAGCCATGCCTATGGCAGATTTGGCCGCCGATTTGACCGAGTGGTTCTGCGTCATCCGACCCGCCAGTTCGCGCGGCGAGATCATCAGCACCATATGCAGCGGCGCCCCCACAAGTGGCGCGATCTGTAGCGCGCATTGCAATGGCGCGCGCTGACCGTTGCCCACGTCGATGTCATTCACAAACAGTGCAGTACCGTTTTTACGTGCCCGCGCAAAGCTTTCCTCCAGCGGCGCATCAACCGCCAGCTGATCCCACAAAGGCGTGCCAATCATTGCCTTGACGGGTGCGTTAAAAAAACCCTCTGCCGCAGAGTTTATATCGACGATGTTATCGGTTGGTCCGACCACGACGGTCGGAATGGGCATAGACGCCCAAAGATCACCAATACCGGTCACGCCGCCACCTGACCTTCGCTAGATGATAGCGCCGCCGGCAATAGAGCCAGCGTTGCCGCAGGAGTTTTAGCTGTAAGAACGGCACGCCGCGCATCTGTAGATGTACCTGCCGTATCCATAAACCAACCAAGATGTTTGCGCGCCACCCGCAGACCCAGCAGGTCACCGTAAAAGCGCAACGTTTCCTCGTAATGCACCATCACCATCTCGGCAAAGGCTTCGCCAGATGGGCGCTCGGGTGCTGTAGTCCCATAAAGCGCATGCGCGACCTCGGCCAGCAACCATGGGCGCCCTTGTGCGCCGCGCCCGATCATCACGCCATCAGCACCCGACAGATCAAGCGCTTTGCGCGCGGTTTGCGCGTCCACAATATCTCCGTTCACAATCACGGGAACCGATACAGCCTCTTTGACCGCACGGATCGCGGCCCAATCTGCGCGCCCCTTGTAGAATTGGCATCGGGTCCGCCCATGAACAACGATCTGTTGGATGCCGGCCGTTTCGGCGCGCGCTGCGATCAGTGGTGCATTCATCATCCCATCATCCCATCCCAATCGGGTCTTGAGCGTTACCGGGATGTCCACCGCGCGCACCACCGCTTCGATCAGCGTCAGCGCATGATCGGGGTCTCGCATCAACGCGGATCCCGAATAGCCCTGCGTAACCTTCTTGGCCGGACAGCCCATATTGATGTCGATCACCCGAGCGCCCTGACCTGCAACCATTTTTGCAGCCTCAGCCATAGGTGCGGCCTCGCGACCAGCCAGCTGCACCGCAGCGTTAACAGCGCCAAGCCCGAGTTCAGCTTTTTCGCGGCTTCCGGGGCGCGCGTTCAGCATGTCATGACTAGCCACCATTTCTGACACAACCATACCCGCTCCGAACTTCGCCACGAGGGTACGAAACGGCAAATCGGTAATTCCAGCCATCGGAGCCAGCATCACCGGCGGCGTCATGTGAAATGGAGCAGTCGGCATAATTATGCGCTTAATCCTTGTGCAATTCCCTTAGACTACGGTGATATTGCTACTTTCTCAATTGGACAGGACCTCAAAACGGTGCTCATGACGGCTTATGCCTAATTATTAGGCATTCACCTTGGCATGGACAGCAATTTCACAAGGCCATAGACAAGGTGGATGATCATATGGGTTCAGATATGACCGCGGCCGCCGTTATCGTAGCGGCCGGACGGGGAAAGAGGGCGGGAGGAGACCTTCCGAAACAGTGGCAAATGCTGCTTGAGCAACCGATCCTGAACCACACGCTTGCGGCATTTCAAAAACACCCTGACATTGGTCAAATCGTTCTGGTGCTACACCGTGATGATATGGCGCGCGGCGCAGATCTGGCGGGCGTTTCGATCGTAGAGGGTGGCGCAGACCGCGCCGTCTCTGTGCGCGCAGGGCTGGCGTCGATAGACAGGGTTGATCATATTTTAATCCATGATGTGGCCCGGCCTCTGGTCACGCAACGGATCATCTCGGACGTGCTGACGGCATTGCATGATGCACCCGCTGCAGCACCCGCAGTGCCGGTTACCGATGCGCTTTGGACCGGAGCAAACGGCAAGGTCACTGGCACCCAAGACCGCACCGGCCTATTTCGCGCCCAGACGCCCCAAGGCTTTGCGCGTGACGCTATTCTGGCGGCTCATGCGGCGCACACTGGCGGCGCAGCCGACGACGTCGAAGTAGCGCGCGCTTATGGTCTGGAAATTGCTATCGTCCCCGGAGACGAAGACAACCTGAAGATTACAGTGCCCGGCGATTTCGCCCGGGCCGAACGAATTATGCGAGGACGCAATGGACATAAGACTGGGTAATGGCTTTGACGTGCATGCCTTTGGGCCCGGCGATCACGTTATGTTATGCGGGGTGGCCATTCCACACAGTCACGGGCTGGTTGGGCATTCAGATGCAGATGTCGCCATGCACACGGTCACCGATGCGATCTATGGCGCTCTGGCCCAAGGTGACATTGGCCGGCATTTCCCGCCCTCTGATCCACAGTGGAAGGGCGTTGCCAGTGAGAGATTCCTTTGTCATGCCGTTGACTTGGCGAAACAGATGGGTTTCTCAATCTCGAACGTCGACTGCACTTTGATCTGTGAGCAACCCAAGATCGGCCCACATGCCGCCCAGATGCGCGCAACTCTCGCGACACACATGAACCTCGACGAGGCGCGGATTTCGGTCAAGGCTACGACTTCGGAACAACTTGGCTTTACCGGGCGCAGCGAAGGCATTGCCTGCATCGCAACAGCGGCTTTGGTAAAGCCATGATCGCGCGGTTGATTGGAACGGTGGGCGGCGTCGGGTATCTGCGCCCTGCCCCCGGCACGTGGGGATCTGCCATCGCTCTTCCCTTGGCGTGGGCCCTGCACATCGCCGGCGGATTTCCCGCGTTGGCCTTGGCCACGCTTGCCTTTTTCGGCGCCGGCCTTTGGGCCACTGGTCAGATGACCGCAGGCCAAGACGACCACGACCCTAGCGAAGTCGTTGCAGATGAGGTCGTCGGCCAGTGGATCGCACTGGCGCCACTCAGCTATGCAGCCTCGGATCGCGGCCTTGATATCCTGGTGATGTGGCCTGGCTGGATCGCGGCCTTTGTGCTCTTTCGGCTCTTTGACATCTGGAAACCCTTGTGGATTGGGCGCGCTGATCGGCGCGGTGACGCACTTGGCGTGATGCTGGATGATGTGATCGCCGGGCTCTTTGCAGCGGTTGGCGTCTTAGCCCTCGCAGGCCTCGCGCATGGGGTCTTTATGCGATGACCATTGCCGCACAGGTTCTTGACATGGCAAAGCAGCAGGGTCTCATGATTGTCACAGCAGAAAGTTGCACGGGCGGCATGGTGGCGTCTGCCCTGACCGAAATCGCAGGCGCATCGTCAGTGGTAGAACGCGGTTTTGTGACCTATACAAACGCAGCAAAGCGCGAGATGCTGAGCGTCTGCGCCGCAACGCTCGATGAGCACGGTGCGGTCAGCGAGGCGGTAGCCCGGGAAATGGCCCAAGGCGCACTAAAACACTCCCATGCAGATATTGCCGTATCGATCACCGGGATCGCAGGGCCCGGCGGATCAGAATTCAAGCCCGAGGGACGGGTCTGCTTTGGCCTTGCAACACAGAGCGGCTCGCGTGCCAAAACCATCGACTTTGGTGCGCTTGGACGCGGTGCGGTGCGGTCTTCAGCCTGTGAGCATGCGCTGCTCTTGCTGCTTGACGCGATGAAGTCTCGATCAGGCGCGGCCCGCTAACAAAGCGGCAAACCCGGCCAGATCATCCGACATAATGGCCTGCCACAGCCCTTCCGCCCGAACATCGACAAGCGCACGTGCCTTTGCGCTGACCCGATCCGCGCGCGACGCATAAGGTAAAGGCGCATCCAGATCGTGAAAATATGCGACACCGTCCACCAAAACGCGGGCCTGCATCTCAGTCAAAGTTTCGTCTGGCTTAACCCGCACCCGTTGACGATACTCGACAAGACGAGGATCTTGCGTTGTTTCATCCGTGAACGCCGCGATGTCACCAGTCTGGATGTCATATGCCGCCATAGCCATCACATGAGCGTAGCTGAATTTAGCCGCCAGTCCAGTCTCTGGAGCAGGTTGGTTGCACACGCTCATCCAACGCGGATGCGTGCGGATCGCAATCTTGCGGGCCTGCCTGATCGGGACCCCGCGTACAGCCTCAAGACTGGCATGAAGCCCGTGGCAACACGCATGAAACTTGTGGCAGATCCGATCCATACGCCATGCCGTATCGGGTGATTCTGCGGCTCCGTGATGTGTTGCGCCAAAACCTAAGGAGCCTGCCAATCCGTCCTGTGCCGCGGTCATCCCCGCCGCCGCCCATGTCGCAGCTTCAACGCCTGTGCGCGCGGCCAGTCCTGCATTAAGCGGCTTACCCATGGTCCCAAACTGCGCCTTTAGCCCAGATGCCATCGTCGCGCACAGGCCCAGAGCATGTCGCATTTCTCCCGCGGACAATCCCATCAACCGACCCGCCGCTACGGTAGCCCCAAACGCGCCCGCTGTGGCCGTTTGATGAAATCCAACCTGATAATGTTCCCGTCCCAGCCACAAACCCACCGCGATCGATGCCTCCGCACCAACAAGCGCCGCCGCAATCATATCCGTCATAGATGCCTTGCACGCTTCAGCCACGGCGAACGCAGCCGATACCACAACAACCGACGGATGCCCGATATGATCGAAATGCGTATCGTCAAAATCCAACGCATGCGACAGAGTACCGTTGACCAGAGCCGCATCAGCAACGCAGCTTACCCTTCCATCAAACCGCGTCGCAGGCCCGGGTGTGTTCATCGTTGCAACCCAGCTACCAAATCCACCCTCGCGCGCACCCGCAAGCCCACAAGCCGCCCAGTCCAGAACTGACAAGCGCATCACATCACGCACCTCTTTGGGCGGCTCTGCTTGAGCACAGGTCAAAACAATCTTTGTAATCCCCTGTTTCATCTTGCCCAATAAACTCTCCCCGAAGGGCCAATTTCAGCCCAAAACCACCCTAATAATAAAGCACTGCCGCCCGTCGTTCAAATGCCCGCACAATACGTTGCATCGCTTCGTTAAAAACCACACCGATGATGCCCTGCAAAATTGCATTCCGAAACTCGAAATCAACGAAAAAGAAAACTTCACAGCCCCCTTCGACATCGCAAAAACTCCAATTTGACTTCATATAACGAAACGGACCGTCCAAATATTCGGTGTCGATCTTGTGTGTATCAGGCCACAGAACGACCCGACTGGCAAAGCGTTCACGAAACACTTTGAAACTTATTACAAGGTCTGCTTCCATAACCTCATGATCCGCGTGCGCGGTCACCCCGCGTATGCGTGCCGCCGCGCACCAAGGTAAAAATTCTGGGTAAGCGCTCACATTTGCAACCAAATCATACATTTGTTGCGCACTGTAGGGCAGGAAACGGGTTTCGGAATGAGTAGGCATAGGTTTAAATAGGACCTTAGGGCAGCGTCATACAAAGATGTGTCGCGGAACGATGCCAATATCAAGGGGAAGACCATGCCGCAGCGGCCATATGTCATAGACCAGATGATTTCCGCCAAAACGATCGCCGCCCGAATAGAAGATTTGTGCCGAGAGATTGAGACCGAATTCAAAGGCACGAACAAGTTGGTGGTCGTGGGCCTGTTGCGAGGCAGTTTCGTGTTTATTGCCGATTTGGTGCGCGAATTGGATTTGCCGATCGAAGTCGACTTCCTTGAGGCATCTTCCTACGGTGACAGCATGGAAAGTAGTCGAGAAGTCCGCATTCTCAAAGATTTGCGCGGCGCCATCGAAGGCCGAGACGTGCTTGTCGTGGAGGATATTGTCGACACCGGTCACACGATGCACCATGTCACCGGCCTACTATCGGCGCGCAAGCCTTCAAAACTGCGCACAATTGCCCTGCTGGATAAACCCAGTCGCAGAGAGGTAGATTTCAAGGCCAACTGGACTGGTTTCGACATACCCGACGCTTTTGTGGTGGGCTACGGGATCGACTTTGCGCAACGCAATCGCAATCTTGCATACATCGGCCAGGTCCGCTTCGTTGACTGACAAGCGGACGGCAGTAGTGCGACTTGCTGCGCGCGCTTTAGCTGCCAAGCTTCTCCAGCCGTGCGGCCCGAAGCCTCGAAAAGTCGTCGCCGGCATGATACGATGACCTTGTCAGCGGCGTAGCGGAAACCATCAAAAATCCTTTGCCATAAGCTGCTTTTTCATACGCCGCGAATTCATCGGGGTGTACAAAACGATCCACCCGATGGTGTTTTGGCGTCGGCTGAAGATATTGACCTATGGTCAGGAAATCGATGTCTGCGGCGCGCATGTCTTCCATAACCTGCATGACCGCTTGCCGGCCTTCACCCAACCCAACCATTATGCCGGATTTGGTAAACATCGTGGGATCTAATTCCTTGACACGTTGCAACAGTCGAAGGCTGTGGAAATAGCGTGCGCCTGGGCGAACCTCAGGGTAAAGGCCAGGCACAGTTTCAAGATTATGATTGAATACATCGGGGCGCGCCTCGACTACAATCTCTAGAACGCTTGGATCGCAGCGAATGAAATCCGGCGTTAGAATTTCGATTGTCGTATTTGGGCTTCGGTGGCGGATGGCACGAATGGTTTGTGCAAAATGGTCGGCACCGCCATCTTCGATATCATCGCGGTCTACCGATGTGATAACCACATGCTTCAACCCTAGCTTTTCGACTGCCTGGGCAACGCGGCCCGGTTCAAATGCATCAAGGTCGTCAGGCGGCTTGCCGGTCGCGATATTACAAAACGTGCATGCCCGCGTACAGACCTCTCCCATGATCATCATCGTGGCATGGCCCTGGCTCCAGCATTCGCCAACGTTGGGGCAGCCCGCCTCCTCGCAAACGGTGACGAGCTTGTTGTCTCGCATAATCTTGGCAGTTTCAGAGTACCCCTTCCCACCTGGAGCCTTTACCCGAATCCAGTCAGGTTTCTTTGGCTGCGGGTTGTCTTGGCGGCGGGCCTTTTCAGGGTGGCGTTCGGCAGGGATTTTAAGATCACGCATGCGGTCAGGTCCAGAGTGGTTCAACGTTAAACTATCCTTTACACATACAGCATTCAGAACTGAATACCACGTGGCGCATGGCCGCTATGTCACGCCGGATACCATCGACCAACACTTACCCATAGTGCGTGCAAAAATACCAGAAACATCAAGCATGATCTCGACCCTGAGGACACTTATAATTTCCTCCGTGTCTGATCTCTGATTCACGCTTCCAAAATAGAGGATGGAATGAACGATCAGCGGTTTGTTGTTTCGGACATCTTGCAGCAGAATCTTGAGCTACATTTTACGGGCATTGCGGATCTTCTCGGCGTGCTGGAGCGCTCTAAGTTTGCGCTGAATGTTGCGTTCTTGGTTTGTCATGAATACTTTCTCCATCCCAAAGCAGGGAATTTACAGGAAGTGCCCTGAGAGTCCGTACATATCTACAAGCTTGGCCTTTGAACGAAGGCCTACTGAATAATTTTCCAGGCCCGAAAACACACGGGACAAGACAAAAAATCAACTGCAAAAAAACAGCACCACGTCAGTCAAACCCCCACCAAACGGATCTGCATATTTGCAATATTCAAATCACGGTCTGGACCATTGCAGCTCAATTCAAGCTTCAACGGAACGTCATCAGAGTTTAATTGGTGCAGCTGAACCCGTGTCGGTCCGAATTCAAAGTCGGCTTGCTTATCGGTCGCGACCCAAGAAAATGCCTTTTCAAACTGCGTCGTCAAATTTTTTGGATCTTCCACAGAAACGTGAAGGCATCTTATCCCCAAAACTCTATTTGGATGACTGGGCACAAGATCATCAGGCACGCGGATCCTGACGTCTGTACTGTCTTCGATGACAAAAGGAAGGGTGTTGTCGAAAGCAGCGCCCAAACGCCATCTGGCTGTCTGTCCATTGGGACGTGTTCGTTGAAATGCACTGCTTTCAAGGCAGGGTATCCCAATATTTTTCCAATGTGCGAGGGTCTCGTCCAAACTTACAACCCGAACGCACCAGTCTACAGGCCCGGGTGAGCGGCCAAACCAAGACGTTAGACGCTGATATACATCAGACTTTTTCTCCAGCAGCCGACGAAGCAGGCCTGCTCGACCAGCGAGTCGCAGGATTCTGCGGAGCATAGGCGAGCGCATGGAAATCAGCTCAACGTAAGTACCATCCGCAAACAGAACCATCGCCATTTCTGTACTTCCATGCGCACCGCCACGGACCACCTCGAAGCCTTCATCGGAAAAATCCGCAATGGCTTGTTCAAGATCGAAAACGGTAACAACGACATGATCAAAGGTTGTTGATATCATTTGGTCTTATCCCAGTTTTGCAACCCTGCCATGGTTTGTGCGATGATCTGCCTGCCTTCGGACAAAACCGCCTCACGCCATTTCGGATCGTCAGGGCAAAACAGTCTCAGAAGTTTTTCTTCCAACCGGATCCGTGTCGCATCCGAGACGTTGGACGCCGCAGTTTGCAGCCATCTGTCCAACAATAACCCCTCGAGCACCTTTTTATTGGCGTAGGTGCCAAATTCGATCACTGCTGCCGTTGTTTCTGCTCCAAGCTCATGTGCGATGTCTTGAACAGCGCGGATCAAAAGACCGTGGTAGGATGGGCGGGTGCCTGCCTGATAGTGCGCTCCACTCTGCGCTACGGCCTGCCCCCACCATGAGGTCGCCCGCTGAAAAGCAGGCATTTGGGGCGCGTCAAAACATAGGAAAGATGGCGAACCATAGCCCCCGATACCAGTATGCCAGTCTATGATTGCGATACGTTTCGCCTCGCTCAGATGATTACGCCAAACTGAACAAAGCGCTTGATTGGCCCATTCTGGCGCGGCGCCGCCAAATCCGACACCGTCAGGTCGGGCGTATTGACCCGCTGCGACTTCATTGGTGACCTGCGCAAGCCCATGGCGCCATCCAAGCCACAGAAGGCTAATTAAAGTGCGGCGCGCCTGTGGGCCCTGCACACCCTCGCGGCACAAAGCTTCCTGGACCCGTACTGAAAGCGCCGTACCCAGAGGCGCGGGATCAAAATCCGTAAAGTTCCGATTGAGATCGACATTGTTTTCGGTCGTGCGGCGCTTCATAGCGCAGCCATATGGGTTTGCGCCATGAATCAGGAAAACGGCGGTGTCCGAAGGTCGACGCGTGCTGAATTCTTGCATCCAGATCTGTTGCATGGCGCTGCCAGCCATCACTTCGGGGCCATGAGTTCCGCTTATCATGAGCAACACATTCGATGCGCCGCGCGGTCCGAACCATGCGGTGTCTATGCCATAAGATACCTCATCATTGTACGGGGCATCAGGATGTTTAAGAAACGCGACCGCGCCCCCCCCAATTTTCGCTGATTTCCGAAATCGGTGGCGGGCAACATAGTAGTCTCTTTGAAACAGGGATATTTCTGTATTAGCCATTATTTACGACCCAAAACCCGATTGAAGCAGCCAAAACGCATGCAATAGACCGACGGTGCGAGTCTTAAACGAGTAAGCTAAGCCTGCATTATTACGATGATCAAAATCATTTAAACAGGGATAAAACTGGCTTAACCTCATGGCCTATGAAACACGGCCGAACATAAAATTCACCTTTTGACGCAGGAAACGTTTATTGGTCTTACCAAAGGGATTTATACGATCCTGAGCAGAGAATCTTCGCACAATCCGGCTTTCAAAAGACGCAGCACATATAATCTGATATCGAGGGCAACGTTCCATTTAACGGGACCGACCATTGCCATGACCGGTCCACGATTAGATGTATAAAGCGATATCAAAAGATGGCTTACTCGCGCGCCAGTTCCATCCAATTGGCATCTTTGATGACCGAGATAACAACTTCATCGGCGCCTTGGTGATCGGTCGCGGAATAGGTAACAGTATTACCGGAGACTACATCCTCGTAGTTAAGGCTCTCCATGCCCATTTGAAAGCTCTTAGCGTTCAGATCTGGCCCAGCTGCTTGCAATGCACGTACCATTGTTTCAGCTGCGGAGTGGCCCAGCAGTGCACCTGAACCGGGCAACTCTTCGCCTGTCGCTTCAGTGTAGCGCCCAAAGAACTTTTGTACTTCTGGCTTGTCCATACGCGACAGCAGGTCTGCCCAACCGGATGCCGCATACATGCCTTCGGTTACGCCGCCCGGCACTTTAGCCATGACAGTGTGAAACCCAGCCGAAGAGTTGAGAAAATACATTCCTGTCAAGCCCAGTTTTTTGGCTGTACCCGAAACAGTGATTGCCTGACGCACGCCCAATGCTAGCGCCACAATTTCACAGCCCTCTGCATTCAGTTTTTGCAACGCGCCAACAAAATCCGCATCGTCCGGCTTGTGCGTCGTTTCAGCGACAAAGTTCAGGCCGTTGGTTTCGTTAGAAATGGATTCAGCGCCTTCTTTGATATCCTTTCCAAAGTCAGTCGGCAAGTACATGGCACAGACGTTGCTCACGCTCTTCTGTTCTGCCAGATAAGTTACGCCAACGCGGATTTGTTCATAGTAAGTGGCGGTGCCTGCAAAGTGCAGATCCGAAAATGGTTCAGCCATCTGACGAGCAGCAGAAAGCGGCGAGACGTTTGGCACTTTCTTGGCGTCTTGCAGTTTGAACGCCGCGATGTTCATCGGGGTTCCCAAAGACAATAACATCGCAAAAACTTTGTCACCGTTGATCAACTTGTTCATCCCTTGGATGGCCTTGGGCATCTGGTAAGCGTGATCCTCAACAATGAAACGGATCTTGCGGCCATTAATGCCACCCGCGTCGTTAACCTCGTCAAACACAAGTTGCGCAGCTTTGGTTGCAGGTGCGCCGAAAGAGGCGAAAGGCCCTGAGAGATCGTTGTTGGACCCAATCAGGATTTCAGTGTCTGTGATGCCTTGCTCTGCGTGGGCTGGTATCACAGCCATTACCGTAGCAAAAAATGCTGTTGCCAGTTTCGTTGTCAGTTTCTTCATTGGTCTTCTCCCTTGTTATTTGCATTTAAAAAGCACAGCCCGATAAGATTAATACATCTGGCTGATCAACTTATTATGTTTGGCCTCCACAAAGCTACGCTTGAGCTTCATGGTCGGCGTAAGTTCGTCATCGTCCGCCGTCAACAGAACGTTGATCAGTCGGAAATCTTTGATCTGTTCGACCCGCGCAAAATCCTGGTTCACGTCATCAACTGTTTCTCGGATCAAGTCTTGCACTTCTTGCGCAGCACATAGTGACGCGTAATTTGAAAAAGGCACGCGCCGATCTTGCGCAAATTTCTCAACGTTTTCTTGATCAATCATAACTAAACAGGTCAGGAACTTACGCTTGTCGCCAATTACCACAGCGTCTGAAATATAGGGTGAAAATTTTAGTTTGTTTTCGATCTCAGCTGGGGTAACGTTTTTGCCTCCCGCGGTGATTATGATGTCTTTAAGGCGACCGGTGATTGTCAGGAAGCCCTGATTATCCAACGTACCGATATCGCCCGTTCGCAGCCAGCCATCCTCTGTGAAGGTTTCGACAGTCTTTTCACGATCCTTCCAATACCCCTGAAAGACATTGCCTGCAGTGTACTGCACTTCGCCATCCACAGCGACACGGATTTGGGAACCGGGCACGGCTGGACCGACTGTGCCAATTTTATTGGCGATTTCACTGTTTATGGAAATAATGCCTGAGCTCTCGGTCATGCCGTAGCCTTCCAACACAGGAACACCAATTGAGTGATACCATTGAAGGAGATCAGGCGAAATTGGTGCCGCGCCAGAGCCACCACGTCGCAATCGATCCATTCCGATCATCCGCCGCAGGTTTTGCAATAAAGCGAAGTCCCAAAAGCGATAGGCCAGCTTGGTGCCAATAGGCAATGGTTTGCCATCTGCTAGGCATTTCGCGCGCGCGGCTCCTGATTTCAAAGCCTGCGCATAAGCCCATTTTTGTACTCCTGTCGCGTCTCCGATACGGATAGCAACCTGCGAATAGATTTTTTCCCAAAGACGCGGTACTGCGACAAATGTCTGCGGACTGACTTCTTGGAGATTGTCAAAGATCGTCTCGGGGCTTTCCGCAAAGTTAATCGTTGAAGCAGCCGCGATGGGACCATTTACAGAAAACACTCTCTCAAGAATGTGGCAAAGTGGCAAAAAGCAAAGCTGATCATCAGTGTCGAATACCGGCCCATCGTGTAGGCCGGCAGAGACAGAATAGATCAGATTGCCATGGCTGATCATCGCGCCTTTTGGTTTGCCAGTCGTGCCGGATGTATAGACCAAAATCGCGGTATCTTCCGGCTTGGTCGCGTCAATTAATGTATCAAAAGCTGACGGGTTGGCCGCGTCATAGGCCGCTCCAATCCCATAGAGATCATCCAGAAATATAATCTGCGGGTCCTTGAAATCATGCAAGCCATCGCGATTAATCACGATTACCTTAATCAAACCCGGCATATGATCGCGGACCTGCAGGAACTTGTCCAATTGCTCATCATTCTCAACCAGCAGGAATCGGCTGTCAGAGTTATTAACCAAATATTCCAGCTGCACTGCAGAATCGGTCGTGTAAACACCAGCGCAGATAGCACCCACACATTGCACACCCATGTCTGTGTACATCCATTCTTTGCTGTCTTCGGAAAGGATAGACACCACGGCACCCGGTTTGAGGCCCATGGACACCAGCCCAAGGCCAAGATATTTAGCACGGGTAAAATAATCATCCCATGAATGAGATCGCCAAATCCCAAATCTTTTTTCGCGGTGAGCTGTGCGATCACCCAGATTCTGGCACCGCTTGCGAAACAGTTTGGGCGTTGTATCCATCCCATCGATGTAAAAGGGACCCTTGGACAGATCGGTGTTGATCATCAGTCCATGCACTTTTTCTTGAGGGGGGAGTGTCTGCGTCATGATCAATCCCTATCGCCATGTCTTACGTTGTTTCCAGCGGCGTTGCCCGCGCTGGTTCTCATCCTGACTGACGCCAAGGTAAAATTCCTGAATATCTTTGGATGCGGCAAGCACGCCGGCACTGTCGTTCATAACAATGCGTCCCAATTCCATTACATACCCATAATCAGCTGCATCAAGTGCCACCTTGGCATTCTGTTCAACCAACATCATCGTGACTTTTTGCTCTCTATTGAGCCGCACAATAATCTCGAAAATCTCCTGCGTCAGCAGTGGAGACAACCCAAGACTAGGTTCATCCAGCAGCATCAGTTTGGGATGCGACATCAGCCCCCTGCCGATCGCTAACATCTGTTGTTGCCCACCTGACAAAGTACCAGCCCGTTGAAGCCGCCTATCCTTAAGGATTGGAAAGTAGGAATAGACCATTTCCTCATCATGGCTGATGTTGCTGCGATCTTTGCGGGTATAGGCGCCCATCGCAATGTTCTCGGCCACGGTCATCAGCGGGAAAATCTCGCGGCCCTCCGGCACATGCACGATGCCACGCCGAACAATTGCATCTGGTTCGAGAGACTGTATATCGTCCCCATCCATCTTGATAGTGCCCTTTTCCGGGTCCATCACGCCTGAGATAGTCTTCAAAAGCGTAGTTTTACCCGCGCCATTTGCTCCCAGAACTGTTACAATCTGACCTTCTTGTACTCTCAGACTAACGCCACGGATCGCCATTATCGGGCCGTAATAGCTCTCTAAGTTGTCTACTTGCAAAACGACGTTTGATTGGGTGGCGTCTTGACTCATGCGCGTGATGTCCCTGTCTTGGAAATCTCGCCAGTGCCCAGATAGGCTTGGATCACGGCGGGATGCGATTGCACTTCTGCGGCAGTGCCTGTGGCAAGTTCCTTGCCATCCGACAGCGCCATAACTCGCCCTGATACGGCAGAAACCAGTCCCATGTCATGCTCTACCATCATCACGGAAATGCCCATCTGTGTCTGGATGTCTTCAATCCAAAAGGCCATGTCTTGCGTTTCTTCCACCGACAATCCTGAAGCGGGTTCATCCAGCAACAGCAACTTTGGCTCTGATGCCAAGGCTCGGCCAAGTTCGACCACCTTGCGCACGCCGTAAGGTAGGCCTCCGATCATCTTGTCACGGTACTGCTGGAGGTTCAAAAACTCGATCACTTCCTCCACAGCCTCACGATGGTGCAATTCCTCGCGGTAAGTTTTGGGAGAAAATACAATGTTTGAAAGCATGCTGGTTTGGCGATGTCGATGGCGCCCGACAAGCAGATTTTGCAGGACTGTCGCCTGCTCAAACAATTCAATGTTCTGAAACGTACGTGCTATCCTCAGGCTGGGAACTTGATAAGCACTGTTTTTCAACAGATCATGACCGTCCAAATGAATACTGCCACTAGCCGGATCGTAGAAGCGCGAAATCAAATTAAAGATCGTTGATTTGCCCGCCCCATTCGGACCGACAAGCGCAAATACTTCTCCCTCTTCCACGTTCAGAGAAAGGTTGTCGACAGCCACCAATCCGCCAAAACGAAGCGTGACATTTTTGATTTCAAGCAAACTCATTGGACACGGTCCGTCTTGAGATAGGATTTTTGGCGTTTGAACATGTCCTTGCGGTAAAACGGGAACAGTTCAAAATACGTACGGATCTTAAGCCATCGGCCATAGAGCCCCATCGGTTCAAACAGAATAAAACAGATTAGGATCGATGCAAAAAGCGCACTTTCAAGGCCCGGAACATTGATGTTCACATCAAATGCTGTCGCCAAAAAAGTCCGCCCATTTGCGATCGCAACAGGGATGATACCGACCACAATTGCACCAAAAAATGCGCCATGAATAAATCCCAATCCGCCAATCACAATCATCAAGAGCAAGGTGATCGACATGACAAGATCGAATGTCTCATTCGTCACGTAGCCTGCGGAATGACCAAAGAGCGCGCCCGCTAATCCCGCAGCCGTTGCGGACAGAAAGAATGACATCGCCTTGGTTTGCGTCAGATTAATCCCCATCGCCCGCGCCGAAACTTCACTATCACGCACAGCGGTAAAGCTGCGGCCTGTCGGGGTACGTAAAAGATTGCGATAAAACCAAACGACCAAAACCGCGACAGACAACACAAGATAGTAGAATTTATATGGCGTTGAATACCGGTTAATTTCCATCCCAAAGATGTTGATATCTGGCACAGCGGCCCCCGCAATACCACCTGTCCAGGGTTCCGCGATCACCACGAAATCGCTGGTCAACATTGACATCGCCAAAGTCGCGAGTGCCAGATAAACGCCATGCAGACGCAAAACTGGAAGCGCGATCATAGTTCCCAGCACACCAGCAATAAGCCCTGCCATTGGAAACGCGATGATCCAAGGCACACCCGCCCCAAGAAAATTGATATTGAGATAACAGCCCAAAGCCATGAACGTGGCATGTCCAAGGCTGGGCAGTCCTGTGTGCCCGGTCAGAAGCATCAACCCCATACCTGCAATTGCCAAAATCATAATACCGGTAATTTCGCCAAGCAAATAGGCATCCCCAATTGCCACGAAGTACAGTGGCGTGGCGAGCACCAGCAACAAAAGAAGTCCATACCAGACCGCCTGTGCACGATGCTTGAACAACGAAATATCCGCATCATAAGAGGTTTTAAAAACAAAGCGCATCTTTACACCTTCTTTCGTTGTGTCTGAGAAAAGATTCCACCTGGGCGGAAAATCAAGATGAGCAACAAAATAGCGTAGGGTGCAATCTGGCTCACGCCAGGGGGACCGTAGCGAGAGGCAAGCGGTTCCACTAAGCCGATGATCAAACCGCCCAGAAGCGCGCCGGGAAGTGAGCCAAAGCCACCAATCGCCGCTGCGGCAAACGCTTTGATGCCCAGCAATCCTGTGGAGGGATCAATCGCACCTTTGGAGGCAAACAGAATTCCGGCGACCGCCGCGACCATGCCAGACAATCCCCAAACCAGACTGTGAATACGCCTGACCGGGATACCCATGTAGTAAGCAGCCAACTGGTTTTGTGACGCTGCTTGCATCGCCAGTCCGATCCGAGTGCGCGAAAAAAATATGTAGAAGGCCAACGTCAGAATGGCAGTCACGACAACGATCAGCACTTCGTCAATACCCAGTACTAAACCACCTGACCGAATGTCTTGGCCCGCAAAGGGGGTCTCCAGCGACGTCGGCTCATGGCTCCAGATGGCACCGGCGATAAAGCGAATGATAAAGCCCATTGCGATAGTCAGGATGACAATCGATGTCTGCGACTGGCCAAACATGTGACGCAAAACCCCCCAGTTAAAGAGGTATCCCAAAATACCCATCACAAGAATAGACAGCGGCACCGCAAGCCAAAAACTCAGCCCCATATAATCGTGATTAGTAAAGCCAATGCACACAAATGCGCCAAGCATCATGAAGTCACCTTGGGCGAAATTCACCGCTTCAGTCGCCTTGTAGATCAGCACGAAGCCCAATGCGATCAACCCATAGACACAACCATTGGCAAGACCGCTGATGATAAGTTGTAAAAAATCCACGGCGCTCCTCCCAAAGACGATAATAGGCACGTTATTCAGACCACTGGACAATTGGCAATTTGCTATTTGTTTTTCGTAGCGTAACTTTTTGTTTTAAGTTCAAAATTAGATCGAAATTGCGGTCCGATCACAGGACCAGTTCAGTACCAACCTTTTTGGCACAGGCTTATTGTATCTGGCGTCAGCTCTCGCGGGACAGGTTTGAGTTTTTATAATGGAGGATTTTTGGTTCGTCGTAACGGACTTGGAGTGAAGATGAACAAGAAACTCGAGACCTGCAACGCTTCGACTGAAAATGTGGCCAAAACCACTCCCGGCAAGACATGCTAGACTTATTCGACAGACAGAAAAATCCGCAGTGTATTGTCAGAGATGTGCGGCAACGAGTGTGGACCGGAAGTCTGTCACCATCTTGCGTTGTCTTCCATTGCAGCGGTCACTTTTCTGCTCGGCAGGATTTCCACCAGACACAGAACTTAGTTGCTCTGTTAATTATAAGCCCAACGTACCTTCCATCAGCCGGATTTGATCTCATTAATTATTTTTTGTCGGCCGAGAAATCATCCGCGTTCTAAACGCCGCTCAGCAGATATTTTGAAGCTTCCTTAAAAATTGCCATTCTGGTTACCATGCTGCTGCAAAGAAGAACCAAACGTTTTACTCACACACAAAAAATCCAACACTCTTACTAGACAATCAAACTGCGCTTTAGCTCCAAGCTTTCTCTGACACCGCCCATTGCAAGCCTCGTCCAGAAAGACAGCGCTGCACACGACCGGGATGATCCGTAATGATGCCGTCTACGCCCGCGTCTATCATTCTGTTGATATCATCCCGTTCATTCACAGTCCAAGTGTCGACAATCAACCCAAGCGCATGCGCTTCGCAAACAGAATCCGCAGTCACATCCAGATAGTGCGGACACCAAACCTGGCCGCCCGCCTTCGCGACTGCCTGTGGCAGCGACAGCGTTAGGTCATCCAAGTTTGGCGAGACTGACACGGGTGAATCCTCGTGCGGATCGCCCGCATCTCGGAGTTTTTGGGAGATATAGGACATTGGCATTTCAGGAGCCTGACGCCTGCATTCTGTCAACAAATCCCAATCAAAACTGTGTAGCACGGTTTTGTGTTGTAATTCGTAGGTGCGGACATCGTTTAAAATCGTCGTAACGAATTGTGCACGCGCAGATGCGTCGTCTTTAAGAGAGGGGTCTGATTTTAGTTCCAAAAGCAAAGTAACACTACTATGGGCTGGCTGGACAATAAGTTCCAAGAGGTCGGTTAGACGAGGGATCCGCACACCATTTAAAAAAGCCTGATCTGGGAAACGCTTGCCATAAACGCTGCGCCCATCGAGCCCCCCGACGTCAAATTGCTGCAATTGCGCCAGTGTCAGCGACGAAACTTTCGGCTCGTCGCCTTTGATCCACATGCCGTCAGGTGTGCGTGTAGCAGAGGCAGACAGACGGTGATTGTGCGTAATAACGGGTACCTGATCAGCCGTCATTACAACGTCAAACTCAAGCGTATCAACCCCGGCACTTAGCGTAAACTCAAACCCTTCCATCGTATTTTCCGGCATAATTTCGCGCGCGCCTCGATGCCCAATCACGCGCACGATGCTATTGCCCCCGCGCAAGGCGGACAGCTGTGGAAACTGCGTCATTTTGCGATCCGCTTGCCCGTATCAGTATCAAACAGATGCTGCAGTTCAACTGGCGCGGTAAAGCCTTGGATCGACCCAGGTTCGGCGCTCATATGACCCGGAATGCTGGTGGTGATTTCCGTGTCGGTACCTTCGATGGTGCCGTGCAGCAATGTGTTGGCGCCCAGATGCTCAAGCAACCCGACCCGTATCCGCAGGGCACCACCCGGATCCTGCAAAAGATGCTCGGGCCGAATTCCCAACGTCACGGCCCCATTGGATGACGAAGCCCCCGCAATGCGGACACCGTTGCCTAATTTCAAGCCGCCACTCTCGGCCTGAACTGGGATAAGATTCATGGCTGGGCTTCCAATGAAGCCTGCAACAAAAACGGTTGCCGGACGGTCATAAAGTTCAATCGGCGAGCCAAACTGTTCGACATAGCCACCATTGAGTACCATCAGCCGGTCGCCAAGTGTCATCGCCTCGACTTGATCGTGCGTCACATAGATAGAGGTAACGCCAAGGCGCTGTTGCAGCTTGCGGATCTCAAGCCTCATCTGCACCCGCAGCTTGGCATCAAGGTTTGAGAGTGGTTCGTCGAACAAAAATACCTGTGGATCGCGCACAATAGCACGGCCCATGGCCACGCGCTGACGCTGTCCACCCGATAATTGGCGCGGCTTGCGTTCAAGATAGTCACCGATTTCCAGAATTTCTGCAGCTTCCTGCACGCGACGATCAATTTCCGGCTTGCTAACTTTACGAATTTTCAAACCATAGGCCATGTTCTGTCGAACGGTCATATGCGGATAAAGTGCATAGTTCTGGAATACCATGGCGATATCGCGATCCGCCGGTTCGATATCATTTACCACCTTATCGGCGATGCTGATCTGGCCACTGGTCACTGTTTCCAGCCCAGCCACCATGCGCAATAATGTGGATTTGCCACAGCCGGACGGGCCCACAATAACAACAAGTTCACCGTCGTTGATCTGCCCTTCAACGTGGTGCAGGACTTCGGTCTTGCCATAGACTTTCACAAGGCTTTTGAGGGTAATGGATGCCATTTTTATTTACCTACTTGTCTGTCTCAGTCAGGCCCTTAACAAAGAGCTTTTGCATGGTGATCACGACGAATACTGGTGGGATCATGGCCAAAAGTGCAGTCATCATGATTATGTTCCACTGTGGCGATTGCTCTGCCGCCTGAAGCATCTGTTTGATGCTCATCACGATTGTTGTCATGTCTGCATCCGTGGTGATCAGCAACGGCCAAAGATACTGGTTCCAGCCATAGATAAAGAGGATAACAAACAGCGCCGCAATATTTGTGCGGCTCAGCGGTATCAGGATATCCCAAAAGAACCTCAGCGGACCGGCGCCGTCTATGCGAGCGCTTTCCAGCATCTCGTCAGGAATGGTCAAAAACACCTGCCGGAACATGAAGGTCGCCGTGGCCGATGCAATCAGGGGAATTGATAAGCCCCAATAACTGTTTAGCATCCCTAATTTAGCCACCACCTCGAATGTTGGCAGGATGCGAACCTCTACCGGCAGCATCAAGGTCAGGAAGATCATCCAGAAAAAGCCCATGCGGAATGGAAATTTGAAGTAGACGATCGCAAAGGCCGAGATCAGGGAAATCGCAATTTTGCCAAATGAAATCATCAACGCCATCGTCAATGAGTTCAGCAACATCCGCCAGACGGCAGTGGTTTGTGTTCCCGACAGACCGCTTCCGAACAGAGTTTCTTTGAAGTTTTGCCAAAAATAGCTGCCAGGCAGCATCGGAATAGGCGCCTGTGCCATGCGCACAGCGTCATGGGTTGCGGCGACAAAAGTTATCCAAATTGGCAACGCCACAATGGCAATACCAAACAGTAGAACCAAATGTGATATCAAATTTAGGATGGGACGATTTTCAACCACTAGTATTCCACCTTTCTTTCAATATAGCGGAATTGGATAACGGTCATCGCGATCACCATAATCATCAAGATCACAGATTGCGCCGCTGAGCCGCCAAGATCAAGACCGACAAAACCATCGACATAAACCTTGTAAACAAGAATCGTGGTGGCGTTTGCCGGTCCGCCCTGCGTCACAACATGAATGATGCCAAAGGTATCAAAAAAGGCATAAACTGCGTTTATTACCAGCAAAAAGAATGTCGTCGGCGATATCAAAGGTAAGACCAAATCCCAAAATCTGCGGATAGGGCCAGCACCATCAATTGCAGCCGCTTCGATGAATGATCGCGGGATGGATTGCATCGCGGCGAGATAGAATAAAAAGTTATAAGCTATTTGCTTCCACGCAGCGGCGATGACCACAAGCGTCATGGCCTGTCCACCGTTCAAATAGTGGTTCCAATCAATCCCCACCATGTCGAGCAGAAACGGAAAAATTCCAAGTGTTGGGTTGAACATGAACACCCAAAGGGCACCCGCCAGCACCGGCGCAACCGCATAGGGCCAAATCAGCAATGTGCGATAAGCAGTAGCACCGCGCACAATTCGGTCAGCAAACCCGGCTAATATCAATGCAACCGACATCGACAAAAACGCGACAGCAATCGAGAAAAAGATCGTGCGCCCGAAAGTGGACAGATATTTTTCGTCGTCAAACAATATCGAGAAATTTTCAAACCAGACAAACTCTGAGGAAAGCCCGAATGCGTCTTCTATAAGAAAGGATTGATAGATCGCCTGACTGGCTGGCCATATGAAAAATATGAGCGTGATCAGAACTTGGGGGGCAACCAAAAAATAGGGAAGAGCCGAGGTTGGGAAGTGAACACGTTTAAGCACAAGAACCTCAAAGTCATATGGACTGGGGAGGAGAGCTGATGCCCGGTCTTCCAATCAGAATGCCGGACATCAAAAGTTTATTTAGGTTTTAGTTCACCGTGCGTTCAAATTTGCGCAGCAACACATTGCCACGGTCAACCGCTGCGTCAAGCGCTTGCGAGGCGGTTTTGTCGCCAGCCCACAACGATTCCAGCTCTTCGTTTATAACGTCGCGGATCTGCACAAAGTTGCCAAACCGGAGGCCGCGCGAATTTGGCGTCGGTGTGTTCAAGCTAAGCTGTTTGATCGCTGTGTCGGTGCCGGGGTTGCTGTCATAAAACCCTTGTGTTTTGCTCAGCTCGTAAGCAGCGGTCGTGATCGGAACATAGCCGGTTTCCTGATGCCACCAAGCCTGCACCTCGGCAGAGGAAAGGTAGGTCATGAACTTGGACAGACCTTTGTATTCCTCAGCATCATGTCCAGCCAATGCCCAAAGTGTAGCACCGCCGATAATCGAGTTCTGCGGCGCATCAGCGACTGCAGTATCCAGCGGCAGCATGGTCTGACCAAAGTTGAACTGGGCCTGACTTTTAATCGAACCGTAGTAAGCTGACGAATTCATCCACATGCCGCATTCACCATTTGTAAACATCGGCAGACTGTCACCGCGGCGACCACCATATTTGAACAAGTTACCCTCGCTCATCGAAGCGATATCGTCCAGACGCGCCACCACACTGTCGTTGTTAAATGTGAACTCGGTATCAAACCCTGCGAAACCGTTTTCCTTGGTGCCAGTCTCGAGGTTGTGCCACGCCGAGAAGTTCTCGATCATGACCCAGGACTGCCAGCCAAATGACACGCCACAGGCCATGCCATTGTCAACCAGCGCCTTGGCCGCAGTTTTGACATCGGCCCAGGTTTTGGGCGGCTCAACGCCTGCTGCACTCAGCGCGTCAGCATTGTACCACAGCACTGGTGTAGAGCTGTTGAACGGCATCGACAGCAATTCGCCTTCGGGCGTTTGGTAATAAGAGATAACAGCTGGTAAATAGTCTGACTTATCAAATGGCTCGCCGGAGTCTGCCATCATTTGCTCAACCGGATAGATTGCGCCTTTCGCGGCCATCATAGTGGCTGTTCCGACCTCGAAAACCTGCACAAGATGCGGGTGCTCTTTGGCCCGGAATGCTGCGACGGCCGCAGTCATGGTTTCAGTATAATTTCCTTTGTAAGCCGGAACCACTGTGTAGTCCGATTGGCTTGCATTAAAATCTGCTGCAATCTTGTCGACGCGCTCGCCATTGGTGCCGCCCATAGCATGCCACCATTGGATTTCCGTCTGCGCCATACTCACGCCGGCGCTGACCGTTGCGACAGCTGCGCTTAGACAAAAGGTTTTCCAAAGCATTTCTGTTCTCCCTACAGTTTTATGTGGTCGATCTTAGGCGGCAAGTGGAATAATGCAAGTAAAAGATTATTGGTGCTATTTATAATGTAATATTATATATTACTTCAAAACTTCTTGTACAGAGATGTAAAAACGAGGTGGCCCAATGAATTTCAAGCTTAGACAGCTCGAAGCCTTTCGTGCGATCGCACAAACTGGGTCTATCACGCGTGCTGCGACAGTTCTTGGAGTATCGCAGCCTGCAGTCAGCAGATTACTATCAGATTTTTCTAAGACAGTTGATTTTGAACTGTTTCGACGCGAAGGCGGCAACCTACTGCCAACTCACGAAGCGGAATACATGCTGGCCGAAACCACCCGTGTCTTCGACAGCCTGAACCACCTTGAGGATCTGCGCCACGGCCTTAAAAAGGGGACAGTCGGCCACCTGCGGATCGCCTGTCTTCCTGGATTTGCCACAACGCATTTACCCAAGGTGCTTTCCGATTTTCTAAAGGATCGTACTCAGGTGACAGTCTTACTTGAGCCAGACCGTCCCGAGCGAATTTTGGAATGGATCATCGGACATCAATACGATTGTGGAATAACAGATGGATTCGGTGGGCACTCTTCGATTGAGACCGAAAACATCTCAATTCCTGCCGTTTGTATAATGCCCAATGGACACCCTTTGACCCAAAAAAGTGTAATAACGCCAGCCGACCTTCGAGAAGAAAGGTTGATTCACTCACGCCGCGACAGTGCTTTTTATAGCAATCTGGAAAAGGCGTTCACTGACTGCAATGAAAAAATAAACCACTGGATCGAAGTGCGTCAGTTTTCTGCCGCATGCACCATTGTTAGCGAAGGCCAAGGCGTTTCCATCGTAAGTGTGCTCGACGCGGAAGAGTACCGCGACCAAGGGGTTGAATACCGCCCATTTGAACCAAAAATAACCCACCTGTTATCATTACTGCGCCCAGTCACGGCGGGCAATTCCCCTTTGGTTCAGGATTTTTTACACCTGTTTACGAAAAGTCTCGCACCATTCTTGGCCCCATCAGGCCATGGGGATTCAAGTGCCATTTAAGCAAAGTTCTTGGCGCTCCACACTCCGTCAGAGATAAATTTACAGGAATACTGTTGCGGCCATCTGGTTGATCCACCAGTGGCGCGCCATCAAGCGATTAAGAAACTAACGTCCAAGAGCCCATCGCCGACGCGAAGATTGTCGCGCACGCCCTTGGTCAAGAAAAGCAGTGATGTCTGCAAAAGATGCGCAAGCGCCTGGTCAAACTTGAATGGGGCATTTTAAACCACTTTATGCAGGATTTTATTTGAACGCTTAATAAGCTGGAAAAGCCAACATGTTGGATGTTGCATTCAATTTTTTTGCAGTATGGCTTAATTGCTCGTGTCGGCCATCGCCTCTTTCAAGGCTGGCAAAAACCGCTGCTGATAATCAGATCCGACCAATGGTCCAACATAGCGGAACAAAACCGTACCATCACCGTTCAGGATGAAAGTCTCTGGTGGGGCCGTTACGCCCCAATCAATGGCAGAGCGCCCTTGAGGATCAAACGCCACAGCGACAAACGGATTCCCGTCCCGTTCAAGGTACGCCGAAGCAGGCCCTTCTGCGTCGCGGAAATTTACCCCAATAATAGGAATTCCATCAGCCGCCATTTCCAAAAGCTTGGGGTGTTCAGCACGACAAGGTGGGCACCATGACGCCCAAAAGTTCACCAGTGTCACTTGGCCCCGCGCCAGGTCGTCCTCTCCAACGCCCGCAAAGTCAGCCAATCTTGCATCGGTCAGACCCGGCGCAGGTCCACCCACCCGGGTCGAGGGCAGTCCGTTTGGATTGTCACGAAACATGCCGATGGCTGCAAAAATAACAAAGCCCGCAAAGATCAGCGGCGGTGCCAACATCAACGGCGAGACCTTAGCCATCCTGCGCGCCCCGCCGCTCTATATCGCGCATCTCGGCACGCACACGGCGGCCGTGCCACAGGCTGAATGCCACGATGGCCACTAACAGAACAATCGACACCACATAGGCAGAAAGCACTGCTTGCGCATAATTTCCAAGATCAGGCATCTCGCGCCTCCGCATGCAATTGGGTTGCCCGCGCCTCGCGCGCGATCAGTGCGCGCGTTCTGCGTGCGCGTATCTCTGTGCCCGTGCGGTACAGCACCAACGCGAAAAACAGCAGAACAAAGCCCGCAATACAGAACAAAAGCGGTTGATAGAAAACGTCTGAAACGTTCTCTTCCTTGTCAAGGCTCAGCGATGCACCCTGATGCAAACCCTGATTCCAGAAGTTCACCGCATAGCGGCTCAGTATCGCAAAGACACTGCCCACCAGGCACAGTATCGAGGTAAGATCGGCAGCACTGTCCGGATCTTCGATGGCTTTCCACAAGGCAATATAACCGAGATAAAACAGAAACAGGATCAAAAACGATGTAAGCCGTGGGTCCCAAGCCCACCAGGTGCCCCACATCGGTTGCCCCCAGATCGCACCTGTAAAAAGCGCGATCAGCGTCATGACAACACCAACGGGGGCGGCGGCCTTGGCTGCGAGGGCGGATACATGATGTCGCCGGATGATCCAGATCAACGATGCCACAAGCATCATGAACCACGCATTGATTGCCATTAATGCCGCAGGCACATGCAGATAGATGATCTTGACGGTCGAACCTTGGCGGAAATCATTCGGTGTAAAGAAAAAGCCCCACACAAGACCGATGATCAGACACACAAATGCACCTGGCCAAAGCCACGGCAAGATCCGCTCACTCAGACCTAGAAACTTGACCGGATTTGCATATTTCCAAAGTGACATGTCGTTTTCCTATTCGCTTGCCAGACTGTTCTCAATGCAAAATGCCGTTACCGCAAATTCACCCGTAATACGGCTGCCGCAGCAAAAGGCATCAGCGCCAGTACACAGCCCGTGATACCAGCCATGAGCAGCATCGGCGTGCTTGCATCAAGGCCAGCTGCCCCCCTGCGCGCAGCCTCCGCGCCAAAGATCAACGTCGGCACATAAAGCGGCAGCACCAGCAGCGACAACAGCAATCCTCCGCGCTTGATACCAACCGTCAGTGCAGCACCAAACGCGCCTATCATCGAAAGCGCAGGTGTGCCAAGCGCTAAGCTCACCACCACCGGAACGTATCCTGCCTCAGACAGGTTGAGCAAAATGCCAAGCACAGGGGCCACCAGCACCAGTGGCAGACCCGTGGTCAGCCAATGCGCAACAGCTTTAACCAACACCACCCCTTCCAGTGGCAAGGGCGAGGTTGCGAGCAGATCAAGCGCACCATCCTCCCAATCCACCGCCAACAACCTGTCCAGCGACAACAAACAAGCCAATAGCGCGCCCAACCACAGAACACCGGCCGCAATTCGCGCCAAAAGGTCCGGCACAGGCCCCACGCTAAACGGCACCAGAACAACAACGATCAGAAAAAATGCGAGGCCCAGACCAAAGCCCCCCCCAGCCCGAAGCGCCAGCCGTAAATCTCGCACCAACAGCGCCCTCATAAGAATGCCTCGTCTACACTGTCCATCGCATTGGCCAAAGCCCTGAAAGGCGTCACATCCAAGACATCCGCTTCAAGACCAAGATCAATGTGCGTGGCAATCAACGCCGAACCACCCCCAGCCAGATGTCCGCGCACCGCGTTTGCAAACAGTGCCACCGATGCCGCATCCAGCGAAACTGTTGGCTCGTCCAGAACCCAGATGGGCTGTCCGGTGACCATCAAACGCGCCAAACCCAATCGTCGCTTTTGCCCCGCCGACAAATGCCCTGCCCGCCGCGCAGCAAGGTCTCGCAGATCAAACGCATCCAACGCAGGCGCAATTGGTCCACCACCAAATACTGCCGCCCAAAAGTCTAAGTTCTCGGCCACGGTTAACGCTGCTTTTAAACCGTCGGCATGAGCGGAATATGCGATCCGCTCGTTCGCGCCCTCGATGCGCCCGGACAGTGCGGGCTGCAACCCCGCCACTGTGCGCAACAATGTTGTCTTGCCTGATCCGTTCGGTCCACGCAGCACCAATGTCGAACCTGGTGCCAGCGCAAAACTGACCCCAGCCAAAATCGGCATACCCCCGCGCGCCACCGCCAGTTCTGAAACAACTAAGTCCATAGCTTAACCTGCTTCAATGGCAAATATGGATAAAAACCCTGTCAGGTTCAAAAGATCCGTGAACACACTTGGCCGCCAGCACCCTTTCATACGGGCAACATTGCAAGGGCAATGCGGCGTCCCTCACTCAGAAGGATATTGTAGGTCCGCGCGGCCGATGGCGACGCCATAACATCCAGCGCCAACCCAGCCTCTTCCAGCGTGCAGCGCAGCGCAGCGGGCAAATGTGCTATTTCGCTACCAGTGCCAATGAACAACACGTCCACATGATCCACCAAGGCTAACAAGGGCTTTGGATCATCGAAACCAGCCCACGCACCGGTGCCCAATGGTCCGGTGAGCGCAGGACCCTCAATCACGTTGCCGCCAACGCGAAAAAATCCTGGTCCATAGCCTTCGACGGGCTTGGCATCGGAATATGTAATCTCATTCAGACGCATCACATCGCTCCTAGCTTTTCCAAACGGGCAACCCCAGAATAGCCGAAGCCGCAATCACAAGGTAGGCCACTGCGCGAAAAACATGCTCCGCGTCGGGGTCGAAGAACCGCGCGCCCAGTATGTTCGCCGCCATGTATACCGGCACAAGCAATAAGCCTACAAAAACCGCAACCGAATCCAGCAACCCCAAAACGCCAAAGATCGCCAGCATCATCAGATCAATTCCGAGAAGATACAGCAAGAAATTAGCGCGAATGATTGCAATGGGATTGGCACTGGCTAGGTAAAGTATGATCACGGGCGGGCCAGGAACGCCAGCAATGCCACCCAACAGACCGCCAAGCGCGCCCACTCCAAACAGTGTGCGCGGCCCAACTGTTCCAGCATAGCGCCAGCCAGTAACCAACAGCACAAGCAATACAAGAACGGCGATTGAAACAGTCCAGCCAAAGACTGCCGGGGCCATCATCGACAGCGCCCATAGCCCAACCGGAAGAGCCAGCGCCGCCCCCACCAAGATTCGCAATGCATCCCAGCGTTGACCCGCGTGCCAAGCACTGCGAAGGTTCGGTAATGGCCCCCAAAATTCGACAACAACAAGAAATGTAAGGGCCGCAAACGGTTCAAGTACAGAACTTGCAGCAGGCATGATGATCATCGCAGATCCAAAGCCCGAAAAGCCGCGCACGATGCCCGCCGCAATGATCGCACCAACCAACCACCACAACCCCGGCAAAGCCAGAGCCGAGCCGATCAGATCAGGCATCAACGTTGGCAAATTGATTTCCGGTCGTATTGTCCGGCTTGTCCCAGTTTCGCTTAACGCCTAGCCATAACAGGATGGTCGACGCCACAAAGACCGAAGAATACGTACCGACGATCACGCCCCAGATCATGGCAAAGACAAAGCCCCGGATCACGTCTCCGCCAAGTACATAGAGAGCGATGAGCGCCAAAAGGGTCGTAACCGATGTCATCACCGTGCGACTGAGCGTCTCGTTGATCGAAACATTAAGCACTTCGTTAAGGGGCTTTTTCTTGTATTTGCGCAGGTTCTCTCGCACGCGGTCAAAGACAACCACTGTATCGTTCAGACTGTATCCAACAATGGTCAACAAGGCGGCGATAATGGCCAGATCAAATTTGATCTGAAGCGCCGAGAACACGCCAATGGTTAAGATTACATCATGGACCAATGCCGCCACCGCACCCAAAGCAAACTGCCATTCAAAGCGCAGCCAGATATAGACAAGAACCGCTCCAATAGCCAAAACCACAGCAAAAGCCGCGGTTTGGATCAATTCGCCTGACACTTTGGGGCCAACGGATTCAACTGACACAAACTTGATATCCAACACAGCTCCGCTGAGTGCCGCTTGCACGGCCCGAATGGTATCCGGCGTTACGGCTTCCTGACCATCTTGAGCCTGAATACGGATCATCGCCACGTTTTGATCTAAGTCAAAGGTCGGATCGAACACCTCGGTGATGGATATATCACCCAGCTCCAGCGGGGTCATCGCATCGCGATAGATGCCGATGTTGACAGGCTGTGTGCTTTCCGAGCGGATCGTTGTGCCGCCACGAAAATCGATTCCGAAGTTCAGCCCTAGCAGAATGAAGGAGGCAAAAGCCAAGACCATCATAACCGTCGAAATTCCAAGCCATACATTCCAACGGCCAAAGAAATCAAAGGTGGTACTCTGTTTTACGAGTTTCAAACGCATCGTCTTAGACCTCGATTGTCTTGGGGCGGCGGCGTTCAAACCACATCACCACCATAAGCCGCGTGACGAAAATCGCCGTGAACACCGATGTCATGATCCCAAGCCCCAGCGTGATCGCAAAGCCCCGCACCGGGCCAGAGCCCATTGCGAACAGGATCACAGCCGTAATGAACGTGGTGATATTGGCGTCGATGATGGCACTTAGCGCTTTCTCATAGCCCAGCTCAATTGCGCGGGCGGGGCCCCTCGCACTTTTCAATTCTTCTCGGATACGTTCGAACACAAGCACGTTGGCATCCACCGCCATGCCCACGGTCAGCACGATCCCGGCAATGCCCGGCAGCGTCAGCGTTGCACCAATCAGCGACAAGAGGCCAAAGATAAGTCCGATATTGATGATCAGCGCAATATTGGCGAATACGCCGAACAAGCCATAGCTCAGAGCCATGAACACCAGCACTGCGGCAAAGGCCACCACAGTGGCCACCTTTCCCGCGTCAATACTGTCTTGACCAAGCTCGGGGCCAATGGTTCGTTCCTCTAGGAACGTCAGTTTTGCAGGCAGCGCACCTGCCCGAAGCAATACGGCTAGGTTGGTCGTTTCCTCAACCGAGAAACGGCCCGTGATGATCCCCGATCCGCCTGGAATGTGGCTTTGGATCACTGGGGCGCTCACGACCTCGTCATCCAGAACGATGGCAAAGGGCGAGCCGATGTTCTCTGCCGTGTAATCCCCAAAACGCCGCGCACCGGATGTATTGAACCGGAAAGACACCGACGGGCTGCCGTTCTGATCAAAGCTGGGCTGCGCATCGACCAGATCCTCGCCCGTGACCACGGGCGCGCTTTCGATCACGAAAAATTGCCCCGGCTCGTCGAGTGACGGGATCAGCTTGTTGCCGACACCCGGCGCCGCGTCACCGTCAGAGGTGCGGTTTACAACCGGGTTGAATGTCAACTGCGCCGTTGTACCAATGATCTCTTTCAATTCGGCGGCCGAGCCGATGCCCGGTACCTGAATCAGGATCCGCCGCGCGCCCTGACGTTGAATGGTTGGCTCACGCGTGCCCACCTCGTCGATGCGGCGACGCACGATCTCGAGAGATTGCTGCACCGTGCGCTCATCCGAGGCCAGACGCTCAGCTTCGCTCAGGGTTACCACGATCACATCGCCCTCGGCGCGCGCTTCTATGTCGCTGGCACCGACACCTGTTAGCGTCTGCACCGGCCGCGCCAGCCCGCGCACCACATCAAGTGCGCGCGCCATGCCCGACACGTCACCGATGCGAATGCGTAGCTCACTCTCGGGTGAGGGTTGCAAACGGATGGTGCCTATGGTGGCGCGCTCGGGGCGCAAGGCATTGCGGATTTCGGGCCAGCTGGCCTCCATCCGACTAGCATAGACATCCTCGACCTGCACCTCAGCCAGCAAATGCGCACCCCCGCGCAGATCCAATCCAAGGTTCACCAGCGAAGACGGCATCCACATGGGCCACTGCGCCAAAAGCGCCCGATTCTCGACCGTATCTGCGCCGATCTCTATCGCCGTGGCGGCGTCATTGTGCTGCTCCACCCGGGTGTAAAACCCGTTGGGCAAGGCTAGGAACAGGCCAAGCGCACAGGTCGCCCAGACCAGAACCCGTTTCCACGCATCAATTTGCAGCATTACTTGGCAGGCTCGGTCTTGCTGAGAACGCTGGCGATGGTGGACTGCACCACGCGCACCTTGACGCCCTCGGCCAGCTCGACCTCGACTTCGTTGTCATCCTTGACCTTGACGACCTTGCCGATCAGCCCACCCTGCGTGACCACCTGATCGCCACGCCGCAACGCCGCAACCATGGCCGCATGATCCTTTACCTTCTTTTGTTGAGGGCGGATGAGCAGGAAATACATGATCGCAAAGATCAGAATGAGCGGGATGAACTGGCCAAAGGCTTCCATGGGTCTGTCCTTAATCTTGGGGCACATCACGCCCAACACAGAGTTTGGCAGAACCTATGGCTGCCAGCGGACCTGCGCAAGGTGCAAAGGGCGCTATATTCCGTCCATCAAAACACAAATCACGAAAACCCTTTTGCCTGACGCAATTTCTCGTCATGGTGGCGGGATGGAAACGACAATCACATTGCCCTTGCCCCCCAATCTGCTGTGGGGCACGTTTGCCGTGTTGGGCATCGCGCTCGGCTCTGCCGTCATCTACTGGGCTTTGCCCCGAGAAAGCGCCCCACACCAAACCATCCAAAACTTCCGCGAAACACTCGGGGTCACTGGGGTTCCTGTGCCGATTTTCGCGATCCTGGCATTGCTGGTGGTCGGCCTGACAACGGTGCTGACGTTTGGGCTGTTTGGGCTGATCATCGAGGTCGTGATTCATGCCGTGCCCAACCGCGACAAACCGCAAGAGGTCTGGGATTTTCGCTTTACGCTGGTGCAACTGGCAGCACTTACCACTGTGCTGGGGGCGGTCGTCGCGCTTCCGTTCACGATGATCCGCCTACGATTACAAAGTTCTTCTAATATTACTGACCAAGAAGTGCTGCTAATCAGCGAAGAGGCACTGTTCAACGACAAGATGACAGCCGC
>JAQWVA010000038.1:0-91592 GCA_029250205.1 Tateyamaria sp.
AGTCGTGGCTATCGTATTGGTATCGCTTGACGGTCGCGTCCTTAATTGTGCGGTTCATGCGCTTGACCTGACCGTTTGTTCAAGGATTGTTTAGCTTGGTCAAGCGATGTTCAATGCCAATTGGCGCACAGATCATGTCGAACCGTATGAGCCATGAGTAAGCAGTGTTCCGATTGCGGGCTTGCTCATAAAACGCCTAAGCCAAAGTCATGCCAAGTGGCCTACTTTTGCTCCGCTACGCTGGCAGGTTTTTACGCCCCCGTTGACACACCATGCTTTTGGTATGCATCACGTCATCTATAGAAACTGGACCTGCCGATCCCAAAATATCGACAGGCTTTGCAGGTATCGCCAATCTTCTCGGCGTGCTGGAGCACTTTAAGTTTGCGTTAAACGTCGCATTCTTCGCTCGTCATGAATACGTCCTCCATCCCAAATCAAAAAATTTACAGGGAGTGTCTTGGGAGCCCGTATATATCTACATTGGGCGTCCGCGCAGGCGCAGAAAAAGGCTCTCTTCGTCGTTGTTCCTGAAATAAGGGACACTTGGCGGAGGGGCGCGGTCTGTGATGCGAGCATTAATCTCGCTTAAGACAACTTCGGTGATAAAGGGCATATCAAAGCTGCGTGCCTTGTCCAAGGGAACCCACTGCAAGTGAGACAGCTCGTCCGAGGCGCGGCTGAAATCGTCCGGGTCTGATGTCAGATCATCAGCATCTATCATAAAAAATCGGGCGTCAAAGCGACGGGGGCGACCCGGTGGTGTCAGCGCGCGAAACACAAATTGCAGTGGTCCTGCATGCGGGCGGTGGCCGGTGGCTGCGAAATCCTTCCAGTTGGTGGGGGCGTCTGGCCAGCCGCCGGGTTGTCCCAAGACCTGACCGGTTTCTTCGAACAATTCGCGAATTGCGGCGGCGGCCAGTGCAGGGCCAAGGCCTGGAGTGCTGTCCTCATCCAGGCGCGTGTCATTGGGGGCGGTCAGCGGGCTAGCCAGCGGCACATTGTGATCAGAGATATCTACGGCACCGCCTGGAAAAACGAACTTGTTGGGCATGAAAACTGCACGTGCGCCGCGTTGGCCCATCAGAATGCTAGGATGGGTGTCACGGTCGCGCAGAACGATCACCGTTGAGGCGTTTCGGACCTGGCGTTTGTCGATTTCGGTCATCTGTTATTCTGCCTTTTATAGTGCGCTTGGGCAGGGTGGCGATCACTAGGTTTGACCAAAGCCGCCCATTTTCCGTGCCCACTGTAAACCCACGATGGCCCCCTTTAGCCTTGGTAGAAGGTAGAGCGACAAGCCGACGCAGCCAACCGCAAATATTGTAAAAAGCACCAACGGCTCGGGTCGCCATGTTACAAAAGTCAAGTGCAACAGAGGTGCCATTAGGTGTCCGACAAGCAGAATGGTCAAATATGCGGGCCCGTCATCGGCGCGGTGGTGCGAGTAGTCAAGTTTGCAAACTGGGCAGTTTCCAGCCACCTGCAAGTAGCTTTTCAGCAGTCGCCCCTGACCACAGCGCGGGCACCGTCCGCGCCAGCCTCGAAGGAGGGCAGGGCGCAAGCGACGTATTAATGTCTCACGCGGATCGTGCGACATGCGCGACTGGTCTGATTCATTATCCATACCTAAGTCCTTAGCGGTGGCCGCCAAACATTGATGGCCCGAGTGGCAAATGGAAATTGCGCAAACTGTCCTTGCGTCCCCATGTCGCGCTGGCCCATCGAATGCTGGAGCGAAATTTATTTCGACGGAATTGCGAGACTGATGCGTTTTACATCTATCAGACTGCTGAAAAGAGCAGGATTGGCAGAAAAGCAAAATACACGGAGAGGCACTATGAAACGAACAACGTTATTCGCAGCCGTAGCATCCACCACGCTGGGTGTGTTCACTACCATGGTTATGGCCAATACGCACGATCCCGATTTCTCGGCCCTTGATACGAATGGAAACGGCGAGGTCACTCTGCAAGAGATGCAGGCCAGCGCACTAGTTCGTTTTGGCACTGCTGATACCGATGGCGACGGATTTTTGACTGCTGCAGAACTAGAAGCTCATGCCAAAAATCTTGCAGCGAAGCGTTCACAGCGGATGCTAAAGCGGATGGATGTAAATGCGGATGGTAAGCTGTCGCCCAGCGAGATGCAGGGCCGTCGCGATCCTGCGCGCATCTTTGACCGTATGGATGCCGACAGCAGCGGTGCTCTTTCTAAGCAAGAGTTCGAACAAGCACAGGCCAAAATCAAACGCTATCGCAAAAGCCGCCTTTTGAAGAATTGACCGGCCAGTGCCCCCACTCCTTGTTAATTGGGACGGGGGCATTGTAGCCACAACATCAGGATGACGATGCCCTTTGATGATCAGACCGATGCGGATGATTCAGCCCTGCTGGCTCGTTATGCGCGTGGTGATGCGGCAGCGGCCCGCGCGTTGACCGCCCGGCTGGTGCCGCGCGTACATGCACAGGCTTTTCGGATGCTAGGAGATGCGACCGAGGCCGAGGACGTTGCTCAGGACGCAATGATGCGTTTGTGGCGCGTGGCCCCGGAGTGGCGCAGTGGAGAGGCCAGGGTAACTACTTGGCTCTACCGCGTGGTGGCTAACCTGTGCACTGATCGCCTGCGCAAACGTCCGCGTGGCAATGTGGCGTTGGACACGGTCGCTGAACCACCTGATCCTACCCCCTCTGTCGAAGCGCGCCTTCAGTCGAATGCGCGGGCATCCGCGCTCCGTGACGCTCTTGCTTCGTTGCCCGAGCGTCAGCGTATTGCAGTCATGATGCGCCATTTCGACGGCGCCGCAAACCCAGAGATTGCCGACCGGCTTGGTGTGAGTACAAAAGCGGTAGAAAGCTTGACAGCGCGGGGCAAAAAGGCCCTTGCCGCTGCTTTGAAAGGGCAAGCTTCTGCCCTTGGATATAAGGACGAAAGACATGACACATGATCGCAAGACAGATGCTGATAAATGGGTGGACGCATTGCTTGACGATGTGGCTAGTGCCCCAGTGCCTAAGCCCTCACAAGATTTGATGGCACGTGTTTTGGCGGATGCGACAGCAAAGCTGCCCCCGCCCGGCGGCAGGGCTGAGTCGGCTTCTTTATGGCATGAATTCGTAGCTGGTGTTGGTGGTTGGTTTGGTGTCGGAGGGGTGCTGGCTGCCGGCTTCACAGGACTGGTTATTGGGCTTGGTGCTATTGATCCGTCTGACGTTGACACACTGTTTTCTTTTGGCTTTTTTGAAAATTATGACAGCCAATCTGGCCTGTCGGCCTTTGGATGGGATTTGGAAGAGGAAAGGCTATGACAAATTTGCCCCCCCCGGTTGTGGACTTGCGTTGCCCGCGTTGGGTTAAGGTGGTTCTCGCTGTTTCGTTGGCTTTAAATCTTGCGGTGGTGGGACTTGTGGCTGGCATGATGATGCGGATAGCCCCATTGCGCGAGGTGCGGTCAAACCTGGGCTATGCGGCGCCGTATGTCATCGCTTTGCCTGGTCAAGAGAGGCGTTCTTTGCTGAGGGCTATTCGCAACGATCCGTCCTCGCCACGGCGCGCTGATCGCAAAGCTGCATTCAAAGACATGGTGAACGTGCTGCGCTTGGAACCCTTTGATCGCACTCAGGTATCAAACATTTTGAACCGCCAAGGTGCAGATGTAAGCCAAATTCAAACCGTTGCTCAATCTGCCTGGCTGGACGCGGTTGAAGGTATGAGCATCAAAAACCGTCTTGCTTATATTGATAGGATCGAAGTGGTCTTGAGCCGCGGGTCGCGTGGACGCGTCAAAGATCGCAAATAGGCACTGTGCAGATCTTGATTTGGTGACCCGGCCGGTTGGTTTGGTCAAATAGTCGTCACGCTGCGGGACGGTTGAGCGCCACGCGATTGCGGCCCTTTGCTTTGGCGCCATAGAGAGCCTTGTCTGCACGTTGCAGCAGCGCTTCTGCTGAGTGAGCGCATTTTACTGATGTTAAAGCAACGGGATCGCAAACGGTCATGCCGATGGACACCGTGGCCAAAAGCGGTGTGTCCAGACCCGGCAAGTCAAAAGGACGTTTGCCGATCACGCGACACAGTCTGGTTGCAGCTGATTTCGCACTGGCTAAATTAGTTCCGGGCAAAACAATCATGAATTCCTCGCCCCCAATGCGCGCGATCAGGTCCACAGCACGCAGGTTTTCGCGCAATCGATTGGCTGTTTCGACCAGCACGGCATCGCCTGCAGCGTGCCCATAGGTGTCGTTGATGAGTTTGAAGTGATCCATGTCCGCAACCATCACTGCAAATGGCTTTTTTGCCCTAAGTGAGCGTTCGGCAACCCTTGCTAGGTGTGGCATCGCATAGCGACGGTTGTGCAGACCTGTGAGCGGATCGCTGATAGCCGCCTCAACGCCTGACCGGACAGTGTCGCGCAGCGCATCATCCTGGCGTTTACGTGCCAGCAACGTACCCAGACGCTGTGCCACTTCTGAAACATCTGGACCAAAGCACATCAGGTCGTTGGCCCCCATGTCCAACATCTGCGCACCGAGCGCAGTATCTACCTTGCTCAGGATCACCATGATCGCGCTGTGGCGGGTGCTGGCGTGACTGCGTATCGTCGCCAACAGGCTGAGCATTTCGGCATCAGCGCCGGGTTCAACCAAAAAAACAAATGCGTCTGTTTCATCATCATCGGCCGATCCGCTGACCGCATGGGCTGGCAGGCAGGCAGAAACCTGCGCCGCGGTGCGCCCGCGCAACGCAGATTGCCAAGGGCCAATGCCCGTTATGCTATGCGTGACCAGCTTGACGCGTTGAGCAGAGCCAAAGGTTGCAGTGGCTTCAGCAAATCCAAGAGCCCGTGATGTATCATCGCGCAGTTGCCATTCGCTGCCCGACGCATAGGCCCGAACCAAGCTGCGAACACGTGCTACGAGCAGTGCATCGTCCACCGGCTTCTGCATCACATCGTCAACGCCTGCGGCGAGCATTCGCATTCTGTCTGCCGCAGAGGCACAACAGCTGAGTGCTATAACTGGAACCTTGCCAGCTGCTGGCGTTTTTTGCAGCCGCGCCATCAAACGAAGCGGCCCACCGTCTGTTGCCGTTCCTGAAAACAAGATCAGGTCAGGCATGGATTTGCGGATTGCTCGCACAGCATCCGCAATAGTTTCTGCTTGCAACACGTCGTAGTGGCTGGCTGCGAGCTTAACCCGCAAAACAATGCGATTTGTTGCAATCGGATCTATGATAAGCACCTTACCGTGCATGGAATCATCCCCGTTATGTACAAATATCGTGGCTTAGTTATCTATTAGTTTAAGTTAACAAAGCGTTTCCAAACGGCGACAAAGGACCAATTTATTTCAATGTTGCGAGAATCTGCCGAGGTGATCGGCCTGAAAGCTTTGGGGTGGCTCGCTGCCAATGAAGAATTGTTGCCAGTGTTTCTGGGATCAACCGGCGCCAGCGAAGTGGACGTGCGCGCAGGGATTTCAGATCCTGATTTTCTTGGTGCGCTACTCGATTTTATCATGATGGACGATGCGTGGATCACTTCGTTTTGTGACGCCGAAGGGTTGGCTTATGACCAGCCAATGATGGCGCGGATGGCATTGCCAGGTGGGGAGCAGATGCATTGGACGTGACACCGACTCAAGTGCGTGGCGTAATCTTTGACAAGGACGGCACGCTGTTCGACTTTGCGACGACCTGGGAGGCCTGGGCGGCCGCCTTTCTGCTCCGGGTGACAGGAGGTGACCGAAAGCAATCTGCGGTCATTGGCCGGAATATCGGGTTTGATCTGCACACGCACAGCTTTGCCCGCGACAGTGTTGTGATTGCAGGAACGCCGATTGAGATTGCAGATGCACTTGCCCGTCACTTTCCTGATCGCAACCGACAGGACTTGCTTGAGATGCTGAATGAAGAAGCCGCAAAAGCGCCGCAAGCCGAGGCTGTGCCGCTGGCTTCCTATCTGGATGAGTTGCGTGCCCGCGGTCTTGCTTTGGGTGTTGCGACCAATGACGCCGAGGCGTCAGCTATGGCGCATCTGGACGCCGCTGGTGTGGTCGCGCATTTCGATTTTATCGCGGGTTCTGACAGCGGATACGGGGGTAAGCCCGCGCCGGGTCAGCTTTTGGAATTTTGCGCATCTACCGGTCTAGCTCCGACGCAAGTGGTGATGGTGGGCGATAGCACTCATGATCTGCGTGCTGGACGGGCGGCAGGTATGCGCACCATCGGTGTGCTGACAGGTCTTGCAACGGCACAAGAACTGTCTCCGCTCGCAACAGCAGTGCTGCCTGATATTGGCCATTTGCCGAACTGGCTAGATGCGCTGACTTAAGCCCAATGGTTTTGGCGGGGAAAAGCGACATGTGATGTCGCAAAGGGAAAGGTCATCTGTCTATCGCTGCGTTGTTTTAGAAACACGTCGCAATAAAAGGGCTGGGTCATGACTGAAAGAGCAAACAGACGGAAAACCCGATCTGGAGGTCGCGCAGGTGCCGCTGCACGTCGCGGTGCGGCCGTGATCGAACAGATGCCCTGGAACCCGCCCGTGATGATTGATCCCCCAGTTGAGCCGTTGCGGCCAGAGGGCGTTGAGGCGATACACGGCGGCGCGATGCGCATTCTCGAAGAGATCGGTGTTCAATTCTTGAATGCAGAAGCACTGACGATCCTGCGCCAAGCGGGCTGTCGTGTGGACGGAGATATCGTGCGCATGGACCGGGCTTTTGTGATGGAGATGGTGCGCAAGGCACCTGCGCAATTCACCCTGACCCCCCGCAATTTGGACCGCGCCATTACGATTGGCGGGCAGCATCTGAACTTTGGCAACGTGTCGTCTCCGCCGAACTATTGGGACATGGAGATTGGCACCAAGGTTCCCGGCACGCGCGAGATGTGCGCCAACCTGCTCAAGCTCACCCAATATTTCAATTGTATTCATTTTGCTGGCGGTTACCCGGTTGAACCTGTCGATTTACATGCCAGCGTCCGACACCTTGATGTGCTTTATGACAAGCTGACGTTGACCGACAAAGTCATGCACGCCTATTCTCTGGGACGCGAGCGGGTCGAAGATGTGATGGAGATGGTGCGCATTGCTGGCGGCCTGAGCCACGCGGAATTCGAGGCGACCCCCCGGATGTATACCAACATCAATTCAACCTCGCCGCTCAAACACGATCATCCCATGATCGACGGATGTTTGCGTCTTGTGCGGCGCGGTCAGGCGGTCGTGGTCACACCCTTTACACTGGCGGGGGCGATGGCGCCGGTCACAATGGCAGGCGCGGTCGCTCAATCGATCGCCGAAGCCTTGTGTGCCATCGCACTGTTTCAATACGTGGCGCCGGGTGCGCCCTGTGCCATTGGCACCTTTACGTCGAATGTGGATATGAAATCGGGGGCGCCGGCCTTTGGCACGCCTGAATACATGCGCGCCACACAAATGACGGGCCAGATGGCCCGATTCTATGGGTTGCCGATGCGGTCATCTGGTGTGTGTGCGGCCAATGTGCCGGACGGACAAGCGATGTGGGAAACGTCGAACAGCTTATGGGCGGCAGTACAGTCGGGCACCAACATGGTCTATCACGCAGCCGGCTGGCTTGAGGGTGGGTTGATCGCAAGCCCGGAAAAATTCATTATGGATTGCGAAATTTTACAACAAATCCAACGTTACATGGACCCGTCAGTTATTGGCACGGAACCCGATGATATCGCGCTTGATGCGATTAAATCGGTTGGCACTGCGGGCCATTTCTTTGGCATCCAGCACACCCAAGACCGATACAGCACAGCTTTTTACCAACCGTTTCTGAGCGATTGGAAGAATTACGAGGGCTGGGACGTTGCCGGTGCCGTCTGGACCCCAGAGCGCGCGCATGGCCTGTTCAAACAGATCATCGCCAGTTTTGAGCCGCCGGAAATAGACGCAGCGATCCGCGATGAATTGGCTGATTTTGTGGCTCGTCGTAAGTCAGAGGGCGGCGCACCAACCGACTTCTGACTGCGGCCCGCTCTGGTTGAAAATTGTCTCTCAAATTTGATTTGTTAGAGTATTGTTTAGGCATAACCGAACATATTGCCCATGTGGAAATGGGAAGAAAATGTGATGCATGGGTTAATAAACAGGGCAATACAGTGCTTTGTCTGTGATAGTTATGGATGGGACAAATGGGTTGAAGCAACCCGTCTGGCGGAACTCGAGTTTGTCGAGTTTGAAGCAATGATGATGTATGATGATGACATCACCCCGCGTCTGTTGGATGCGATCAGCGTTCTGCTGGACAGGAATCGCCGCTACATAATGGAAGATTTGGGAACCTATCTGGTTTCGCACCCGAATGTTGAGGCGCTGCGCCGCTTGCTGCGGTTTGGTGGCGTGACCTTTGTCGATTTCCTGCATTCGCTTGATGAGTTGCCGGATCGGGCGCGGTTGGCGGTGTCGGATCTGCAATTGCCACGGACTGAGCTGCGAGAGCATGGCGCGTCTTGCTTTAGCCTCGTGTGCGAATGCCCGATCCCGGGCTATGGTGACGTTATGATGGGTGTTCTGCGGACAATGGCAGACGACTATGGTGTGCTGGCTTTGTTGGAGCATCAGGGGGAAAGCCAAGGAGTCGAAACGATTTCAGTTTCTTTGATCGAGACCAAATTTGCCGAAGGTCGGGCGTTTGAATTGGGTGTTCGGGTATGATTGCGGATAATGCGACAATTACCCATGCTTTAGACGTCTTGTGCCCCATGCACCTGATAATATCTGCAACGGGCCATGTCGTTCATGTCGGGCCGACTCTGCAAAAACTGCGACCCAACGTGCCATTAGTTGGCCTTAGTTTTCTTGAAATATTTGATCTGAAGCGCCCGCGTGCGATCCGAACGGTGGATGCGTTGCGCGCGGCTGCTGGAACAAAACTGCACTTGCAATTGCGCGATCATCCAAAGACCGAGGTCAAAGGCATCCTTGTACCGGGCACGGCATTGGGCGAAAGCATTATTAACTTGTCCTTTGGCATTGCTGTGGTCGATGCTGTGGCAGATTATGCGCTGACCAGCGTCGACTTCGCAGCGACGGATCTGACCATCGAAATGCTGTACCTTGTCGAAGCGAAATCCGCCGCGATGGAGGCGTCACGCAAGCTGAACCTGCGTCTTCAGGGGGCGATGATTGCTGCAGAAGAACAAGCTTTTACCGACACTCTGACCGGGCTCAAGAATCGGCGCGCCATGGACTACGTACTGGCGCGTCATGCTTCTTGGGGTAAACAATTTGGCGTCATGCAGATTGATTTGGACTGGTTCAAGGCGGTCAACGATTCGCTGGGCCACGCCGCTGGCGACCACGTTTTGCAGACAGTTGCCCGCATCATGGTCGAAGAAACCCGTGACAGTGATACCGTAGCCCGAGTCGGGGGGGACGAATTTGTTATCCTGTTACCCAACGCTCATGATCCCGGAATTCTTCGTCGCATCGGCAAACGGATCATTGAACGCTTGTCGCAACCGATATTGTTTCAGGAGAAAGAGTGCCAAATCTCTGCCAGCATTGGAGTAGCTATTTATGATCCTAAGTCTTCGGTGCCGGTTACAGATTTGATAGATAACGCAGATGTTGCGCTTTATGCGTCCAAAAATGGCGGGCGTGGACAGCTGACGTTCTATTCGCCTGAATTGCGTAAAGTCACCAAGAAGGTCGCAGTTCATACTGAACTACGTCAACCAAAGAGCGCCTAGTGTGTGTGAGTAGTGATAAAGCCGATGCACATATTAAATGGCATCCCGTAGGGGAATCGAACCCCTCTTTCCAGGTTGAAAACCTGGCGTCCTAACCGATAGACGAACGGGACACTCAGTGTGAGCGGTGGTGTAGGCAATCGGACTATCCTGCGCAAGCGAAAAAATGGCACTGCACGCGAGAAAATAGGTACAGGTCAATCTGCTTGATCGCTCAGGCAGGCGCAGCGTCTTCAAGCCTAAGCTGAACTGAACTTCGCCCTCGGAAGGTGTTGATTTCTAATCGTCCTGCCAAATGGAAAAGACCGGCGCCGGGATCACTCAATGCAGGCCCAAGCGCATTTTCAAATGCGCCAAAGGCGATCCCGTCTATCCGCGCACCACCCCGAGTGCCGAAGGTGAACTTGAGGTGATTTTCGCCAACGCGTTTTGCATGCAGAATACGCATCGCCGAAAAAGCATAGCGCGGCGCAGACGCACCAGCGCCAAATGGTCCAGCTGCATCAATCTGTTGCACCAATTCTACAGAGGCCGCGTCGGGCATCAGCATTCCGTCGAGGCGCAGGTCAGACGGCCCGAGCGTGTCTGCACCCTGCCGCGCCAACAGTTCTCCCAGCCGGTTCATCGCTGCGTCGATCTTGTCTTCGGCTATGGTCAGGCCCGCGGCCATCTTGTGGCCGCCGCCCTTAATTAACAGTCCTTCGGCAGCCAAACGTTGAATAGGTGCACCCAAATCTATGCCCGAAACAGAGCGGCCCGAACCCTTGCCAATGCCGTCTTCCACCCCGATGACGACGGCAGGGCGATGAGTTGCTTCCTTTAGACGCGCAGCCACAATTCCAACGACGCCTGGATGCCATCCAGGCCCCGCGGCCCAAGCCAGCGGCCCATCGCTGCCGCGCGCTTCGCATTGTGTCAGAGCTTGGTCGCGCACGGTGGCTTCGATGTCGCGACGTTCAGCGTTGAGAGTATTTAGCCGCTCAGCCAGCGCGGCGGCTTCGTGTGGGTCTTCAGTGGCCAGCAAACGTGCGCCCAAATCAGCTTGCCCGATACGCCCCCCCGCGTTGATCCTTGGCCCAAGCATATAGCCCAAATGATAAGCTGTGGGCGCTGTATCCATGCCTGCCGCGTCCGAAAGTGCCACGAGCCCTGCACGTGCCCGACGCGCCATCACGGTTAAACCTTGGCGTACAATGGCGCGATTGACACCAACAAGTGGGGCCACATCTGCGACCGTGGCAAGGGCAACAAGATCGAGAAACGCCATAAGGTCGGGCCCGGTCTTGCCCGCGCTGCGCAACTGTCGTCCCGTTTCAACCAGCAACAAAAATACGACTGCGGCTGCACAAAGATGCGCGAGCGATCCGTTCTCGTCCTGCCGATTGGGATTTACCACAGCAGAAGCGCGAGGCAGCGTCTCGGATCCCAAGTGGTGATCAAGCACAACCACATCCGCGCCGACTGCTGCGTCGATCGGCCCGTGCGAGAGTGTGCCGCAATCCACGCAAATAATAAGGTCGTGCGCAGCAGCAAGCTGGGCCATTGCAGCCTCGTTGGGGCCGTAGCCTTCGTCGATCCGGTCCGGCACATACAGCGTGGCCGCAATTTCAAAGTGTCTAAACCATGTCAAAAGCAATGCAGCAGATGCCCCACCGTCCACATCGTAATCCGCAAAGATTGCGATACGCTGGCGTTTGGTCACGGCTGCAAGAACACGAGCGGCAGCTGTTTCCATATCGCGAAGGCTGCGTGGGTCGGGCATTAGATCACGCAAGGTGGGCGCAAGATACGCATCGGCATCCGCTGCTGAAACATCAGACCGCGCAAGAATTTGACATATCGCCGGGGGCAGGTCTGTTGTCTGGGCAAGTGCCTCAACGGCGCGCATCGTGTCGGCCCCTGGGCCAATCCAGGCACGTCCTGTCAGCGAGGTCTCAACCCCCAGAAACGCCACTGCAATCTCCTTCTTTTAGATAGAAATATCCTCGCTCGAGGCGAGGAAACTTGTTTGCGACGACATTCGTCCATTCAGTCTGGTCGCAGATTTCTACTCAGACCGTATGTGTTGGCGTTCGGTAGCTCATCCGGCGCACGGACCCCGTTTTCGAGCGCATCAAAAGCGTCTCGCAGGTCAGCCAGCCCGGTTCGCGCTGTACCGCAGACAAAAGTGAGCCGGAAGTCACTCCGGTTGCGGCAAAAATCACATCCTGCGTGACCATATCATCGCGCGTGTAAATCCTGTCAAAATCGGTAATCCCAGCCTTACTGGCACGTCCACGCTCGTCATTATTGCGAAACAGCAGCCGGCCATAAATCTGACCTCCCATGCATTTCAAAGCGGCGGCGGCCAGCACGCCTTCGGGTGCGCCACCTTCGCCCATGTACATGTCGATGCCCGTCGATGGATCGGCGCAGTGCATGACCCCGGCCACATCGCCGTCTGTGATCAACCGGATCGAAGCGCCGGTGCCGCGCACATCGGCAATGATTTTTTCGTGACGGGGGCGCTCAAGGATACAGACCGTAATGTCAGAGGGTGCGCACCCTTTTGCAACGGCCAGAGCTGTCACTCGCTCGGCCGCGCTCATGTCCATGTTGACGGTGTCGGGTGCAAATCCGGGCCCGATGGCCAGTTTGTCCATGTACACATCCGGTGCATGCAGCATTGATCCGCGTGGCCCCAGAGCGATAACCGTTAGCGCGTTGGGCATATCCTTGGCTGTCAGAGTGGTCCCTTCGAGGGGGTCGAGAGCGATGTCTACGCCGGGCCCGTTGCCTGTGCCGACCTCTTCGCCGATAAACAGCATTGGCGCCTCGTCCCGTTCGCCTTCACCGATGACAACAACACCAGCGATATCCAGAAGGTTGAGCTGATCGCGCATGGCATTTACTGCGGCTTGGTCGGCGGCTTTCTCGTCGCCATGACCAACCAGACGGGCTGAGGCGAGTGCCGCAGCCTCGGATACGCGGGCAAGGCCCAAGGACAGCAGGCGGTCTTGAAATTGGGCGGTGGCGGTCATGGCAATGGTCCTTTGTGGAAAAGATGTAGAACGGGTTCAAACGGCTTCGATTCGCAAGACAACAGGGTCTGTTGTCAGCACACCGGTGCCGCGCATGGCATCAAGCGCCTGATCGACAGAGCTGCGGGTACACGTATGAGTTACAATCAGAACTGGGGCAGAGGCATCTGCATGACCATATTGGCGCATACGGTCAATGCTGACGCCTGCTTGGCCAAGAACGGCTGCTATCTTGGCCAAGGCACCGGGTTTATCATGCAGCGTCATTCGCAAATAGTAGGGCGCGGGAAGCACGGATTTGGCTGGGGTGCTGTGTTCCAGACTGATGGCGGGCTGCCCGAAAACTGGCAACCTTACACCGCGTGCGATGTCACAGATGTCACCCATTACAGCTGATGCTGTCGGCCCTTCACCGGCGCCCGGGCCGCGCAAAACAATCTGCTCAACGGCGTGACCTTCGATGGCGACCATGTTGGTTCCGCCTTGCAGCTGTGCCAGCGGCGATGTGTCGGGCACAAGGCAGGGCATCATCCGTTGCTCGAGGCCGCGCCCAGTTTTTTGTGCGACGCCGAGTAATTTTATTTTGTATCCCATATCAGCGGCTTGTCGGATATCATCGATGCTGATGCGTTCGATCCCCTCCAGTTCGATCCCCTCGAAATTTACGCGCGTGCCAAAAGCGATTGCGGAAAGGATCGCCAGTTTATGTGCTGCATCAATGCCGCCCACATCCAGTTGCGGATCTGCTTCCAGATAGCCAAGCCCGTCAGCTTCTGCAAAAACTTCGTCATAGGTTAGTCCTGCGTTTTCCATGCGGGTCAGGATGTAGTTGCATGACCCGTTCATAACCCCGACGATGCGCGTGATCTCGTTGCCTGCAAGTCCTTCGGTCAGGGCTTTGACGACCGGTATGCCGCCTGCCACGGCAGCCTCGTAGCGTAATGAGACCTCGGCCGCTTCGGCGGCTTCAGCCAGTTCTTGGCCGTGAATGGCAAGCATGGCTTTGTTGGCGGTAACGACATGCTTGCCAGCAGCAATTGCAGCTTCTGTTGCAGCTTTAGCAGGTCCATCTGTTCCGCCCATCAATTCGACAAACACATCAACATCATCGCGCGTTGCAAGCGCAACGGGGTCATCCTCCCAAGCATAACCGGTCAGTGGGATAGAGCGGTCTTTGCTGCGGCTGCGGGCACTGATTGCGGAAATGGAAATGTCACAGCCCGTGCGTGCGGCGATTAAAGCGGCTTGCTGGCGCACGAGTTTAATCACGCCTATGCCAACGGTGCCCAGTCCCGCGATGCCGAGGCGCAAGGGAGTATTCATGGCAAAGTCCTTCTTTAAATCGCTATGTCGATCGGGATGTATCGAGTTCTGCTCAGGGGTGCAATTGCCTGATCTGCCGCGCTTGGTTAGCGCATACCGCTGCGCAACCGTAACCGGGCATTGGTATCTATCGGTTCGTGTTTTTTCATATCACGAGTTCTTGCCTTTAGGGCACTGATGCGCGCCTCAAGGTTTTGTGTCGTCCGATTAGGATCGACGCCGGCCGGAAAGGCAGAGGCCAACAGCGGATCCAGCGGTACAAGGGGCGGGTAGTTCGTATCCGTCAGGTCAGCAGAAATTGTGCCGTCTATTTCTGAAAACTGGGCGCAGGCGGTCAGAGTCAGTAAGAGGGTAATGCAGGCAGCACGCATAACGGGTGATCGGATCCCTGATTAAAAAGCTGTGCCTGTGATGCACCAGAGATGAGTACGGTGCAAGCGTGGCTTGGTTTTTAACGACTGTTCAGTTAACATCAAAGTATGGCACGAACCACTGGCTCGCATTCAGATATTACGGGCCCGCGCGTTCGTGCAGCGGCCCTGCGCCTTTTTGCGCGCCACGGTTTTGCCGCTGTGTCGATGCGTCAGATCGCAATGGAAGTTGGCGTTCAGGTCGGTGCGCTTTACAATTACACGCCGGACAAACAGACATTGTTATTCGAACTGATGCGGGATCACATGATCGAATTGTTGCGTGCTGCTGTGACGTTTCCGCGCGACATGCCGTTGGCAGATCTTGAGAATTTCGTTCGGTTTCACATAGCTTTTCACCATCATCGTCCTGACGCCGTATTTATCGCCTATATGGAGCTGCGTAATCTGGAGCCTGATAATTTCGCCGAGATCGAGGCCTTGCGGGGGCAGTATGAGGCTGTTCTTGAAAGCATTTTGGAAGCGGGGCGGTTTAATGTTGCGGATCGTAAGATTGCGACACTCGCAATTATTGCAATGTTGACTGGTGTGAGTACATGGTTTCGCACCGGTGGTCGCCTGAGCCTTGGGGCGGTTCAGGAGCAGTATTGGGAGATGGTGCGGCGTATGGTTGGGCCGGAGGGTGGCTCTGTTTGACCTTGCGGTCAAAGGCGCCCACCCACCGACCCTTGGGCGAGTTAGATCATTCAATGTGCCGCATTGATAAACGTTCCGTTGCGCAGATCCTTCATGGCTTGCATCAGTTCGGCTTTGGTATTCATGACAATGGGCCCATGCCACGCAACGGGTTCATCGATGGGTGCACCTGAAATAAGCAGAAAGCGGATACCCTCGGGACCTGCCTGAACAGTGACTTCGTCACCAGTTCCAAAACGGATCAGTGTGCGATCTCCAGAGAGGTCACGGATGTTAAGTTCCTGCCCTGAAACCTCTTTTTCAAGGAGTATGCCTGAGGGTGTTGAGGCATCGGCAAAAGCGCCCATACCCTGGAACACGTATGCAAAGGCGCGTCGATAAGTATCGATCTGAAACGCTTTTTTAAGACCTGCAGGTACGAATATATCAAGATACTGCGGGTCGGATGCGATGCCGTCCACTGGACCGCTGGCACCCCAGAAATTTCCTGTGATCACCTTTACGGTTGTGCCATCGTCGTCCGTCACAACTGGAATGTCGGCATCGGCAATATCCTGATAGCGCGGGGCTGTCATCTTTTGTGCGGCGGGTAGGTTGCCCCATAGCTGAAAGCCATGCATTTGGCCACGTTGGTTTCCATGTGGCATTTCTTGGTGCAGGATACCTGACCCTGCTGTCATCCACTGCACTGAACCGGCACCAAGTGTGCCCGAGTTTCCAAGACTGTCGCTGTGCTCAACCGTGCCTTCCAAAACATAAGTAATTGTTTCTATTCCCCTGTGTGGATGCCAAGGGAAGCCTTTTTTGAAATGTGCGGGCACGTCGTTGCGAAAATCATCAAATAGCAAGAACGGATCCAGCTCGCTAGGGTCTTGAAAGCCGAAAGCCCGGTGCAAGTGGACGCCTGCACCTTCCATGGTGGGTTTTGCCTGACGGGTTTCGAGTACTGGTCTGAGGGACATTTGAAAGCTCCAATTCCGATCATATTACAGCATCAGTAAAGCGTTATGCGAAAAACCAGTCTCGCCTAACGCTGCCTGAAATCAAAGATTTCAACGCGTTAATAGATGCCTGATGTTCCAGGTATTCTGTCAAATGGTATATCTGTTCTTTTGCGCGCCGCAATCGGTGTCAGCGAACGCCTTATGTGCGCAAATGGTGTGTGTGACGGGAACCACCGCAACCGTTTGGTTCTCTCATTCCCGAGGACCTGTATGTACAGGTGGGGGCCAGGTAACCGGACCAAGGCCCGGACAGAGCCAGCTCCCTCGGAATTGCTTAAGGCCACCGGAATGCAACCTATCACGAGTAGGGCAGAACCCGTCACGTCAGACATAAGCTTATGCTGGGGTGGGGACAAGAGCGTGGGGGATCTGTGGCGCTACTATCTTGCCGGCATTTTAAGCTGTGTCTTTGCGCATGGCTACTTTTACGCGTGCCATCCATTCCCTTTGACGAAACACCTGGAACATCGGGGACTTTGTTTTGCGCCGAAATCATTGATTTCAGACCACTTTGGCTGACTCACGTTTTTCGCATGACGCTTTAAGAGGTTTTATCGTTGGCGTGATCGCTGAGGTTCATGGTGGAAAATAAAGCGTGTGTTGCGCAGGGAACTCTCTGTATTTGCCACAGAATGCCTTGCAAACGTTCCTGTATTGTTCGAATTTCTCAATTATGAAAACCCTGTCTGACCCGTTAGCATTGATGCCTGGCCAACTTTTGGCGCGCGGGGTGGCACGTCATTTCGCCTCTTTGGGCTGGTCCACGGTTGAAGAGCTTGTGCCAAGCCGTGGTTTGCGGGTCGATGTGATGGCGCTGGGCCGTAAGGGAGAGGTTTGGGTGATCGAGTGCAAGTCAAGTCGGGCAGATTTCATGTCGGATCACAAGTGGCAGGGGTATCTTGAGTGGTGCGACCGGTTCTTTTGGGCCGTGGATGTCGATTTTCCAGTTGAGTTGTTGCCGAAAGAGACAGGTTTGATGATCGGCGACGCATATGGATCTGATATCCTGCGCATGGGGTCGGAAAAGCGTCTGGCGCCCGCGCGGCGCAAGGCGATGGTCCACAAGTTCGCAAGCCATGCTGCGCGGCGTTTACAGGCGCTGCGGGATCCGGGTGCGGACTTTGGATGATACAATTGGCTTCAGTTGTGCGATGCAGCTCGAAGGGCGAGCATGATAATCATCTCTTCAAGAGCGAAGCGGCCTTTGCTGCGGCTCGGATTTCATCAGCGATTTCTTCAGCCTCTTCCGGGTCAAAATCCATTGGGATTTCGACACCTTTTCCCTCGACATATATTCTCACCATACCCTTGTCGGTTGGGCCGATTTGCAGGTTGGTTTCGACGTCGTGCTCGGTGTTGATGCCCATGGGAGCCTCGCGTTTTTACTGCTAGCGTGTGCTAGCTCGTGCCGGTTTGATTGGCAAGCGGGTTGGCGATGGGTTGCGTGCATTTCTGTCGTTAAGCAGCGCTTGGTCTAGGTGGGTGATCTTAGCTGGCTGATGCGCTGGCAGCCCGAGGGACCAGAATTGTGGATTAATCCATGGAATTTATTCATGCTTGAGGTCTGTGCTTGAATGGTTGTCAGGGTTGCGAAAGCCAAACATTGGTCAATGCTTTTTTGTCGGGAGCGGGTGCACCTGAACGGCGTTTGAACACATGTGATCATTTGGCCTGAATTTTGGAAGAGCAAACCGGATTTTATCGCTTTTGGCGGTCTTGCAATCGGCGAAAGGGATAGGTAATCCTCTGGTCAGTGCCGCCTTAGCTCAGTTGGTTAGAGCGCTTGATTGTGGATCAAGAGGTCCCTGGTTCGAGACCAGGAGGTGGTACCACCAAATATTGATCTGAAATTGCATTAGATTAAATTGGAGAAACAGTCTGTTTGCCGTTCGGCAAATGCGCCCGCCCGCCATCCCTTTTTTGGGCAAGTTATGGATGGTTCATTCTAGAATGATCGTGCGGCGCAGGGTGCCGTTGAGCTGATCAAAGATCAGTATTTCGTCGTCTTGTGTAACAACGGCGTACCAGTCCGAGCCAACAGTGAATGATGTTGCTATAGTCCCGTTTGGCAGGATGATACGGTCGGGCAGCGTCAGGGTGTTGTCGGGTGTATTCAACCGGATGACAAGCAGCACGATCACGGTTAGAACGCCCAAGATCATTGTGGCGGTTAGTGCTGTCACCAACCGGCGCAGAAACCTGAGATTGGCCGGTTCTGAGGAGTTTTCGATGTCGTCCAAGTCCGTGTCCTTTGTCATTGCAGATGCACCGCCTGTACGTCTTGATAAGGCGATAGCACGCGACGTGCCAGAGGGGGCGGCGTTGTCGCGCACCCGATTGGCGCGTTTGGTGGTCGAAGGCGCTGTGCGGGTAGACGGAGCTGTCGTGTTGGACCCCAAAGCGCACATCGCTGCAGGTGCAAGGGTTGATGTGACGGTGCCAGTTGCTGAGGACAGTCATTTGGTGGCGGAGGACATTCCGCTTGATGTCGTGTTTGAGGATGCGGACCTGATCGTGTTGAACAAGCCGGCGGGCATGGTGGTGCACCCCGCGCCGGGTTCGCCTTCGGGAACGTTGGTGAATGCGCTGATGCATTATTGCGGCGCTCACCTGTCGGGTGTGGGCGGGATGAAGCGGCCAGGCATTGTGCATCGAATCGACAAGGATACGAGCGGATTGCTGGTCGTGGCTAAATCAGATGTGGCGCATCACGGTTTATCGGAACAGTTCGCGGCCCATACGGTGGAACGGTATTACAGAGCATTGGTTTATGGGGTGCCAGATGCCAACGATCCGCGCTTGCGCGGGGTCAGGGGCGCGTCATTCGAGCCGGGTAATGTGCTGAAGCTAACCACGCAATTGGCGCGGCACAGAACAGACCGTCAGCGCCAGGCTGTTCTTTTTCAGGGCGGTCGCCATGCTGTGACACGTGCGCGTGTGGTGGCGCGGTATGGTGCGCCTGTGGTGTTGGCGCAGGTGGAGTGCTGGCTAGAAACTGGTCGCACCCATCAGATCCGGGTCCATTTGGCACATGCCGGCCACGGGTTGGTTGGCGACCCCGTTTATGGCGGGCGTCGCAAGCTGGCGCAGGGCGCGTTGAGTATGCAGGCAGCAGTGGCTTTGGCAGGCTTCAAAAGGCAGGCGTTGCATGCGGCGGTTTTAGGCTTTGTCCATCCAGTCACAGGCGCTCGGGTGCGGTTCGAGGCGCCTTTGCCCGCTGATATCAACAACGTGTTGGAGGCGCTAGGCTAAGACGTATGGGACGCGTGGTCTCATGATGTTAAACCCAATGCACATGGGCACAAGTTGCGCGACGCAAGCCTGCTTTTCACACCTGTTTATGTAAATACCAAGCTCGCTGCGCCCTTGGCCTCTTGAAGTGGGGCGCGAGCCAACCCATATGGTATGTTAAGCCAATAAACATTAATGTGCCGGAGTATCAGGAGAGACCAAATGGCCAATTACGCAAATCTTCCCGCACCCACGCCAGAGGGTGGTTTGAACCGGTATATGCAGGAAATCCGGAAATTTCCGCTGTTGGAGCCGGAAGAGGAATATATGCTGGCCAAGGCTTGGGTTGAAAAAGAGGACACAGGCGCTGCCCACAAAATGGTCACAAGTCATCTGCGGCTTGCAGCGAAAATCGCCATGGGATATCGCGGCTATGGCTTGCCACAGGCAGAGGTGATTTCAGAGGCCAACGTAGGCCTTATGCAGGCCGTGAAGCGGTTTGACCCTGAAAAGGGCTTTCGGTTGGCAACTTATGCGATGTGGTGGATTCGTGCTTCGATACAGGAATATATTCTGCGATCTTGGAGCCTTGTAAAGCTGGGCACCACCAGTGCGCAAAAGAAACTGTTTTTCAATTTGCGTAAGGCCAAGAACAAGATTGGCGCCTTGGAAGAGGGCGATATGCGCCCCGAAAATGTAGCCCGCATCGCCAATGACCTAAGCGTGACCGAGGCGGAGGTCATTTCGATGAACCGGCGGCTTGGCGGCGGTGATGCATCGCTGAATGCGACGGTCGGTTCCGAAGGCGAAGGCACGATGCAGTGGCAAGATTGGCTGGAGGACGAAAGTGCTGATCAGGCTGGTGATTACGAGGCGCGTGATGAGCTTGAAGTGCGCCGCGAAATGCTGGCAGAGGCGCTGGACGTGCTGAATGACCGCGAAAAGGATATTCTGACACAACGCCGCCTGTCAGAGCAGACGATCACATTAGAAGATCTTTCGGCGCAATACAGCGTTAGCCGCGAGCGCATTCGCCAAATTGAAGTGCGTGCGTTCGAAAAACTGCAAAACAAGATGCGTGACATCGCCAAGGCCAAAGGGCTGCTCCAACAGGCTTGAACCAGGGACCGGTTAAGTAAATAGGCTTCGTTCTTTGGCGAAGCCTATTTTTGTTTCAGTGTTCTGTTGACAGTAATTTTACACAAGGGCGCCGCTTGCAGCTTTTGATTTTGATCAACCGCGTTTAAGCTCAACTGCGGGTCAGTTGAGCAGGAGAAGCATGGCGGATATTGTATTTCATGTGCCAGAGTCTTGGCTGCGCATTGGAAGTCCAGGGCTCCGTCCGTTCTACGCCCACGTGCTCGAGGGCCTCAAGGCGCGGGATATACACTTTGATGTCAAGGCTCTGAACCGCGAAACTCTGCCCGAAACCGTGGCAGAGGACAGCGCAATTCATGTGGTACATCACGGCCGGTTTGCGCACGAGCGGGTTCGAAACGCCGACGTGGCCTATATATATCCATTTTGGAATTTTGACCCCAAGGGCATCCGCGCCTTTTCTTCGATTGCGGAAATGACTTTTTCGCAGGATGACATCGACCCGCAGGTTGCGCGTCCGTTCTTTCGGCGTTTGCGAAAGCGGATCGTGGGCAGGCGGATTTCCCGCTATCCCCAGCCCGAGGCTGTAAGCACGTCGGGGGATATTCGTGTGGCGGTATTTTTGCAGTCGGAAGGCCACCGGGCGGTTGGCGAAACCTGTTACCTCGATCGCTGGGAAATGTTGGCCGGTGTCTGTGAAGCGGTGGATGGGCCGGTTGTCGTCAAACATCATCCGCGTGATCGCGACCTTGGGACCCTCACGGGCTTGCGAGACATGTGCGCACGATACCCTCATTTGAGCGTGTCAGAAGGTAATCTTCATGATCTGGTATCTGCTGCCGACCGGGTGGTGACAATCAATTCGGCAGTCGGCATGGAGGCCTATTTGCACCAGAAACCTGTTATCCTGTGTGGGCAGTCCGATTTTCATCATGTGGCTGACGTGGCGCGTTCTGTAGCCGGTCTTGAGGGTGTCCTACGGCGTGCCCCGCGAAAACGCGTCTATGATAAGTTCATCTGGTGGTACTTTGCCAAACAATGCCTCAGCGGCGCGGACCCTAATCTCGTTGACCGATTTCTTCAGCGGTGCAAAATGTAGCGGGTGCTGAATTCATTTCCGCACGACATGAACAGCGGTTTGTGGCCCTGTTGCTTTGGATGGATCATTTGAAACAGATACACGAGCTTGGACGCCAAAATCAAAGATTTTGGCGTCGCTAGATTTTTCTCGCGTTTCTCATACCAGTTTAATCCTCCATCGCCTCCAGCTCGTCAATGAAACCAGAGATCATATCAAGACCCTTGTCCCAGAATTTTGGATCAGTCGCATCAAGACCAAAGGGTGCCAGTAGATCCTTGTGGTGTTTGGACCCGCCCGCCTTGAGCATGTCAAAATACTTGTCCTCGAACCCTGTGGCGTCATCTTGGGCGTAGACGGAATAGAGCGCATTCACCAGACCGTCACCAAATGCATAGGCATAGACATAAAACGGCGAATGCACGAAGTGGGGGATATAGGCCCAAAAGGTCTCGTAACCTTCCATGTAATCAAAGGCCGGGCCAAGCGATTCAGCTTGCACGGACATCCAGAGCCCGTTGATGTCTTCGGGCGTCAGTTCTCCATCGCGCCGCGCGGCGTGCAGTTTGCATTCAAAGTCATAAAAAGCGATTTGGCGGACAACGGTGTTGATCATATCCTCGACTTTGCCTGCCAGCATCACCTTGCGCTGGATAGGTGTTTCGGCCGAGTCGAGCATTTGTCGGAACGTTAGCATTTCACCAAAGACACTTGCTGTTTCGGCCAGTGTCAGGGGCGTGGATGACAGCATCTCGCCCTGGCCTGCGGCAAGCACCTGATGAACGCCATGGCCCAACTCATGCGCAAGGGTCATCACATCGCGTGGTTTGCCAAGGTAGTTGAGCATCACATAAGGGTGCACATCGGTGACTGTAGGGTGGGCAAAGGCCCCGGGCGCCTTGCCCGGCTTGACGCCGGCGTCGATCCAGCCGTCGGTAAAGAACGGTTTGGCCAATTCGCCCATCCGCGGATCAAACGCGTTGTAGGCTGCCATGACCGTTGATTGGGCCTCGTTCCAGTTAACAAGTCTGGGGTCTTCCATGGGCAGGGGCGCGTTGCGATCCCAGACCTGCATGCGGTCCAGACCGAGCCACTTGCGCTTGAGTTCATAATAGCGGTGGCTAAGTTTGGGATAGGCGGCAACAACCGCGTTCCGCAGGGCTTTTACAACCTCGGGTTCGACCTGATTAGATAGATGTCGTCCTGCCTGAGCGGTTGGCATGCCGCGCCAGCGATCGATAATTTCTTTTTCCTTGGCTTGAGTGTTGTGCACACGCGCAAAAGTTTTGACGTTGTCAGAAAATACATCGGCCAGCTCGCGCGCGGCGGCCTCGCGTTTAGCGCGGTCTGGATCTGTAAGAAAATTCAGCGTGCCTTCGATGTTCAAAACGTCTCCATCGACGTTGAATTGCAGCCCAGCAATGGTTTCATCAAACAAACGTTCCCACGCATCGCCCACAACGCCAAGGTCATGCAGTAATTTTTCCATTTCATCGGAAAGCTGGTGGGGCTTCATGGCGCGGATCTTGTCAAAGATCGGCTTGTACCGCGCAAGATCCTCGTTGGCTTGCATCGCATTGACAAGGTGATCGTCATTCAGCGTGTTCAGCTCGAGCGTGAAAAAGACCAGTGGTGTGGTATAGTTGGTGATCTTTTCCTGTGCGTCGGACATGAATTTGGCCCGGCCTGCATCCGTGGTCAGCTGGTAATAGCGCAGCCCGGCATAGGACATGATGCGCCCGGCCACCTGATGAATCCGTTCTTGGCGCTGAATGCATGTTAGCAGTCCTGCGGCGTCTAGGGTGGACAGCTTGCCTTCGTAATCGGCAGCAAAGCTTGTGCACGCCTTTTCCAGCCAGTTCAGATCACGTTCAAGCTCGGGTGCATCTTCGCCAGTATATAGGTCATCAAGGTTCCATTCAGGCAGGTTGCCAAGGGGTCGAGCGCCCTGGCTTGCATTGGCGTCACGGACAGGAAAGGGCAGGTGAAACATGTGAATCCTCTTGAACTGTTGCGGCATAGGTATGGCTCATGGGCGATGGGGGCAAGGGGGCGCCGCGGTGGGGCATCACGGTGGTGGATTAGGTACAAAAAAGCCAGTCAGGGTTGCTTTTGAAAATCTTTTGTCTCTCTTCAGCTGTGGTGATAGCGGCTAGATCATCAAGCAGATCGGCAGGGTGCGGCGTAGGCACGCCGTTCAGCATGATGTGCGGCCAGTCCGACCCCCAAAGGCACTGATCGGGGTTGGCGTCGATCAGGCGGCGCATGATCGGATTGGCTTCCAGAGGTGCCGTGGTGAATCGGTAGGGGGCAGAAAGCTTGATCCAGATGTGCCCCTCTGCCAGCAGCGCGCAAAGCGTATCGATTGCGGGTGTGTCGGGTGTCAGGTCGGTGGGCCAACCACAATGGTCGATCACCAAAGGTGTGGGCAGGGTGCGGACATCATCCGCGATTTGTTCTATGTGTTGATCAGCATGCAACAGCATTTGTATGTGCATCCCGTGGTCAGCCAGTCGCGGAGCCATTTTGCAGGCCCCGTCCCAGGTCAGAATTCCGCCGTGCACATAGTTCAGCCGAACAGCGCAGATATCTGAGTCTGCAAGCCTTTTGATCTTTGCGGTTTGGCTATCATCGGGCAAAAGGCCAACGCCTTTGAAACCGTCGCCCATCTCTCTGACTGCGTCGAGCGTGACCGTGTTGTCGTTGCCATAAAGAATCGAATGAACAATCAAGCCACGGGTACAGCCCAAGCTTTCCAAATGCCCCCGGTAGAGTGCAAGCCAGTCGTCGAAATTAAATCCGGGTGCAGGGTTTTCGACCCGTGTCGGAGACAGCGGGTGCTCCGGCCCTCCGAGTAAGTGCACATGGGCATCCCATGATCCGGGCGGCAGGTGTGTGACGGGCGTGGTCGGGGCATGTGGTGGGTCGGCGTTATCCATAAGTTTCCAACATCTGGTTGAGGTCATTGAGGCTGTTGGCCTCTTGTACGGGTTTGTCCTGTCTCCAGCGGGCCATGCGGGGAAAGCGCAGGGCAACGCCGGATTTGTGCCGGGATGAGGCTTGTATGCCCTCAAAGGCGATCTCGAATACGTGGTGCGGCGTAACACTGCGCACCGGCCCAAATCGCTGCAGGGTGTTTTTCTTGACCCACGCCGTGATCTTGCGAAATTCATCATCTGTCAGGCCGGAATAGGCCTTGGTGAAAGGTACCAGATCATCGCCGTTCCATACGGCGAACGTAAAGTCAGTGAACAAGTTTGCACGTCGACCGTGACCAGATTGCGCATAGATCATCACAGCGTCAATGGTCAGGGGGGCAAGCTTCCATTTCCACCAATCGCCTTTTTTGCGGCCTGCAAGATATGGACTGTCCTTGCGCTTTAGCATCAATCCTTCGGCGTGCGCATCGCGCGCGCGCAGGCGAGTTTCGGCAAGCGTGCTCCAATCGGTAAACGGAATGGTGTTGGAAAGCTTGACCGGCGCCTCAGCGGGCAAGTTTTCGCATAGCGTTTCCAAAGTTTTGCGCCGATCCCGAAGTGACAACTGTCGAATGTCTTTGCCCTGCCACTCCAAAAGGTCATAGGCGTAAAGGATAACTGGCGCTTCTTTCAGAAGTTTCTTGGGAACCGTTTTACGCCCGATCCTCTTTTGCAGGGCATTGAAGTTTTCTGGTGCGCCATCGCCCCAGACCAGCAATTCACCATCAATGACCGTGCCATTTGGAATGAAATCGCCTGCTCTGCTAAATTCGGGAAACCGATCTGTCATCAATTCCTCGCCGCGCGACCAGACATAGTGAACACTATCGCGAATGATCAGCTGGCCACGGATGCCATCCCATTTCCATTCTGCTTGCCAGTCCTTTGGGTTCCCGAGGGCCTCTTCGGGGTCTTCGACCGCATAAGCGAGGTAAAAGGGATAGGGCCGCGATGCGCTGGCGGCATGATCCTCTGCTTCGATCAACGCGTGCCACGTAATCGTTGCGGGATCCCAAGCGCCCATAAGTCGATGTGCCAGTTCTGCTTCGTTCCGGCCGGTGGCATTGGCAAGTGCGCGCGTCATCAGCTTTTGGCTTATGCCGACGCGAAACCCGCCAGTGATCAGCTTGTTGAACAGAAACCGCTGCGTTGGATCGAGCCTGCTCCATGCGTCCAATATTGCCACTTTGCGCGCGTCTTCATCGACATTGGATAGATCGCGCAGTATTCGTATCCAGTGCGATAAACTGTTGTCGGTTTCCACCACTGGCGAGGGCAGGACCAACGCGATGGTCTCAGCAAGATCGCCCACAATCGGATAGGTCTCTTCGAAAAGCCATAGGGGTATTCCAGCGGCCTGCGCGGCCCATTCCCGCAGACGGGTTGTTGTCACCGCGCGTTTGGGGCGTCGGCCAGAGAATAGAGCGATTGTCCAAATTCTGTCTGGCTCTGGTGCGTCGCGAAAATAGTCAGAAAGTGCAGCAACCTTGACCGTAGTTTTGGTGGACTGATCAATAGCGTTGAAGAGATCTGCAAAGCGCTTCATGCGGCGGGCTCTTCTTCGGCCTCGTCCGCGCCAAATTCGGTTTTCAAAACCTGAGCATTCCAGCCCTTTTCATTTAAATACCTCGTGAAAATTTCAGTATAACCATGGGTAACATATACATTTTCGGCGCCAGTTTCTGAAATTGCAGAAAGCAGTCCAGACCAGTCAGCATGATCCGAAATTATAAAGCCCCGGTCGCCTGCCCGTCGTCTGCGGATGCCACGCATTGCCATCCAACCAGAGGCGAATGCCGTTTCATGAGGGCCAAATTTGTTTGCCCATTTGGAACCAAGAGCTGAGGGCGGTGCAAGAACCAGCGCGCGGAGATGCGCCTTGAGGTTTAATTCAGGACCGGCACGCAAAGTATTGGGCAGTGTGATGCCCTGACCTCGCATGATCTGATTTGTGTTTTCAATGGCCGAATGGGTCAGGATCGGGCCAATTTCCGGATCAAGCATCGTCAGCAGGCGCTGGGCTTTGCCAAGCGCGTAACATCCTAGAAATGCCGTCTTGCCGGCGGTCGCGCATGCCGCCCACCAGTCGTTGATTTGCTGCGCAACCTGCGCCTGATCCGGCCAGCGAAAGACAGGCAGGCCAAAAGTGCTTTCGGTGATGAAATGATGACACCGCACCGGCTCGAACGGAGTCGAAAGGCCATCATCCATAACTTTGTAGTCACCCGATGCAACCCAAACCTCACCCGCGACTTCGACTCGGATTTGGGCGGAACCGGGTACGTGGCCAGCGGGATGAAAAGAAACTATTGCGCCACCGATTTGCCTGCGTTCACCGTAGCAGAGCGTTTCGATGTCAATCTGCCCCAGCCGGTGGCGCATTACAGGTGCCGCTATATCGGTGGCAAGATATGCGCCCATTCCGCTGCGCGCATGATCGGCGTGGCCGTGTGTGATCAGCGCACGCGGCACCGGACGCCATGGGTCAATATAGAAATCTCCAGCCGGGCAGAAGATGCCAGAGGGTGTAAAGGTCAACGTACTCATGCGCGTAAACTAGCATGGAAATGTCGCTCTGCTAGAGCGTTTGACGAAATACCTGAAACATTGGGAATTGCCTAACACTTTGAAATTACTGATTTCGGATGGATTTAAGTCGTTCAATTTATTCGCATAACGCTTTGTTGTACGCCAAGCGTAAGTGGGTACAAATTTGGCATACCTCTGATCCGTGAATTCACATGGTCACACCAGTGCGCTCGAATGCTACGGGCTTTATTGCGCGCAGTTTTTGTCAAAGAACGCCGTCATATCATCAAAAAACGCCACACGCTTTTTTGGTGTTTCCATCATGATCTCGTGTTCTCCCCCATCAATCAGATGCAGTGCGCCGTTTTCCCACGTGGCCATCCGGTCGTGAATACGGCCGGTGTGAACGATCCGTTCGTTTGTACCCAGGTATGTGCGACAGGGCATTTTCGGTGCCTGCCGCCTGTCCAACGCGAGGGTTTCGTCCAGCGCTTCACGTAGCCAGACAATGCTTGGCCCACCCAAGCTCAGTCCAGGATGCGCGCGCAACTGTTTTTGCATCATATCGAACATGTCTGGGTCGGTGGTGAGCGTGTTGTCTTTGAAAGGCGCGCCAAGGACATATGGTACCTTTTCGGTGCCAGGAGCCCGCAGGTGACCCTGCCCGAGGGCCGGTATTATCCTGCCCAGTGTCCAGGCAACGGGGCGCAAATGTGGGGCCATTTTAATACCCCACATGGGGCCAGAAAACGCAGCTGCTACAACGGGTAGTCCCTCGTACAGCGCGCGCAAACCGATACAGCCGCCCATAGAGTGTGCAAGCAAGAAAAAGGGTTTAGGTAAGTTTAGCGACCGTGCGGCATCAACCATGGCCGCAATGTCGCGCTGGTAGTCGCGAAAACGATGCACGTGGCCAATATTCGCATCATCAAGCATCCGATCAGCGAGGCCCTGGCCACGCCAATCTATTACGATCGACGCATAGCCGCGCGCAGCAATTTCGCCAACTGCGGGGCCGTATTTTTCAATATACTCGGTGCGCCCCGGAAACAGCAAAACTGTGCCACGCGCGTCGGCCGGTTGCCAGACGCCCAACCTGATTCGCAGGCCATCCGAGGTGTGGGCCCAGTAGGCTGCCCCCGGTAGTGGCGCTGGTTCTACGTCAGTGAAAAGAGGGGCCTCTGATAGTGACATCACGCCAGAACGTTTGCCAGTTGCATCGCCATGCCCATATCGCCATCAACTTTGAGTTTGCCGGTCATAAACGCTGATGTTGGGTTGGTTTCACCCTCTAAAATAGACCTGAAGGTGTCGGCATCGGCGGAAAGCGTTACGTCGGTTTCTTCGTCTGCCACGCGTGCGCCGCTTGCATCTATGACGATTGCGCCTTCACCCTCGACATCAAACTTTGCACTGCCCGCAAAGTCGGACCCTGCCAGTTTTTCGTTTAGAACCGCCAGTGCTTCGTTCAGAGTGTCACTCATAATCATGCCCTTTTGTCTGTCTTGATGGCGTCGGTGATGGAAAATCACCGTCAGCCTGTTATATCCATACTATGAGCATTCAAATTCAAACATTCCACCTTGTCGTTGCGGCAATCTTGCTGGCGGTAATGAATTGCGCACCTGTGTTTGCGCAATCATTGATAGAAGAGCGATTACTAGCATTGCGCAACGCAGAACCGTCAGAAGCCGCGCGCCTGAGCCGCGAGATTGAGCGGGAATGGTCTCAATCCGGCAGCGCAGCCATGAACATGCTTTTGCGCAGGGGCCGCGAGGCTATGGCGAATGATCAACTCGACATTGCAATTGAACATCTCTCCGCCTTGACCGACCACGCTCCCGATTTTGCAGAAGGATGGCATGCACGCGCCACCGCGTTTTACATGAAGGGCCTCTATGGCCCGGCGTTGGGTGACCTGCAGCGCGCGCTGACGCTAAATCCAAAAAACTACAATGGGCTCTTTGGTCTAGGCATTATGTTGCAGCAGTTTGGCGATCTGCGACGAGCGGGGCAGGCTTTTGAACATGTGTTGGACTTGCATCCCAACCACGAAAACGCCAGCAAGGCGCTTGAGCAATTAAAACGCGACGGCATTGGTCGCGAACTCTGAGCAGTTGGGGGATGGCCCATGGCGGGCGATGCACGGGTGGTGGCGGTTCTGGGTCCCACCAATACAGGCAAGACAACCTATGCCATCGAACGGATGCTGGGCCATCGCACTGGGGTGATCGGTCTGCCACTGCGTCTTTTGGCGCGCGAGGTCTATGACAGGATCGTCTCTTTGCGCGGTCCATCGGTTGTGGCCCTCGTTACTGGCGAAGAGCGGATCGTGCCGCCCCGAGCGCAATACTGGGTCTGCACAGTCGAAGCGATGCCTGAGGGCATGGGCTGTGATTTTCTTGCAATCGACGAGATTCAGCTTTGTGCGGATCCCGAACGTGGGCACGTGTTTACAGACAGGTTGCTGCGCGCGCGGGGACAGCACGAAACGCTGTTTCTGGGGGCGGACACGATGCGCGGCCCGATCACGGCCTTGGTGCCCGAGGCGCAATTTATGCGCCGCGAGCGTATGTCACAGTTGGTTTACTCGGGGCAGAAAAAAGTTAGCCGCATGCGTCCGCGCACGGCCATTGTCGGATTTTCCGTTGATAGTGTCTATGCCATCGCTGAACTGATCCGCCGTCAAAAGGGCGGTGCGGCCGTAGTGATGGGTGCGCTGAGCCCGCGCACGCGCAATGCACAGGTCGACATGTATCAGAACGGTGAAGTCGATTTTTTGGTCGCGACCGATGCGATTGGCATGGGGCTGAACCTGGACATTGATCATGTTGCGTTTTCTTCGCTGACGAAATTTGATGGGCGGCGCATGCGCCCTCTGGCCCCCAACGAGTTGGCCCAGATCGCAGGTCGCGCTGGACGGGGTCAAAAGGATGGCACTTTTGGCGTCACAGGTGATGTTCGCCCTCTTGATGATGGGGTCGCGCAGTCGATCATGGATCACCGCTTTACTCCGTTAAACAAGCTGCAATGGCGCAATCACGCATTACAATTTGGTACTATCGATGCGCTTGTCAGATCGCTAGAGGCACCACCTGATCACGAGGTTTTGGTCCGAGCGCGCGAAGCTGACGACGTGATGGCGGTGAAATCGCTGGCTGAGAGTGCCGAGGTCGTTGCGCGCTGCACAGATGGACCGTCGGTCAAGTTGCTGTGGGATGTTTGCCGTGTGCCGGATTTTAGGGGCATCAGCAATCAGGAACACACAAACCTTCTGGACGCTATTTTCCGCTATTTGCATGAACGTGGGGCGATCCCCAATGACTGGATGGCACGTCAGATCAAGCGAATCGATCGTATCGATGGAGACATTGATGCGATCAGCAAACGCTTGGCATTTATCCGCACATGGACCTATGTCGCCCAGCGCAACGGTTGGGTGGATGAGATAACCCATTGGCGGAACGAGACGCGCAATGTAGAAGACCGCTTGTCAGATGCGTTACATGAAAAGCTGACACAAAGATTTGTAGATCGGCGCACGTCTGTTTTGCTGCGCCGGCTAAGCCAGAAGGAGGCCATGGTGGCCGAAGTAAACGATTCAGGTGAAGTAACTGTCGAGGGCGAGTTCGTCGGCAAGTTGGATGGGTTCAGGTTCAGCCAGGACAAGGGTGCAGGCGCTGCGGAAGCCAAAGCAATAAAGTCGGCGGCGCTTCAGGCGTTGGCTCCGCATTTTCATTTGCGTGCTGATCGCTTTTACAACGCTCCGGACACCGAGATTGATTACACTGAACAGGGTGGCCTCATGTGGGGATCTGCTGCTGTTGGCAAACTGGTGGCTGGCGCTGATCCGTTAAAGCCCATGGTTGAGGTATTTGTCGACGATGTGGCAGGACCAGAGGTTGCCCAGAAAGTGCAGCGTCGATTGCAACATTTCATTGACCGCAAAGTGTCGGCGTTGTTCGAGCCGCTGATTGCAACGCAACGTGACGAAGAGCTGGCAGGTTTGGCCAAGGGATTTGCGTTCCGGATGGTCGAATCATTAGGCGTTTTGCCTCGTGCCGCAGTGGCGGACGAGGTCAAAGCGCTAGACCAAGACGCGCGCGGCGCGCTGCGCAAGCATGGGATCCGGTTCGGCCAGTTCACAATTTTCATGCCTTTATTGCTGAAACCCGCGCCGACCCGTTTAAGGGTGGTACTGTGGTCTCTGGCACAGGGGCTGTCGGAATTCCCCGAAGCGCCGCCACCCGGCCTTGTGACGATCCCCACGATGGTGGGTTGTCCAGCAGGGGCCGATACGATGGCGGGATACCGCAATGCTGGTGAGCGTGCGATTCGCATCGATATGCTTGAGCGGCTTGCTGACATGTTGCGTGGTGAAAATTCACGCAGTGGCTTTGAGGCAAATGCCGATATGCTGTCCATCACAGGCATGACACTTGGGCAATTTTCCGATTTGATGACGGGGTTGGGCTATAAAGCTGAAAAGGGCGAGCGTGAAAAAGTGAAAGCGACGCCGGTTACAACGCTCGCTACTGATGCTTCCCCACCCAATGCAGATTTGGGAACAGCTGCTGACCTGACCGAGGACGCCGCTGTTCTTGCCGCTGAACCGACAGAATCGACGAAAGCGACTGAGGCTGCTGTGCAATCTGATGTGCCTGCGACAGAAGAATCGGCCAAAGAACCCATCGATGAAAAGACCACCGCCATTGAGACCACCGCCATTGAGAGCCCCGAGATCGAGGTTTTCTACACCTTTACGTGGGGCCGGCCTGCTGGAAACAACCAGCGAGGGCGCGGTGCTGCGCAAGTTGCGGGTAAGCCTCGGGGCAAAGGCAAACCGCAAGGCAAGGGGGGATCCAAGGGTGATCGCAAGCCTTCAGGTAACAAATCCAACAATTTCTCTGCGCGTCCGCCCAAGCCCGAGAAAAAGATCGACCCCGACAATCCGTTTGCTGCAGCCCTTATGGGGCTCAGAGACGGCAAATAAGTGGCGGAACCCGCGCAGAAATTGCGGCTGGACAAGTGGTTGTGGTTTGCGCGCTTTTTCAAAACACGGTCGCTGGCAGCCGCGCGCGTGGCCGCCGGTGACGTACGTATAAACGGCGAACGCGTCACTAAGCGGTCTACGACAGTAGGCGCAGGTGATGTGCTTACCTTTGCCCAAGGTCGCGCGGTACGCATTGTCGAAGTGGTGGCCATCGGAACCCGGCGCGGACCTGCACCAGAGGCGCAGGCGCTTTATTCAGACATGTCGCCCCCCACGCCGCCACCCCAAGACGTTGTTCCGCAAAACCCAAAATTCGAGGGAAAAGGTCGTCCGACGAAACGTGACCGGCGGCAAGGTGATCTTTCACGCGCGCGCCACCTTGAATGATTGAGGCGGCTGATTTAGCTAGGCCTTTGACCCTAGCCACACGAGCCTTTGCATGACCTATATCGTCAACGACAACTGTATCGCCTGCAAATACACCGACTGCGTCGAAGTCTGCCCGGTAGATTGCTTTTACGAAGGCGAAAACATGTTGGTAATCCATCCTGACGAATGCATTGATTGCGGTGTCTGCGAGCCCGAGTGCCCGGCAGATGCGATTCGCCCTGACACTGAGCCGGATATGGAAAAATGGGTTGAATTCAACCGTAAGTACTCCGCGCTGTGGCCAGTCATCGTGACAAAAAAAGATCCTCTGCCGACCGCAGACGAAATGGATGGCAAACCTGGCAAGATGGATCTATTTTCGGAAAATGCAGGTGAAGGCGGATAACGTTACAAGTGTAGTTAAAGTCAATTGTCCCGTGTTCTTGAAATGTTTTCGGGTGTTGAGCGACCCGGTTTGGAGCATTTTCAAAAATGACCCAGCGTAAACTTTCGTTTAGCGCATTTTTATGTTACGTTCTTTCGACAAATCATCGATGAATGTCGCACGACCCCTGTGCTTTGCGCTGATGGGGTACTCATTCTGACCCAAGCTGCATCAAGACGAGGCATATATTGCCCCGCCGTATGCAGCTTTTACTGTCAGAGGATCGGGCTGCTTTCAGGTGTCTTATGAGGATTAAGAATGACCAAATCTAAAAAGCTCGACTTTCGTCCCAACGAATTTGTTGTGTACCCTGCGCACGGTGTTGGCCAGATCATATCAGTCGAAAGCCAAGAGGTAGCTGGCCTAGAGCTTGAGATGTTCGTGATCTCGTTCGAAAAGGACAAGATGACGCTGCGCGTGCCCACCGACAAGGCGACACATATCGGGATGCGCGCGCTGTCCAGCCCTGACGTAATCAGCGCAGCCATGAAAACGCTGAAAGGAAAGGCCAAGGTTAAGCGAGCTATGTGGTCGCGCCGGGCGCAGGAATATGAGCAAAAGATCAACTCGGGCGACTTGATTGCGATTGCCGAGGTCGTTCGTGATCTGCACCGCACCGATGATCAGCGCGAGCAGAGCTATTCGGAGCGTCAGCTTTATGAGGCAGCACTTGAGCGGTTAACCCGTGAGGTCGCAGCCGTATCTGGTGATGATGAGATCGAGGCCGGTCGCGTGGTTGGCGATGTTTTGACCAGCCGGGTCGCAGCCTGAACATAGATTTTAGCGTTATGCGAAAAGATTTACTTACCTAACACGTTGAAAAATGAGAAATTTCAACGTGTTAGATAATGTCAGATGTTTCCGTCATTTCGTCAAGCGCTGTAATGGTTTATAATAGCGCGAGTGTGACAATGCCCGGGGTCGCGCTTTTAGAATCATGAAATCAAAACGATAAGGATCGCGATTTCTGTGCAGATTTGTGCAGCACCTAGAATGTCGCCGGTCTGACCGTTGATCTTGTTTTGCGCAACGCGTCCAATAAGTGCTGTAAGGGCAACCGATACGACAAGCGCAATCAGTCCGGTCCCGCCTGCTAGCAGGATGGCAATGGCGGCTCCGATCATTAAAGCCGCGATAACGGCACTCAACGGTGGTGTCCCAACACTGTGGGACAGGCCCGTGGCACGCGCATGAGGCAAGGCCAGCATGAGGGTTGGCATCATTGCACGTGACACGACAAAAGCGATGACAATTGCTGGCCAAGATGCCTCGGTCCAGGTCAGCCAGCGCAGGCCGAGTGCAATGATTAGCGCCAGCACACCGTAGGCGCCGATCCTGCTGTCTTTCATAATTTCAAGCCTGCGCGCTGGATCCTGTCCGCCCCATAATCCATCTGCGGTGTCGGCCAGTCCGTCTTCGTGCATGGCGCCGGTGAGCAGTATCAGGCCAGCCAGCATAAGCCCGGCGGTTACAGCAGGCGATATGCCAAGTGCCGCACAGAATGCGCCCGCCAGGCATAGAACTACGGCCAGAGAAAGCCCAACTACTGGATAGGCCCAAACGGCACGCGCCGGATGGGCAAAGGCTTGTTCGGGCAGAGCAGGCACCGGTAGTCGTGTCAACAACACAAAGGCGGCAGGCAGGTCCCAAATGCGAGGGGCACTGTCGGTTTTTTCCGGTGGCATGTCTGGTCCTGACTTGTGGGTGCTGTCATTTTGGGTAATGAGCCAAGAGACAACAGGCAAGGGAAAGCATGAAAATGGCGTTTGAAGATCTGGACGGGCTGCGCGCAATTTTGGCGAAAATGCCTAGTGCGAATGCCGAGGCGGCAGCAGGTGCCGCAGAGCGCAACGGTCAGTTGACCAAACCACCTGGTGCCCTGGGGCGTCTTGAAGATTTGGCACAGTGGTATGCGGCTTGGCGTGGGAATGCGCGTCCGTCTTTGAACGCGCCGCAGGTGATTGTTTTTGCGGGTAACCACGGGGTCGCGGCGCGTGGTGTGTCGGCTTTTCCACCAGAGGTGACGGTCCAGATGGTGGCGAATTTCGAACATGGCGGTGCTGCGATCAATCAGCTTGCCAAGGCGTTCGGTGCGCGCATGGATGTGGTGGCGCTAGAGCTTGACCGCCCGACAGATGATTTCACCGCAGGGTCCGCCATGTCGCAGGCTGATTGCGTCGCAGCGCTGCGTGCTGGTTGGGATTCAGTTGATCCGAATGCTGACCTTATGGTTGTGGGAGAGATGGGCATTGGTAACACCACATCAGCCGCCGCAATTGCGGCGGCGTTGTTTGGCGGTGATGCCGGTGATTGGACCGGGCGTGGCACGGGCGTTGAGGGCGATGCACTGACGGCCAAAACCGCAATTGTTGCAAAGGGGCTCGTGCTGCATGCTGATGCGCGTGACGGCTTGGATGTGTTGATGCGTTTGGGTGGGCGCGAGTTGGCGGGTATGGCCGGAGCGATTGCTCGCGCGCGCGCGCTGTCGATCCCAGTAATCCTTGACGGCTTTATCTGCACGGCTGCAGCGGCTTGCCTTGAAAAAACGGTGGCCGGTGCATTGGATCACTGCGTGGCCGGGCATCTGAGTGCCGAGGGCGCGCATGGCGCGATGTTGGAGGCATTGGACAAAGCGCCGCTGTTGCAGCTCGGTCTGCGCCTGGGCGAGGGATCAGGGGCGGCGCTTGCCATTGGTGTTCTCAAAGGAGCAGTGGCCTGTCACAGCGGAATGGCGACGTTTGCTGAAGCTGGTGTCGCAGGCGGTTGATGTCGGTGGGAGGCACTGTTCCGGGCTGTGCCCGGAAGGCGCCCACCCACCGACCTTCGTGGTGCGCATCAGTCGCGTTTGGTTTCTTCTTCGCGTGCTGAAAGCGACAGTTCGAGTTCTTTTTCAAGAGCCTTGGCCCGAGTGACATAGGCTTTATTTTTTGACGCTGGAACGTCGGGCACCCACAGTTCGGCTAACTGTCGCACCGCATCTCGGTCGTGTTGATAAAATACGCGTTGGGCTTCGGCGGCTTCGTATTCGCTGAGGCCCAGATTTTCCAGTGCGTAGCGTGCGGCGCGCAAAGAGCCATCGAACAATTCGCGCACGATGTCGTTGGCCCCAGCCTGATAAAGTTTGTAAACATGCGTGCGATCATGGGCGCGCGCAACGATGTGAAGATCTGGTCGCTGCTTGCGGGCATAGGTCACCAAGCGGATTGCGGCTTGTGGATCGTCGAGGGCTACGACCAGCACGCTGGCGTCGTTCAGGCCTGCTGCCTTGAGAAGATCGAGCCGCGAGGGATCGCCAAGAAACCCTTTGAACCCAAATCGGCGCATCAGATCAATCGTTCCGATATCGTTATCCAGTACAACCGTTTTAAACCCGCTGCCTTGCAACAGGCGGTTGACGATCTGTCCGAAGCGGCCGATGCCCGCGATGATCACCGGGCCCTGTTCGTCGATTTCGTCGGCTTCGTGTTCGTCTGTGGCCTCATTTATGCGATGGGTGATTTTGTCATAGAGGATAAAGAGCAAAGGCGTGATCAGCATGGTTAGGGCTACGACCAGCAGCAGCGTTTCGGCCACAGAGGTTGGAATTACGCCCTGACCCACAGAGAACGCCACCAGCACAAAGCCAAACTCGCCTGCTTGGGCGAGGCCAAGCGTGAATAGCCAGCGGTCGCGTCCCTTGATCCTGAAGGCTACTGCGAGTGTGTAAAGCACGAGGCCTTTGACCAGAATAACCAGAACGGCCATTGAGATTAGCGCGGGCCAATCTTCGAACAGAAGAACAAAGTTGATGCCCGCTCCTACCGTGATGAAAAAGAGACCCAGCAACAGCCCTTTGAACGGTTCCAGATCAGTTTCCAACTCGTGCCGGAATTCCGAACTGGCGAGCACGACGCCGGCAAGGAATGCGCCCAGTGCCGGTGAAAGGCCGACGAGCATCATCAGAAAGGAAATAGACACCACGATGAGCAGTGCGAGGGCCGTATACATCTCGCGCAGCCGGGCTGCATGGATAAAGCGAAATACTGGCCGGGTGAGAAACACACCAGTCAAAATCACTGTCATCACAGCACCGATCGTGACCAAAGTAACTCCCCAAGCGGGCAGACCATCAACGAGGCTTAGGGCGGCGCCATGGTGGTCGTTGCCGTGACTGTCATGCACAGCACGTGTGATGGATCCGTCATTGGCAATTGATGCGGGCAGCGTCACCACGAGCAGTGGCAGAAAGGCGAGGATCGGAATGACCGCGATATCCTGCGTCAGAAGCACCGAAAACACTGATCGCCCACCGCCTGTTTGCATCAGCCCCTTTTCAGATAGTGTTTGCAGCACGATAGCGGTAGAAGACAGAGCCAAAGTCAGCCCTATGGCCAGTGCTACGCCCCATGGCTGGTGATAGGCCATAGCAACGGCCATTATTGCGACAGTTGATAGCGTGACCTGCAGCCCGCCAAGGCCGAGCAACTTGTGGCGCATGTCCCATAGGGCGCGCGGCTCCAATTCGAGGCCGATCAGGAACAGCATCATAACCACGCCAAACTCGGCAAAGTGTTGAAGATCCTCGGTCTCGGCCCCGACGAGCCCCAAAACTGGCCCGATTAGAATCCCAGCCGCTAGGTAGCCCAGAACAGAGCCCAGCCCCAGCCGCGCGGCGATGGGTACAGCAATGACTGCAGCGGCAAGATAGATCGAGGCTTGGTACAGGAAGCTTTCCATTATGGGTCTTTCCGCGTTGCGATCAGGTGGGCAATGGGCTGTCGCGTTTGAGTTGGTCCATCACGATTTGGCTTTGTACCCGTGCAACGGCAGGGTGGGGCAACAAAACGTTGTGGATAAGGTCGTTAAGGGACGCCAGATCTGCGCAATACACACGAAGCAGATAATCGGCATCACCGGTCATTGTCCATGCGCTTGTTATTTCTGGGCAGCTGTCAACGAGGCGGGCAAAGCTGGTGGAGTGCTCTGGCCCATGGGTGCCAAGGTGGACTTGAACGAATCCTTGTACAGCCAGGCCCAGCCGGTTCGCGTCAAGCCGCGCGACATAGCACTCTATATAACCATCAGATTCCAGCCGTTGCTTGCGGCGCCCGATTTGACTGGCGGACAGGTGCAGCATGTCGCTGAGTTCCTGCGCAGTCAGGTGTGCGTTCTTTTGTAGTGCGGCTAAAAGAAGTGTATCGGTTGGATCAAGCATGCGCAGTTTTTTTGTAATTTGACAGTAATATGCGCGATATGCGCATAAATTTCAATAATAAAGTCCTATATTGCGCACCAAATGCAGAATATATGCCGTATTCTCTTGAGGAAATCAGGAGGAAATCATGGGCCCTTTTCCGCATAACGCGCCGAAATCTGCAATAACCGCCGAAAATCCAGCTGGCACCGATGGATTCGAGTTCGTCGAATTCGCACATCCCGACCCAGAGGAACTGCGTAGGCTGTTTGCCCGGATGGGATACAAAAAGGTTGCGCGGCACAATCGCAAGAACATCGAGTTGTGGCAGCAGGGCGATGTCACATATGTCTTGAATGCTGAGGCCGACAGTTTCGGCGCGCGGTTTGCTGCCGAACATGGGCCTTGCGCGCCCTCCATGGGCTGGCGGGTCGTCGATGCAGCGCGCGCTTTTGATCGCGCGGTGTCTTTGGGGGCCAAGCCTTATGACGGGGCCGGTAAGGTGCTGGACGTGCCTGCGATCTGTGGGATCGGAGGAAGTCTGATCTATTTCGTGGACCAGTATTACGACACCTCGCCCTACAACGAAGAATACGAATGGCTTGAGGAGTCCAAGCCGCGCGGGGTTGGCTTTTTCTACCTCGACCACCTGACGCACAATGTCCACAAGGGCAATATGGACACCTGGTTCCGCTTTTATGGTGATCTGTTTAGCTTCAAGGAAATTCGCTTTTTCGACATTGCAGGCAAGTTTACTGGATTGCTTAGCCGCGCGCTGACATCCCCCTGTGGTCGCATCCGCATCCCTATCAACGAAGATCGCGGTGAAACCGGACAGATCGTCGCCTATCTGCGCAAGTACAAGGGCGAGGGCATCCAGCATATCGCTGTTGGGTCGGATAATCTTTATGATAGCACTGACGCGATTGCCGAAAACGGGCTAAAATTCATGCCCGGACCGCCGGATGCTTATTATGATCTTAGCAAAAGCCGGGTGGTGGGGCATGATGAGCCCATCAGCCGAATGAAGAAAAACGGCATTCTGATCGACGGCGAGGGCGTTGTGAATGGCGGTGAAACACGCATTTTGCTTCAGATATTCTCGAAAACGGTGATCGGGCCAATCTTTTTCGAGTTTATCCAGCGCAAGGGGGATGATGGGTTTGGTGAGGGCAATTTTAAGGCACTGTTCGAAAGCATTGAGCAAGAACAGATCAACAGTGGTGAGTTGAAAGCCAGCTGATCTAGAGATGAAGGTGCAACAACAAGCGCCCTTTTTTCGGGCCGCGTGTGCGCGGAAAACTAAGCAGCTGCACGGTGCATTTCAGCTTTCCGCTGCGTTTTTATATTGAAACGATAATGTTCGCTTTGAGCCTCGCCCATCATCCGTATCGGCAAGCAGCTTTGGACTAGTCGTTGCGTCATTAACAGTGATTGGAGCTTGCAAACCTTGGTTGACTGACAAAGGATTGAGCTGATTGGAATTGAAGTTAAAGGAATATTTGATGGCAAATCTGGGTGTGCAGCCAATTCGAACGGAAAGTGATCTTAGGCACTTCGAAGCTGAAATGACCCTGGATGAGCGTTTGCCAGAACAAAGCATCCTTGACGTCTTTGTAAACAGCGCGGATAGCGCGCCGGATGCCACCGCGATGACTATGCTGATGACCGGGGCCGAGGACGAAACCCCGCGCCGCATCAGTTATGGTGATTTACTTGGACAGATCCGGCGCGCTGCCAACCTGTTTGCAGACATTGGCGGTGCGGCACCGGGCGTGGCCTTTATGCTGCCTGCGCTGATCGAAACTCATATCACACTCTGGGGCGCGGAAACGGCTGGTTATGCGGTTCCGATTAATTTCCTGTTGCAGCCTGAAAGTATAGTAGAGCTGCTGAAAGCGTCGGAGGCCAAGGTACTCGTTGCTCTGGGGCCGCATCCGCAGCTCGATATCTGGGAAAAGGCGCTGGAACTGCGCGCGCAAATCCCCGAGCTGGTGCTGGTGCGTGTGTCGCCGCCGGGTACACCTGAACAAGAAGGCGTGATCGACCTTGGCGCTGCATTGATGGGTCAGCCCGCCGACCATCTGACATTCGGACAAGCGCGCAGTGGTGATGACCTTGCCGCTTATTTTCATACCGGTGGCACAACCGGTGTCCCAAAGCTTGTCGCGCATACGCACCGCAGCCAACTTGTTGCAGCTTTTGGTGGTGCCGCAATGTGCGGCTACACCTCAGCCGATGTGCTGACGGCTACTTTTCCGCTGTTTCACGTGGCAGGAACCATTGTCGCAGGCCTGAGTGGATTTATGGCGGGGATAGAATTGTTGGTGATGACACCTGCCGGTCTGCGCAACCCTGCCATCGTCGAAGGATTTTGGAGACTGGTCTCAGATCACAAGGTGACGTTGGTCGCAGGCGTGCCGACCGCAATTGGTGCGGTTTTGCAGACACCACTGGGCGATTACGACATAAGCGCCGTGCGCGCAGGGGTGACCGGGGCATCGCTGCTGCCGCCTGCCGTTGGGCAGAGATTCAAGGATGTCACGGGCACAACTCTGTTCGAGATTTTGGGAATGACCGAAGCCTCTGGACTGATCAGCATAGATCCTGTCAGCGGGCAAGGCACAACAGGGTCTGTCGGCTGGGCGCTTCCCTATACGCAGGTCGATGTTTTGAAGCTTGAGGCCGATGGCAGCCTCGGAGGGGTCTGCGACGTCGATGAAATTGGCGTGATTGTAATTCGAGGTGATCATGTCTCTCCCGGATACAAAGATCCGTCGCACAATGTGGGTGTATTTTCAGATGGGGCTCTGAATTCTGGTGACTTGGGATATAAGGACGCTCAGGGTTGTCTTTATGTCGCGGGGCGGTCCAAAGACCTGATCATCCGAAGCGGCCACAACATTGATCCGACAATGATTGAAAATGCCATGAGCACGCACCCCGCGGTAGCGCTGGCGGCGGCGGTAGGCATGCCCGACGCATATGCTGGTGAATTGCCGATGTGTTTTGTTCAAGTCCACCCGAACGCTGAGTTCAGCGCAGAAGACCTCATAGCTCATGCTCAGGAAAATATTGATGAACGGCCTGCCTGGCCGAAGGTTATCAATGTTATTGATGAGATACCCTTGACGTCGGTTGGCAAGATTTTCAAACCAAACCTGCGATGTGATGCGGCCAAGATTGTCATTTCGAAACTCCTTCGAGACGAAATGAAACTTGCCGTTACGGATGTCCATGTGGTGGCGGGCGGTCCGCGGGGTCTGTGTGTCAATGTAGTGCTTCCCGCCCAAAATCGATCATCGGTCCCTATGGTCGAAAAGGCCCTTGCCGCGTTTTTGTTTGAGGCACACGTTGCAGTAAGTTAGGATCAGGACCCATTAATCCTGTACCGTCAGTTTGCCGGTTTTTGCCTTTGGTAAGAAACATCTGCGCATAAATAGTGATTATATTTCAATCAGATGTGACGCAGATGGAGGGAAAATCCGGCAAACCCAAAGGGCGGTAATTTCACTTCATTTCAGCGTCCTGGGCTGCTTGCAAATAGAACCACTATTGGTCGAACGTCCCAAGTCTGTGAAATGTCGTGAAATTGTCGCTGACGGCACGGGATTAATGGGTCCTGACCCTAGATTGCCATGCGAAACCCTTAATAACCTGACGCTGTCTAAAGCAAAATATTTCAAAGCGTATGGTGACGCATGCTGTATTGCGTGTTTCGGGAAATGCTATAGTCAAACTTTCAGCAACTTTCGGGTCCATCCCTAAGGTTTGGCGCACGTTTGCGCGGCAAACCAACTGTGCGCGCAAATCGTGTTATTTTCTGGCTGAACAGGGAATATGCGCATTGGCCGGGGTACCCAACGGGTGCGCTGATCTGACTCCGGCAAAAACTCAGATTAAGCCATGATAGCAAGTGCCTGTTCCGGGCTAAGTGGGGCAGGGCGATCGCAATGCGTTGTCATCTCGATCCAGGTCCGTTTTTCAGCTGACTGCAAGATCGCGGTCATAACTTCGACAACGTGGGTCGCCAGTTCCAGACTGCACCGATGTTCGCGATCAGTGGCGATTGCACTTGCCATATCAGCAAGGCCCGCGCATCTGTAATTGGCCCGGTCCGTGCCCTGTCCGTCTTGCGTGTTAGGCACCCCAAACGGGTGATCGCGAGATTGCAATACGCTTGAGGCATCGGCCTGATCAGCCAGAAAGATATCCCCGCCAAAGAAATTTGGATCGGGCACATAAAGTGATGCCTTGCTGCCGTAAAGTTCCATGTTCTCGTGCCTATGCGCGCACACGTCCCAGCTGGCGCCAAGTGTTATCAACGCTCCATTATGGAATTCGAGGATGGCGTGGATATTTGTTGGTGTCTCGACCTGAATAGTCTCGCCAAGGCGCGGTCCATTGGCAATTGTCCGAGTTTCGAAACTGGCAGAAGTCATGGCGGTGACAGCCCGAACCGGGCCGATTAGCTGCACCAGATTGGTCACATAGTAAGGGCCTAGATCAAGAATTGGGCCACCACCGTGTTGAAAAAAGAAATCCGGGTTCGGGTGCCAATCTTCCATGCCGCGCGACATCACGTGGCATGTGCCACCGATCACATCGCCGATCTGTCCCTCATCAATGGCAGCGCGGGCCAGTTGGTGCGCGCCACCCAAGAACGTATCGGGCGAAGAGCCAACGCGCAGACCCTTTTGCGCGGCGATCGTGCGTAACGCTTCGCCTTCCTCCAGCGTCAGAACGAACGGCTTTTCAGAATAGGCATGCTTACCGGCCTCAAGTATTCGCTTTGTCACCTCGAAATGGGCGCCAGGTATCGTCAGGTTTACGATGATGTCTATGTCATCGGCTGCCAACAGATCATCAACCGTTTCTGCCCGCACTGAAAACTCGGTGGCGCGCGCAGTGGCGGCTTCCATGTTAAGGTCGGCAACTGCGCGCATCTCGATTGAATTGAACAGTGGTGCAAGTTTGAGATACGCCGACGAGATATTGCCGCATCCAATGATGCCAACGCCAAATTTCTTCATTTAAATAGTCCTTAGAATGCCTGAACCGTCGCCATCGAGCGAGACGCCATGCGGATATGATTGCTGGGGTTGTCATGCTCAATGACGTAGCGGTTGACACCAGCGGCATCCATCGCGGGCTTGATCGTTTTCCAGTCCATCGTGCCGTGACCGACGTCAGCCCATCCATCTTCGTCTGTGTTCTCACCCTTAGGTGCGATATCTTTGACATGAGCAATGATGACGCGCCCCGCGTACTTTTTGAGCCACGCGACAGGATCTTCACCGCCGACAACGACCCAAGCAAGGTCGAGCTCCAGCTTGATGTCATCGGACGCCTGAGCAATCACATCGAGCGGCATCTGCCCTTCGACGGGTACAAACTCGAAATCATGATTGTGGTAGGCGTAGTCCAAACCTGCCGCAATGATGGGTTCGCCGGCTTTTGCCAGCCGTGCGCCAAAGGCCTGCCACCCGGCAAGAGTTGTGGGCCGTTCATCGGGTGCAATGAAAGGAATAACGACGGCAGAAATACCAAGGACATCGGCAATTTCGATAACTTTTGCAGGGTCGGCCTCAACGAAGTCGAGGGCAAAGTGCCCACTGGGCATGGTCATGCCATGGCTCTCAAGCAAGGCTTTCGTTTTGGCCAAATCTTCATAATGCGGCCCCACACCTTCGACTTCTTGATAGCCTGCTTCCGCCAGCATCTTAAAGGTTTCTTCCGCAGTCCAATGACGTGAGGAGTAAAGCTGGTAAGAAATGGTCGGCATAAGTGTTCCTTCGTGCAATTTTTGTTTGGTCAGTCGTGTGTCGGTCAAAGGCGAAGCTCAGTTTCCAAGTCGAACAGTGACGATTTCGTCGGGTCGATGCCGAGGCGCAGTTTTTCACCAGCAGCGACCCGCGATTGCCCGTCCATTCGGACCCGAAAATGACGACCTGCAACTTCGCAGTCGATCAATGTGTCTGAGCCTGTTGGCTCAACCAAATTGACCTCAACATCAATTTTTACGGTGGCATTTTCGACCAGCTCGCCGGTGACGACGTGCTCTGGGCGGATACCAATTGTTGCGGCTCTGTCCACAGGCCCCGCAGTGTTTGCAAAGTCATAGCCTGCAAGCGGGATCGACAGATTGCCAACCTCGAAGTTGCCTGCTTTGATCTGTCCTTCGAGAAAGTTCATGGATGGCGACCCAATAAAGTCGGCGACGTATTTGTTTACTGGTTTGCCATAAATTTCATCAGGCGTGCCCAACTGCATGATCTGCCCATCGCGCATGATTGCGATCCGGTCAGCTAGGGTCATCGCCTCGATCTGATCATGTGTTACGTAAATCATAGTGTTTTCAAGGCGTTGGTGCAGGCGCTTAATCTCGACGCGCAGATCGGCGCGCAGCTTGGCATCCAGATTTGAAAGCGGTTCATCAAACAAAAACACATCCACATCGCGCACCAGCGCACGCCCAATGGCGACCCTCTGACGCTGTCCTCCCGAAAGTGCGGCGGGTTTGCGTTTCAGCAGTGGTTCGATCTGCAAGATCTCTGCCGCACGTTTGACACGTTTCGCGATCTCGGCTTTGGGGAGCTTGGCATTCTTAAGGCCAAATGAAAGGTTCCCCTCGACCGTCATCTGTGGATAAAGGGCATAGGATTGAAACACCATGCCGATGCCGCGCTCGGACGGTTCAGCCCACGTGACGTTCTTGTCGTTGATGTGGATTTGTCCTGCAGAGACATCGAGCAATCCCGCGATGCAGTTTAGAAGTGTCGATTTTCCGCATCCCGACGAGCCGAGCAAAACCAGAAACTCGCCCTTTCCAATCTCAAGATTGAGGTCTTGCAGAACCTTGATGGGGCCAAATTGCAGATCGAGGTTTTTGATTTCAACAGAGTTTTTCATGCGTTCTTCACCCTTTGACCGCACCGGCGGCGATGCCGCGCACGAACAGTCTTCCTGAGACGAAATAAATGACCAGTGGCACCAGACCGGTGAGGATGGTTGCGGCCATGTTGACGTTGTATTCTTTTACCCCCTGCGTGGAATTCACGATGTTATTAAGTGATACGGTCATGGGATATGTTTCCGGGCCGGTGTAGACGACCCCGAATAGGAAATCGTTCCAGATGCCGGTGACCTGCAAGATCATTGCGACGGTAAATATTGGTAGCGACATTGGCACCATGATCCGCAGGTAAATCCCCCAAAATCCCGCCCCGTCGACGCGCGCAGCTTTGAACAGCTCTTCGGGTAGGGACGTAAAATAGTTGCGAAACAGCAGCGTTAGGATCGGCATGCCAAATACGGTATGCACCAGCACAAGTCCCCAAACAGAACCATACAGGCCAATCTCGCGCAGCATGATCACGATCGGATAAAGCATGACCTGATAAGGAATGAATGCGCCAAAGATCAAAATGGTGAAAAAGACATCCGCGCCTTTGAACCGCCAGTTGGCCAATGCGTACCCGTTCACTGAAGCGATGATGATCGATAAGATAACCGACGGGATCGTGATCTGCACCGAGTTCCAGAACCCTGTGCTCAGGCCGTTACATGTCAGGCCTGTGCACGCCTCTGACCATGCTTTGACCCAAGGCTGAAAGGTTATTTCAACTGGCGGGGAAAAGACATTGCCCAGACGGATTTCAGGCATGCCCTTGAGCGAGGTGACGATCATCACATATAGCGGCAGAGCATAGTAAACAGTTATGACGAAAAGAGTGCCATAGAGGAAAATATTACGCTGCGAGAGCGCCCTGCGCGGTTTCGGCCCATGCGGACCAGACAGCGAAACTGGGGATGTATCAACCACGGCGCTTCGAGCCTCCGAATTCAAGAATGGCCCAAGGGATTACGACCAATGAAACGGTCAGCAACATCATGGTCGACGCCGCAAAACCCTGACCCAAATTGTTGTTTCTGAACATCATGTCATAGACGTATTTTGCGGGCACTTCGGTTGCGATCCCGGGCCCACCACCCGTTTGCGCGACGATCAGATCAAACACTTTGACGATCCCCGTCACCACCAGCACCAGCGTTGTTATGAAAACAGGGCGCATCATGGGAATGACAATATAGATATAGGTCTTCCATGTTGGAATTCCGTCAATGCGGGCCGCTTTCCAGACCTCTTGGTCGATGCCGCGCAATCCGGCGAGCATCAGTACCATAACCAAGCCGCTGCCTTGCCAAAGCCCGGCAATCAACACGCCGAATATGGCGATGTCCGGTGAATAGAGCGGGTCGAATGTAAAGCCTTCCCAGCCAAAGCCCCGCACGATGCTTTGCACCCCGAATTCGGGGTTCAAAATCCACTGCCAAACAAGGCCGGTGACGACAAAACTCATGGCGTAGGGATAAAGGATAACGGTGCGGACTGTATTTTCAAATCTGATTTTCTGATCGATCAGCGTCGCGAGGATGAAGCCGATCACAAACATCAATGTCAGCATGCAAAGGCCATAGATCACGAGGTTTTCGATCGCAATCAGCCATTTCTTGGTACCCCACAAACGTTCATACTGATCCAGACCGATCCACTTCATGCGGGGCAAAAGCCCCGATTTGGTGAAGCTGTAAACAATGGTCCAAGCTGTTCCGCCGACAAACACAAAAAGAGCAGTCACGATCATTGGGATCGCTGCCACTTTTGCATTCATGTTGCGAAACAGCTGGTTCGGGCGTTCGGTCGCCATAAGCCACCCCTTCTCAGCTGACTAAGTTGGCTGGCGCGGTGTAAAGACGCACCAGCCAGATTGCCTTAGGGCCTATTCAGCATCTGCGATGATTTCAACGAATTCCGCCTGAGCATCCGCAGCCGAGATCGAAGCATCGGCGAAGAACTCAGTGAACAGTGTGTTGATTTGGTTTACTGTGTCTGGCGTCGCCAACATATTCACATCCGGCAACAGCGCACCGTCGGCCAGCAGGCCAAGGCCTTTTTGCATACAGTCGTTTGCAGCCGAAAGATCGATGTCACCGCGCACAGGCAGCGACCCCTTTGCAAGGTTAAAGCTGACCTGCGTTGCCGGCTTGAGCAGCAGGGCCGCCAATTCGGCCTGCGCCGCAGCCTGATCTTCGTCATCGAGAACCGGGAAATAAAATGCATCACCACCCGTCGAAAGACGTGGGTTTGTGCCCAGACCTGGAAGACAGCTGTAATCTTCGCCTGCAACCGATCCTGCAACGGCAAATTCGCCTTGCGCCCAGTCACCCATGATCTGGCCCCCGGCCTGTCCAGTGATCACCAAGTTGGTGGCGTCATTCCAGTTTTGAACCGTTGACTTGGCAGCCATTTCGCGTGCTTCGGCGGCTGCGGCGAAAACAGTTGCCACATCTGCGCTTGCGGCAACGTCAGTGTCTTTGTCACCATAAACAGAGGTAAAGATTTCACTGGGCAGAAGGCTGGCCATCATCACGTTGAAAGCACCCGATTGCTGCCACCCCTGCTGACCCATGGCCAAGGGAATTTTGCCGGCAGCAGCAAGTTTGTCAGCGCCAGCTGCAAATTCGGCCCAATTGCTTGGCACAGGCAAACCAGCCTCGGCAAACGCGTCGTGGCTCACCCAGAGCCACTGCCATGAGTGAATATTTACAGGCGCACAATAAACGCGACCCTCGACGGTGCAGGCTTCCAGCAAGCTTGACGGGTTCACGAGGTCCAGCCAGCCTTCGGCTTCTGCGATGTCGGTGATGTCGCGCAGCAGGCCTGACTCGATCAGTTCTTCGGCCTGGCGGCCATGGTTGAACTGAAAGGCTCCCATCGGATCACCACCCGTCAGGCGGCTGACCATGACAGCGCGGGCATTCTCTCCGCCTGCGATGGCGGCATCCACCCACGTGTTTCCGGTCGCGTCAAAGGCTTTGGCGAACTCGCTTACAGCGGCGGCTTCGCCGCCGGATGTCCACCAGTGCATGACTTCCAATTCTGTGGCTGAAGCGCTGGACGCAGCGACAATAGCCGTCGCCGCCAAAAGCTTGGATGTAATACGCATAGCATTTCTCCCTATTACTATATCGTTATAGTTTCATCTATATCGATTTAGTTTTTCATTTCAAGTGATTCCTGTTTCTTAGTATGCTAAGCTTACAAGTGTGGTGAAGATCTTGTAAGTACGACAGATGCAGGGCATGCCAATCTGCCTTAGTCGCTTTTTTCGTTTCTTGGAGTGGTTGTAATGAAGCGAGAGCCATCCGAAATTGCCAATCTAGACGAAGAAGAGTTGCGCAAGCGGGTCAATGTTGGCGAAACGCCAACGCTTAAAACTATTGCCCGAATAAGCGGTCTGGCCGTTGCTACCGTTTCTCGGGCTCTTAGCGATGCATCTGACATTGGAGGCGATACAAAGGTGTTGGTGCACCGAATTGCCGATGCAATAGGCTATGTTCCCAACCGTGCCGGTGTGCGGCTGCGGACAGGTAGAACCAATGTCATAACCTTGGTCATTCCGGCTGAAAACGATATGATGAATAGTACGGCCAGATTGACCAGCGCAATTGCTAAAGAACTGCGCGACACCCGCTTTCATCTTAATGTGCTGCCTTGGTTTCCTGACGAGGATCCTTTGCGCCCGATCAAGTATGTCGTGGAAACCCGGTCATCCGATGCTGTCATTTTCAACATGATCGAGCCCGAGGATCCTCGGGTTGCTTACTTGTTGAAGCAAAAATTTGCATTTGCCACGCATGGGCGCACAAAGTGGTGTGATCAGCACTCCTATTATGACTATGACAACAAAGCTTTCATCAGCGTCGCGCTTAAGCGCCTTGCCGCGCGCGGGCGCAGGAACGTGCTTGCCGTTCTGCCCCCACGAAATCAGAATTACGCACAGGACATGGTCCGAGGCCTTGAACAAGGGGTGGGGCCATTGAACATCAACTACCGGATTTCGCAAAACGTCAACAGTGACCAATCGTCGAACGATATATTACAATGTATAACGCGCCGATTAGCGCAATCTCCCGAGATCGATGCAGTAATCTGTACTTCTCCAAAAGCGGCAATAGCGGCAATTGTTGCAATCGAAAAATCTGGCCGTCGTTTAGGGCATGACATTGATGTTCTGACCAAAGAGGTCGCGCCATTGCTCAAGATGTTTCGTGAAAACATCATCGTAGAAAAGGAAGACGTGGGGCTCGCGGGACAGTTCTTGGCAAAGGCTGTTATGCAACAGCTACAATTTCCTGATTTGCCGCCCCTACAGCATCTGTTTGTTCTGTCGGATTAAACTGGGCGCAATTCAGTTTGTTGCCGATCCTTCTATTGCAATTATCGCAGCAAGTGGTCCAGTTTCTAGGATCGATACCGCTTTAAGCTCTTACATCTAGTAAATTTTAATGAGAGTGAGCTTATCCGGCGCTAGGCTCCAAATTTGTGTATTTTTGCAGCCGCGTCCGGCCTCTGCGATTGTTATCGCGATTTCTTTCCTGAAAGCCTCCGGCGTGTGTCTGGCCGATAGAAGCGAAACGAGCCGTTAACCCGTCAGAGAAAAATGGCGGCGCTCCACTTTGACACCACTTTCGGTCAGCAGCTTTTCGAATGTGGCAGCGGGTGGGGTGGTTTCCAAAGGCAGACGGATCTTGCGGCCAGTGATAAGCACAAGGCTGGTGCGCACTGACATGTCCAAGCGGGTGTCTAGCCTTATATGGCTGATTTGCGACCAAACCACAGAGCCGTTGCGTTGACCTGAAAACCAGCTGACTCCGGCTGCGTCAATGACCAAGCCAGAGCGGCGCGACGAGATCAGATCGTACAAGGCTGGCAGCGTGAACAGGACGAATATCCCCACCAGCCAGATCGCAGCGTCAAACAGCAGCCACATTGCGCCCAGTGCGGCCCATACCAAAACCAAGGTGATCAGGGTCGCCCGGTTCCGGCCTGTCGTCTCGAATGTAAATGGGGTCATGACCCGTCAGCGCCCGCCTGTGACATCCAGAGTGGATCCGGTGATATAGCTTGCCTGTGAAGAGGCGAGCCATAAAATTGCTTGTGCAACCTCCTCCGCCGAACCTGCGCGTTTGAGTGGCACCATCGGCGCTAGCCGTTCGGCGCGATCGGGTTCGCCGCCCTTGCTGTGAATGTCGGTTGCGATAATTCCAGGCCGGATCGACATGACGCGGATGTTGTCGCTTGCGACTTCGTCGGCCAACCCCTTGGTAAACGTGTCGATCGCCCCCTTGGAGGCCGCATAATCGACATATTGATTGCCAGAACCCAGACGTGCTGCCGCTGACGAAATATTGATAATCGCACCGCCTGTGCCTTGCGCTTGCATGCGGATCACGGCCTCTTTGGCGACCAGCATGGCACCGATGACGTTTACATTCATGATCTGGACCAAACGGGCATGATCAATTTCAGTGAGTTTGGCAGTGGTTCCGACAATGCCCGCGTTGTTGATCAGCACGTCGATGCGGCCAAAGCTGTCATCTACCGCCTTGTAGATTGCAGCAATGTCGCCGGGTTGTGACACATCGCCTTGAACGATTACGACCTTCGCACCCAAGGCCTCTGCGTCTTTTTGCACCGCTTCGGCATCAGCGTGGCTGCTGCGGTAGTTCAGAACCAGATCATAGGTCGGTGCTGCAAGCCGGGCGCAGGCGGCACCGATCCCGGCTGAGCCGCCGGTAATCAGGCAAACGGGGCGTTGGGTCATGTCTTGGCCTTTCTCGGATGGGTCGATTGCAGTGCGTTCGGCGGTGATTGGACTTCACGCCTCGCGGATGCGCGTGATCATTTCGGTGGTGTCACGGCTGAGGTTTGGGGTGTCCGCGATGCGCTCAAGCTCTTTCTGGATCATAGACTGGCGTATTGCATCATAGCGCCGCCAGGTCTGAAAGGCCGAGCACATGCGCGCCGCAGTTTGAGGGTTAACGGGATCAAGCTTGATCAGCCAATCGGCAAGCAGGCTGTAGCCCGAGCCATCTCTGGCGTGAAAACCGGCGTGATGCATGGCCAGCGCACCCAGCGTCGCGCGGAAGCGATTTGGGTTTTTCCAGTTGAAGGCAGCGTGCCGGGTCAGGGCTGCAGCGGTATCGGCGGCGTCATCGGGATGGGCCTCGATCACTTGCAGCCCAAACCATTTGTCCATGACCAGCCTGTCCGCATGCCACTGCGTTTCGAACTGGGCGAGGGCGCCATCGCCCTTGCCTGCGCGGATAAGGTTTGCCAAGGCTGCTAATTGTTGTGTCATGTTGTCGGCTTGATCGTATTGCGCCTGTGCCTGTGCACCGCCGTCCTGACGTGTGAGCAGGGCGAGGGCCGCATTGCCAAGCGCACGAGCGCCCGATTGCGCGGCATCGGGCGCATAGGCCGCCGTGATCTGATGAGTATTATAGAGTTCTAGCAATTGGTCTGCGACGCGGTCGGATAGGGCCTGTTTCAGCCTGTCCACAGCAGCCCAGATCGCGTCCGGGTCCGGGATTAGTCCGGCGCGGTGCAAGTCAACCGCCAGTTCGGATTGTCCCGGAAGCCCCAGCATCTGTGCCCGGTAGGCCGGATCGAGGGTTGTGTCGCCTAAAACGGCCGCCATGCCGTCCAGCCAGGCGGCATCAGGCGCGCTGCCTTTGGTGATCGTACCGATGAGCGAGGCCCGCGCAAGGCTGCGCGCAGCTTCCCAGCGGTTGAACGGATCGGTGTCGTGGGCCAGCAAAAAGGCGTTGTCGGCTGGGTAATCGAGAACGACGGGCGCTGAAAATCCGCGCAGGATGGATGGCACGCTGCCCTCGGGGGCATGCACGGTAAAGCTCTGGCGTTTTTTCTTGAGAACAAACAGCTGGCTTGCGACCTGCTCGGTGCCATCCGGCCCCAAAAGCCCCCAAACGATGGGGATCACTTGCGGTTCTCCATCGGATTTTGGGTTTGATTGCGTCAGATCCAATGTCAGCATGTCGCCATTGCGCGAGGTTTTGACCGAGACTGTTGGCGTTCCGGGCTGGCTGTACCAGCGTTTGAAGGCGGCCATATCGCTGGCGCCAAATGCATCTTCATTGAGTGCATCGGCGCGGTCCTCCAGCACCCATTCGAAACAGGCCAGCCAATCCTCGATCGTGCAGGCCTGACCATCATGGCGCTGAAAGTAAAGCTCAACAGCGCTATCATAGATATCACTGCCGACCAGCGTGTTAAGCATGCCGATCACTTCGGCGCCTTTTTCATAAACGGTCGCAGTATAGAAATTATTGATTTCCTGAAAGCTTTCGGGCCGAACGGGGTGAGAAAGCGGGCCTTGGTCTTCGGGGAACTGGCGTGCGCGCAGGTCAATCACGTCATTGATCCGTTTGACCGGTGCGCTGCGCATATCGGCAGTGAATTGCGCATCACGAAATACGGTAAGCCCCTCTTTCAGGCACAACTGGAACCAATCCCGGCAAGTGATCCGGTTGCCTGTCCAATTGTGGAAATACTCGTGTGCTATAATCGCTTCGATCCGTTCGAAATTTACATCGGTCGATGTCTTTGGCGAGGCCAAAACTGCTGACGCATTAAAGATGTTCAGGCCCTTGTTTTCCATCGCACCCATGTTGAAATCATCAACAGCCACAATGTTGAACACATCCAGATCATAGGCGCGTCCATACACGCGTTCGTCCCACGCCATGCTGTCCTTCAGCGCTTGCATGCCAAAAGCGCATTTGCCCTCGTCACCGGGGCGGACATATAGGGCGAGGTCAACCTTGCGCCCCTCACAGGTGGTAAATGTATCGCGATGCGCGATCAGTTCGCCTGCGACCAGCGCAAAAAGATAGGCCGGTTTTGGCCAGGGGTCGTGCCATTCCGCCCATCCCTTGCCTAAAGCCACGGGGTTGCCGTTACTTAGCAATGTGCTGTGGGGGCCATTTATGCGAACTGTAAACGTGCTCATCACATCGGGACGGTCGGGGTAATAGGTGATTTTGCGAAAACCTTCGGCCTCGCATTGGGTGCAGTACATACCATTTGACAGGTACAGCCCTTCGAGGGCGGTGTTTGCTTCCGGATCAATCTGAACTTCGCACTCCCAGACAAACGGGATTGATGGAACGTCACAGGTCAGCCCTTCGGATGTCAGCTTGGGCTTCACCGTTTCACCATCGATCCGCGCGCTGATCAGCGTAAGGTTTTCGCCATGCAGGAAAAAGGTGCGATCTGCGGCGTTTGGGTTGGGGGATACGCGCATACGCGATGTGACGCGAGTGGCAGAAGGGGCCAGGTCAAAAGTTAAATGAACCTTTTCGATGCGAAAGCCAAAGGGGGTGTAATCGTCAAGGTAAATCGTTTGAGGGCTCGCATCACGCATGAGAAGGGACTGCCTTTTGGGGTCAATAATTGAACGTGACGTTAGGCTGATGCGCGCGGGCCCGCAAGATCGGTTGGGCAACAGTGAACTGCCCTGATTGTCGTGCGTCGCTTGGCGCTCAACGGTTACGCACTAGGTTCGATTTCATGACGACGGTGGTATGGTTCAAACGCGATCTGCGGCTGGCAGATCATTCGGCGCTGGCTCAGGCGGCGGCGCAGGGGGCTGTGCTGCCTCTTTATGTGTTTGAACCCGATTATTGGGCCCAGCCGGACGTATCGGGCCGACAGTTTGAATTTGTCCGAGAGAGCGTTGAAGATCTGGCTTTGGCGCTGCGCGCGGCAGGTGTCGACCTTGTTGTGCGTGTGGGCTGTGTCACTGATGTGTTGCGCGATCTTAAGGCGGACATTGGGTTTGACCGGATGCTGAGCCATGAAGAGACGGGCAATGGCTGGACGTATGCTCGCGATATGTCGGTGGGGGATTGGTGTGGTGCCAATGGTGTTGCTTGGCAAGAACTGACGCAATCCGGTGTGGTGCGCCGCCTCAACAGCCGCGACGGTTGGGCGCTTTTGCGCAACACATGGTTGCGACAACCCCAAGCGGATGTGCCAATGGCGATGAAGGGCCCTGCTTTGCCCAGTGATCCGGTGCCGCCGCTCGTCGCAGCTGACTATTGTCGCGCGCGGCAAATTGGTGGGCGTACAATGGGCCTGTCACTTTTGGGTGGTTTTTTGACAGAACGCGGTCAGAATTATCGCAAAGAAATGTCGTCGCCCGTAACAGGTCAAGCCGCATGTTCGCGGTTGTCGCCTTACCTCGCCTTTGGCTGCCTGAGCGGGCGTGAATTATCGCAGGCGACGGCCATTCGCCAGCGTGAAGTCAAAGGCACGCGAACAGGATGGGGCGGATCGTTAAAGTCATTTCAGGCGCGGCTCGCCTGGCGCGATCACTTTATGCAAAAGCTCGAAGACACGCCTAAGCTTGAGTACCGCTGCTTGCACTCGGCTTATGAGGGGCTGCGCCCTGATATGCCGGATTCTGGGCGTTTGGCTGCGTGGACGGCCGGCGAGACGGGGCTGCCGTTTCTCGACGCCTGCATGCGATACCTGAATGCGACGGGGTGGCTTAACTTTCGGATGCGCTCCATGGTGACGGCTGTGGCCTCATATCATTTGTGGTTGGATTGGAGGGTGACTGGCCTGCATCTGGCGCGTCAATTCACCGATTTCGAACCGGGAATTCATTGGCCGCAGATCCAAATGCAATCGGGGACAACGGGAATGAATACTGTGCGCATTTACAACCCGATCAAACAGGGCCGGGATCAGGACCCATCTGGCACCTTCACCCGCACATGGGTTCCCGAACTCGCGGCCGTACCTGATGCGTATCTTCAGGAGCCATGGACTTGGACGGGGGCCGACACGATTCTTGGTCAAGCCTATCCATACCCAACAGTGGATGTGGCCGAGGCCGCGCGAGAAGCGCGCCAAAAAGTTTGGGCCGTGCGCAAGGGCCCTGAGTTCCGACAAGAGGCCGCGCGGGTCATTACCAAACATGCCAGCCGCAAGGACCCGCAGCGCCATTTCGTGAATGATCGCGCAGCTAAACCACGCAAAAGGGTATCTGACACGGCAGATTCCCGTCAGATGGGCTTTGATTTCTGATGGCCCGCATGCGCAAGAAGTCTGATCTGCCGGTTAAGATGTGCCCGGTCTGCCAGCGCCCGTTCACGTGGCGCAAAGCGTGGGAAAAGGTATGGGACGATGTGAAGTATTGTTCACAGCGGTGCCGACGCAACGCAAAATCCAAAAACTAAGCGATGAATGCAATTTAGAATTGCAATTTTGCGCTGGTTCGTCAAATTTCTGCCGGGCATTTAAAATAATTGCTGATTTTGGTAATATTTTCGGACCAATGCTGTTTACGATAGGAAACATTCACCTTAAGCACGCCATCGCATACAATAGAGCCGGGGCAAGAGTGTATTATGACAAACTACGTTGAACGAGCTGAACTGCAGGTGGCGGATACGCTGGCCAATTTTGTCGAAACGCAGGCATTGACTGGCACCGGTGTGGCAAGCGCAGATTTCTGGACCGGCCTGTCGGCACTGGTGCATGATTTAGGGCCAAAAAACCGTGCGCTGCTCGATACGCGAGCCAATCTGCAGGCCAAGATTGATGCGTGGCATGTGGCAAACCGCGCAGATCATTTTGATGCCAACGCGTACCAACAATTTCTGCGTGACATCGAATACCTTGTGCCTGAGGGTGAAGCTTTCGAAATTGATACAACCAACGTTGACCCCGAGATTGCCAACATACCCGGGCCACAATTGGTGGTGCCGATCACCAATGCGCGCTTTGCACTGAATGCGGCCAATGCCCGCTGGGGCAGTCTGTATGATGCGCTTTATGGCACGGATGCGTTGGGTGATTTGCCCGACGGCAAGGGCTATGACTTGGCGCGGGGTGCGCGTGTTGTGGCTTGGGCAAAAGGGTTTCTGGATGATGCGGTGCCGCTGGCAGGTGGTAAATGGGCGGATGTGGACGGGGTTGCCGTCGTCAGCAATTCTTTGGTGGTGACCATTGCTGGTGCGCCGGTTGCATTGTCTGATCCGGCGCAATATGCGGGCCACACCACATCTGATCTAGGCGCACATTTTCTATTCAAGAACAATGGATTGGGTGTTGAAATTTTGGTGGATCCAGACCACTCAATCGGTGCGACTGACCCAGCGGGCATAGCGTCGATAAATCTGGAATCGGCGATGTCGGCGATCATGGATTGCGAAGACAGCGTCGCTGCCGTCGATGCACAGGACAAAGTCTTGGCTTATTCCAACTGGTTGGGTTTGATGCGCGGCGATTTGGAAGAAGCGGTCGACAAGGGCGGCAAAACAATCATCCGCAAACTCAATAATGATTTCAACTATACAGGCCCGGATGGCGCAGATTTTGTCGTCAAACGCCGCAGCCTAATGCTTGTGCGCAATGTAGGCCATCTGATGACGAACCCCGCCATAATGGACCGTGATGGTCGAGAGATCGGCGAGGGTCTGATGGATGCGATGATGACCACACTGATCGCGATGCATGACCTGAGCAAGACCGGAGGGATGCGCAACTCGGTTGCGGGTTCGGTGTATGTGGTCAAACCCAAGATGCACGGGCCGACGGAAGTGGCCTTTGCGGACGAGATCTTTTCGCGCGTCGAAGCGGTTCTGGGCCTGCCTGCCTACACGGTTAAACTCGGCATAATGGACGAAGAGCGGCGCACCAGCGCGAACCTCAAGGAATGTATCCGGGCTGCGAAATCGCGCGTGGCCTTTATCAATACTGGCTTCTTGGACCGCACAGGTGACGAGATTCACACTTCGATGGAGGCGGGGCCCATGGTGCCCAAAGGCGAGATGAAAGATAGCGCCTGGATTGCGTCCTATGAGGATCGTAATGTCGATATCGGTTTGGCCTGTGGCCTGCAGGGCCGGGCGCAGATCGGTAAAGGCATGTGGGCGATGCCGGACCTGATGGCGCAGATGCTTGAAACCAAAATTGGACATCCCAACGCGGGCGCTAATTGCGCCTGGGTGCCATCGCCGACAGCGGCCACTTTGCATGCGACACACTACCACAAAGTCGATGTTCTGGCACGTCAGGCTAAAATAATGGCGGGTGGCGCGCGAGGCACTCTGGATGATCTGCTGGCCATTCCAGCAGCCATGGGTCGCAATTTTTCGCCAGAGGTTATTGCCCATGAAATTGAAAATAACGCTCAAGGCATCCTTGGGTACGTGGTACGGTGGATAGATCAGGGTGTGGGCTGTTCCAAGGTTCCAGATATCCACGATGTTGGTCTGATGGAAGACCGTGCAACATGCCGGATCAGCGCACAAGCTCTGGCAAACTGGCTGCATCATGGTGTGGTCAGCTCAGATACCGTGTTGGCCGCGTTGAAAAAGATGGCGGCCGTAGTGGACCGTCAGAACGCCGGCGACCCGGCTTACACGCCGATGGCCCCAGGATTTGACGGCATTGCCTTTCAGGCGGCCTGTGACTTGGTATTCGAAGGGCGCAACCAGCCCTCTGGATATACAGAGCCTGTGTTGCATGCGCGGCGGCTGGAATTTAAGGCTTTAGCTGCAGAACTCCAGTTGAACGCAAGCTAAATCAGTTTTGTTGGGGGACGAGGGGCTAGCCCCTCGCGCTCTCAAGGATATTTTTGGCCGAAAGAATGCTCAACTGGCCGATAACTAAGGAGAAGATACAATGGCGATTACATTGCAACAGGCACAGACGATTATTTCACAATCGTTCGCCAAGGGCCGAGAGATGGGCTTTAAGCCTTTGTCGGTTGTTGTGCTGGATGCCGGCGGCCACTGCAAAGCGTTCGAACGCGAAGATGGCGCTGCACCGGGACGGTTCGGTATTGCGCAGGGCAAGGCTTATGGCTCTGTGATGTTGGGTCTTGCTGGAACGGCGCAAATGGCGCGCGCAGAGCAGCAGGCCTATTTCATGGCCGCGATAAACGGTGTCTATGGTGGCCAGGTCGTTCCGGTGCCCGGCGGCGTGCTTGTGCGTGATGACAGTGGCGACATTATCGGGGCGGTGGGCGTTACTGGCGACACATCTGACAATGACGTTGTGGCAGCGGTTGCGGGCATCACTGCGGCGGGCCTTGCGTCTGAGGTTTAGGCGCATTTGCGACTGTGATTTGGTGCACAGTGACCTGCGCGTAAGGTGACCTGTTCAGGGATCGTTATGATCGGCTATACAGTCACCACACGCAATCACTGAGGTGCCTTTCATGCCCCGCCCGTTAATTGGAATTATCTCCAATCACCACATGATAAACGACACCTACGAGGTTCAGGCCGCGGGGATCATCAACATATCTGCTGTGGGTCAGGTATCACAAGGCTTGCCTGTGTTGGTACCTGCCGAACCGGATCATGTGCGGGTGTCCGATCTGCTTGAGCAATTTTCGGGCTTTGTCTTTACCGGGGGCCGCGCCAATGTGCACCCTGCAGAATATGGAGAAGAGCCAACTGAAGCCCATGGTGAATTTGATAGCAACCGTGACCGGATTACTTTGCCGTTGATACGGGCTTTGGTTGACCGAGGGCAGCCGTTTCTGGGCATATGTCGAGGATTTCAGGAGGTCAACGTGGCAATGGGCGGATCACTCTACCCGGAGATACGGGACCTGCCGGGCCGGGATAATCACCGAATGCCCCCCGATGGCTCTTTGGAAGAAAAATTCGCCCTGCGCCATGACGTGACTTTTACCAAGGATGGTGTGTTTCACAAGCTGATGGGGCAAAGATCGGTTCAGACAAACACCTTGCACGGGCAGGGGATCAAAGTGGCTGGTTCAAGTGTTGTGGTTGACGGTCATGCGCCTGATGGTACACCCGAAGCGATCTATATCGACGGCGCGCCGGGCTTTACTTTGTCGGTGCAGTGGCACCCGGAATGGAACGCTAAAGCGGATCCGGTATCGCGCCCGTTGTTTGAAGCGTTTGGTGCGGCCTGCCGGTCTTGGGCGAAAGGTGACGATTGTCGCTCAAAGCTGCGCAGCGTCTGACACGCAATTCGCCCTAGTGCATTTCCCTTAGTTTTTCGCGCGGTTTTCTTTTGGGAATGCGGCACAGCCGGATGTCTCTGGCGGGCCAGCCTTTGCTATCGTCAGAGACGCGATAGCTCGTTGACGATTAAGCCGTGTTGTCAATCCTCGGCAAAAACTCGGGCAAAGATGGTATCAACATGTTTGGTGTGGTAACCAAGATCGAACTTTTCCTCGATTTCCTCTGGGCTTAGAGCCGCCGTCACATCTGCATCAGCAAGCAGTTCTTGCTTGAAGTCGGTGCGGTGTTCCCAAACTTTCAGCGCGTTGCGCTGCACATAAGAGTAGGCATCTTCGCGACTCACACCGGCTTGGGTGAGTGCCAGCAACACCCGCTGGCTCATCACAAGGCCGGGGAATTTGTTCATATTTTCCTGCATATTTTCTGGAAATATCAGCATCTTGTCTATAACGCTTGTGAGCCTCGCCAATGCAAAATCCAGCGTGATAGTTGCGTCTGGTCCAATCATACGCTCGACCGAAGAATGGCTGATGTCACGTTCGTGCCACAGCGCCACATTTTCCATGGCGGGGATGACAGCCGCGCGTACCATACGGGCAAGACCTGTGAGGTTTTCGGTGAGTACCGGGTTCTTTTTATGCGGCATCGCCGACGAACCCTTTTGACCCATGGAAAAGAACTCTGCCCCTTCCAGAACCTCAGTGCGTTGCATGTGGCGGATTTCAATAGAGATGTTCTCGATTGAAGAGGCCACAACGCCCAAAGTCGCAAAAAACGCCGCATGACGGTCGCGGGGAATGACCTGCGTGCTGATGGGTTCAGGGACCAGTCCCAGTTTGTCGCAGACATGTTCCTCGACAGCGGGGTCAATGTTGGCAAACGTGCCTACGGCGCCTGAAATGGCGCCAGTGGCGATTTCTGCGCGGGCGTCGCGCATGCGGGAAAGGTTGCGGTCCATCTCGGCGTAGAAGCGCGCAAATGTCAGACCCATAGTGGTAGGTTCAGCGTGAATGCCATGGCTACGACCGATGCGAAGGGTGTTTTTGTGTTCAATAGCACGCCGTTTGAGGGCACCCAGCAGTGCCTGCAGATCGGCAATCAGGATGTCGGCGGCTCGAGTCAGTTGCACGTTGAAACAAGTATCTAGAACGTCCGAACTGGTCATGCCCTGATGCACGAAACGGGCTTCGTCACTGCCCACATGTTCGGCAAGATGGGTCAGAAAGGCGATCACGTCATGTTTTGTAACTGCCTCGATCTCGTCGATGCGCGCCACGTCAAACTCGACATCCTTGGCCTTCCATACGGCATCTGCATTGGCGCGAGGGATTACACCAAGATCCGCCATGGCGTCACAGGCGTGCGCCTCTATTTCGAACCAGATGCGGAATTTCGCAGCGGGCTCCCATATGGCGACCATGTCGGGGCGAGAATAGCGAGAGATCATGGGAGCACCTTTTTGTGACTGCAAGACTGGTTTCCGTGCTCTTAAACTGCCCTGTGGTCAGCGACAAGCTGAAGGCCCAAAGATGAGACGCTTTGCCCTGATAGAGGCCGGTTTGGTCAGCTGGGCCATTCTAGAATATAAAAAAGATTGGCATATAATCAGGATTAGCACCCAATAACTGACCGTTAGATGCCTGCGACACCTAAGAAATGCAAATTCCAAGTCGCACACGACATTTGGGGCTGTTATTGGGGGTGAAGCGGCGGGTTTCGTCGCAGCATGCTGATACGTAGAAACTTGCAGGAGTACGACCAAATGGAATGTCTTGGTGACGCCTTGCGCCTTTTGGACTTGGTCGATGACGTGACAGTCGCTGCTGGTGCAAACTGAGATGCTACGTGTTCTTGATGATTTTGAGGGGCGTTGGCGCATTCAAAGGGATATTTTACCAAAAAGTGGTGCGCGCGGTTTGTTCGAAGGAGAGGCGGAGTGGCGCCCTTCCAAAGGTGGATTGGCTTACATTGAAACAGGCACTTTAACATTGTCTGGGGCGGTGCCGATGCAAGCTGAGCGGCGCTATCACTGGGCGTCTGACCTGTCGGTGTATTTTCAGGATGGCCGTTTTTTTCACACTGTTCCGGCGGGTGGGGGCGAAACGCGGCATTGGTGTGACCCTGACCTTTATACGGTTAATTATGATTTTACCGATTGGCCAGGATTTACGGTGCGCTGGCACGTCCGAGGTCCGCGCAAAGCCTACACAATGTGCAGTTTCTTGAAGCCTCTGGAAGCGCCATGAGAGCGGTTTTAATTCACACAGAAGGCCGAGTTTGCCATTGATTGTGGGTGCAGTTCACAACATAATAAACAACCATATGCAAGTTGCTGGCATAAAACACGGTTGTATTTTCGGTTGGTGCGTCTGACCATCCTCGTGTTTTGGAGCATGGTGTAGCTTTTCTCTGAGATACGTCACCCAGATAATAAAAATAACGCAAGTCATTTGTGATCTGGTATCCGGAATTTTGCAGTTGCAGAAAAATGAAGAGCGATGCAAAACCAGCGCGATACATAGTTGCAGGCAAGGAAAGCCCAATGGAAAAAACAATTCGTTACAATGTTCTGAGCCAGGTTGTCGGAGCGGAAGCGGGGTTTGCGCTGCGTTGCAAACAAGCAGCTCTGTTAGTGGCTGGTGTACTTTTTCTCGCACTCGCAGCAAAGATCAAAGTGCCGATGTGGCCTGTTCCAATCACCATGGGCACGTTTGCGGTCCTGACGATTGGTGCTGCATATGGGCCGCGCTTAGGGTTGGTGACAATGATGGTCTATATGTTGGTCGGCGCGCTGGGTTTTGACGTATTTGCTGGGTCCTCGGCAGAGGTTTCGGGGCTGAGCTATATGCTGGGCGGCACGGGTGGATATCTTGTGGGATACGTGATGGCGACCCTTGCATTGGGTGTGCTGGCACAGCGTGGCTGGGATCGGTCCGTAAGCTGGATGGCGCTGGCGATGCTGATCGGGAATTCATTGATCTATATCCCCGGCGTGTTGTGGCTGGGCCAACTTTACGGATGGGATAAGCCGATCTTGGCGTGGGGGCTAACGCCGTTCTTGGTCGGTGATGCGCTGAAACTTGCTTTGGCGGCCGTTCTTTTGCCGGTTGCGTGGAAGCTGGTGAGCCGCGCGCGCGACTGATCGAATTGCGACCAAATTGAGAGGCGCGGGCCTTGCGGCCCGCGCCTTGTTCTATTTAAGACGCTGTCGGCACACCTGAGCTTAGACGCCCCATGACATTTTGACTGTTCATAAGACACCGTGTGGCAGTCGGCCCTTTTCATAGACCCCAACAGTTCGATTTTGACGTTGTATGCGTCCGCTAGGGATATGTGGAAACATCCATGCAAGACCGGCTATCTTTATAGGTTTGCTGCAAGCCCCCTCTTTCGGGTGTCGTTGGGCTTAGCACTTGATTGGCGCAGTCTTACAAATTGGATACTTACTGCGCAAGAAAGCAGGCAACCTTGTGACCGTTTGTGCGCTCTGACAAGGGTGGAGAGAATTGACTGCATTGTGGTTCAGCTTGCGGACAGCGAGAGGCGAAGCGACAGCCTTTGGGCAGGTTGATAGGACTCGGAGGATCTCCTTTAAGCCGGGTGCGACCCTTGCTACTGCGCTGACTACTGTTAACCGAAGGCACCGCGTTCAACAGCGCCTTAGTGTAAGGATGGCGGGGGTTGGCAAACAGACTTTGCCGATCAGCCAGTTCCACGATCTCACCCAGATACATCACTGCAACTGTGTCACAGATGTGTTGGATCACGCCCAAATCATGCGAGATGAAAAGATAGGTTAGCCCAAGTTCTTTTTGTAGATCACACATAAGGTTCAAAATTTGCGCTTGGATTGCCACATCAAGGGCGGAGACGGGTTCGTCACAGACGATCAATTCAGGCCGGGTTGAAAGAGCACGGGCCAGCCCCAGCCGCTGGCGCTGGCCTCCCGAGAACTGATGCGGAAACAGCGCCTGCTGTTCGGGCCGCAGACCCACCTGTCGGAAAAGTTCTGCTACATGTGCGTTGCGGTCGGCTTTGGTGCCTATGTTCATCAGATCGAGAGGTTCGCGGACAATGGATCTGGCGCGTTTGCGCGGATCAAGCGAGGAATAAGGATCTTGAAAAACGATCTGGAAACGCGATCGTGCAGCGCGCAACTCTTCTCCTTCAAGTGCGCTGATGGTGGTATTTTTCAGGGTGACGTTGCCCTCGGTGATATGGACAAGTCGCATGATCGCCAAAGCGGTCGTGGATTTACCTGACCCGCTTTCTCCGACAATGCCAAACGTGGTGCCAGCGGGGATCTCAAAGCTTAACCCGTCCACAGCATGTACTGTATTGGACCTCCCCGGCAGCAGGCCTCGTTTCCCACCAAAATACACTTTGAGATTTTCAACGGTGAGCGCGATGTCCTGTGTCATTTAACGCTCTGCATGTCGGCGGCCCAGCAGGCTGCGAGGTGATTGTTTTGCGTTGCTGTCAGATCTGGCTTGTCTTGGTAGCAGTGGTCCAGCACCGCGTTGCATCGAGGCGCAAAGGCGCAACCTTTTCCAAGATCGGTCAGGGCAGGGACGACGCCGGTGATTTCCGTCAGCCGCTCACGCACTGGGTTGGGCATGTCTGACAAATGGGGCACACAGGCAATCAACCCCTTAGCATATGGGTGTTCAGGGTGAGAAAGAACAGTGTTCACATGGCCCATTTCGACAATGCGCCCGGCGTACATCACAGCGACTGTATCTGCGAGTTCCGCGATCGCACCCATGTCGTGGGTGATCATGATGATGGCGGTGCCCATCTCGTCTTGTAGGTCCTTGAGCAGATCAAAAATTTGAGCCTGTACCGTGGTGTCGAGCGCCGTTGTCGGTTCATCGGCGATAAGCACACGTGGGCGACATGCAAGGGCCATCGCGATCATTACGCGTTGACGCATCCCGCCTGACAGCTGGTGGGGATAGGCTCTGGCGCGGGTTTCGGGCTCTGGGATATCAACGGCCTTGAGCATGTCGATGGCGCGTGCGTGGGCCGCTTTGGCAGACGCGTTTTCATGCAGTCGCACGCTCTCGGCAATCTGCTCGCCCACGGTGAATACGGGATTGAGCGAGGTCATGGGTTCTTGAAAGATCATGCCGATCTCTTTACCGCGAATTTTGCATAGCGAGTCTATGTCCAGTCCGATCAGTTCTTGCCCCGCCAGCTTGATTGAACCGGATGTAATCTGGCCTGGCGGACTCGGGATCAATCCCATGATCGATAGCGCCGTCATTGACTTGCCACAGCCCGACTCTCCGACGATGCCTAGTATTTCGCCTTCATTGACGTTTAGTGAGACATGATCCAGAACGCGCGCATTGCCTGCGCGAGTCTGGAAATCAACGACTAGGTTTTTGACCTGCAAGAGCGGTTTTGACATCAGCGTTGCCTTAGTTTCGGGTTCAGGGCGTCGTTTAGGCCATCGCCCACCAAAGAGATGGCCAGTACGGTCAAAAAGATGGCAAAGCCCGGGATCGCCACAGCAAAGCCCGCATCTAGGATATACGGGCGGTTCGAGCCGATGACTTGCCCCCAGCTTATAACGTTGGGGTCGCTCAGGCCAAGAAAGCTGAGCGCGGCTTCGAAAAGAATGGCAGAGCCGACCATCAGGTTTGCCTGTACTACGATTGGTGGCAGCGCATTGGGCAGGATGACATTGAAGATCAGGTACAGGTCACGCGCACTTCCCGAGCGGGAGGCGGCGACATATTCCATCTCGCGGATGCGCAGGAATTCTGATCGGGTTACCCGGGCAACCGCTGTCCAGCTGACCACCCCGATGGCCAGCGTGACCGTCAGCAGTGATGCCCCGAAAAGTGCCACTATGACCATCGAAAATAACAGTGTGGGCAGCACTTGGAAGAATTCGGTAAAGCGCATGAGCAGTTCTTCAATAAGGCCACCGTAATAGCCTGCAAAGGCCCCAACTGAGACACCGATGGTCACAGATACCAGCGCCGCTGACAGGCCAATGGCCATCGAGACCTGCCCACCCACCATCATGGCGGCGAGGATATCACGCCCAAGATAGTCGGTGCCCAGTATGAACCCGTCTTGCATCGGAGTAGTGAAAGGTGCCCAGACCATTTCGAACGGGTCGACGGGATGAATCAGGGGGCCGACAAATGCAAAAAGAATGATGAGTGTCAAAAGAATCAAGCCCGCAACAGCTGCGTAATTGCGAACAAACATTGTTGCCATCTCTCGCCAAGGGCTGGTGGCAACGACATTTTCATCCTTCAGTTCGGTAGTGTGCGCTGTGTCGGTCATATTGGCCCCTTATTCAGCGCGGATGCGCGGATCGATCATCCGAAGCACCAGATCGGTGATGATGTTTACAACAATGACTACAAGTGATGAGAAAAAGAGGATTCCCATGATCGTTGGCGTGTCGCGCGCAAGAATGGCCTGTAATGCGAGGGTGCCAAGGCCTGGCCAGTTGAACACCGCCTCAACGACCACCGCGCCGGACATCACAGCCGAGAATTGCAAGCCAGCCACTGTGACAAGTGGGCCAAGCGAATTCTTGAGGGCATGTTTGTAGAACACTTTATTTTCGCGCAGGCCCTTGGCGCGCGCTGTCCGGATATAATCGCTGCCAAGCACTTCTTGCATCGAGGCCCGCGTCAGCCGCGAATAAAGCGCGAGGTAGATCGAAGCTAACGTAACCATGGGCAGCACGAGGTGATAGGCGATGTTTATTGACTGTTCAAAAAAGCTTGCATCGATCAGGGCGGCGTTCATCATACCGCCCACTGGAAACACCGGGTAGACCGAGACAAAGAGAATAATCAGCAGAATGCCGGTCCAGAACACGGGGGCCGCGAACCCGAAGAGTGACAGGAACGTGACGCACAGATTAACCAAACTGTTGGGCTTCCGCGCTGCCATTACGCCCAGAAGAACTCCGACAGAAATTGCGAGGATTTGAGAAGAGAAAATTAGAAGTAAAGTCGCCGGTAGACGTTGCAGGATCAGTTCTGTGACGGGGGTATTGTAGAAATACGAATAGCCTAAATCCATCACGGCAACCGAGCTTAGGTATCGCCATAGCTGCGACATAAACGGCTGATCTAAACCATAGCGCTGGCGAATCTCGGCAAGTACACTTGCATCTGCGCCGCCCATGTCGCCTGCAATGGCATCGGCCACGTCACCGGGTGCAATTGTGATGAGGGTAAAGTTAAGAACTACAACAGCAATCAAAAGCACCAAACCATAGCCTACACGTTTTGCTAAAATTTGCCCAAAGCTCATGCGCGCTGTCCGTTCCGTCAGATGCCAGAGATATCCGGGCCGGCCAAAGTTGGCGGCCCGGACATTTTTTCATGTTACTTTAGGTAAACGCGATCCAGCGGCGTCGATGTGCCCCAGATACTGTCGCTGGCGTTGCCCACCGCACTTATCGACGACACTGTGTGATAGGGCGACGCAAAGATCGGATAAAGTGGCAGTTCATCCGCAAGGATTTGTTGCAACTCGGCATAAAGCGCTGTGCGCTTGGCCGGATCGTTGGTAGCTCCGGCTTCTTCCATGATCGCATCCACACGGTCGTTAGAATACTGCTGAGTGTTTGACCAGATTACACCCTCTTTGATGTTGTCCGAGCTATAGGTCCGATGCACGCCGATAACTGGGTCACCCCAGTTGAATACGTTGTCCATCGTCATATCGAAATCCCAGGTCGAGATACGCTTCGCCCATGTCGGAAAATCTGCAGAGGACCGAACGGTCACGTTGATCCCAATCTTTTTCAGTTGGGGCTTCATGTATTCGGCGTAAGGCTTCATCGCAGGCCAACCATAATCAATCGAGAGGCCAAAGCGCATACCGTCTGACCCTTTGCCGTAGCCAGCCGCGTCCAGAATCTGGTTTGCCTTAGCGAGGTCGACATCATAGGCTTCGACGGTTTCATCATAGAACGGGCTGCCTGGGTGGATACCCGTCAGAGCCGTTGGGGCGGTGCCCATATTCAGTGCTTTGTTGATGAATTCCCGATCTACCGCATAGGCAATCGCTTTGCGTACCATCGGGTCAGAAAGCTTCTCTGCTCTGGTGTTGAATGCCAGCCAGTTGACGGGGCCGATGGCGGCATATCCAGCATTAGAGACTTTTAGGTCTGCGTTCTTTTTCAGGCGCACAATGTTCCGCGGACTGGATTCAAAGCCCGACATCTGCAGTTCACCGCTTTCCAGAGCTATGGCGCGCGTGCTGTCATCCGGCATGATCCGCATTACGATCCTGTCAAGATAGGGCAGGCCGTCCATGAAGTAGTTTTCGTTCCGCTCAAGGATGACGTGTTCACCCTTTTTGAACTCCACCAATTTGAATGGACCTGATCCAACGACGTTTTCCGAATTGGCGGGGTGGGTCTTAGGGTCTTGGCCATCGCCGTATATGTGTTTGGGGATGATTGCCAGCAATTGTGATGACATTGCCAGCAGCAACGCTGGGTGCGGTTTTGACAGTTTGATCACCGCAGTGTGTGCATCTGGCGTGGCAACCTCGGTCACGGGGGCGAACATTGATTTGAACGGGTGGTTGGCTTTCACAGTGTCGATTGAAAACGCCACGTCGTCGGATGTGATCGGCACGCCATCATGAAAAACTGCGTCTTTGACCAAGTTGACGGTCACGCTTAAGCCGTCGGCGGACACGTCCCATGATTCCGCCAAATACGGCTGTGGCTCCCAGCCTTCGTCATAGCGTAGAAGCGATGCAAATAACTGTGTGCCGGGCACGCCAGTGGCTGTTCCAGATTGCACAGCCGGGTTTAGGTGCCGCGGTGTTTGTTGAATGGCCATCGTCAATGTACCACCGGTTTTTGGCTCGTCGGCTGTGGCAGAGGTCGCCATTAGCGCGGCCACAGCGGTGGCCGCAAAGAGTGATTTAAACGCAAGCTTCATGAGTTCAGTCTCCTTCTTTCTGGTCATTAATAAAAATGCTGACAGAGCCTTGGGCCGCCAACGTGATGCCTCATTGGGACTCAAATGCAGTTTTAATGCAAGAAAATCGTCTGAGCATGTCGCCAACTTGTAATTTGTATGCGCAACGGCGTGATATGGATATTGTATAAATAATTATGTTTCTGTGGTGCGTCAAAATGCTTTAAGCTTTCTGAATAAGGGACAAGATCATGAACGAGGCACCCCCGTGATTACCATCTTTCAGGCTAAGAAGATCATCACAATGAACCCCGCACGACCTGAGGCGACTCATGTTGCGGTACGCGACGGAATGATTATCGGCACAGGCACGCTGAAAGAACTTTCCCTATGGGGACAACACGAGCTGAACAAAGATTTTGCCGACAAGATTCTCATGCCGGGACTGGTCGAGGGCCATTCGCATACGATGGAAGGCACGCTTTGGCGGTATACCTATTGTGGCTACTTTGACCGGGTGGACCCAAATGGCAAAACATGGACGGGCCTGAAGGATATCGATGCTGTTCTAGACCGGCTGACAGACGCAGAGCAGGCGCTTGAAGATCCGAACGCACCGCTGCCGGGCTGGCAGATTGACCCGATCTATTTTGATAACCGACGAGTGACGCGCGCCGATCTGGATCAGGTGTCAACGACGCGACCCATCGGGATCATGCATGCTTCGGGTCATATCTTGAACGTCAATACCAAGGCGCTGGAGCTGGCAGGCTTGCTCAAGCCGGGCGTCAATCACCCCGGTGTTCCGCTGGGGAAAGATGGATTGCCCACAGGCGAATTGAAGGGGCCGGAAATCATGACACCGGTTGGTATACACGTAGGCTTTGACCGCGACATGCTGGCCTGTGACGAACGTGGCCTGCGCGACTTTGGCAAGCTTTGCGTTCGGGCAGGGGTGACTACGGTCACGGATCTTGCAGCACGCATGTCTGATGATGTTGCAGACATGATGTTACGTGTGACTAGTGAGCCGCGCTATCCTGCGCGCGTAATGGCGCTGCGCTTCTTTCATGGCTTGCCACCAAAGGATCTGATCGATCACGCCATTTCGCTACGCGCAAGGTCCACTGATCGAATGCGGCTGGGCGCGATCAAGGTTGTTGCAGACGGTTCAATACAGGGGTTTTCCGCGCGGCTGCGTGCGCCGGGTTACTTCAATGGCGCGCCCAACGGGTTGTGGTATATTTCGCCTGAGCAGATGCGCGAGATCTATGATTTGGCGCTGGAAAATAATTTACTGGTACATACGCACACGAATGGAGATCAGGCTACGCAACTTGCCATCGAAACGCTGGAGGCGGCGCTTGATCAACGCCCCACCCATGATCATCGCTTTACCCTACAGCACTGCCAACTGGCCGATGCTGCGCAGTTCCGGCAAATGGCCAAGCTGGGCATGTGCGTGAATCTTTTTGCCAATCACCATTTTTTCTGGGGTGACGAGCATTACCGTCTAACTGTGGGTCCGGAACGGGCCGAGCGCATGAACGCTTGCCGCACGGCTCTGGCAAATGACATTCCGATGGGCATTCACTCAGACGCACCGATCACGCCGCTTGGCCCGCTATTTACCGCCTGGTGCGCGGTGAACCGCATCACTGCTTCGGGCCGAGTGCAGGGGGATTTTGAATGCATTTCGGTCGAGGATGCGCTTTATGCCATCACGCTTGGTGCTGCCTATACGCTGAAACTGGACGGTGAAATCGGCTCGATCGAGGCTGGAAAACACGCGGATTTTGCGGTGTTGGAAGATGACCCGACCGAAATTGACGGTGCAGACCTGAAAGACGTGCGCGTTTGGGGGACCGTGCAAGCGGGTCGTGTGTTCGAAGCACAGGGAGCTTAACGGATGCTGCCTGTTACAGCGATTGGAGGCTATCTGGGTTCTGGCAAGACGACGTTGGTCAATCATCTACTGCGTAACGCCGACGGTCGCAAATTGGCGGTTCTTGTAAACGAGTTTGGTCAACTGCCGATTGACGAGGACCTGATCGAAGCACAGGACGACACTCTAATCTCGATCACAGGTGGTTGCGTCTGTTGCAGTTACGGAAATGATTTGATCGAGGCGATGATGAACATGTTGCGAATGGAGCCGCGCCCGGATCATATTTTGATCGAAGCCAGCGGGGTGGCCTTGCCGGGCGGGATTGCTGCCTCAGTGTCGTTGATGGATGGGTTCGAGCTTGATGGTGTCGTGGTTATGACGGATGCTGAAACCGTTCGGAGGCAGGCCGCTAACGACTATATCGGCGATACGATCGAGCGTCAGTTATCTGACGCGGATCTTGTTCTGTTAAACAAAGCTGATCTTGTGTCGGCTTCTCAGCTTCAGGATCTAGAAACTTGGATGGAAACTAACGCACCACAGGCTGGAATTGTGCGCACCGCCCATGGAGAGGTTCCGACTTCGGTTATTTTACAAGGGTTTGATCCGGATCCGGCGCGCTTTAGCGGTGCCACCCACGACAGTATCGCAGCGTTTGCAAGCGAGGTGTTGTATTTCTCTGGAATAGTAGATGCAGACGCCTGCGCCCAAACATTTGCTGATCCGTGCTTTAACCTTGTGCGCGCAAAAGGGTTTGTCCCAACAGTAGACGGGCTTCGGGCAATTCAAGTCGTGGGGCGGCGCTGGGCGGTATCTGACGCGCCCGAGGATGCCGTGCCGGGGGTCGTGTTGATCGCCGCAGGTGCAAAGCTTGACCTCGCTGGGATCAAGAAAGCACTAGGCGACAGCGTCGCCTGATCCCTGCTGAGGTGCTGCATTGCAATCATGGTCGATTACAGTCGCGGGCGCATGCTTGATTGGCGAATGATCAATTCCGGTGCACAGTGAAGACTATCATTGGAATGCTCGGCGGGCTCTACGATTGCGCGGACGAGGGCCATGCCGGTTTCTTGTCCGATGCGGCGCGCAGGCATGCGCACTGTCGTTAGAGTTGGTTCGATGTCAGATGAGCCTTTGAAATCGCCTATCCCGACGATGGAAATATCTTGGGGCACGTTCAACCCTGCGGCCTTGGCGGCATAGAGCGCTCCGGTAGCAAGAATGTCGTTGCCGCAGATCAGCGCCGTAGGCAGGTCTGGTTGCGAAAACAGCGCTATAGCATCTTTTTTAGATTCAGAAATGCTGTAAACGGTTTGCAGCGACCAGTGGGCTGGCACTGTGATCCCTGCGGCACGGAGTGTGGCAAGGATCATGTCGCGGCGCGCCAGCGCGCGATCGTTGCCATCGGTTGGGGGCAACATGCATGCCACGCGCCTGTGCCCCAGCGATAGCACATGATCGGTGATCAGCTTGGCGGCCATCTGGTTATCAGCCCCAATCGATGGAAATCGAGATTTGTTCGAGTAATTCCACATCAGCGTGCAGGGGATGCCTTGGCTGTCCAGCAGCTGAAACACCGCTTCGTCATGTTCCAGCCCGGTCAGTACGACTCCGTCGACACGGTGTTCTAGGAACTTGCGAAGGATGACATATTCACGCTGCAGGTCGTAGCCGTGTGATGACAGCAGAATGGTAAAGCCTTGTGCCGCGACCGTGTCGGACAGTGCTTGGACCACCTCGGCAAAGATCGCGTGGTCGAGTGTAGGTACCAGAACACCAACGGTTCCGGATCGAATTCCGTGAATCGTTTGGGCCGCACGGTTACGAATGTAACCAGTGCGACGAACGGCATTATCAATCCTTTTGCGGGTGGTCGATTTAAGCAGTTCTGGGTGATTAAAATATCGCGACACAGTCGATGGTGACACAGCTGCAGACCTTGCTACTGCAAAGATATCGGCTTTTTTATTATTTTTATCAGGCATTTAACTTATAGATCCGCACAAGAAATGAAAACATTTGCAAAACTATTTTCATTGCTTAGCGTAATTGGTCAAGCTGATTTGCGACCAAGGAGCGTTGATGGAATTCTTGTTCTACATGGGCGATGTGTTCATGCCGATCAATTTCGGTTTGCTGATGATTGGTACAATCGGCGGGCTCATTCTGGGCGCAACGCCGGGCTTGTCGCCAACAATGGCTGTTGCGTTGTTGATCCCGTTTACGTTCCAGCTTGAGGCGGCGCAGGGCCTGATCCTGTTGGGTGCGGCCTATACTTCGACAGTGGCGGGGGGGGCTGTATCGGCAATCTTGCTCAAGATCCCCGGAGCGCCTGCAAACATCGCGACCACGCTCGATGGCCATGCAATGGCGCAAAAGGGTGAGGGAGCTAAGGCGCTGCAGATCAGTTTTCTGGCCTCGGCTGTCGGTGGCGTCTTTGGCGTTTTGCTGTTGATCTTTCTGACACCGGTGCTGGCACAATGGGCCTTGGCATTCGGGCCGAGCCACTTGTTCTGGTTGGCGATCCTAGGGGTGACTGTCATCGGGTCTCTGGACGGCCGATCGGTGATCAAGGGATTGCTGTCAGGCTGCATTGGCCTATGGCTCGCCACCATTGGATTTGATGACATCATGGGGGCCCAGAGATTTATCTTTCACCCCAGTTTGGGCGGAGGCATCAACATCATTGCAGCCCTGATTGGCCTTTTTGCGATACCGCAGGTCATCACCATGTTCGCCAGCGGGCGGCACGACGACGGTGCAGAAGTGATTAAGGTGCAAAAACATCCCATCGGCGGCGCAATCCGGGAGCTGTTTCGAAACAAGCGTGCCATGGGCATTGGCACGGTTTCCGGTTCTGTCATCGGTCTGATCCCCGGCGTGGGTGGGCAAATAGCGGGGCTTGTCGCTTATGATCAGTCCAAGAAGTTCAGCCCCGATCGTGACAAGTTCGGCACGGGCCATCCTGAAGGTGTGATCGCCGCCGAAAGCGCGAACAACGCAATGGTCGGCCCCAGCCTCGTGCCCCTTCTGACGTTGTCGATTCCTGGTTCACCAACCGCCGCAGTTCTGCTGGGCGGTTTGCTGATCCATGGCATTTTCCCGGGCACAGACCTGTTTGACAACCACCCTGATGTGGCCTGGACCTTTATCAACTCTATGCTCATAGGCCAGATCCTGATGTGCCTGTTTGGCCTTTATGTGGCTGGCTTGGCTGCGCGCGTGGCGCAGGTGCCGCAAAGCGTGATGGCGGCTGTGGTGCTGGGTCTTGCGGTTTTTGGCAGTTACTCGGTGCAGTCATCCATGGGTGATGTCTATGTCATGGCGAGCCTTGGAGTGATGATGTATTTCCTTGAACGTTTCGGGTTTTCCGCAGCGCCGCTGGTGCTGGGTCTGATCCTTGGCCCCATTGCCGAAGCCAACTTTATTCAGGGCAGCATGATTGCAAAGGCAACAGACGGCGTGGGCCCGTACTTTATGACCGGGGGTTTGAACCTGTTCCTGATCACGGTCGTCGTCGCATCGGTCTTGTACTCGGCCTACATGGAATTGCGCGCACGTCGTTATACGTCGAAAGAGGAGATACTGGCATGAGCGCGCCGTCCTTGCCCCGCCTGCAACACATCATCGGATCGGGAATCGTTGCGATTGTTGGCGTCTGGGTTGCGTATATTAGCTATACCCAACAACCCTCAGAAGCGTTCCTGTTCCCACGCCTGATTTCCAGCATCTTTGTCGTGCTGGCACTTTGGACCTTTGCCAAGGCCTGTCTGGGCTGGACCAAGGTGGGGCAGGGCATCTCGGCGCGACAGTTCATCAATTTGCTGCCCGGCTTGATCGTTGCACTGGTCTATATCTTTTGGGCGGCCAAGGGGCTGGGGTTCTATTCGGCCACCACGCTCGCCTTTTTCATATTGCTGAGCCTCTACGATCCGGCACCGCACGGGTCTTTCAAGACATGGGGGAAACGCATCGCAATCACGGCGGTCTTTATGATCGTCATGTACGGCCTCTTTGCACAACTTTTGACTGTGTACACACCGCGAGAGGTCTTGTTCTGACCCAAACAAGCGGCAGAACCACTTATCCTAGGGAGGAACCAAGATGAGAAAACTACTAGCAGGAGCGGCCATTGCTCTGGCCTCGATGACGACTTGTGCGATTGCTGATGGTCACGCAAATTATCCTGACCGTCCAGTGATGATGATGGTCAGCTATGGGGCGGGGGGCGCAACCGACTTTCAGGCGCGCATCGTCACGATGACTGCCGGAAACGAGGACGCGTTGGGTATGCCCATCGCAATCATCAACAAGCCGGGGGCAGGTGGCCGCGTAGGCTGGAACTGGCTGGCGACACAGGCTGAGGCAGACGGCTACACGCTGGGTGCCTATAACATTCCGCATTTTATCGCACAGTCGATCAAGGGCGGCGTTGAATATTCTCGCGACAGCTTTGAACCAATTGCCAACTGGGGAGCCGATCCGGCTGTGTTTGTCGTGGCTGCCGACAGCGGCATGAACTCGATGGACGATGTGGTGAACTTTGCCCGTGAAAACCCTGGCAAGCTGACCTTTTCGGGTGCGGGTCTTTTCGTGGGTCACCACATTGCCGCTTTGCAGCTTGAAAAAGCGGCAGGTGTGAAAATGGCCTATATCCCAACCAAGGGTGGTGGGGCCGCTGCGATGAAAGCCGTCATCGCGGGTGACGTTATGGGTGGCGTGAACAACCTGTCTGACGCATTTCGCGCGCGTTCGGCCGGAAACGTCAAGATCTTGGGCGTTTTCGATCTTGCGCGAAACGACTTTTTGCCAGACGTGCCGACACTGATGGAGCAAGGCTACGAGGTCGACAATGCATCGGTGAACTTCCGTGGCGTGATGGTGCCAAAGGGTACACCACAGAGCATCATCGACAAGCTGGCTGCGACGGTACCGACCATGTTCGAAAACAAGCGCGTTGCGGGCAAGATGAAAGCGGGTGGATCGCCCATGCATATCATGACACGCGACCAAGTGCTCGACATGTGGGCGGCACGCGAAGAAACGCTGAAAGAACTGCTTGCAGGTCTTTGAACAAACCAGGGCAGGGCGCTGAACAGCGCTCTGCCAATCTACCAAAGGAAATTACCAATGACTGCCCATGATCAAACTGCCGAGGTTGATGCTATTGTGGCGCGCGCGCGCGCAGCTCAAGCAAGATACGAGGCAGCCGGGTCGCAAGCTCTATACAACCGCGCCGCCCTAGCCGCAGGCTGGGCCATCATGGAGCCCGCGCGCAACCGTCACCTGGCAGAGTTGGCCGTCAAAACAACTGGCTTGGGCAATGTGCCGGACAAGATCACCAAGAATCATCGCAAAACGCTTGGTCTGTTGCGCGATATTTCCAATGTCCGGACCTATGGTGTTATCGCCGACGATACAGACACAGGCATCATTGAAATTGCGCGCCCCATAGGCGTTATTGGCGCAGTTGTGCCCTCGACTAATCCTGGGGCGACACCGGCAAATAACATCATCAACGCCCTGAAATGTGGCAATTCCATTATCGTGTCGCCCTCGCCTAAGGGCGTTGCCACCTGTGAGGTGCTTTTGGGCTATATTCACTATGAATTCGACAAGGTCGGCATCGACCGCGATCTGGTGCAGATGATTCCCGGTAGGGGCTCCAAAGAGAAAACCCAACGTCTGCTCGAAGTGACGGACTTGATCGTCGTGACGGGCAGCCAGAACAACGTAAAGCGTGCCTATACGTCAGGCACGCCAGCCCTGGCGGTTGGTGCGGGCAATGTCGCGGTCATCGTCGATGAAACCGCTGATCTTGCCGACGCGGCTGAAAAAATTCGCGCGTCGAAGACTTTTGACAATGCAACGTCGTGTTCTTCAGAGAACGCGGTGGTGGTTGTGGATGCAATCTATGACGCATTTGTGCAAGAAATGGCCAAGACAGGCGGCGCGCTCATCTCGGATGAGGCCCGTGTAACAGACAAACTTTGGGTCAAAGGCCATTTGAACCCTCAGGCCATTGCCCGCGACGCAGATGCAATGATCGCGGCCCTTGGCCTCGCAGGCGAGGTTCCGACAGGCACAGAGTATCTGGCCGTTGAGACCAGCGGCATTGGGCCTGATCATCCCCTGTCAGGCGAAAAGCTCAGCCGGGTGCTGTCGGTCTACCGGGCGAGGGATTTCGAAGCCGCTGTCGAAACAGCCCGGGACATACAGTTGCATCAGGGGCTGGGACATTCCGTGGGCATCCACACCAGTGATGAGGCCCGACCGCTAGTGTTGGCGCAGGCTATTCCAACCAGTCGCATTATCGTTAATCAGGCGCATACCTTTGCGACTGGCGGGTCGTTTACCAATGGCATGCCGTTCTCTCTGTCCATGGGCTGTGGGTCGTGGGGCGGGAATTCGATCGACACCAACGTGTATTGGCGGCACTTCATGCAAACGACAAAAATCGTGCGCGAAATCCCGGCAAATGAACCGGCGGTCGAAGATATCTTTGGCCCCTATTGGAAAGAGGCGGGTCAGTGATTTTTGACCGGGGCGGTCCGCCTGCAGGAACCGTCAGGGATTGGCTTGATGCGCGCGCTAAAGGCGATGGGGTCGCTATAGTCTTTCCCGAAACGGATGAGGTGCTTGGCTGGCGCGTTCTACGCGATGAGGCGCGAACAATGGCCCAGGGGCTGGTCGGCCTGAACATTCAGCCCGGCGAAAGTGTTGCGATTGTGCATCCGAACGGGCGGGAGGGTGTCGTAGCGCTTTACGCGGTGCTGTACGGCGGGTTCCGGGCGACTATGATCAATCTGGCGGCAGGCCCGGATGCAATCAGTTATGCGCTTGACCACTGCGATGCCCGTTATGCTTTTGTCCATCACGGCCAACTGGATACGATTGGCGCCATCGCGCCGCAGCGTTTGTCGATTGTGTCGCCGGAAATGCTGTCGCTACGTCTTGAAATTCCAAGTTTCGATGCGACCCAACATGCTTTGCTGATGTACACGTCGGGTACAACTGGCCAGCCCAAAGGCGTGGTGCACACGCACGCAAGCCTTTTGGCTGGGGGGTGGACCACAGCGATTGCACACGATTTGTCCCCGGCGGATCGGGGGCTTTGCGTTCTGCCCATTTACCATATCAATGGCTTATGTGTGACCGTTATGGGTGCGCTCGTGTCGGGTGGATCACTCGCGATGACAGCAAGGTTTTCGGTCTCGAGGTTTTGGCAACAGGCTGAGAAGGCCAAGGTCACCTGGTTCTCAGTGGTGCCGACAATCATCAGCCACCTGTTGCATGGCGATAGCGCGCCAAGCCAAGCGACCTGCGCACGCCTGCGCTTCGGTCGGTCCGCGTCCTCGGCCCTCGCGGTGGAAACACAATCAGCATTCCAAGACCGCTTTCGGGTGCCCATTATTGAAACAATGGGGTTGACGGAAACTGCGGCGCAGATTCTTTCAAACCCATTGCCGCCGGGGGTTCGCAAGATCGGATCGCCGGGCATTGCTCATGGCAATGAGGTTTGCATTCTCACTCCTCAGCTTGAACGTGCCGCGGCGATGCAGCAGGGCGAGATCGCGGTCAAGGGGCCAAATGTCATGCGCGAATATCTTAATAACCCAGACGCGACCGCCGATGCCTTTGCAGGCGAGTGGCTGCGCACCGGTGATCTGGGCCATATAGACTCGGATGGATATGTTTATGTCACAGGGCGTCTTAAAGAGCTGATTATCAAAGGCGGTGAAAACATCGCCCCGCGCGAAATTGACGAAGTGCTGTATTCCGAACCTGATGTGATCGAAGCTGCTGCCTTTGCACGGCCCTGCAAGAGCTATGGCGAAACGGTTGAGGCGGCGGTGAGTGTAAAGCCGGGCTCGGCACTTTCGGAAAAAGACCTTATTGCGCTATGCCAGCGGCGGCTGGGGTCATTCAAGGCACCCGAAAACATCCATTTCCTAGATGAATTACCCAAAGGACCATCGGGCAAGATCCAGCGTCTCAAACTGGCCGCCTTGATCCGATAAAGGGCGGCAAAGCAGGTTTGGTTTTGCCCTACTTCCGTTTTCTGCATACCGCTTGTTCATACCAAAGGTCTTGCACGCATCGCGCCGTTTCTATCCAATCGACGCGAAAAGGGAGACAAAAATGCAAGGTCCACTCGCCACATTGAAAGTCGTTGAATTCTCGGGGCTTGGTCCTGCGCCGTTGGCGGGGCAGATGTTGGCTGATATGGGGGCTGATGTTATCACAATTGACCGCGTCGCAGGGGCAGTGGACCCGTCTGATGTGAACCGACGTGGTAAGCGGTCGATTGTGCTGGACCTCAAGTCAGTCGGAGGACAGGCAGCGGCCTTGGCGTTGATTGGGCGTGCTGACATCGTGATCGAAGGGTTCCGGCCCGGCGTGATGGAGCGGCTTGGCCTTGGGCCAAAGGATTGTCCCGAACAGGTCATATATGGCCGGATGACCGGCTGGGGGCAGACTGGGCCGATGGCGCAAGTAGCAGGGCATGACATAACCTATCTGGCCACAACTGGCGTGCTTGGCATGATGGGCCCTTCTGATGCGCCACCTGCACCGCCTATGAACCTTGTGGCGGATTACGGTGGTGGTACGATGTTTTTACTCTACGGTCTGTTGGCCGCAGTGATTGAACGTGGCGTTTCCGGCAAGGGACAGGTTGTCGATGCTGCCATGATCGACGGCGTTCCGGCGATGATGGGGTTGATCCACGGGATGATGGCGCAGGGCGACTGGATGCCGGAGCGCAGCGCAAACATGCTGGATGGTGGCGCACCGTTTTATCGCTGTTACGCCTGCGCGGATGGGCAACACGTGGCCGTTGGCGCATTGGAACCACAGTTCTATGCACTCTTGTTAAACGGTTTGGGACTGAAAGCGGCGGACCTGCCAGATCAGAACGATCGCAGATCCTGGCCCGCAATGCATGACCGGTTCGCCCAGATTTTTGCCGGCCGCAGCCGGGATGAATGGTCTGCTGTTTTTGCAGGTACGGACGCCTGTGTTGCGCCGGTGTTGTCCATTGAAGAGGCGGCGGTTCATCCACATATGGCCGATCGCGCGGTCTATGTGGCACCGGGCGGTGTGCGGCAGTCTACTCCGGCGCCCCGCTTTGGCCGCTCTGTTCCGCATCCACCAGAGCCTCCGAATGCGCGCGGTGCAGATACCGATGCGATACTGGCCGAACTGGGAATTGATCCCACGGATGGGGGCGGCACGTGAAAGCGTTAATTGTTGGTGGCGGGATCGGAGGGCTGGCTGCGGCGATTGCTATTGCGCAGCGGGGCCATGATGTCACGGTCTTGGAGCAGGCCCCGAAACTGACCGAAGTGGGGGCAGGCTTGCAAATCTCTCCGAATGGTTGGCGAGTGCTTGAGGCGTTGGGTGTCACACCGATGCTGCGGGACACCCTGTTTGAACCTGAGGGGGTCGAGATGCGCATGGGCGTTTCCGGGCGCAAGGTTTTTAGTCTGCAGATGCGAGGCTATGCTGCGCGACGGTGGGGGGCACCCTATATCCACATCCACCGCGCCGATCTGGTGGCCGCACTTGCACAACGATTGCACAGGTTGGCGCCAGACGCGATCCGAACCGGCGCGGTCGTGACCGGCTATGCGCAGGATCATACCGGTGTCACCCTGACGCTGACGGATGGCGCAACATGCTCTGGCGACGTAGCGGTTGGGGCTGATGGGCTGCATTCCGTCCTGCGGACACAGATGCTTGGGCCAGACGCGCCGCGCTATACTGGAAACGTGGCTTGGCGCGCTGTGGTGCCCATCGACGCACTCGGCGCTCACGCGCCGCCACCCGGCGCGTGTATTTGGGCAGGTGATGGGCGGCATGCCGTCACAACGCGGCTTCGTGCGGGTGCGATGGCCAATTTTGTCGGCATGGTTGAAACCCCAAACCCTGCGCCAGAAGGGTGGCATGTAGAAGGAAACAAGGCAGATGCGATTGCGGATTTCGAGGGCTGGAATCCTGTGGTTGCGACGTTGATCGAACAGGCTGAAACGCTCAATCGTTGGGCTTTGTTTGATCGCGCGCCCTTGTCCACCTGGCATGACGGTCGTGTGGTTCTTTTGGGCGACGCTGCGCACCCAATGTTGCCATCCATGGCACAGGGTGCCGTGCAAGCGCTTGAAGATGCTTGGATCTTGGGCGCACTCTTGGATTACAAAGACACGCCAGCAGCTGCATTTTCCCACTATTTTGATTTGCGTATCGCTCGGACCACGCGGGTACAAAAAGGGTCTGCTGCCAATGCGCGGCTGTTTCACAAGGGCTCTACATTGGGAAAGACGGCGATCTATGGGCCAATGGCGATTGCCTCGCGACTGCTGCCCACAATGATCCATGCCCGGCAGGATTGGGTCTATGGATATGACGTTACCACATTAATCTGACTTTTTTAGTCAGAAAGACTTGACGACTCGTCGATTTTCATAAACTTACTGTTTTAGTCAAGTTACCAAGGAGCGATTATGACTTCCCCACTTATCCCCAGTTTGCTGGTCCTCGCGACTGCCGTGCCCGCTTTTGCCGAAGGTGAAGTAAACCTATATTCTTCCCGGCACTATGAAACGGACGAACGTCTTTATTCAGATTTCACAGAGAAAACGGGCATTACTGTTAACCGTATCGAGGGCAAAGGCGACGAGCTTATCGCACGGATGCAGGCCGAGGGCGCGAATTCGCCTGCGGATGTTTTGCTGACGGTGGACACGTCGCGATTGGAACGTGCGAAGAGTGCGGGCGTTTTACAAGCCACCGACAGCGCTGTTCTTGAGGCGCGCGTGCCCGGTTACCTTCAGGATGACGACAACACTTGGTTTGGCTTTTCGCAACGCGCGCGGATCGTGTTTTATGCCAAAGATCGCGTTGAAAATCCACCATCCAGCTACGTGGAGCTTGCCGATCCTGCCTATAAAGGAATGGTATGTCACCGCTCTTCAAGCAACGTCTATTCGCAGACTCTGTTGTCAGCCGTAATCGAAAACCACGGCGCAGAAGCAGCTAAGGCATGGGCGCAGGGTGTCGTCGACAACTTTGCGCGTGACCCCCAAGGCGGCGACACAGACCAGCTGCGCGGGTTGGTGTCAGGCGAGTGCGATATTTCGATCTCGAATACATATTACTTTGCCCGCGCCGTGCGGCGTGATGTCAAAGGGTTGGGCGTCGAAGAAATCGGCAACATTGGTTGGGTATTCCCTTCGCAGAATGCCGAAGGCGCACACATGAACCTTTCGGGTGGCGGTGTTGCTGCCCATGCGCCAAATCGGGCTAATGCGGTTGCGTTCCTTGAATACCTCGCCTCGGATCAGGCGCAACAGTATTTTTCGGCGGGCAATGACGAATATCCAGCGGTTCCTGGTGTGTCCTTAAGCCCCTCTGTTGCTGTCTTGGGTTTGTTTAAGCCGGACGATGTCGATCTTTCGGATGTGGCGGCAAACGTGGCGACGGCGCAGACTATTTTCAACCAAGTTGGCTGGGAATAATTCGACCTGATAAAGCGTTGTGCGACAAGCGATACTCTACCAAAGGCGCCTGAAATATAATATTTCAACGTGTTAGGAGATGTCTGTCGTTTTGAGTATTCGTAAAACGCTTCACGTCACGCAAATGACGAAGGGCACCCTCGTGGTGCCCTTTTCTGTTTGGTGGGTCTTTCAGATTAATAAATCAACAGCAAAAGCCGACTTATCACCTCTGAGAATTTTTCTCTTAATGGTTCGACGCGGCGATTGTGATGGTCAGCTGCAACACGCCCCGACAGTCGTAGTATGCGATCAGCGCGCGATTTTTCTGCGATAGTCTGCTGTGCGCTGCCGTTTGGATGCCCAAGAGCGATCATAGACGTCGCGCTATGGGGTGTTAAGGATCGAACGAGCGCCGAAAATGGCCGGTGAAAACCAAAGTATGGTTTCATAACTTCCTGGGGAGTTCTGTCATAGAAGCCGCGAGCACTCAAAGAGCGCTGGCCACACGATAATGGATCGCTAAGCCTGTTTGATCTTGCCCCAGATGCTGTCAATTCCGATTCATGCGGTTCTCAGTTAGATCTTCAACCACCGAAGGGTCGGCAAGCGTAGAGGTGTCGCCAAGCGCGCCAAAGTCATCCTCGGCGATCTTGCGCAGGATCCGGCGCATGATCTTGCCCGAGCGCGTCTTGGGCAGGCCAGGGGCCCACTGGATCAGATCCGGCGATGCGATCGGCCCAATTTCCTGACGGACCCAAGCGCGCAGTTCCTTGCGCAAATCTTCGGTTGGTTCTTGGTCATGCATCAAGGTGACGTAACAGTAGATGCCTTGCCCTTTGATCTGATGTGGGTAGCCAACCACTGCGGCTTCTGCGACAGCGCTGTGCGCGACCAAAGCGCTTTCAACCTCGGCTGTGCCCATGCGGTGGCCTGAGACATTAATCACATCGTCCACACGGCCAGTGATCCAATAGTCACCATCAGCGTCGCGGCGACATCCATCGCCCGAAAAGTAAAAGCCCTTGTAGTCGCTGAAATAGGTCTTTTCAAAGCGCTCGTGATCTCCCCAAACGGTGCGCATCTGCGCGGGCCAGCTGCTTTTAATACACAAGACGCCCTCAACGTCATTTCCTTCAATCAATGCACCGCTGGAAGGTTCCAGAACCACAGGTTCTATGCCAAAGAATGGCTTCATTGCGGCGCCGGGTTTCATCGCATGTGCACCGGGCAGCGGGGTCAGCAAGTGACCGCCGGTTTCCGTTTGCCACCATGTGTCAACGATCGGGCAGCGCCCGCCGCCGACCACGTCATTGTACCAGGTCCACGCTTCCGGGTTGATCGGCTCACCTACCGTGCCAAGAATGCGTAGGCTTGAAAGATCGCACTTGCTGACAAATGCGTCCCCTTGCCCCATGAGTGCGCGGATGGCGGTGGGCGCGGTGTAGAATTGCGTGACCTTGTGCTTTTCAACAACCTGCCAAAAGCGACTTGCGTCAGGATAGGTTGGGACCCCTTCGAACATTACTGTCGTGGCACCATTTGCCAGTGGACCATAGACGATATAGCTGTGCCCAGTGACCCAGCCGACATCAGCGGTGCACCAAAAAATGTCACCAGCGCGGTAGTCAAAAACAACCTCGTGGGTCATCGCAGCATACACCAGATAGCCGCCAGTTGTATGCACAACGCCTTTGGGTTGACCGGTCGAGCCAGAGGTGTAGAGAATAAAAAGTGGGTCTTCGGCTTCCATCTCTTCGGGTGGACAATCAGCGGGAACGCTCGCCGCTTCTTGGTGTAGCCAGTGATCAAGACCCTCGCGCCAGCCAATGTCCTGGCCGGTGCGCTGAACAAGCAGGCAATGCGTTTCATGATCCACGGTTGCTAGCGCTTGGTCGACATTTTCCTTGAGGTTGGTCACGCGTCCGCCGCGTGGAGCGCCGTCAGCCGTGATCACAGCCTTGGCCTGACACCCCTTCACACGCGCGGCGAGCGCATCGGGCGAGAAGCCCGCGAAAACGATTGAATGAATGGCCCCTATCCGAGTGCAGGCCAGCATAGCGTAAGCCGCTTCGGGGATCATCGGCATGTAGATGACAACGCGGTCGCCTTTCCCAACGCCCAGCTTTTTCAGCACATTGGCCATCTTGCAGGTTTCTGCATGCAGCTCTTTGTATGTGATATGGCGCGCGGGCTCATCGAAGTCATCCGGCTCAAAGATGATTGCGGTTTGATCTGCACGCGTGGCAAGGTGTCTGTCGATACAATTGGCCGACACGTTGAGCGTACCGTCAGCGAACCAGTTGATTGAAACATTGCCCAGCGTGAAGTCGACATCACTTACCTGAGAGTATGGCTTTATCCAGTCGATGCGTCTTCCTTGTTCCCCCCAGAACGCATCCGGGTCGGCGATAGAGGCGGCGTACATCTCTTGATATTTGGTTGCGTCCACATGGGCATTGGCGGCTTGTTCGGCTGAAGGGGGATAAGTCTGGCTCTGGGGCATGCAGGTACCTTTGGTAATCTTTCAGGTTTTGGTTGGAGTATCACGACACAACAGGCAATACCCTGAGGGGGTAAATAGTCGTCGCACGGCTCTCGTCTGATGAGGCGATAATATCAGTGCCTGAAAAGAATGGAATAAATCGCTGGAATAAATAGATTTCGCTGTTAACTTTTTGCGATATTTTTGAACGGCTTGTAAATAATTTAAAAACCTTAGTAAAAGTACATTGGTATCAGTTGGTTGTTTGTAAACATTTGACGCGATAGTTTTGACCGAATGGCGGCCTTTGCAACATGTTCGCGCCAATATATCACCTTAAACCGGCGCGTTCGCCTGCCCGGTACCCCACTTTATAGAATCAAAGTAGCCCTCGCTCAGTCAAAACTTTGCGGGCTCCGCGAAAACACTCCAGACCTTGTGGGACACCGCAATAAATGGCCACTATGTGCACTGCGGCACGAATTTCCTCGACAGTGCAGCCGTTGTTTATGGCACCATTGCAGTGCAATTCCCATTCCTGCATCTTTCCCAATGCACCGATCATTGAAAGGTTCATCAAGCTGCGGGTCTTTGCGTCCAGTGCCGTGTCGCCCCAGCCAAAGCCCCAACACCAAGCCGTCATAGCCTCTTGAAAGGGGCGGTTGAATGCATCAGCAGCATCAAGATTGCTTTGCACGTAATCGCCGCCGAGCGAGGATTTTCGCTGTGCGATTCCCTTTTGAAACAGGTCTTCATCGAAGAGGCTCATAATGCTTAAAATCCGTATCGTTTTGCTGTGAATACCGTGGTGATCTGCGTATCGTATTTGACTGCTATATATGAATCGGACCAAGCATTTGAATATTAGTGCTATCCATATTGATTTTGGTCTGAAGTCTCTCGCGTCGTGTTGCAGCCAAGCCATGTGCTCAAGGCCGACGAATAGAAATTATACGACAAGCTTCGCTTTATTAAACAATTTTTACAATGCAGATATTTTTTTCAAAGTCGGTGTGGCATCTTTTGGTAGCCCGTTTCTACCTGTACGGGTGGATGTGTGCGCGTCTGCACACGCCAGACAACTGGTTCCTCTTGGCAGTTTGGCAAACGCGCGCTAACCTTTCTGCAAGCAGGCGAAGAACGCCTTGCACCTAGGGAGATATAGGATGAATAAATACGCACTCGGCGCACTTGCTGGCGCCATGACCTGTACTTTTGCGCTAGAGGCTGCTGCCACCGAATGGAACGTATCGGTGTGGGGAAAACGCCGCGCATTTACCGAACACGTAGAGAAACTCGCCGAGCTGTTGTCAGAAAAGACAAACGGTGAATTCACTCTAAACATCAGCTATGGTGGTCTTTCCAAAAACCGTGAAAATCTGGACGGGATCAGCATCGGCGCGTTCGAGATGGCCCAATTCTGCGCAGGCTATCACCGCGATAAAAACCGCGTCATCACCGTGCTGGAACTGCCATTCCTCGGGGTTGAAAACCTGGATCAGGAAGTCGCTGTTTCCGCGGCTGTCTACAACCACCCTGCGGCCGCTGAAGAGATGGCACAGTGGAACGCCAAGCTTTTGATGACGTCGCCCATGCCCCAGTACAACTTGGTTGGTACAGGCGAACCACGCGATGACCTTTCTGATTTCGAAGGCATGCGGGTTCGTGCTACAGGCGGCATCGGCAACGCGTTTTCTGCGGTGGGCGGCGTTCCCACGTCAGTGACTGCAACCGAAGCATACCAGGCGATGGAATCGGGCGTTGTGGACACGGTCGCCTTTGCGCAGCACGCACATCTGTCATTTGGCACGATCAACCAGGCTGACTGGTGGACGGCAAACCTGAACCCTGGCACGGTGAATTGCCCCGTCGTCGTGAACATCGATGCCTATGACAGCCTTAGCGATGACCATCGCGCCGCCCTCGACAGTTCTGTGCCCGAGGCGTTGGATCACTATTTGGCAAACTACGCTGAATTATTGGCGCGCTGGGACACTGTGCTTGCTGAAAAAGGCGTGGCCAAGGTCGAGATAGCCGACGACGTGATCGCGGAATTCCGTGCAAAGGCTGCTGATCCGATCCGTGATAAATGGATCGCAGACATGGAAGCTCAAGGCCTGCCTGGTCAAGAGCTGTACGATCTGGTCGCTCAAACGCTGGCTGATGCAAAATCTGGTAGCTGATCTATCGTGATCAATGGCTGGGCAGGGTTGTTCCTGCCCGGCTGCGTCATGTTTTGACGCAAACAGGAGACATAAAACATGGCCGGCCCATCCACAGTACTAGAGGATTCCAGCCTGCTGAGCCGATTGGACCGAGCCTTGCTGCCGGTTGAAAGTTTCATGGCATTTCTCAGTGGACTGGCCGCTTTTTCGCTGATGTTCCTCGCTGCATATTCTGTCACAGGCCGTGAATTTTTTGAAAAACCACTGCTGGGCTACGTGGATTTGATTGAAATTTTAATGCCGCTGATCGCGATTATGGGCGTGTCCTATGTACAGCGCGATGGTGCTCATATCAGGATGGATATCATCATCGGGGCCACTCAGGGGAGGCTGCTCTGGTTTCTTGAATTGATTTCAATCTTGTTGATATTGCTTCTGATTGTTGCCCTCGTGTGGGGGTCTTGGGCGCATTTCGACCGTTCATTCGATTGTGCACGTCCATTGTGCAGTCGCGACAGTTCAATCGATATAAGTTTGCCAATCTGGCCTTCAAAGCTGATCGTACCGGTTGCTTTTTCCGTGCTTTGCGCGCGGCTGTTGTTACAGGCGGCGGGCTATGGACGAGCCTTTTGGCTCAATCTAGAACGTCCGGCGGCCGTTCCTTTGATCCAAAGCGTGGCTGCACAGGCCCGCGCCGAAGCCGAAGCTTTGGATGGATCCAAATGATGGTGAACTTCTAATGGATCCGATTGCAATTGGTTTGTGGACCACAGGCGGAATGCTGGCTTTGGTGTTTTTGGGTATGCGCGTGGCTTTTGCTGCGGGCCTTGCGGGTTTTTTGGGTCTGGTCTGGCTGCGTTGGAATGGGTTCGACTATGCACCTGAACGCTTCGTCAAATCGCTTGAAATCAGCGTAAAAGTTGCGGGTCAGGTGCCTCATTCCAAGGTATCCTCGCATGCACTGTCGTTGATCCCGACCTTTATCCTGATTGGCTATCTTGCGTATCATGCCCGCCTGACGACTGCTCTGTTCGAGGCCGCCAAGCGTTGGATCGCCTGGGTGCCCGGCGGGCTTGCTGTCTCAACCGTGTTTGCGACGGCAGGTTTTGCGGCCGTGTCGGGCGCATCAGTGGCCACGGCCGCGGTTTTTGCCCGGATCGCAATCCCAGAGATGCTCAAAGTTGGTTATAACAAGCAGTTTGCGGCCGGTGTTGTTGCGGCGGGTGGCACGCTTGCCTCATTGATCCCACCTTCGGCCATTTTAGTCATTTACGCTATCATTGTGGAACAGGACGTGGGCAAGCTACTGCTTGCTGGCTTTATTCCGGGGGCGTTTTCCGCACTGGTCTATGCTGCAATGATCATTGGGATCGCTATGATCTGGAAGAACGTAGGGCCACCGGTCAGTGGCTTTACGTGGAAAGAGCGTTTGGTTTCGTTGCCCCCCGCCATGCCCATTGTGGCGGTGGTCGTGATCATCATCTTTTTTGTCTACAACCCGTTTGGTGACGCTTGGGGCACCCCGACCGAGGGCGGCGCGGTCGGCGCATTTATCGTTTTCCTCATGGCACTGTATCAGGGCATGCGCTTCCGCGAGCTTAAGGACGCACTGATTGAAACGGCCAAGCTAACGGTTATGATCTTTACTATCATCTGGGGCGTTTTGATCTACGTGCGGTTTTTGGGGTTCGCTGACCTGCCGGGCGCGTTCTCGGATTGGATCATCTCGTTGACCGTTTCCCCAATGCTGATCCTTGTATGCATCCTGTTGGCCTACGCTGTGCTAGGGATGTTCATGGATGCGATTGGCATGCTGCTTTTGACTTTGCCTGTTGTCTATCCGGCGATCATGGCGCTGAACGGTGGTGAGTTTGTCAGCGCCGCCGACAGCACGTTTGGAATGTCCGGCCCAATGTGTGCAATCTGGTTCGGGATACTGGTGGTTAAGATGGCTGAGTTTTGTCTAATCACGCCACCAATTGGCTTAAACTGTTTTGTCGTGGCAGGCGTGCGTGATGACCTGAGCGTGCAGGATGTGTTTCGTGGCGTTACGCCCTTTTTCATCGCTGATGCCGTCACGATTGCCTTGTTGGTTGCTTTCCCCTCGATCGTGCTTTGGCTTCCATCGTTGGCCTCTTGAATTTGAACAATGGGGCAGCGCAACCCTGCATATGACAAGCCCCAAAGGCACTTTGCTTGGAAGACCGCAGATGTTCTTCTGGACACAGAGACGCTGTTGGCTGAATGTTAGAACAAAGGGGTACATTGATCACAAACGACCTTGCAACAGATTGGGTGGAACGTTTCCCTGGGCTGGCTCGGCTCGACGCGGGGACAAAAGCTCTGCTTACGGACCGCAGTGCGATTATCACTGTCCCTGAAATGTCGATGATCTTTGGCCCCGGACATTCACCTGAAAATATGTTGTTTCTTCTGGATGGCACGGTGCGGGTGCAACAGATTTCGGACACGGGTCATGAGATTGTTTTGTACCGCATTTATGCAGGCCAATCCTGTGTTTTGACCACGGCATGCTTGCTGGCTTATGATGACTATTCCGCCGCAGGTCTTGCCGAGACGGCGGTGAAGGCTGCAGCGGTTCCGCGCGTCGTGTTCGATGATCTTGTCGCACAATCCAAACCGTTTCGTGACTTTGTCTTTGCTGCATTTTCGAAGCGGATAACTGATCTTTTCCGAATGGTAGACGAAGTCGCATTTCAGCGGATAGATGTGCGGCTGGCGCAAAAGCTTATTGATTTATCAGATGGGGGCGCTGCGGTTCAAACAACTCATCAGAAACTGTCTGTCGAATTGGGCACTGCACGCGAGGTAATCTCGCGCCACTTACAGGGATTTCAGCGCCGAGGCTGGATAGAACAGGCGCGGGGTGTGGTGCGATTTCGGGATCAGGGCGCGCTTGAGCGTCTTGTCGGTTTGGAAACCTAAAAAACTTTTGTGCTTGGTGACATTATCACCAAAGTTGATGGGGTGATACATTAGGGTCCGGCAAGCTGTGATAAAGGGAACCGTCAGAATGACATCGAATTTGGGAACTTTCGACCGAGCATTGCGCATCGTTTTGGGTATGGTTTTGCTGGCTTTAACGGTCCGAGTTGGTCCGGCGGTGTTCCATACGACCGCGTCGACGCGGATCGTCATTCTGGTTGGCACCGTATTGATTGCAACAGCAGCTACGAAATTCTGTCCGCTTTACCGTTTGCTGGGCTTTCGAACATGCAAATCATGATCATGGAAACAGTTTTTACCCCTATGCAATCGCTTGTGGGCGGGCTTTTGATTGGTCTTTCTGCTGTGTTGCTCATGGCCACGACGGGGCGCATCATGGGAGCGACGGGCGTTGTCGCGGGATTGATCCGGCCTGCGAGTACGTCCGAATTTACATGGCGTGCCGTTTTGCTGGCCGGGATGATTACCGGCCCGCTGATCGTGTATGCGCTCACAGGGCAAATGCCTGAAGTCCAAGTGCCGATCTCGTCACCGATGCTGATCGCGGGCGGGCTTATCGTTGGCATTGGTGTGACACTTGGATCCGGCTGTACTTCCGGGCATGGGGTTTGCGGCATTGCGCGACTGTCTTGGCGATCCATCGTGGCGACGCTGATATTCATGGTGACAACTGGGATGACCGTTTTCATCATTCGTCATGTGATCGGAGGATAGGTGATGCGGTTGATTTCTGTATATTTCGTCGGCCTGATCTTTGGCGTTGGCATTTCGATCTCGGGCATGGCCAATCCGGCCAAGGTGTTGAATTTCTTTGATTTGGCAGGCACTTGGGATCCGTCGTTGGCCTTTGTGATGGGGGGCGCACTGATTGTTACCTTTATCGGATATCGTGTTGTGCTGAAACAGCCCGCCCCGATACTGGGCGCGCGGTTTCATCTGCCATCCGACCAAGCGCTTGATCTTCCTCTGGTCGGCGGATCGGCACTGTTTGGACTGGGTTGGGGCATCGCAGGGTTCTGTCCGGGCGGAGCGTTGCCCGCCATAGGAACAGGCAAGACTGAGGTCTTGATTTTCGTTGCAGCATTGCTGGCGGGGATATTCTTTGCCAAGGTGTTTTTGGTGACGCTGGTCTCGCGCCTGACGGCCTCCGCCTGAGATGGGAGAAAGATATGAAATACCCTCTTGATTTGAACATAAGGCCCGAGATTTCGGCGCATTTTGACGATGTCACCAACACCATCAGCTATATCGTGAAGGATCCGACCAGCAACCATTGTGCAATTGTGGATTGCGTGATGGACATCGACTATGCGGCGGGTCGTATCACTTCGGTGCATGCCGACCTGTTGATCCAAGAGATCCAGAGCAGGGGCATGGTGTTGGATTGGATCATCGAAACCCACGTGCACGCCGATCACCTAAGTGCAGCGCCCTACATTCAGCAGAAATTGGGTGGCAAGGTGGGCGTCGGCGAAAAGATCATGGTCATTCAGGAAACCTTTGGCAAAGTTTTTAACGAGGGGACCGAGTTTCAGCGTGATGGATCGCAATTTGACGCACTGTTCAAGGATGGCGACACTTATATGGTCGGGAACATGCAGGCTGTGGCAGTTTATACCCCGGGCCATACCCCGGCTTGTATGGTGCATGTGATGGGCGATGTTGCATTTGTCGGCGATACGCTTTTCATGCCTGATGGTGGATCAGCCCGAGCCGATTTTCCGGGCGGGGATGCCGGTGAGTTATACGACAGCATCCAGAAAGTGCTTTCGCTGCCAGATGAAACACGGCTTTTCATGTGCCACGACTATGGGCCCGGCGGCCGGGATATCGCTTGGGAAAGCACTGTGGCTGAGCAAAGGGCTGACAATGTTCATGTCGGCGGCGGCAAAACTCGGGATGAATTTATCAAGTTCCGCACGGAACGTGATGCGCAACTGGCCATGCCTAAGCTGATTATCCCTGCATTGCAGGTAAACATGCGTGCGGGCGAGGTGCCTCGGGACGAGCAAGGCAACCCCATGCTCAAAATTCCAGTCAATATGCTGTAATTTAACAATAAATCATCGCCGCTAAAGTTTAAGAGCGCGCCAGTTCGTCAGCGCGCCTTTTTCCGTTTTGGTGGTCAATTTGTGTAACCTAGACAGACCTGCGGGACACTCGCTGTGTTATTGTAACTTGTCTCTGAGAGCTTCGTAAGGGGTCTGGCCATTGTGCGCGCCGTGCGGCCTGGCGAAGTTGTAGAACCGCTCCCATTCTTCGAGTTTGGCTTCGAGATCGACATCGTCCTTGTAGCTCAGGAGTTGATAGAATTCCTGCTGATCGGACCGATGAGAGCGCTCCACTTTCCCGTTGAGCTGAGGCGTTCCACGTTTGATGTAGGCGTGTCGGATACCCTTGTCCTCGACATGCCAGTGGAATTTGGCTTGGAACTCATGGCCATTGTCAGTGCGAACTTCTCGAATGCGGAACGGGAACTTTTCAATGATATGATCAATGAAGTCGATCGCGTTTGCCTGCGTGTGTTTGTTGTAGATCTTTAATGCCCTAACACGTGTCGCATCGTCGATTGCTGTGTATTGAAACCGGCGCACCTTCTCGCCGCGTTTTCCTTTAAAGGTCAGAAACTTGACGTCTACTTGGATGTGATGACCAGGAACCTGCTTCTGATAGCGCTTGGTGTGGAGCTTCCTCATCCGTGTGCCTCTCGGCAGTCGGTTGAGGCCATTACGCTTGAGAATGCGATAAACA